>JABDIV010000020.1 GCA_013003555.1 Flavobacteriaceae bacterium
AAAATAACCTGCTGAAAAACAACAGGTTAATATGTGATCGCGACAGGACTCGAACCTGTGACCGTCTGCTTAGAAGGCAGATGCTCTATCCAGCTGAGCTACGCGACCGGACTGAGCGTATAAAAAATGTCTGTAGACATTTTTAGCGAAAGGGCCAGTTGGCTGGCACTCTATTCAATACACTATAACACTTTTTCACAGGATTACCTCGCTTCGCTCGGTGATCCTGAATTGGGTTTTGACAATGAAGTAAAGCTGCGCTTTACATAAAATAAAGCCTTCGTTTTCTTAAGAAAGCAAGCTTTCTACGAAAACTCATGCTTTATTTTTTTGTCGGGGTGGCAGGATTCGAACCTGCGACCTCCTGCTCCCAAAGCAGGCGCGATAACCGGGCTACGCTACACCCCGAAAATTAGTCCTTTCCAGACTATATATTTCGATTCTCAAATTCTACATATATCGACATATCTGTAGATCGGGAACCGGGCGGAGTTTATGCCGTAAACTCAATCAGAGTTTTACGGTACTACACCCCGAAAATTAGTCCTTTCCAGACTATATATTTCGATTCTCAAATTCTACATATACCAATTTATCTGTAGACCGGGAACCGGGCGGAGTTTATGCCGTAAACTCAATCAGAGTTTTACGGTACTACACCCCGAAAATTAGTCCTTTCAAGACTAAATATTTCGATTCTCAAATTCTACATATATCGACATATCTGTAGACCGGGAACCGGGCGGAGTTTATCCTGTTTACCAACTTGTTGGTATCACAGGGCTACACCCCGAATTGCGGAGAGACCGGGATTCGAACCCGGGCAGCACTTGCGCGCTGACAGATTAGCAATCTGCTCCATTACCACTCTGGCACCTCTCCAAATATTTAAGAACTTATGCAATGAAATTGCGGATGCAAATGTAACTTTTCATTGGCAACATCGCAAACGAATCCCTATTTTTTTAAAAGCCTATTCGGGGTATTCGATACGCAAATGATAGATATTCGCCAATTTATGTTTAAGGACTTTTTTAATCGATTGAATCTCCTTAAATGTAATGTTCGCATTGATGAATTGGTCATCTTCAATCTGCCTGTTTATAATGCTTTCAACAAACGCATTGATCTTTGTCGAATTCGGTTCTTTTAAACTTTTCGATGCGGCTTCAACACTGTCACACATCATTAAAATAGCCGTTTCTTTACTGAAGGGTTTTGGTCCGGGATATTGAAAATCCTCAGGCATTACGCTGTCGTCAAGTTGCTTTTCCTTGTTATAAAAATAGTACACTAAATTCGTGCCATGATGGGTTCTTATAAAATCGATTATGCGATCAGGAAGCTTTTGTTTTTTGGCCATTTCAATTCCATTCAGGACATGCTCAATAATGATCGTTGCGCTTTCCCGTGACGATAACTCGTCATGTGGATTGATCCCTGTAGATTGATTCTCTATAAAATACGTTGGGTTCTTCATTTTCCCAATATCGTGATAGAGGGCGCCAACCCTGGATAACATGGCATTGGCTCCTATTTCATATGCAGCTGATTCTGCCAGGTTAGCAACATTCAACGAATGATGAAACGTCCCCGGAGCTTTATTCGATAATTCCTTAAGCAGTTTTGAATTCGTATCCGACAGCTCAAGTAAGGAAACATCCGACACCAGTCCGAATATTTTTTCATAGGCATATATCAGAGGTAATACAAATAACATGGCTAATCCACAGAGAATAAACAATACAAAGGTCTCCCATTGCAACGTATCAACGCGACCTTCGTGAATCACATAAAATGCAAAATAAGCAACGATATAAATAAGGGTGATCTGACCAACCGATATGAATAGATTCGCGCGTTTGTACAATTCCGATACGGTAAGAATTGTAACAATTCCCGCCATGATTTGAAGGAACATATATTCATATGAATTAGTAACAACGAATCCAATGAGTAAAACTGTTATTACATGCGTAAACAATCCAAGTCGCGCATCAAAAAAGGCTTTTAAAATCAATGGCAAAATACAAATGGGAACCACGTACAAATAGGCCGAATTATAATTAACCACGAATGTGGTAAGCAAAACCATGAGTAAAATATTAAAGAAAATAAAGGTCACTTTGGTATTGTTGTTATAAACCTCCGGTCTGTATTTTCTTAAAAAAAGAAGCAGCATTAATAAGGCCAGCGCGACCAACAAGGTATAAGCCAACAATATCCAGAAATAATTGGCCTCGCTCCATAACTGCGATTGGTACTCGGCTTCCAGGGACCTTAAAATCTTAAATTTATCGCCCTCAACCACCTCACCCTTTGATATGATAAGGGTCTCGCGTTCAATCTGTCCGCGAAACGGTGAGATCTTATTTAGTTCCTCTTGCAAAGAATTCTGGGTAATGGATTCATTCAGGCTGACATTCGGTTGAATGACATCAAAGAAAAGCGATAGCAGCTGAGGTTTATAATCATTGAGTTCTTCTACATTCAACTGATCATCGAGAAACGGACGAATCTCTTCCTGGGTAATAAAACCTGAATAATTCGCGGCCCTTAATTGTTGCTGATCCTTTAGAAGGATGACCGGGTTATCGTCCTTTAATTCATAGGATTTATCCAGATGACCCCGTTCATAAATTGATCGAATAACCGATTGACCCAATCGCCTGACCTTGTTATGGTCAAATCCAGATAGCGTGTCGGGGAACCGTGTGTCGAATTGTTCATTAAACCCATCGAGTACACGATCAACCATCTCAGTTTCTATATCGAAGTATGTTGAGGCATTTGACAATACGGCCTCCTGCTCCTCCTCAAACTCCTCGTCTGTTTTTTTTATCGCAAAATCAAAGGGTGCATAAAGATTCTCAGATTGCCAGGGTTTACCTTTTTCAAACGAATATTTAAATTTTCCACTCTTCGGAAAAAAATTAACGATAAGAAAGGTAGTCAGTATAAAGAGTATGCCCTTGTAGATAAGCGCATGGTTTCTGTAGAAACTGTTAATGATGTCTTTCATAGTGATCCATCGGCTTGTTCAAATGTACTAAAAAAATAGCTGGAAGATAGACTGTGGTTTATGGTCTTTTCCTTACCGATTCTTCCAATTTTTAACTAATTTCGCAACATCCGAATTTTAATCAAAAGAACATGAATAGAGACGTTGTTATCGTGTCGGCAGTACGAACACCGATCGGTAGTTTCCTCGGTCAATTATCGACAATCCCGGCCCCTCGTTTAGGTGCAATAGCAATTAAAGGAGCTTTAGATCGAATCGGGTTGAAACCGGACACTGTTCAAGAGGTTCTTATGGGTCATGTTGTACAGGCGGGATCAGGTCAGGCCCCGGCTCGTCAGGCTGCGATTTATGCAGGAATACCCGATACTGTGCCTTGTACGACAGTGAATAAGGTTTGTGCATCGGGAATGAAGGCTGTGATGCAAGCCGCACAATCCATTGCGCTTGGAGACAATGATATTATTGTTGCAGGTGGCATGGAAAACATGAGCCTGATACCACATTACTATCATGCCCGATCGGCTACGAAATTCGGACCAGTTAAAATGGAGGACGGTATGCAAAAGGACGGTCTTGTTGATGTTTATGATCAGCAGGCCATGGGTGTTTGCGCCGATGCCTGTGCACAGGAATATAAGTTTTCAAGAGAAGATCAGGATGCCTTTGCAATTCAATCTTACAAACGATCTGCCGAAGCCTGGAACGCCGGACGATATGACGAAGAAGTTGTCCCTGTTGATGTCCCACAACGACGCGGTGAACCAGTTCGAGTTGAACGGGATGAAGAATATACCAACGTAAAAATTGAAAAAATCCCCAATTTGCGACCCGCATTTACCACTGATGGTACGGTAACCGCCGCTAATGCATCAACCATTAATGATGGGGCTGCAGCCCTTGTATTAATGAGTCGGGAAAAAGCAGATTCATTGGGCCTTGAACCGCTCGCAACCATTAAAAGTTATGCTGATGCAGCTCAGGAACCAAAGTGGTTTACCACTGCACCGGCAAAGGCTTTACCCAAAGCACTTGACAAAGCAGGCTTATCAATAGATGATGTAGATTTTTTTGAATTCAATGAGGCCTTTTCTGTGGTTGGTTTAGCGAATATGAAATTACTCGGTTTGACTGATGACAAGGTGAATGTAAATGGAGGTGCCGTATCACTCGGTCATCCGCTTGGATGTTCCGGAGCAAGGATTCTGGTCACATTAATTCACGTATTGAAACAAAAGAATGCTAATCTCGGTGCTGCTGCCATCTGTAATGGCGGTGGTGGCGCTTCCGCCATGGTAATCAGACGATAATAAAAAATTAATGCGATACGGAATCTGCCATTTAAGTATAGTCCCTGTTCGCTTTGAGCCATCCGACAGAAGTGAAATGGTGAGCCAACTGCTGTATGGCGAACACTTTAAAATTCTTGAACATCGTAAAAAGTGGAGTAAGATCAGGATTTCTTTTGATCGATATGAAGGCTGGGTAGATAACGAACAGTTTAAAGCTATTGATAAAAACGAGCATAAGGCCCTGGAAAAAGATGATCCCATCTATTCTTCAGATTTGATTGAGTTTGTAAGCGATTCAAATGAACATCTATACCCGATTCCGATTGGATCTTCACTGAGCGGGTTGCCTATTTTAAAACATAAACATGACGGTCATGTCATTTTCGGTGAACAACCAAAAAGTAAATTGGTTGAAACCGCTTTGCTCTATCTGAACTCACCTTATCTGTGGGGTGGGAAAACACCGTTCGGATTAGACTGTTCCGGCTTCACGCAAATGGTCTATAAAATAAACGGATATTCACTATTCCGCGACGCTTCACAACAGGCAGCTCAAGGAGAGGTTCTCAGTTTTATCGAAGAGACAGAGCCCGGAGACCTGGCATTTTTTGACAATAAAGACGGTGAAATTATTCACGTTGGAATTATCTTAAAAGACAATCATATCATTCATGCCCATGGGAAAGTGCGAATAGACCGTCTCGACCAATCGGGCATACATAACACCGGACTTCGACGACACACTCATAAACTTAGGGTAATAAAAAAGATCATATAAAAAAAGCCATCCCTTAAGGATGGCTTAATTTTTTTATTCTAAGATGGAATTAGTTTCCATCACCTTCCATCGCATCGATCTTAGCCTGCATCGCTTTGAAATTAGGTGTGTCACCTAAAACACTATAGATATTCATCAAGGTTCGGGCTGCATTGATGTTGTTTGGTTCAAATTCCAAGACTTTCGTAAGATAAGGCACGGCATCATTGTACAATTGCATTCTACTATCCTGTAGCTCTTCGTACCTTTTATCATCCGCAGCTGAAGTTCCAAGACCATTCATTTCGTCGATTATACCTTGCTCCTGTCCCAGAATCAGCGCGGCTGTATTCATATAGGCGCGAACATAGGTGTCATCTGTTTTAATCGCCATGTCATAATATTTCTTGGCTTCCTCGACATTTCCCTGGTCTGCAGCAACCACACCAAGATTGAATAAAAGATCAACGTTGTTCGGTTCAATCTCCAAGGCTTTAGATATCAATTCCTTATACTTATCTGTCTCTCCAAGTTTGTAACGAACATTGGCTTCTGATAAAAGTAAGTTGTAATCATCAGGGTTTGACTTCTTTGCGTTTTCGATAGCCTCGAGCGCCTTATCGGTTTCTCCCTGTTCAATATAGATCAAAGCCACATTTTTGGCAATTTCGCCAACCTTCGAATCGGTTTTCACATTCCTGGATTTTTCATGTGTCCCGGCCTTTACCGAAATATCCCGCATTGAAGAACTCGGAAAAACCTGTTCTTCAGCAGTTTCTTTCTCGGTTGCACGATATTCCATCGTAACTCCGGTATATCCCAAATCCATTAATTCATCATACAGACGAAGTGCATCCTCATACCGCTGACTTGACGTCGCCAATAAGGCGGCGTTATAAAGGTAAAGGGTGTCAGATAATGAGGTTCTGTAGGCGCGTTCAAAGTTAATTGAGGAAGAGCCGTGATCTTTTCTGTTCAATGCAGTTTGAGCCTTGTCAAGAAATCCGTTACTCATGGTAACTTTCATTTCATCAGCCTTAGGTGAATACACCTTCTTACCAGATTTATTTTCGGTATCGACAAGCATTTTGAAGCTCTCAAGGGCATCTGATACATCCTGATCATCACCTGTACCATTTGCATACAATGCCTGACCCTTTAAAAAGTAAAACTTAGCTTTGGTTTTATCATCCATGGCCGACAACGATCCCTCAGCGGCACTTAACGCCGACTTTGCAGCGGCAAAATTATTACTCTTAATGGCTTTTTCGGCATCTTTGATCTCTTTCTTCTGAGCAATAGCGAAGGCACTGATCAATAAAGCCAAAACCATTACAACATGTTTTCTCATTTTTATTCTGTTTAAGTTAATGTTTTAATTATTCGTTAGGTGTAGTATCAATTGTTGTGCCATCATTGTCATTCAACTCATTATCATCACCTTCAATATCTTCAACATCATCCTCATCATGCATAACCTTCGCAACTGCGGCGATTGAATCACCATTTTTAAGATTAATAAGTTTTACACCCTGAGTGGCTCGGCCCATAACTCGCAAATCTTGCACCGCCATGCGAATGGCAATACCCGATTTGTTAATGATCATGAGGTCATCCGAGTCCGAAACATTTTTTATTGAGACTAATTTACCAGTTTTTTCCGTAATTGAAATGGTTTTAACACCTTTTCCTCCTCGATTTGTAATTCTATAATCATCAAGGCTTGATCGTTTTCCGAATCCATTTTCAGAAACAACAAGAATATCGCTTTCCATATCGTTAACCGAAATCATTCCAACAACCTCATCCTTGTCATCAGCAAGTTTGATACCTCTTACCCCCGATGCATTTCGACCCATCGGTCTGGTTTTGCTTTCTTCAAACCGAATGGCTTTTCCACTTTTAACAGCCAACACGACCTGGCTGTCACCAGAAGTGAGTTTTGCTTCGAGCAACTCATCATCTTCCCTGATTGTGATTGCGTTAATTCCATTAGTCCTTGGACGTGAATATTGCTCGAGAGAGGTTTTCTTGACCTGGCCTTTTTTGGTGGCCATTATCACGTAATGACTGTTGATATAGTCATCGTTCTTGAGATCCTTCGTGCAAATAAAAGCCTTTACTTTGTCGTCCTGCTCTATATTTATCAAATTTTGAATAGCACGACCTTTTGATGTTCTGCTACCTTCCGGAATTTCATAGACGCGCATCCAGAAACATTTTCCTTTCTGTGTAAAGAACAGCATATACTGATGGTTGGTTCCTACGAACAAATGCTCAAGGAAATCTTCGCTTCGGGTAGTAGAAGCCTTCTGTCCGACCCCGCCCCTGTTCTGAGTTTTATATTCAGTAAGCGATGTTCGCTTTATGTATCCGGCGTGCGAAATGGTGATCACCACTTTTTCGTCTGGGATCATGTCTTCAATCGACAGATCACCACCCGCATATTCAATTAGAGATCGTCTTTCATCACCAAATTTATCTTTAACCTCAAGAAGTTCATTCTTGATAATATCCATGCGGCGATCTTTCTTATCAAGAATATCTTTCAGGTCTTCTATCCTCTTCATCAAATCTTCATACTCTGCCCTAAGTTTATCCTGTTCGAGACCGGTAAGCTGACGTAATCGCATTTCAACTATTGCCTTAGCCTGGATTTCGGTAAGTTCGAAACGTGCGATCAGTTTTTCCCTGGCTTCATCAGCATTGGCAGAGGCCCGGATCAGTGCGATAACCTCATCGATATTATCTGATGCGATTATTAAGCCCTCTAGGATATGGGCGCGTTCTTCAGCTTTTTTTAGCTCGTACTGAGTTCGTCTAACAACAACTTCATGGCGATGATCAACAAAATGGTGAATCATATCCTTCAGGTTGAGCAATAACGGACGACCACCAACAAGTGCAATATTATTCACACTAAATGACGATTGCAGTGCGGTATATTTATAGAGTTTGTTTAAAACGATATTCGGAATAGCATCCCGCTTGAGCACATAAACAATACGCATACCTTTCCTGTCTGACTCGTCACGTATGGTCGAAATTCCATCTAATTTTTTATCATTAACCAGGTCGGCAGTCTTCTTGATCATATCTGCTTTATTCACCTGGTAAGGTATTTCATTTACAATGATGCATTCGCGGCCATTTATCTCCTCGATATTGGCCTTTCCCCGAAGCACGATGCGTCCGCGGCCTGTATTGAAGGCCTCTCTTACGCCATCATAACCATAAATGGTTCCTCCGGTTGGAAAATCAGGTGCTTTAACGTGCGTTATCAATTCATCAATTGTAATCTCAGAATTATCGATATAGGCTATAATACCGTCTACCACTTCCGAAAGGTTGTGTGGCGGCATATTGGTTGCCATTCCAACCGCAATTCCCGAAGCCCCGTTTACTAATAACCCAGGAATACGGGTTGGCAATACAGTAGGTTCTTTTAGGGTATCGTCAAAGTTTAATTTATGATCAACCGTATCCTTGTCGATATCGGCCAACATGTCTTCAGAAATCTTTCTCATGCGAGCCTCAGTATAACGCATGGCAGCAGGACTATCGCCATCGATAGACCCGAAGTTACCCTGACCGTCTACCAGCATGTATCGCAAACTCCATTCCTGTGCCATACGAACCATGGTATCGTAAACCGATGTGTCGCCGTGAGGATGATATTTACCCAACACTTCCCCAACTATTCTGGCCGATTTCTTATGCGCTGTATTTGACCTAACCCCCAATTCGTGCATGCCATATAAGACCCGTCTGTGTACCGGTTTTAAACCGTCCCTGACATCGGGAAGGGCACGTGACACAATGACCGACATTGAGTAGTCAATGTAGGCCGATTTCATCTCATCTTCTATGTTAATCGGAATTAATTTTTCTCCGTCTGCCATAAATAAATTAATTAGTTTTTTGGTTGATTTTCAAATCAGGCTAATATAACCATTTTGTAAGCGCTGTAGCGGTTTTCACTGACTGAATTTGACATATTTTATCAACAAAAAACAGGTCGATTTTCGTTAATAAGTAAGCTGTTAAATGTTTTGAATTTTTAAAGTTTTTTTTGTCTATTAGCAAATGTGGGATGAATTAAGGTATAGTTTTTGCCCAATTGTACTTGAATTTAGTTAATTTTAAAAGCAGAAAGAAATCTATTATGGACGATAATTTTTCACCACGTGTAAAAGATGTTATTGCATTCAGTAAAGAGGAAGCTCTTCGGCTGGGGCACGATTTCATCGGTACCGAGCATCTTATGCTGGGCTTGTTGCGTGATGGAAATGGAAAAGCTATCGATATTCTGAACGCTTTGGATATCGATTTGAATCATTTAAGACGAAAAGTTGAGATTCTGAGCCCTGCAAATCCAAATATTAGTATTGCCTCAAATGAAAAGAAAAATCTTCATCTCACGAGGCAAGCCGAAAGGGCCCTGAAGACCACTTTTTTAGAAGCTAAACTTTTCCAGAGCACATCGATCAACACCGCCCATTTATTGTTGTGCATTCTCAGAAATGAGAATGATCCAACTACCAAACTATTAAATAAACTTAAAGTAGATTACGATAACGTGAAAGAACAATTTAAATTCATGATCGCGAACGATGACGACTATATTGAGCCTCCTAAAGCCGAGTCGTATCCTGATGATGAACCCGGATCGGAAGATAGTTCCAAAGACGACCCATTCAGCAAGTCGTCTTCAAAAGGTTCGAAAAAATCCAAGACCCCGGTTCTCGATAATTTTGGTCGCGATCTGACCGCCCTTGCTGAAGAAGGTAAACTTGACCCGGTTGTTGGCCGTGAAAAAGAAATTCAACGCGTCTCTCAAATTCTGAGCAGACGAAAAAAGAACAACCCCCTTCTCATCGGAGAACCAGGAGTGGGTAAATCGGCTATCGCCGAAGGATTAGCTAACAGAATCATCAAACGTAAAGTGTCCCGTATCTTGTTTAACAAGCGGGTGGTAACACTTGATCTCGCCAGCTTGGTGGCCGGAACAAAATACCGGGGTCAGTTTGAAGAACGCATGAAAGCTGTGATGAACGAGCTTGAGAAAAATGATGATATCATTTTATTTATCGATGAGATCCATACCATTGTTGGCGCTGGAGGTGCTACCGGTAGTCTCGATGCATCTAATATGTTCAAACCGGCTTTAGCACGAGGAGAAATTCAATGTGTAGGCGCAACTACCCTCGATGAGTATCGTCAATATATCGAGAAAGATGGTGCCTTAGAGCGACGCTTTCAAAAAGTCCTGGTTGAACCTACAACCGTTGAAGAAACCATTGAGATTTTAAACAACATAAAAAGCAAATACGAGGAACACCATAATGTCAATTATACCGATGAGGCCATTCTGGCTTGTGTAAGGTTGACAAATCGATACATGACCGAGCGCTTCCTGCCAGATAAAGCCATAGATGCTTTAGATGAAGCCGGATCCCGCGTGCATATCACAAATATTGATGTCCCCGATCAAATACTGGAGCTAGAAAAGCAGCTTGAGGAGGTTAAGGAAACCAAAAATTCTGTTGTTAAAAAGCAGAAGTATGAAGAGGCGGCAAAACTTCGGGATGACGAAAAACGACTGGAACGCAGCTTGTCTGAAGCCCAATCTAAATGGGAAGAAGAATCTAAGCAACATCGTGAAGTTGTTACGGAAGAAAATGTCGCAGATGTTGTGTCGATGATGACAGGCATTCCTGTAAATCGTATCGCTCAAACCGAGAGCAATAAACTTGCCCAGTTACCCGATTTGATCAAAGGAAAAGTGATTGGTCAGGACGAAGCAGTAACGAAAGTTGTGCGAGCGATTCAGCGAAATCGGGCGGGTTTAAAAGACCCGAATAAACCGATTGGTTCATTTATATTTTTAGGTCAAACAGGAGTCGGTAAAACTCAGTTAGCCAAGGTGTTAGCTCGAGAACTTTTTGATAATGATGATGCGCTGATTCGCATCGATATGAGTGAGTACATGGAGAAGTTTGCCATCTCAAGACTTATCGGTGCTCCTCCGGGGTACGTAGGATATGAAGAAGGTGGTCAACTCACCGAAAAGGTCAGGCGCAAACCCTATGCTGTTGTTCTTCTTGACGAAATCGAAAAGGCGCATCCCGATGTGTTCAACATGCTTTTACAAGTTCTGGATGATGGTTATTTAACTGACAGTCTGGGTCGGAAGATCGATTTTAGCAATACGATTATCATAATGACTTCGAATATCGGAGCACGTAAGCTTAAAGATTTTGGCACTGGGGTAGGTTTTGGAACATCAGCCAAAAAATCGCAGGCCGGTTCTAATGCCCGGAGTATTATTGAAAATGCCTTAAAAAAGGCATTCGCACCGGAATTCCTTAACAGGATAGATGATGTGGTTGTATTCAATATACTTGAAAAAGAGCATATTAATAAAATTATCGATATCGAACTTGAGAAATTATTCGAACGAATTACAGAATTAGGCTATACTTTGAAATTGACTAAACGAGCGAAAAATTTCATCGCTGATAAAGGATTTGATCAGCAATATGGTGCTCGTCCACTCAAACGCGCCATACAGAAATATATCGAAGATGCCCTTGCCGAGGAGATCATTAAATCAAAAGTTCATGAAGGTGATACGATAAAGATCGATTTGGATAAAGCAGCTGATGATTTAACAATTGTGGTTGAAAAGGTTGAAAAATCATCCAAATCTTAATTAAGATTTAATAAAATTAGAAACTCCGCTTTTTCAAGTGGAGTTTTTTTGTGAATTAATCCACAGTTACTAAATTTAGATATGCCGATCAAATTTAGTTATGTCTTCGGAGATGTTGAATTATTCGATCATTATATGGTCGTAGTTATGCGTGCTAATGTGCATATAACACCCGATTACAATAATATTTTACTCGAGTTGGTTGATAAATATTATAGCGACAAACCCTTTGTATATCTTACACATCGCCTAAACTCCTATTCCGTTGATCCGGCTATATATTATGAAACTTCAAAGATTAAAAATCTGGCAGGGTTTGCGGTAATCGCAGAGGCACCATTAGCCGCAGGTAATGCCTCTGTTGAAAAACTATTCCTAAGTAAACCCTTCGAAATCTTCAGAGAGCTAGAGGAAGCCATCAAATGGGCTAAAACCATTATATCAAATGAACGAAAACAATCGTAGTGACATAAAGAATAAAATATTGGAGGAGATCGATAAGACTGAACATGAGATATTCCATTATAAAGAACTCACCAAACCCATCCCTCCTGAAAATGCCATCGGCCGTGTTTCCCGAATGGATGCCATTAATAACAAATCGGTGAATGAGGCGGCCTTACGTAAATCGGAACAAAAATTAAAAGGTCTTCGAATCGCTCTGTCAAATATCGGTGATCCTGAATTCGGACAATGTGCCAAATGCAAACAAGAAATCCCGTTGGGACGTATTCTTCTCTTACCACACGCACGCTTTTGTGTGAATTGTGCTCGTTGATCATTCGAATTCTGAAATTAATTCCCTAAGATTTAATCATGCTTTTTCCATAAAAAAAAGACAGCCATCTTTCGATGACTGCCTTTCCAACAGTATGTAATTATTAATTAATTACGCTATCGTCGCTTCAAAGTCGAAGACACAATTTTCTTAGTTACTGCACCGCGATTGGTGTTAACAGTCACATAGAAGACTTGATCACCACCTCTTGAGAGGTTAATTTTAGTTCTCACGTCATTATCTTTTCGATAATTATTTTGCGTCTCGCTATAGATCAACAGACCTTTAGTATCAAATACCTGGATTGTAACATCACTATCGAAATCGAAGTTGTATTTAATAGTCACTTCTTTGTCGAATGGTACAGGATACGCTGTGAAGTCTAATTCAACTCCACCGAAGACCTCATCTTGCTGTTCCGGAGCGGCTGTAGGCGCTTCAACGTCCTCAATCTTCCATGTGTAAATAACGGCGCACATTTCAGAATTTCCGCAATCATCGGTAGCAATGAAGGATCTCACTTTTGTGTAACAAGTTACACCAGGTCCGCCTTCAAGGCCTAAACATTCTACTCTTAGGATCTTACAGTTGTAACCTTGAGGTTCTGCTCCCTGAAGAAGATCAGTCTCTTGCCAGTTTGCATCGCAATCCGGGAAGGCTGGCTCATTATTCTGAGAATTCTTAACTGCAAGTTTACCAACTTCCTTATCCTGAGGATCACCCTGCTCATTATAAAGCACCCAGTCATTAGTGAGTCCTCCGCCATCAGGCCTGATAATTCCAACAACAAATTTCAACTCCCAACCTGGGTGATCGTCATCTGGTGTATAATTAGCCTTAGGCTGACCGATTCCAACGTCTGAATAAGTTCCATCCCATGTGAATGTAACAAAGTCGAACAATGGTAATCCAGGAGTCTGACAAATGAACTTATAAACTGCACCCGGATCTTCAAATCCTTCTCCCGGTACATAGGTTTCATCATCAGCATCAACATACTCTATGGTCAGATCATCGTCGCAGTTATCACTTGCAGAGTCCGGTGCTGTTGCGAACGCAGGCGTTGCAAGTACCGTTCCGAAGTCCATATCTGCAGGACAGCTAATCTCAGGAGCAGTTGTGTCGTCAACCGTTATGGTTTGACTTACTGAACTCTGATTTCCACAGCTGTCAGTAAACGTCCAAGTCCTTGTGATTGTCTCAGGACAAGTCTGTCCGTCACTGCTATCACTGGCTACGCCACTGATCTCACCATCACAGTTATCAATAGCTTTCAGATCTTGAGCTGTAGGAACGTCATCTGAGCATTCCACAGTAACATCTGCCGGTGCAGCTGGTGCATCAGGTGCTATATCATCATTTACAGTGATCGTTTGCGATACACTTGATGTGTTTCCACATGTATCGGTAAACGTCCAAGTGCGAACCATTGTATAGCTGTTGTCACAGTTTCCAGGAGTCGTCTCTGCAGTCGGACTAACAGTAATATCACCATCACAATTATCAATAGCTGTTAAATCAACTGGTGCTGGCACTTCACTAGCACATTGTGCAGTTACATCTGCCGGTGCTGTTGGTGCATCTGGTGCAGTAGAATCTTTAACAATTATTGTTTGTGAAACACTAGACGTGTTATTACAAGAATCACTAAATGTCCATGTACGAACCATTGTAAAGGTGTTTGCACAGTCTCCAGGCGTCACTTGAGCAGTTGGACTAACAGTAATATCACCATCACAATTATCAACCGCTGTTAAATCAACTGGTGCTGGGACCTCACTAGCACATTCGACGGTAACATCTGCTGGTGCAGCTGGCGCGTCAGGTGCTGTATCATCATTTACAGTGATCGTTTGTGATACACTTGAACTGTTTCCACATGAATCAGTGAACGTCCATGTACGAACCATTGTAAAGCTGTTTTCACAGTCTCCAGGCGTTACTTGAACCGATGGACCAACGGTAATATCACCGTCACAATTGTCTACAGCCGTTAACTCAACGGGTGCTGGTACATCACTAGCACATTGAGCCGCAACATCTGCTGGTGCAGCTGGTGCATCAGGTGCTGTGTCATCATTTACATTGATCGTTTGTGATACACTTGAACTGTTTCCACATGAATCAGTGAACGTCCAGGTACGAACCATTGTAAAGCTGTTTGCACAGTCTCCAGGTGTCACTTGAGCAGTCGGACTTGCGGATATTTCACCATCACAATTGTCAACCGCTTTAAGCTCAATTGGTGCTGGTACGTCAGAAGCACACTGAACAGTAACATCTGCTGGTGCAGCTGGCGCGTCAGGCGCTGTTTCATCTGCACCTTCATACCAAAGTTTAAAGAAGTCACCTTCGTTACCACAGTCATCAACAATTTGGAAAGATACCCATGCGATCCAGCTGCAGTCACTACCACTAACATGGAATTCGCGAATAACTTCTACATTGCTGCAGTCATCTTCATACAGTGCTAAGATGTCGGCACTGCTCGGACCAATGTCTTCTGGTTTACAAGAATTCAATTGGTTGTCGCCAACAGGGATTTCCTCACCGTCTTTAAGTGTCGGTGCTGTATTATCCTGAACAGTTATCGTTTGAGTTTCAACAGAAGAGTTTCCACAATCATCTATTGCAGTCCAGGAACGCTCAACAACATAGTTGCCAGGACAGTCTCCAGGAATGATTTCTTCGCTGTACTGAACGTCAACTTCTTGATCGCAATTATCTGTGATCTCAGGATTTGCCGGCGGAACCTCTTCTGAACAATCGATCGTCAAATCAGGTACTTCCTGAATTACCGGAGCCGATTGATCATATCCCGCATAGTAAATCTTAACATCACCGTAATCATTACCACATTCATCGGTTACAAAGTAGCTGTACATCACTGCCCAGTTACAGTCATCACCGACCTCTGAAGTTTCCAGAGTAACTATTACATCACCACAGGCCTCATCAAACAAGGCTTCAATGTCCTCGATAGGAGTTGGTGCCGGTTTATTATCGGCACATAAATTCAACTCATTTTCACTCGGAGGTATAACTCCTGTAAGAACCGGAGCTGTAGTATCCTCAATTGTAAAGGTTGCAGTTGTCATTGAACTGTTACCACAATCGTCGGTTGCAATGAATGTTACAGTTGTTGAACCAGTTGCAGCACATTCATCCGTAAGTGCACATTCTTCACCAGTTATAACCACACTTCCAAGAGCATTATATGCATCATCAAATGCAGCTCCAGGATTAACATTAACACCGCGAACTGTGAATCCGTATTGAATATTTACGGCTCCAGCCTGGGTATTATTATAAGTAACTGCAAAGTCTCCTTCAGTTAAAGGCGCAGTAATCTGCTCTAATAACCCAAATCCACCGTCAAATATGCGGATAAAGGCATAGTTCTCATAACTCGGATCAAGCGTATTGCTTAATACAGTTCCTGAGAATGTAAAGGACTGGCCTACCAATGAATTATCACCAACAAAAGTACTTGCCTCCATGATCTTATTGCCAGATCCATCAGGATTGTACCAATATGGATCCAAATCATTAATACGATTTGGCTTTAGTGTCAAGGTATTGGCATCAGTATCAATTTCAGTCACCAAATCAGGAACACCCCATCCGGTACCGAATTGATAGCCACCGCCAAGATCGAATACGTTCATGAATCCAATCCAAGGGAGACCAGCGTTTGCACTTCTTGGGTTACAGGTATATGACCATGAAACATCTGAGCAAAGGTCACTCGCAGAAGCTCCGCCATTATTGGCTAACCATGCTTCGAGATCGGCAGCATTGCCTTCACCGTCGCATTCAACGGTTTGATCAGATGCCTGGATATCGATTGAGGGTGCCTGAGAATCCTGTATTGTAAATGTAGCTGAAGTGGTTGATTTATTACCACAGTCGTCAGTAGCTGTAAAAATAACAGTTGCTGATCCGGTTGCGCCACATTCATCAGACAATGCACTGAAATCATTCGTCCATGCTGCATCTCCGCATAAATCAGAAGCAGAGGCACCACCATTATTGGCTAGCCATGCATTGAGTTGATCGGTATTTCCGGTACCATCGCATTCTACAGTTTCATCAGATGCTTCTGTATCTATTGATGGTGGCGTTGTATCCTCAATCGTAAACGTTGCTGTTGTTGAAGAGAAATTACCACAATCGTCGGTAGCTGTAAACGTTACAGTTGCCGATCCGGTAGCACCGCAATCATCAGATAATCCTGTGAAGTCATCAGTCCATGTTACACCACTACACTGATCTGACGCCTGGGCTCCACCATAACTGGCTAGCCATGCTCCAAGATCATTTGGATTTCCTGTACCATCACATTCCACGGTGAGATCACCGGCAGGAACATCAATTGTCGGCTTCAATGTATCTTCAATTGTAAACGTAGCTACTGTAGTAGAATAGTTATCGCAATCGTCTGTCGCAACAAAAGTTACAGTTACTGAACCAGTAGCTCCACATTCATCAGATAACAAACAAACATCACTTGGAACACCGGTTGGAACTTCATCCGTATCAACTAGTCCACAGATGTACGACCAGGTTACATTACCACAAGCATCACTTGCAGCTGCATTTCCATTGTTCTCAAGCCATTGAAGAAGGTCATCATAATTTCCGTTTCCATCACATTCAACTGTCAAATCAGCTGCCGGAGTGTCAATTACAGGTGGAGTTGTATCAACAAAAGTGATAAACTGCTCTGCTGTAGCTGTATTTCCACACTCATCGGTGGCCGTGAACTGACGGATGAAGCATTCTGTTATCGGGCATTCAAGATCATTTGTTTCGATGCTCAAATTACTAACGACAACAGTAGCTGACCCAAAGGCAGCGTCTCCATTATTAAGAATTCCTATCGCAAAAATGGAACCTGCGTTAAGAGACATGGAATAGCTTCCATTCGCCTCATTATCACTACCGTTATAAATTTCTGATAGTTCACCATTAGCAAAAACTCCCAAAGGATCAAACACTCCACCTAAATCATTAGAGCTAAATGTCCAATCAAATGAAATCGTTACACTTTTAACTGTAGTAAAAGCAGCATTGAAATAGAAATCACCGCTAAAGTTGCCATCACTGGCTCCTGTCGCCGAGAATCCATCGGGAAGTAAAGTAAGATCTACACTTCCATTGCCTTCAACATTTGCTTGCCAAGGTGTATAATCATAATAGTCTTCATAAGCTACGGAAGCACTTCCGCATTCGTCGACCGCCGTTGCATCCTCTTTAGGGTCTGGTTGATCACACTCTAAAGTAAGATCGGCAGGAACATAACTGAACGTAGGATCGGTGGTGTCAACAATTGTGAATGTAGCTGTTGTTTTAGAAACCAATCCACATTCATCAACGGCAGCGAATTCAACTGTAGCTGAGCCTGTTGCTCCACAATCATCAGTTAATCCACTATAGTTATTCGACCACGTTACAGAACTACACTGGTCATATGCAATCGCACCGCCATTGCTCGCCAACCAGGCGTTAAGTTGATCCGTATTTCCGTTTCCATCGCATTCAACTGTTAAATCGGAAGCTTCCGATTCGAAGGATGGAGGAAGGCTATCTTCAATAGTAAATGTAGCGGTCGTGCTTGAGGAATTACCACAATCGTCAGTAGCTGTGAAAGTCACAGTTGCTGATCCGGTTGCTCCACAATCGTCAGATAAACCATTGAAATCATTGCTCCAGGTTACTCCGCTGCAAGCATCACTGGCAGTAGCACCTCCATTAGATGCCAACCAGCCATTAAGATCTTGCGCATTACCATTACCATCGCATTCAACCGTAAGGTCTGATGCTTGAGTATCAATGGTCGGATCTAAAGTATCTTCAATTATAAATGATGCACTTGCTTTAGTTACATTTCCGCATCCATCAACGGCTGCGAAATCTACTTTGATAGAACCTGTAGCTCCGCATTCATCAGTGAATAGGTCATATTCAGCTTCCCAGGTTGCAAAACCGCAAAGGTCTTCTGCAACACCACCACCATTATTGGCCAACCAAGTTTCAAATTCTTGTAAATTCCCATTTCCATCACACTCGACAGTCATGTCGGAGGGAAGTGTGGTGATTACGGGAGCCGTTGTGTCAACAATAGCGAAAGTTGCAGATGTTGAGGAAGAGTTTCCACAATCGTCTGTAGCCGTAAAGGTCACAGTTGCAGAACCGGTTTCCATACAACCATCTGAAAGGCCGTCAAAATCATTAGTCCATGATACAGAACCGCAAACATCTGATGCGGTTGCACCACCGTAACTTGCAAGCCAACCTTCAAGATCAGCAGCATTACCTGCTCCATCGCATTCGACAGAAAGGTCTGAGGCAGGGGTTACATCAGGAGCCTGGTTATCTTCAATCGTAAATGTCGCAACGGTTTTAGTAGAGTTACCGCAATCGTCAGAAGCTGTAAACTCAACTGTTGCAGAACCAGTCGCTCCGCAATCATCTGTTAACCCGCTGAAGTTATTACTCCAGCTAACATTGCCACAATCGTCAGACGCAGAAGCACCACCGTTAGATGCTAACCAATCATTAAGATCGGCTACATTACCCTGACCATCACATTCAACATTCAGGTCGGCTGCCGCTACATCGATAGTTGGGCCATTGCTGTCAACGACTGTTATCGTTTGAGTAGCTGTTATTTTTCTTCCACATTCGTCTGTAAATTCATAATTAACATTAAATTCTCCACAGCTGCCTTCAAAAGCATCAGCCGTTCCCTGAACTTCTCCGTTAATCGCACAAGCACCACCTTCAACACCATTTGAGTAGTACAAGAATCCAGGAACAAAATTATCGACTTCCTTACAGTCAATACTCACGTCCTGAGGCGTTGCAAACTCAGCCGGCGGGGCTGGCAGTACGGTTATAGTAATGGAATGTGAAGAGGAATTTCCACATTCGTCAGTTGCAGTCCACGTTCTGATTACCTCACCACCTTCACAGGCAATTCCCAATCCCGAAACATCATCTGCAAAATCGGCTTTATTTTTTCCGTCAGTACAATTATCAGTAAAGTTAATTGGTTGAGCAATTGGAATCTCATCAATGCAATTTACTGTAAAATCGTCTGGAAGGACATCCAATACAGGTGCTTCGGTATCGCCACCTGTATAAGCTAATACAAGTTCATTTGCGAAGTTTCCACAATCATCCTGGATTGTATAGGATATCTCACCTTTCCATCCGCAATCATCACCTTTGAAAAGGGCTGTTTTTGTTACGTTTACATTCCCACAATTATCTACAAACAGTGCAGCAATTTCGTTTTCAGTTGGTCCGGTTGGCCTGTCATCGTAACACAGATTAAGTCCGAACTCACCCGTGGGTAGTTCAGCATTCTTATCCAGAATAGGAGCAGCGGTATCTCCACCGCTATAGCTGATCTCAACATTGGTTGAATTCCCGCAATCATCACTGATTATATAAAGATAAGTAACACTCCACTGACAATCGTTACCCTCAGGGGTTCCAGATTTTTGGACATTCACGTTTCCGCAGTTATCAGTGTAAAGTGCCGCAATATCGTCTTTTGACGGTCCTGTTGGAATTTCATCATAGCAGAGATTTAAATCGGAATCCCCGGTTGGTAAATTCCCAGTTAATTCAGGAGCAGAGTTATCCCCACCTTGATAATCGATCTTTAAAGGGATAAGGTCATTATCTCCACATTTAATCGCATAGGAATAAATCACTTCCCAGCTGCAGTCATTGCCGCTTACAACTGTTGTGAGAATTACCGTGACTTCAGAATCAGGACACTGACTGCTGTAAAGGTCAATTACCTCTTCAACTGTAAATGGAGGCCCAGGAGCCTCATCAAGACAGACGAAGAATTCATCATTTTGTGCCTGCACAGACATAGTCATTGAAAACGCAAAAAGCATAAAGAACAAAATGGTCTTCATGCTCGACGAATTACAATTCCTAAAGCCTATGCCAAAACAAGCTAAATTCGTAATGGCGTGCCAAAAAGACTTGCCTTTACTTTTGGTAAAATTGTTCATAAACATAACATTTAGATTTAATTAAAATTTTTCAACAAATACTGTTGCTATTGCTTTCCAAAACAGAGCGTAATTCAAGTTTAAGTTTGGGCTTGGGGGCGACACGATGAGCAAGGAAAAATCCTCACGGATCAGTCCATGTCAAATAGTCTAAATCGCAACCATACAGCGATGATCAGCGATCAATATTTGTGCTAGAAATCAATTAAATTGTTATGCTATTAAACAATTTTTTGGGTAAGAGATAAATCATCTGAATTTCAATGATTCATCTAATTAAGAAAGAGTTGCATAGGCCTATACCAACCCTCATTCCAAAATTAGATTAAATAAGACCGAATCCAAATGCGTTTAGCTAATTTTTTCGCATTTGGACGAAAAAAATATAGCTTTTAAACGAAGAAAAGCTCCGTATTATCAAGATGCAGGTCATTCAGGAAGGCGATTGACTTCGCTATATCGTCACGTAAAAACTGGTCTTCAGTGATAAATGGCACTTCCTTTCTGAATGCCTTTAAAAATTCAATAATGAAGGGAGAAGATTGCATCGGTTCACGAAAAAACAGGGCTTGTGACGCATTGAATAACTCTATCGCCAAAATCCGTTTTACGTTGTCAATCAGGTCTTTAGCCTGAACAGCGGCATTTGCGCCCATACTTACATGGTCTTCCTGGCCGTTTGAACTCACAATTGAGTCGATACTCGCCGGCGTAGCCAATTGTTTATTAGCACTAACAATACTTGCGGCAGTATATTGCGGAATCATAAAACCCGAATTCAACCCCGGGTTATCAACCAGAAAGTCAGGAAGTTCACGCTGACCCGATACCAATTGAAAGGTACGCCGTTCTGAAATATTGCCGAGTTCAGCCATGGCAATTTTCAAAAAATCAAAGGCGAAAGCCAGGGGCTGACCATGAAAGTTTCCACCGGAAATAATCTCATCATCCTCGGCAAAAATATTTGGGTTGTCGGTAACAGCGTTTACCTCGGTTATAAATGTCCGTTCGATGAACTTGATGGTGTCGAAAGTAGCGCCATGAACCTGAGGAATGCAGCGGAAAGAATATGGATCTTGAACATTCTGTTTTTTCTTGAGCATGAGTTCACTGCCTTCCAAAAATGACCGTACTCGTCTTGCGGTAACAAGCTGACCGTTATGCGGTCTTACCATATGAACCAGATCAAAAAATGGCTCCAGACTACCGTTGTATGCATCGAGAGAAATACTGCTGATCAAGTCGGCTAAATAGGATATTTTTTTTGCTTCGATTAACAGGTAAATACCGTAGGAACTCATGAATTGGGTTCCGTTAAGCAGGGCCAATCCTTCCTTCGATCTCAATTCAATCGGGGCCCAGCCAAACCGATCAAGAATGGTTTCGGCTTTAACAATTTCACCGTTAAACCAAACCTCACCCTCCCCAAGAAGGGGTAAACACAAATGTGCAAGAGGTGCCAGATCACCCGATGCACCCAAAGATCCCTGTGTATAAACAACAGGATAAATGTCATTGTTATAAAAATCGATCAGACGATTAACAGTCTCTAATTGAACACCACTATGACCATAACTCAAGGAGCGGATTTTAGACCACAACATGATCTTTATAATCTCTTCAGGGACATGGTCACCGGTTCCGCAAGCATGTGACAACATTAAATTCCGTTGTAGTTTTGAAAGATTATCATCATTAATCTTGACATTATGCAGCGATCCAAAACCGGTATTGATTCCATAAAACGGTCTGTCCCGTTCACTCAAACGTTTATCGAGATATTGTCTGCATCTTAATATTCGGCCTTTGCATTCGTCTGATAATTTTAGTTTACTATTCGAGCGAATGAGGTTATGGATAGTCTCAAGATCCAACGGATCCGGACTCACGAGATGAACATCAGACATAGGAGGGTTGTTTCAGCCAAATTACTACAATGCACAAAATATTTCCAAATAATTGTTAATTATTATTGTTATTCATTCCTGGGTGGTATTTTTGCCTAAATCATTCCTCACTTATCATGAAAAAACTAATTTATTCGGTATGCATTGTAAGTCTTATGCTTTCATGCAGTACCGACCCCGAAATTGATTATGCCTTAATCAAAGGTCAGGTAGATAATCCAAAAACAGAAATAATAACGATTTTTAAAGGTCGTGAAAAATTAAAAGAGATCGTTATTACGCAAGACGGTTCTTTCGCGGACACCCTGCGGGTATCAGATGGATATTATGGCCTTTCACACGGAAATGAGAGTTCATCTGTTTATTTCGCTCCTGGTTATGATCTGAATATTACTTTCAATACCCAGGAATTTGATGAGTCAATCCGCTATGAAGGGGCTGGATCTCAAATCAACAATTATTTAGCGCAAAAATATCTTGAGCATGAAAAAGCCGTTGGAGATGTCCCCGCTTATTATTCACTTGATGAAAGCGACTATGCCGAGAAAGCTCTAGCCATGAAAAACATGGATCTTCAAGCACTTGAAAATGCCGGGATTACCGACCAGAAATTTATTGACCTGGAGACCGATAACTTAAAATATGAACATTTTAATATCTTAAATAAATATGAATCTTATCACGCTTACTATGCCAAAAAAGACGGATTTAAGGTGAGTGATGATTTTCTCCCCGCTGAAATCAAGACTATGGCTTTTGACGATGAGCAATCTTACACTCAAATACCGAGTTATAACAGTTTGGCGAACAGTCAAATGAGTGATAAAATTTATGAAGCGATCGGAGATGATTATCAAAATGCCCGTGTAGATCATTTCGATGTCCTTGCCCAGGCCAAAATTCCGGCACTTAAAAATGACATTATCTCAGGCATGGGAAGCTTCCTTGTCTCGCCAGCTAATCCTAATATGGCCGATTTATATAATTTCTTTATCGAGAATTTAAGTGACGAGGACATAAAAGCGAAACTCACCGAGAAATTCAATAGAAATAAGAATCTTATGAAGGGTATGCCATCCCCTCAATTCACTCAATACGAAAATCATAAAGGCGGAACAACATCTCTTGTTGAATTAAAAGGCAAATATGTTTATATCGATGTTTGGGCTACATGGTGTGCGCCATGCATTCGTGAGGTGCCATACTTAAAAGAAATTGAATCCTCTTATCACGACAGGAATATTGAATTTGTCAGCACCTCTATTGATAAAGCTGCCGATCATAACAAATGGATCGACATGGTTAAGGATAAATCCTTAGGAGGTATCCAACTATTTGCCGATAATGACTGGAATTCGAAATTCATTAAGGATTATGCTATTGAAGGTATCCCTAGATTCATTCTGGTAGATCCTGATGGAAATATCGTTTCGGCCGACGCACCACGGCCTTCCAATCCAAAACTGGTCAAGCTTTTCGAAGCACTTAAATTATAAATAAACTGCCTTCGGGCAGTTTTTTTATACCTCTTCCTTATTTTCTTCTTCCTCTGCCTGTTCCACAGGTTCGGGTTGTCTGAATAGATCGATTATTGCCTGACCCAGATTATCGGTAATATCGCTCGCCATCATCCCCTCATAACCGAGGTGCTGTGTAGCCATATCCCCGGCCCTGCCATGCAAATAAACGCCAAATATTGCGGCATTTAACGGGTCATACCCCTGACTGACCAGACCAGTAAGTGTTCCGGTAAGCACATCGCCCGCTCCTGCAGTCGCCATGCCTGGATTACCGGTTGAATTGATAAAAAGTTTATCTTCAAAAATAGTAATGGTATGAGCCCCTTTAATAATGAGTATGACATTGTGTTCTCGCGCAAAAGTTTTTGATTTTTCCAATTTATCGAAGTCATCGGTCCATGCCCCAACCAAACGTTCCAATTCTTTAGGGTGTGGCGTTAAAATCGATTTGGGAGGTAATGATTTCAAAAGTGGCATATCAGTGGCGAGGATATTCAATGCATCTGCATCGATCACCAACGGTTTGTTATTATTTTTCAAAAACGCCTTCAGTGCCGTTGTTGTGATTTTACTTGTCCCCAACCCGATTCCTATCCCCACGACTGTTGGATCGAAATCGAATGAAATATTTGAAATCTGTTTTTCCTGTTCATCTGTAATAACCATCACTTCCGGAATTGCTGTTTGAAGTACAACATATCCGCATTTCGGAAGAAATGCCGTTACAAGGCCCGCACCGATTTGAAGGGCAGCCCGACTCGACAGTATAACAGCACCAATTTTGCCATAACTTCCGCCAACAATTAGTGCATGACCGAAATCTCCTTTATGAGCAAATTTTCCTCTTGGCTTATAAAGAGGCATCACTTCAAACTTGCCTATCAATTCGGCTTCTGTTGGTGTACTGAAAAGAAAGTCCTGGTCAAGACCGATATCGAGTATCTCCCATTGCTGGGTATATTTAGCAGTATCAGGAAGAAAAAATACCAATTTTGGAGAGGCAAAACTCAAGGTATGATTTGCCCAAACAACACCAGTTTCATCCTCCGGAACCCGGTTGGAATAAAGTCCGGAAGGCATATCGACTGCAAGTGTGAATGCACCCGAATTCCTGAAATTTTGAAACAGCGTTTTAATCCAATCATCAACAGGTCGATTCAGTCCAATTCCAAATACAGCATCAACAATTATATCGTCCCGGTTTATTGTCGGAAAATCTTCTTTGCACGATAATAAAATGGGCCAGGATTTGGTAACCGTTTTCACACGATCGTAGTTCACTAAAAAATCCTTTGAGCGTTTATCGCTGCAATTCACGACATAGGTAATAACATTATATCCATGGGTAATCAAGTGTCTTGAAACTACCAACCCATCACCTCCGTTGTTCCCAATACCGCAGAAAACATGAATGGGAACTTGTGCACCCTGCATGCGTGTGTGCAACCATTTAAAAATCTGGCTGCCTGCCCGCTCCATCAACTCGGTTGACGTTATCCCCTGGCGTTCGGCAGTTAACCGATCCCCTTCATAAATTTGCTCTTTGGCGAAAATTTTCATTGTATCGAAGAATATCTAAGGATATATTTTTTTATAGCAGTAAAAATAATACTTTTGAATTGCAAAGCTGTTAAATGTTGGTATTTAAAAGACATATGAAAATCATTTTCGCTCCTTTTGTAGCATGCTTGATCAATGCAATTGTATATACCTTCATAACAACCCGTTAGGGTTGTGCATTATTTTTATCTTCGATCCTGAATCACTTTATTCCTAATATTATATTTGCAATTATTTATTTGTCTGAATTATGAAGGTGTTAAAATTTGGAGGTACATCAGTTGGCTCTTCAAAAACTATTAAACAAGTAATTTCAATCCTTGAAGATTTATCACGAAAGGATGACCTCGCCGTGGTCGTCTCAGCCGTTGGAGGCATTACCGATAAACTCCTTAGTGCAGCTCATGCAGCTGTTGAAAAATCCAACTCATATAAAGACGAGTTCAAACTGATCAAATCGATTCATTTGGAGATTATCGATGGGTTAATTCCGGATAATAACAAGGCCGAAGTATCGGAAGTTATCATGGCCAAACTCACTGGTCTCGAACAATTGCTCGACGGACTTTATTTGATAAACGAACTATCCCAGAAAACAACTGATAAACTCTTGAGCTTCGGAGAATTGATGTCCTCTTATATTATTTCGGAAGCTGTTAAAAACGCAAACTTATCGGTAAGCTTGAAGAATTCCCAGGAATTGATTGTTACTGATGAACAACACACTCAAGCATCTGTTATTCAAGAAATTACCGATAATAATATCAAATCTTTTTTTAAGGGAAATCAAAGTAAAATAACAATTTTACCGGGATTTATCTCACGATCTGAAAATGGTGAAATCACGACTCTCGGAAGAGGGGGTTCTGATTACACCGCAGCTTTAATTGCCGCCGCACTAAATGCTGAAGAATTGCAAATATGGACGGATGTAAGCGGAATGTTTACCGCCAATCCTAAATTGGTAAAACAGGCCGTTCCAATTAGGTCCATCAGTTACCAGGAAGCGGTCGAGCTTTCCCATTTTGGAGCTAAGGTATTGTATCCGCCAACCGTTCAACCTGTTTTGGACAAAGACATTCCAATGGTCATTAAAAATACCATGGCACCCCATGATGCCGGAACGCTTATTACCAAAAACCCGGAAAACGGATCGACCAATCCCGTGAAGGGAATCAGTCATATCGGTGATATCGCTCTTCTTACACTTCAGGGCAATGGTATGGTTGGAATCCCCGGATTTAGTAAGCGACTTTTTGAAACGCTTGCCCTGCATAAGATCAATATAATTCTGATAACCCAGGCTTCCTCCGAACATTCAATTTGCTTCGGTATAAAGGATTCGGATGCTTCCCTTGCCAAGAAGGCCATTGATACGACCTTTGAATTTGAGATCGCCTTACATAAAATTGATCCTATTCTTGTAGAAACCGGGCTTTCGATAATCGCCATTGTTGGTGATAATATGAAAAATCATCGGGGCATCAGTGGAAAAATGTTCAGTTCTTTAGGTAAGAACAATGTTAATATTCGCGCCATAGCACAAGGTGCAAGTGAACGGAATATTTCAGCAGTTATCGATGCCAGGGATGTTAGTAAAGCCTTAAACACTCTACATGAGCGATTCTTTGAGGTGGAAACACGTCAAATTAACTTATTTATTACCGGTGTTGGTAATGTTGGTGAACGACTACTGGAGCAGATCAGGCAGCAGAAACCATATATTAAGGAACACCTTAAAGTGAATTTGAGGGTGATCGGGCTGTCGAATTCTCGCACTATGTTTTTCGATAAATCTGGCATCGATTTAAAAAAATGGACTCAGAAATTAGATCAGGGTCAGCCGGCTGATATCAATGAATTTTTTGATTCGGTTAAATCCATGAATCTGAGAAACTGCATTTTTGTGGATGTAACTGCCAATGATTCGGTCGCAGCCATTTATGCCAAATATCTCAAGGATAATATCGCCGTTGTTGCCTGCAATAAAATAGCCTGTTCAAGTGATTATAATGTCTACTACGAATTAAAACGATTATCGCGAAAATTCAACACCCCGTTTCTGTTTGAAACCAATGTTGGCGCAGGACTTCCTGTGATTGACACCTTGAGTCACCTGATTACTTCAGGAGATGAGGTCCATTCTATTCATGCCGTGCTTTCCGGAAGTTTGAATTTCATTTTTAATAATTTTAACGACTCAACTCGCTTTCATGACATTGTAAAACAAGCACAATTGGAAGGTTATACAGAACCCGATCCAAGGATTGATTTAAGCGGTATTGATGTTGCACGAAAAATTCTTATCCTGGCTCGTGAGAGCGGTAGTGTTTTGAACCTGGATGAAATTGAAACAGAATCATTTTTAACAACTAAAGCCCTTCAGGCTAAATCAGTCGAAGACTTCTTCGATACGTTAACAGAAGATGAAGATCATTACCAGAACTTATATCAATCGGCTAAGAACAAGGCATGCCAGCTAAAATTCGTTGCAGAATATAACGACGGAAAAGCAAAAGTCGGCTTACGAGAAATTCCGAAGGACCATCCTTTTTATAATCTGCAGGGAAAGGATAATATTGTGATGTTCTATACCAAGAGGTATCCGGAACAACCCATGATAATTAAAGGTGCGGGAGCCGGTGCTGATGTTACGGCATCAGGCTTATTTGCAGACATAATAAGAGCTTCAAACAATTAACCTATGAATAACAAAATACAAATTTTCGTTCCCGCTACGGTAGC
This sequence comes from Flavobacteriaceae bacterium, assembly GCA_013003555.1. Lineage (GTDB taxonomy): Bacteria > Bacteroidota > Bacteroidia > Flavobacteriales > Flavobacteriaceae > SHLJ01. The sequence continues at coordinate 28,333 of JABDIV010000020.1, forward strand.
AAATGTGGCCTGCGGGTTTGATGTACTCGGATTTTGCCTTGATCAGATTGGCGACGGCATGTTAATAAGACAAGTGGATACACCTGGCATTAGAATCACCAAAATTCAAGGCTGTGAACTGCCCTATGATATCGAAAGCAATGTAGCCGGCGTTAGTGCAAAGGCTATGTACGATGCGTTGAAACCCAAATGTGGATTTGAAATCGAAATACATAAGGGGATCAAACCAGGCAGCGGTATTGGAAGCAGTGCCGCGAGTGCAGTTGGAAGCGTGTTCGGAATGAACGAATTATTAGGACGGCCGTATGATAAAAGGGAATTGACCGCATTCGCGATGAAAGGAGAAGCAGTAGCCAGTAAAAGTGAACATGCCGATAATCTTGCTCCCGCAATTTATGGTGGATTTACCATGGTACGTAACATACATCCACTCGATATCATACAGGTTCCAACACCTCGTGATTTATTCGCTACCATCATTTACCCGCAAATTGAGATTAAAACTTCTGAAGCACGTGCTATTTTACCGAAACAAATCCCTATAAAGGACGCAATTCAACAATGGGCAAATTTGGGAAGCCTGGTTCATGCCCTCCACACCAGCGACTATGAATTGATCCAGAGATCACTGATTGATATTATTGTTGAACCCCACCGAAAGCAGCTTATCCCAAAATACGATCAAATCAAGGCTAGGGCCATGGAAGCCGGCGCGCTTGGCTGTTCAATTTCAGGTTCCGGACCTTCGATGTTCGCCCTGAGTAAAGGCGAGGCGACAGCGCAGCATGTAAAAGACCGTTTCGAGCAGGCATACGCTGATACCGATATCGAAAGTCAGACCTTTGTGTCTCGCATTAATACTCAAGGTATAAAGATTTTATAAGTATGATGTATCACTCCTTAAATCATAAAGCCCGGACATCATCATTTAAAAATGCTGTAATCAAAGGATTGGCTCCTGATCGCGGACTTTATTTTCCAGATCGAATCACCCCCTTACCCGATCGGTTTTTTAGGGAAATTGATAAAATGAGTAATGCAGAAATCGCTTATGAAGCCATTCGACAGTTTATCGAACCTGAGATTGATCCTGATTCTCTTTATCGCATTGTAGAAGAGACTTTGTCCTTCAATTTTCCTGTAAAAACATTTAATGACAACCTATCTGTTCTGGAATTATTTCATGGGCCGACAATGGCCTTTAAAGATGTTGGTGCACGATTTATGGCCCGCTGTTTAGGCTACTTCAATAAAAATAATCCGGAAACCATAACTGTTCTTGTAGCAACTTCGGGTGATACCGGCGGTGCTGTGGCCCATGGTTTTTTAGGAGTAAAGGGTGTTAATGTTGTCATCCTTTATCCTGATGGCAAGGTGAGTGACATCCAGGAACGGCAATTGACAACACTCGGACAAAATATCACGGCTTTAAAAGTGGATGGGGTTTTTGATGATTGCCAGGATATGGTAAAGCAGGCTTTTCTCGACTTGAAATTGACGGACACCATGCAGCTTACTTCAGCAAATTCGATCAATGTTGCCCGCTGGCTTCCACAGATGTTCTACTTTTTATTTGCTTATAAAAAACTTTATCGTCAATATGATGAGATTGTATTTTCAGTTCCTAGCGGGAACTTTGGAAATATATGTGCAGCCATGATGGCCCAGCAAATGGGCTTGCCCGTCAGACCTTTTATCGCTTCAAATAACGAAAATCGAGTGGTTACAGATTTTCTTCAGTCTAACATATACGAACCAAAGCCTTCAATCCAAACGATTAGTAATGCCATGGATGTGGGTAACCCGAGCAATTTTGTTCGCATTCAGAATATCTATCATAATGACATTGATATATTGAGGCGAAATCTTGTGTCATATAGTTATACCGACGACCAAACACGAACCGCTATGAAAGAGCTTTATGAATCATTCGATTATATTGCTGATCCTCATGGCGCTGTTGGCTATCTCGGAGCCATGGATTATTTAAAAGATCATCCTGAGACTCATTGTGTATTTCTGGAAACGGCACACCCGACAAAATTCCTCGATGTCGTAGAGAGCACAATTGAAAAAACAGTTGAACTGCCCGATCAGATAAAGTCCATAATGGGTAAACCCAAATCGGCAATCGCTATTAAGTCCTATTCTGAATTAAAAGATTTCCTTTTAAGTAAAACAGATTAAGCGCTATTACAAATTCGAATTGTTTAAATTCTTTACTGAAATAACCCGGTTGTCAGTCTAATTTGGGTAGCTTGAAATCATCAAGGGCACTTTTTCTTTTCATCATGGCCTCGATGGCTTCAGAGGTTCTCGGCGCTTCTGCTGAAAGGTTTACCGGTCCGTTTTCGGTAATTAGAATATCATCTTCAATCCTTACGGCGATACCATGCCATTTTTCGTCGCACGGACTTCCTTTTGGAATATAAATACCCGGTTCAACTGTTATGACCATATTGGGTTGATGCGCAGCATAAAGTCCGGCATCATGAACATCAAGACCGATATAGTGTGACGTGCCATGCGGAAAATATTGTCGGGCATCTTTTTCATCCTTCGCAATTCCGAGTTCAACCAAGCCCTTAACGATTACACGTCTGGCCTCCTTATCGGTATCATTGAACGGACGACCAACGCGCGCGGCATTAATCCCGGCTTCCTGAGCCAGATATACGAGATCGTAAATGGCCTTTTGTTCTCTGCTGAACGTTCCATCTGCCGGAATGGTCCGGGTGACGTCGGCCGTGTAGCCATGATATTCAGCACCGAGATCCATCAGCACCAATTCATCGTTGACCGTCATTTTATTATTCTCCATATAATGCAATACACAACCATTGTTCCCTGCTCCTACTATAGAAGGATACCCTTCATATTCGCTTCCATACTTTTTATATACATATTCATGGATACCTTGAATTTCGGTCTCCGACATATTCGGCTTCATGGCTTTCATAACCTCAATCTGACCCTGAGCTGAAATGCGAACAGCCTTTTTCAATAACGACATTTCCTTGGGGGTTTTGATCTGACGCAATTCTGCCATGACACGCCTGATACTTTTAGTATTGGTATTAACCGATTTCTCCCCTATCGATTTTCCTTTTTTCAATTCGACATCCAATGCGCTGTCTTCCGAAGAAATCGAAGCTGAGGTCGTAGTGACCCGACTTTTAAAATTTTGGATGATGCTGTAGAGATCGGCCCTGTTATAGCGCTGTTTCCTTACATCCTCAACAATGGGTTTATGCCAGACCTCATCGAACTCTGCGAAATTAAAATCATTTTTGAGAAAATCGGCTCCGTTAAAGGCTTGTTTAAAACCGAGTTTGCCACGCGCTCCTTCTGGTCCGAGCCGATACCCGGTCCATTGCTCCATCCTTGGGTTCCTCCTCTGAACATAAAGTTGCTCATAAAAGTTTTCACCTGATTCGTTTTTTTGTTCTTCGGAATAAATGATGAGTGCCGCATGAGGTTCACGTAATCCCGTTAAATAATAAAAATCAGGATCCTGATGATAGACATAATCGACATCATTCGATCGATTTCGAACAGGGTTAGCAAAGAATACAGCTACAGTGTTTTTAGGCATTTTTTCTCGGAAGGCCGCCCGTCGTTCCTTATGGAATTCGGAGTCAAGAAAATCGGTCGGTGTATTCTCCTGCGACCACGCAAGACCAATACTGGTCAAGAATAAAATAATAATTAGTCTAAGCTTCATGGAACCTGATTTATGATGTGAAAATTAAGCATTTTAGGATAGATGAATCCGATTTTTAACACAAGTTTTATAATCCGATAACGTCAAAATTTATGTAGTTTTGCTTGATAAATTTTGAATATAACGATTCCATGAAAAATACGGCTTTGACCTCAACACATATTGCGCTAGGGGCCAAAATGGTGCCTTTTGCCGGTTATAACATGCCTGTTCAATATGAAGGTGTAACCATCGAACATCAAACGGTACGAGCGGCGGTTGGTGTTTTTGACGTTTCGCATATGGGTGAATTCCTAATCGAAGGGCCTAATGCGCTTGCTCTTATTCAGAAGGTATCCAGCAATGACGCAAGCAAGTTGACCGTTGGTAAAGCCCAGTATAGCTGTTTACCTAACGAAACCGGAGGAATTGTAGACGATATGATAATTTATCGGGTAAAAGAAGAAACCTATTTACTCGTTGTCAATGCCAGCAATATTGAAAAGGATTGGAAATGGATCGAATCGCATAACGACGTAAATGCTGAAATGCGCGACATTTCCGAGGGATATTCGTTGCTTGCCATTCAAGGTCCGAAAGCCGTCGAAGCTATGCAATCACTAACAAGCCATGACCTCAGTCAAATTAAATTTTACAATTTCATCGTTGGTGATTTTGCCGGGATTGAGCACGTCATTATTTCGGCAACGGGTTATACCGGAAGTGGAGGCTTTGAGATTTATTGCAAAAACAGTGAAGTAAAGCAGGTTTGGGACAAGGTTTTTGAGGCTGGAGCGGCATATGGTATTAAACCTATCGGCCTGGCTGCTCGTGATACCTTGCGACTTGAAATGGGCTATTGTTTATACGGTAATGATATCGATGATACTACCTCTCCTATCGAAGCCGGATTAGGCTGGATTTGTAAGTTCAATAAGCCATTTATAAACAGTGAAGCGCTTGAAGATGAAAAGCGGCATACGTCCAAGCGACGTTTGGTCGGATTTGAATTAGATGAACGAGGCATCCCAAGACAAGGATACGATATCGTTGATTCCCATGGTGAGATTATCGGGCGGGTGACATCAGGTACGATGTCTCCTTCACTAGAGAAAGGCATTGGGATGGGTTATGTACCGAGTGTATTTGCTGATCCCGGAAGCAAGATCTTTATCCAGATTAGGAAAAAGAGAATACCGGCAACGATTGTTAAATTTCCCTTTTATAAAGGCTGATGGTTCAATAGCCCCATTTGAAAACCATGCTTAGAAAAAACCGTAAACATAATGTCTTAATCCTTGGAGCAAGTGGATTCCTGGGCAATGCGATTTATAAAGAACTTTGTTCTTATTATAATACCTTCGGTACATATTGTCGTAATAACAAGGAATTTGAACGCAATAAACATTTTTTTCAATACAAAGTCGAAGAAGATGATATATTCGAAATTCTTAATGCCGTCAAGCCCACTATTATCATCTCGGCATTGCGGGGTGATTTTGCCGCACAGATCACGGCTCACATACATTTGGTAGAATATGCTTCAGACCACAAAAGTCGTTTGATTTATTTGTCCTCTGCAAATGTTTTTGACGCATATAGCAAATATCCGAGCTATGAGATGGATACTACTTTGAGCAACAGTATTTATGGACATTTAAAAATCAAGATTGAAAATATTCTGAACAGCTTGCCGAAACGTAAAGTGGCCATTCTGCGATTACCGATGGTTTTCGGTTCCGGGTCACCGCGTATCCGGGAAATAAAGGAACTTCTAAGCTTGAATGAACCTATAGAGATCTTTCCGAATTTAATTATGAATGTCACCACCGATTCCCGGGTAACGCAGCAAATACATTATATAATAAACCGAAACAAATATGGTGTTTTTCACCTTGGAAGCAGGGATCTTGTTCACCATGACGATTTCGTGAAAGACGTTATCGAATTGCTCGGACACAACAAACCAAAATTTAAATTGGTTTATACGACTAATGATGATCGCTACCTTGCGGTGCTTCCTAAAAGTAACCTCTTGCCCAAGCATCTGCAATTGTACAGCCAGGAAGTCCTTGAGGATCTCGAAAAATAACATTTTCAACATGAATTTTCGTATTTTTAATTCACTATCGAATAACATTTGTTGATATAAAATAAAAACCAATGTCAAAACTATCAGACGACCTAATTGAAAAGAAACTACTACGCTTCCCGGAATGGGATTATTTTGATAATGCGATACACGCAGAATTCGAATTCGAAAGCTTTAAGGACTGCTTTAGTGCCATGAGCCGCATCGCTTTTGAATGCGAAGCTTTGAATCATCATCCAAACTGGACTAATATTTACAATGTGCTTACCATATCGTTATCAACCCATGACGCCGACGGTGTCACCCATAAAGATTTCCGGTTGGCAGAAGCCATTGAGTCTATTGTTGAACCGATAGAATAATTTGCTTTTGATGCCTGCATTGTTAAATTTGCTGTTCGAATAGTTTAGCTTATGGGAAGAGCATTTGAATTTAGGAAAACGCGAAAATTAAAGCGTTGGTCGGCGATGAGCAAGGCCTTTACCCGCATTGGAAAGGACATTGTGATTGCGGTTAAAGACGGTGGACCTGATCCTGCGAGCAACTCAAAATTGCGGGCGGTAATTCAGAATGCGAAATCGGTCAACATGCCCAAAGACAATATCGAACGTGCCATAAAGCGGGCCTCCGATAAAAGCCAGGGCGATATTAAAGAAGTTCTTTTTGAAGGTTATGGTCCACATGGCATTGCAGTACTTGTTGAGACTGCAACCGATAATAACACCCGAACAGTAGCGAATATTCGCAGTTACTTCAATAAGTGTAATGGTAGTTTGGGCACTTCGGGCTCTGTCTCCTTTATGTTCGATCATACGTGTAATTTCAGAATACCTAGCGAAGGTCTTGATCCGGAAGAGATCGAGCTTGAACTGATAGATTTTGGAGCCGAGGAGGTCTTTGTTGATGATGATGGTTTGCTCATCTATGCCCCTTTTGAAAGCTTTGGTGCCATACAGTCAGAATTGGAACGTCGTGACATCGAAATCTTGTCCTCCGGATTTGAACGTATCCCTCAGGTAACTAAAACACTTTCAGCTGAAGAAATTGCCGATGTGGAGAAACTCCTGGAAAAAATCGAAGAAGATGATGACGTACAAAACGTCTACCATACAATGAACGAAGGAACTGAATAGGTTATTTTTTTATAAGACCGATATAATTTGATCCTGTCTTTACGATAAGAGGATCGCGTTTTACACTATCACAAAAGTCTTTAAATGCATGGTTATTCTGGATATTTGCACTCATTATATAGCCACCCATTCTTAAATTCAGCCAGACCATCCTCGCCGCATTCATCTTGCCGTCATAACTAACATCGGAATCGTAATGGAAGAAATCGATCAATCCGCATTCATTTAAGGCAATAGGCAGGCCTGAAATATCAGGCTTTCTAATTAGGGTCCATTTATCATGCAAATCGTCCGGGAGTATACAACCAACATAGCTCTCATTACCTAAATTCGGATATGGCATATCAATACTCCACAAGTGAGCTTTATGGTTTTTATTTATGCCCAGAAGTATTGCCAATGAACTCCAGCCATAGGCCACTCCCGTCTCAATAATAAACTTTGGACGCAATTCCTTTATCAAACTATACAGGATATCTGGCGCCACACCTTTATCCATGTCAAACGGGCAATCAAGTTCTTTTGACCGGGCGTATTCATAATAACTTGGATAATCAGATTTGATTTGATGTTTTTTTATGCCAAGCGCCTTTAAAAATTCATGGGTGCTTATGGCTTGCGATTTACACCATGATACGGATTGAGTATCCATGTGTTTATTATGCTTGTTTTTTAGCATAAATAACATCTGATTGAAGTATCCCTTTCTGAAAAACCAGAAACCGTATTTTACTTTCGCACTGAGGGTCGACATAATTAATCATTGCAGATCGGGGCAATCTGGCTTGTTTTAGATGATAAAGGTTTACATAAATGCCTAATAATCAAAAGGAATTGGATATTAAACACCGAGGAAAGGCATCCATTAATCGAAAAATAATTTTATCCTTTACACTGAACGAAGAAAATCATGATTTCAACGATTTAAGCTCGGATCGACCGAAATGAAATCAATAAAAAAAACCGTCTTTGTTTGGGGCAAAGACGGTTGTAGGTGGTTTTCCGAATAACTCGATAATGTTTCTTTTTAGGGACAATTAAATGTTTACTTTATGTTTCATCATCACAGTTAAATAAACCCGATTTTAAAATATCAAATGGTATGCCAAATTCTGGTCAGGGCTTTTTTATCTTTATAAACACCATAATTAAAAAAATATCTATGAGTTGGATTACAGTTATTCCCTACAACATTTCCACTGGAAAATTACGTATGATTTATGACCGAATTCGTGGAAAAAACGGGCAGATCGATAATGTACTGAGCGTGCATAGTTTGCGACCTCACACGCTGGTTGGACATATTAATTTGTATAAGAATGTCCTTCATCACAAAGATAATTCAGTGCCGCAATGGTTTTTGGAATGTTTGGGTGTTTGGACCAGTATACTTAATGAATGTGACTATTGTATCAAGCATCATTTTGAGGGTATGAAACGTCTCTTAAATAATGACCTTCTTGCAGAAAGGCTTCTGAAGACCCTGAAAGCAGGTGATTTGAGATCTGTCGGATTAAAGGAGGTTGAAATTCAGGCACTTGAATACGCCAGGACTTTAACATTAACACCGGGCGACCTAACGGAAGAACATGTTAATATTATTAAAAAGCTGGGCTACACAGACGGTGAAATTCTGGAAGTCAATCAAGTTGTAGCATATTTTAATTATGCCAATCGAACGGTTTTAGGGCTTGGTGTTAATACTAAAGGAGAAGTGCTTGGTTTGTCTCCAAACGATTCAGACGATGAAGAATCCTGGACGCATCGTTGATCAGGATAATTCAGGAACTTTCCCAACCACGCCCTTAAAGAATGATTTCATATACCTGAAATCGGCTTCCGGGTTATCGGTTGGAAAAAAGGGTTCAGAAAATTTGTTTTCCTTTTTGCCAAAATCCAATGAAAACATTATAATAGGAACACTTGCTTCTTTGGCTATATAGTAAAACCCGGTACGCCATTTTTCGACCTTTTTCCGTGTTCCTTCTGGAGCGAGGGCTATTCGAAATACATCCCGGTCATCAAATAACCTGGCTATGGCCTGAACCTGGTTTTCGTTCGACCGTCGTTCAACCGGTACACCACCGAACACCCGAAAAATCCATCCATAGGGAAACTTAAAAAGCGATTTTTTTCCAATAAAATTGGCCTTGATCCCAATCACTGAGCGCAGTAATACACCGATGTAAAAGTCATGCCAGCTGGTATGTGGCACAGCTATAATCACAGCCTTGGGCACCGAATCAAAATTCCGAAATCCGGTTACTTTCCAACCTAACAGCTTATAATAAATGAATTTTGAAAGCCAGCGCATCTTACATCATTTGATATAAATGCTTCAACTTATCTTCGGTTATAGTTTTTCTCCAATCCTTTCCCAACGCATTCTCCCAAAGTGGTTCCAGGCTCAAGGCGACATCAATCATAATTTTGAAGTCATGATCGCTTAGGTCGGCACACAAACCTGTTGGAAGTTCAATGTCGTGTTTCTCTTTCATTTTTTTAAACTGAGCTACACCTTCAGGATAGAATTCTTCAAGATGATCAAATACGATGCAATTTCCTATTCCGTGTTTAACACCGAGCAAGAATGACAATCCGTAACTCAAAGCATGCGCTACTCCAACCTGAGAATAGGCAATACTCATACCACCATGCCATGAAGCCATCATCAATTTATCCTGCGCCTCGGTTTCCGATAATTGGGAACTGTCAAATACTTCCAGGCAAAGATCGTATGCTTTTTCACCATAACTCTGGCTAAAGGCATTTATATAGGTTCCGTTTAAGGATTCAATACAGTGGATAAAACAGTCCATTCCAGTATAAAACCACTGGTTTTTTGGGACGTCTTTGGTTAGTTCGGGATCGAGAATAACCTGATCAAACGTTGTGTAGTCACTATTAATTCCCAACTTGCGTTCCGGACCAGTAAGGACGGTTGTTCGTGAAACTTCGGCCCCTGTTCCCGAGATCGTTGGAATTCCTACATGATATACGGCCGGATTCTTTACAAGGTCCCACCCCTGATAGGCTCTGGTATCACCATCATTGGTCAACATGATCGAAACAGCTTTGGCCAGATCTAGAAGGGTCCCTCCTCCTATTCCAATAATACCTGAAGGTTTTTCTTTCGTGGTTAAAATAATTTCTTCAACCAATTCATCAACCTGACTCGTTTTCGGTTCCTCAGAGGCTGAGACATAAATTATTTTATCCCCATAAGACAGAGGAATCCTGGAAGTTAACCAGGCATTACCCTTAAACACATCATCTACAAAAAAGATAAACGGCGCAAACGAGTTGCGTCTCCTCGGGGTAATGATTTCTTCCAATTGATTGAAACTACCTCTTCCAAAGATCACTCGTGGGACCATCGGAAAATTTCTGTATGCTATCAATTTCTTTTCGTTTACTAACACTAATTTAATCTTATTTTAATTTTCTGAATTCAATTGATTTTAAAATTGTTCAAACAACCTTAAACGTTCATCTTTAATAATTGACTAGTTCAAAATTCGCAAAATCTCACTTAGTTTTGATACGGTCATATAGTGTTTTCCATTGGTTTCAATTTCAGAAACCTGCTCATGCACCCAGGTTGTATGAAAAGGAACATGTATGGCATGCGCTTTAATATTGACCAGTGGCAGAATATCAGACTTTAACGAATTCCCAATCATCAAGAATTCAGATGGGCTGATATCCAGGTGATTTAACAATTTCGAATAGTTCGACTCTGTTTTGTCACTTAATATTTCGATATGATGAAAATATTCGGTAAGCCCTGATTTTTCCAGCTTTCTTTCCTGATCTAAAAGATCTCCTTTTGTGGCCAGAATAAGTCGATATTTTTGAGATAATTTCTTTAAAACCACTTCAACTCCTTCCAGCAATTCGACAGGTTTATCGATCATGGTCTTTCCGATTTTTAAAATCTTTTCAATGGTTTGAGGCGGTACGGAATGATTCGAAATTTCAAGAGCAGACTCCACCATGGATAACACAAAGGCCTTAACTCCATAACCATAGAGTTCTAAATTGTCCATTTCCTTTTTAAACAATTCCTGATCGATCTTGTTGGCTGTTTCATATTTACTCAATAAGCGGGCAAACTCCAATTCGGCCTCTCTAAAATAGGTCTCGTTAACCCAAAGCGTATCATCGGCGTCAAATCCGATAACTTTAATATGTGAATAATCTATTTCCATAATCGTTTTGCTCGTTCCAGATCCTCTGGCGTATCGATTTCAACGCCCTCAATAACGGTTTCTACCATTTTTATTTTTTTCCCGTATTCAAGGTAGCGTAAACATTCAATCTTTTCGCTGGCCTCAATCGATCGCATCGGTAACTGACTGAATTCTAAAAGAGCCGATTTTCTGAATGCGTAAATACCCTTGTGTTTAAAATATCGAACCGGAACCGACTTATCCCTTGGGTATGGAATCGGATGACGGGAGAAATACAATGCGAAGTTCTGATGATCAACAATCACTTTAACGGTATTCGGATTCTCGATTTCATCCCAGTCGGTGATCTCAACCATTAAGGACGCTAAATCGATTTGATCGGCATCATGCCCCTTAAAGACATTAAGAACCTGTTCAAGGCTTGATTTTTCGGTAAATGGCTCGTCACCTTGAACATTAACGACGATATCGACTTCGAGACCGGCAACAGCTTCTGCAATGCGATCACTTCCCGATTCATGTTCATCTTTACTCATAATCGCTTGTCCGCCATGTGAGACGATCTCTTTAAATATGACATCACTGTCGGTCACGACATAAACGTCTTCGAATAAACGCGTTTTAACCGTCGCCTCATAAGTACGAAGTATAACCGATTTTCCTTCAAGATCCTGCATAAGTTTTCCAGGAAATCGAGAAGCACTGTAACGTGCCGGTATCATCGCAATTATTCTCATTCGGCTTAGAATTTCAACCTCAAAAATACAGTTTTTAATGCAATTTAGGAGGAGCTCGATTTAATCTTTTTGTAAACTTTGAAAATCAAATAAAGGACGATCAAAACCAGGATAAATCCAATGACCGGAACAAAAATTGAAACGATCGATAAAATTGCAGACGTACCGGTCTCGACAGTTGATACCACGGGATTTGCAATTCCGGCGGTCGTCGCAGTTGATGTTAACCGAGTGGCTCCTGAAGCACTGCTTATAGCAGTAGCCGTTCCTCCGCCTGCGATAATAGCCAATGCCCAGGTAATAACTGGACTTAAATCGGCTACGGTTGAAACCATGACTGCCGTTCCGGCGATTGCGGCTAATGGTATCGCAATGGAATCTAACAGATTATCGATATATGGGATATAATATCCGAAGATCTCAACCAGAGTGGCAACTCCGAGGGCAACCACCGCCGCGGTGCTTCCAATCCATTGCCAATCGGCATTTAATTCCCATAAGCCTAAATAAGAAGCCAGACTTAGGGCGAATATGGGAAGAAAAACCCTAAAACCTACTGAAGCGGCTAATCCGATTCCTAAAAAAATACTGATAAGAGTTTCAGTTGTCATAACTGATAATTAATTATCCAAAATTTATAAATCAATAAAGAAGTCATCCTTAAAACCAATAAGATACAATTTTTCCTCAGCCCTGGTCACAGCAGTATATAACCATCGCAGGTAATCACGATCGATGCCGTTGGGCAGATAAGGCTGTTCCACAAAAACCGTATGCCATTGACCACCCTGAGACTTATGACAGGTAATTGCATAGGAGAATTTCACCTGAAGTGCATTGAGATATTTGTTGTTCTTAACTTTTAAAAACTTCTTGTATGAACTGCTTTCGTCTTCATGGTCTTTCATAACCTCCTGGTACAATTTATTAGCTTCCTCATAGGGCAATGCCGGTGTTTCAGCCATAATTGTATCCAAAAGAAGTACGGTTTCAAAGGGTTTCATCCTTTGATAATCAACCATTCGTATTTTCACTTCCGCAAATCGGAAGCCATAGAGCTCTTTGATGCTAAATATTTCAAGGATCTCGATGATATCCCCATTGGCTATAAAGCCAGCTTCTGAATTTGGCTTGAGCCAATAGTAATTATTTCTTACAACCATCAGATAATCACCCGTTGTAAGTTCATGCTCGTTAAAAAGAATGCGTGATCTGATTTGCTGATTGTACATATTAGCCCGCTTATTAGATCGGACAATTATGGCTGTATCCTCATAACCCAAATTGCTGTACGCCGAGTTGATAGCGTCCATTATATCATAACCGTCGATTAGTCTCACGATATCCTGAAAACCACTCAATTCAAATTTCAGTTGATTATAATCAGACTGATCCAGTAAATTTCTAATCTGGGTAGCATTGTGTAAAATACCCGAATCTTGCTGCTGACGCACAACCTCGGTTAATTCCGCTGAAATAACCGATTTGTTATACCGTAATTCAAGATTGGAGGGGTTTAACGCCGGGCTCAAATCAAGTTTAACCGGTGGCAATTGCGCCGCGTCACCAACCAATAAGAGCTTGCACTGAAAACCGGAATAGACATATTGAATGAGATCATCCAGTAAGGATCCACTACCAAATAGCCCTGATTGAGAACTCACGTCGGAAATCATGGAAGCCTCATCAACAATAAAAATGGTTTTTTTGTGCTTGTTAGATTGCAACACGAAATTGATTTTACCACTTTTAGCATACCGTGGGGTATAGATTTTTTTATGAATTGTGAAGGCCTCCTTTCCGGAATAGTTAGAGATTACTTTGGCTGCACGGCCTGTAGGCGCCAGAAGTACAGCACTTTTTTTTATTTTCCAGAGGTTATTTACAACCGTACTGATGAGAGTGGTTTTACCTGTTCCGGCATAGCCACGGAGAAGATAAATTGAATTGCTGGAATCGAAAATAAACTGCGATAATTGGTCGAGAACTATATTTTGGTGCTCGGTAACAGTAAAGGGAAACCTGGATCGGAGGTCCTGGTAAAATTCAGAGGCATTAGTGATCATCAAAATCCATGGTTTTCAACTTCATTGAATACGTTGATACATTGTAGACAAGATATAAATTGATTTTTATTATCAATCACTTTCGCTAATAAAAAAAAATTGTAGATTTGCGTTATACCTTAATATGTTCTAAATAAACTAACTATGTTAAAAGTCATCATTGCTGCAGTTGTAGTCGTTTTACTAACGATCGGAATTGTCTATTTGATCGATAAATTCGTTCCTAAGAAAGTAAAACCTTTACTCCTTCTTGGTTTATGGGTTTTGATCGCGTTCCTTGCGTATAAGACATTTATGTCGGTTTACGGAGAAATTCAATTTAATAAGATTAAGCAAGAACGATATTCAATTGTCATTGATAACTTAATTGATATCCGAGATTCACAACTGGCACACAGGACGGTAACCGGGAAGTTTGCCGGTAGCTGGGATAACCTTGTTCGATTTATCGATACCGCTCAGTTTACGATTACACAAAGACGGGACACAAGTGTTTTGGATGTTGAAGCGACGCGACGATTTGGCGGTGTTGAAACATATAAAGACATCGTAATGATCGATACCCTGGCATTTGTAAGCGTGAAAGATTCCTTATTTGGTGCCGACGACCGTTATAAAACCATGATGAATTTGCCGGTAGGCAAGGAAGGAGCTAAGTTTGAATTAAAGTCAGGAATGATCGATCAAACTGGTTTAACTTTACCGGTATTTGAAGTCCGGGCTCCAAAGGCGCTTATCCTGGATGATCAGGACAAGTACCTGGTAGCGAAAGAAAATCAAGTTGTATCGGTTGATGGTGTAAATGGAGATGCTATAATAGTGGGCTCAATGGATGAAGTGAACACAAATGGAAACTGGCCAAAAAATTACTCCACAAAAGAATAATATAGACGAATTAAGCTCGAATATACTGTCCATTCAAGTTAGCTTGAATGGACTTTCTTTTTGTATCCTGGATTCAGATCAGGGCATAATCATCCACTATTCTACGCTTGATTTCGGAAAGCGCCTCCCACCTGCTGAGGTTCTTGATAACCTCAAGCAGCACATGAACAGGGATTTACAACTACAGCAGACATTTCGGTCTCTCAAAGTGATCTTTGATAATGAATTATCAGTTTTAGTTCCTAAGCCACTATTTGATGAGGACCAAATGGCCAATTATTTGAAGTTTAATAGTCGAATAATTAAAACCGATTATTTGACTTTCGATGAATTGACCTCATATGACAGCGTTTGTGTTTACATACCCTTTATGAACATTAATAATTTCCTGATAGATCGCTTCGGGGCTTTTGAGTATCGGCATTATGCCACGATTTTGATCGATGGTTTGATGGCAAAAACCAAGAACCTGCTGTCAAAAAAGATGTTTGTTTATGTACAATCCCATCATTTTGAGGTCATCGTTCTTGATAAAAAATCCTTACTTCTATATAATACATTCGAATATAAATCGCCAGAGGATTTTATATATTATATCCTGTTTACGGCGGAACAACTGCGACTTAATCCTGAAGAAATTGAGTTAACACTGTTTGGTGACATTCAACATGGTGACGACTTATTCAACATGGTATACAATTATGTAAGACATGTTGAACTAATGAAGCCTTCTTCAAAATTCAAATTAGAAAATGAAGTCAATGACCATGTTCTCAAGAATTTTGTGCTTATAAACAGCTTTTAATGCGGATTATTTCTGGTACACATAAGGGTCGGAAAATAATGGCTCCGAAGAATCTTCCATCCCGTCCAACGACCGACATGGCGAAGGAAGCACTTTTTAACATTTTAAATAACCGCTATTATTTCGATGAACTCAAGGTTCTTGATCTTTATTCTGGAATTGGAAGCATCAGCTTTGAATTCGCCTCCCGTGGAACGACTTCAATTACGGCTGTAGATAAACACAGAGGGTGTGTCAAGTTCATCGCTGAAACTGCCGAATTACTTGATTTACCCATTCAGGTTGTCGCAGACGATGCAATGAAATTCATCAAAAGAAATCGTTCGAGCTATACCATTATTTTTGCCGATCCACCTTATAAGAACGATGTCTCAATATTCCTTGAATTAGTAGATATAGTTTTTGACAATAATCTTTTGGAAGATGGCGGAACACTCATTGTTGAACATTCTAAACACACAGTTCTCGCTGAACATAAACGCCATATTCAGACCAAAACATATGGCGGTAGTTCGTTCAGTTTTTTTGAATAGCTTTTTTCTTTCGACTTCAACAGGGATTTGCTTAGGTCATTCGTTTTATTTATATTAGTGTCACTTACTCTTATTACGACCTCAGTCCTTGATCGGTCTACTTAATTAAATTTATGGTTTTTGCCTCGTTCTGATATCCTGCTTTTAGTGGTGTAAATTGACTATTAATTCAATTAAATATTAACCAAAAACCAAAATTATGAATTCAATTAACATGCGGTTCGTTTCATTACTGACTGCACTGCTCATCGTAGGATTTTCATACGGGCAGGAAGAAAAAATGTACCAGGGCTATGCGGTTCACGAGGACATCGTAAAGCCATCAAAAATGGCTCAGTATGAAGCTGTTGCCAAGGAGTTTACCGAGGTGATGAACAAATACAAAGGCGAAGTTGCCGATCTCACTTACCTCTGTGCCATGACCGACAATATGCGGTATATGTTTGTATGGCCAATCGATAAAATGGCCGACCTGGATAAAAATCCAATCGGAGAAGTACGGGAGAAAATGGGGGCTGAAAAGTTTGATGATATGATGTCGAGAATGGATGAATGTTATGACTCGCATTCTAACTATACCATCTCCTTGGATAAAGAAATGTCGTATATGCCTGAAGGTATTTCACAAACCCAGGAAGGCATGAATTATCGCGAATATCACTACTACTATACGTCGCCATCAATGGTGCAGAAATTGGCAAAGAAAGGAAAGGCTATTAAAGATCATCATCAAAAAGTTAATTCCGATTCTCGCTACCGAGTCTATAGAAGCGGTTTCGGAACTGCGGAATCATTCTTTATGGTTGCCATTTCAGCTAAAGATGCTGCTCATATGGCTGAGATGCAACAAGCTAATATGTCGAAATTAGGGCCGGATTACCAAAAATTACTAAATGATGCGTTAAAGTATACAACACGTTATGAAAAATATACAGGTTGGATCCGGGAAGACCTGTCGGTAACGGCGGTACAACCAACAAAAAAGAAATAAAATTCGTGGCTATGACGAATCGTCATAGCCACATTTTTTAAACTAACCAACCAATTTTTTATTTATTAACTCTTTAAATTCATAGTCCTTTGTCATTTTAAATAAGTCATTGCTCAAATCCCGGGAATTTTCTTAGTAACAAGGATTAAAATTGTTCATCCTAAATAAATACCAGAAATAGAATAACAACCTAAATATTGAAATTAACACTAAATCAAATTAACAACATGAGAAAATTATTTTTTATCGGACTTGTGGCATTACTTGTTGCTGCTTGTCAACAAGAACAACGCTATTTTGCCGAATCGGCTGAAATCGAAACTTTAAAAGCAGGTATCACGGCTTATGAAAGTGCGGATTGGGAGAAATGGAAAAGTCATTTTTCAGATACAGCCAAAATTTATGTCAATTCAACGGCGAGTATGACTTTAGCAGAACGCGAAGCAGACCTGGGGGCTTTGACATCTGCCTGGGGCGAATACGGATTTGACAAAACCGATGACCATATCGAAATGGTTTTGGATAAAAATGATGAGACATGGGTTTATTACTGGGCCACTCATAATGGTACCATCAAAGCATCCGGTAAAAAGCTTGCTCTTCCGGTTCATCTGGCTGTAAGATTTGCAGAAGGCAAGATTGTTGAAGAGCATGTATATTTTGATACAGCACCAATAAATGCAGCTATGGCTGAAGTTGAGGCAGCAGCTGCAGCAGCAGCAGCAGCGTCTGAAGAAGAAACAACCGAATAATCTAACCAACCATGTTTAATAACAAACCCTTTTTGATTTCTCAAAAAGGGTTTGTTAAGTTAAGTCGGTCTATAAGCCGAATTCTGTAACCCGGATTCCCGGGCCCTTATCATTTGTCTTCGTGTACTGTTACCAATACACTTTAGCTGTCTACCCGCCAGCATCGCCCGCGTCAGGCTCAAACACTGGTATACATGACATTGCACCACATAGAGTTTACCTGATTTCACTACAGCATGACCTGTACATACTTTCTGTTGCACTTTTCCTGATCTCACGACCGGTGGCTGTTAACCACTATGATGCGCTATGGTGTTCGGACTTTCCTCCCTCCGGAACAAACCGGACGGCGATAAGGTGACCGACTTGAGGCCAAAAATACGATTTTGTATACACCGATGTCAAGCCATTTGTCCGCTTTTTATTTCAAACCTATAAATACAAAAATAGTGCCACCAAATTTTAACTTTAATTTTGTTAATAACTCCTCTCTTTTTGGACGGACTTAATTCCTATTTTTAGGTTGAATTTTTAACTTTGTTATTCATAGTTTTTTAATGGAACATTTCATTGTATCGGCGAGGAAATACAGGCCACAAAGTTTTAAGGACGTTGTTGGCCAGGAAGCTATTACAAATACCCTGACCAATGCGATTGAAAATGATCATCTTGCCCAGGCTCTGCTTTTTACAGGTCCGAGAGGTGTGGGTAAAACAACCTGCGCCAGGATCTTGGCAAAAATGATCAACCAGGACGATTCGACTCAGGGTGATGAAGATTTTTCATTCAATATATTCGAGTTGGACGCGGCCTCGAATAATTCGGTTGACGATATTCGGAATCTGACCGATCAGGTGCGTATTCCACCCCAGGTTGGAAAATACAAAGTATACATCATCGATGAGGTTCACATGCTATCGCAGTCGGCTTTCAATGCATTTTTGAAAACTCTTGAAGAACCACCTAAACATTGTATCTTCATTTTAGCCACAACAGAAAAACACAAGATAATACCAACAATATTATCGCGATGTCAAATATTTGATTTTAAGCGTATTACGGTTAAGGATGCGAAAAATTACTTAAAGTACATCGCAGAACAACAAGGTGTTGATGCTGAGGACGATGCTCTGCACATTATCGCTCAAAAAGCTGACGGCGCCATGCGAGATGCCTTGTCGATTTTTGACCGGGTTGTGAGTTTTGCAGGCAAAACACTGAGCAGACAAGCAGTAACCGAAAATCTGAATGTTCTCGATTACGAGACTTATTTCAAAAGTACTGATCTGATCCTTGAGGGTAAGATACCTGAATTGCTCATTCAATTCAATGATGTGCTCGCAAAGGGCTTTGAGGGCCATCATTATATCATTGGTTTGGCATCGCATTTCAGAGACCTGATGGTTTGTAAGACCCCTGAAACCATCGCATTGTTGGAAGTCGGAGAAGACACTCAGGCAAAATATAAAAGACAATCGGCTGAAACCTCCATGGATTTTCTGATCAAGGCCATTGAACTTGCCAATACCTGTGACATCAAATACAAAAGCAGCAAGAATCAACGATTACTGGTAGAACTCTGCCTTATGCAGTTAGCATCGATTGAATTTGATTCGGAAAAAAAAAACAATAAACCATTCATAATTCCAGCCTCTTACTTCAAGGCTAAGGGCATTACGCCAATTCCAGTATCAATACCTGAACAAGACCCAATTCCGGAGAGCTTTGAAGATGAAATCAAACCGAAAGAAAAGATCCTTGATAAAACGGATAAAGATTTGGAAGAAAACGCAGAAAGACTCGCAGCAAAACGTCCGAAAATTCTGTTGAAATCTGAAAAGGTAACTTCAGGATTGTCACTGTCCAGTATTAAGAAGAAGAAAGAACACCTGATCAGGCAAATGGAGGTGATTCTCGACGAAGAAGATCTGCCGCGTGAATCATTTACACAAAAAAACCTTGAAGATGCCTGGCAGGATTACGTTACCAAGGTTGAAAAAAAGGGTAAATTTAACCTTGCTTCCATTCTGCGTATCGATAAACCAAAACTCGAAGGTAATACCGTGATGCTTGAATTACCTAATTCCACCAATAAAGTAGAACTCGAGCGACAGAAAACCGATTTATTAAGGCAATTGCGCACAAAACTGAGGAATTTTGACATCGACCTATCAATCAGTGTCAACGAGGCTATTGAAAAACAATACGCTTACACCCCTGAAGAAAAATATCAAAAATTAAAGGAGCAGAATAAAACAATTGACCTCCTGAAAAAAACCTTTGATCTCGACTTATAATATGCTTGGCTTAAAGTTACCCACTGATCCGCGATGGGTCAATATCGTTGAAAAAAATATAGAAGAAATTCTAACAGACCACGCCTATTGCGAACAAAAGGCCGCCAGCACGGCTATTTCCTTGATTATAGGTTTTCCGGAGAAAACCGAGCTAGTTCAGGAAATGACAGCATTGGTTAAAGAAGAGATCAGTCATTTCAAAATGGTTCATGACAGAATCATCGAAAGGGGTTGGGTATTGGGTCGTGAGCGCAAAGACGAATATGTGAACCGATTGATGAAATTCTTCCCTAAAGGCGGAAGCCGAGAAACCCATTTGATTCATCGATTGCTCTATGCTGCCTTAATCGAAGCAAGAAGTTGTGAGCGTTTCAGATTGCTTTCCGAAGAACTCGACGATAAGGGTTTAGCTGAATTCTACCGCAAGCTGATGGTGAGCGAAGCAAATCATTATACCATGTTCCTTAAGTTTGCCAGGCAATATGGTGATCGTGAGCTTGTAGATGAAAAGTGGCAGGCCCTTTTAAAGTTTGAGGCCGAAATCATGAAAGACCTGGGTACCAAAGAGACCATTCACGGCTAAAGTGTTCAATCCAGTGATTTTCCTATGATAGTTTCATAATACAGACTTTTAATAATCCCATCAGACAGACCTATTTTAGGAACATAAATATGTTTTGCTTGTGACCACTTCATGGCCGACAAGTAAATACGGGTAGCATGAAGAATAACATCTGCCCTATCCTGGTTTAAGCCCAAATCGATTATAAGATCTTCGTATGAATAACGCTTCAGATCCTCATAAAAGGAGGTGAGATAAAAATAAGTTAGCGGTTCACCAATGGGTTTCCCTGAAATTTTAAAGATTTTATTGATGTTTCCCCCAGAACCGATTACTTCAATGCGATCATAGCCAGCTACCGCTTCACTAACCCACTTTTTAGCCAAGTCCCATTCCGATTGATCGACTAGGTTATTTAACAATCGAACAGTTCCGATTTTAAATGAATAGGAATTCTTTTTAATACCCTGATGAATAATTGAAAACTCTGTACTTCCTCCCCCAACGTCAGCATATAGATAGGTTTTGTCAGTATCGATGAAATTGGAAATATCGGTAGCCGCAATAATAGTGGCCTCCTGTTCACCGTCGATTATTTCAATTTCAATATTTGATCGTTCATTAATGATGTTGACCACCTCCTGCCCGTTCTCAGCTTCTCTCATGGCTGATGTCGCGCAAGCTTTATACTGCTCAACACCATGAGATTTCATTATGAGATGAAAAGCTAACATGGTGTCTTCCAGTCTTTTAATATTGTTTATTGAAATCTTGTTGTTTGAAAATACATCTGCTCCAAGGCGTATGGGCACGCGTACAAGCGAACTCTTCCGGAATAAAGTCAGTTCATTGTCACGTTCTAAAATATTAGCAATCAATAGCCTTACGGCATTCGATCCGATATCAATAGCTCCAAATTTTCGTATGGTTAACATAAATCTGATGACTTGA
Organism: Flavobacteriaceae bacterium; assembly: GCA_013003555.1. GTDB lineage: Bacteria > Bacteroidota > Bacteroidia > Flavobacteriales > Flavobacteriaceae > SHLJ01. The sequence continues at coordinate 50,033 of JABDIV010000020.1, forward strand.
GCTTACTTCGCTTGTTTCGATGTTCAGAGAAGCGATTTTGCATTAATTGCATTAAATTGTATATATTTTCCTACAATAAAATACTTTTTATCGTATAAATTGTGGTTTTAATAGATTTTTTGATATATTTCGCCCAATATTTAAAATAGATATGATCGGTTAATCTGGTCATTTGATTAAAGAACGGTTCCCTCACCGGCATAAAATAGACCCAAATCTAATGTATTTAAATGAGGCATAAAACTACCCTTTACCTTTTTACCCTGCTTTTCTTTTTGGGCTTTAACCATGTTGAGTCACAAACCATCGTTTGTGCAAATTCTTCATGTACCGCTAACGATTATACCTTAGATTCATTCTACCTTGGTGATGAGAACGGTGTTCCTTTTACAGCCGGCTATTGTGATCCTGGTGATGTTGTAGATGCACACATTTGGACAAATTTCGTCGCCAATTCAGCGGCTCCGCGTTATACCTTATATCTGCATTTCAATCTTTATGTAGACGGTGTTTTTGTTGGAACCATTGATGAATGTTATTATGAAGGGCAGCCTATACCAACAAATGTAACCCTCGATGTTTATCAATTTTCATGGGATTGTGGATCACAGATCTCCATGCAAAACTTTTATATGTCCTGGCGGCCAAATGCTAATCAGCCCTGTGGTTGTAGCAATTCAAAATGTTATACAGAAGATGAGATTTTTGTTGATGCTCCATTGATCGCAAATTTTTCATTTTTTCCGAGTTGCCTTAGTGCATTTACTTTGGAATTCTTTGCCGGTGCAACCGGTGGTGAGCCTCCATACACCTTTTTATGGGATTTCGGTGATGGGACTACAAGTACACTTGAGAACCCAATACACAGCTACACCTCAACAGGGCCATATACGGTCACCTTAACGGTGTTTGACGCTATAAATACCGACTTTTATCAATATGAAATTGTAAGCTTTGACCCCAATTTACCTCCTGAAATATATCCTCCGCCAAACCTCAATATAGAAGGTTGCGGATTGACCGATATACCCGATTTACCGTACAGCGATGTCCCGGTGAATATTACAGAAGCTCAATTTAATGTAGCAGGAGGCACCCTGGTGCTTACCAGTGACCTGGTTTCACTGACCTATGTTGATACCATGTCGGGAACCTGCCCTATTTCGATTGTCAGAACCTTTACGGTTGTTGATGGGTGTAATAATACCGCTTCGGAGGTGCAGTTAATCGATATTAATGATACGACCTTGCCTACAGCGAGCAATCCGGCACCCATAAATGTACAATGCGCGGCAGATATTCCTGCTCCCGACATCAATATTATCAATGATGAGGCCGATAATTGTTCGATACCAACTGTAGCCTTTGTTTCAGAAGTTAGTGACTCAAACAGCTGTCCTGAGTTGATCGTTCGAACCTATAGCGTCACTGACGATTGTGGTAATTCAATTGAACTCATACAAACTATTTTTGTTAATGATGACACTTTACCCACCGCATCTGCGCCTGCACCAATAAGCGTACAATGTATGGCAGATGTACCGGTTGCCGATCCATTGATTATTACAGATGAAGCCGACAATTGCTCCATCCCCACCGTGGCGTTTGTTTCTGAACAAATGGATGGAAACACATGTCCTATTACGATTACAAGAAATTATAGTGTAACCGACGATTGCGGTAATTCAATTACAATCGTTCATACCATTACGGTTGATGATACGACCCCGCCAACAGGAGATATTCCGGCCGATTTAACCGTGCAATGTATTTCTGATGTTCCTGCGGCTGATGTTTCAAATATCACTAATGTAGCAGACAATTGTGGAGTTCCAACAGTAACTTTCGTTTCTGAAGTATCTAATAGCGCAAGCTGTCCGGAAGTACTTACCAGGACCTATAGTATAATTGATGATTGTGGCAACGAAACCCTGCTTACCCGGAATATCACCATCGATGATGATACCATGCCAACAGCTTCAGTTCCTCCCCCTATAAATGTACAATGTGTTGGTGATGTGCCTGCACCCGATCCTTCTATCATTTCTGATGCCACCGATAACTGCGGTATCCCGGTTGTTTCTTTTGTTTCAGACGTCACAACAGGAACTTGTCCGCAATTAATTATACGGACGTATAGAATTGAAGATGGTTGTGGAAATTCAACAGATATTCAGCAACAAATCAATGTAAATGACAATATTTTACCAACCGCATCTAATCCTGCACCAATTTCATTGGACTGTAGTGATGGGGTTCCAGCACCAGATATAACCGTAGTAACTGATGCCGCCGATAATTGCTCGACTCCAACAGTAACATTTTTATCTGATACATCCGACAATAATTGTCCGGAAACCATTACTCGTGTTTACAGTGTAAGTGATGATTGTAATAATACAATTACCGTTACTCAACTAATAACATTTGATGATATAACTGCACCTACCCTTATTGGACCGTTAAATGACGAAACTGTGAACTGCGATGCTATTCCTAACGCACCAGTCTTAGTCTTTGACGATGATTGTTCAAGTAATTTAACAGTTACTTTTACGGAAACTGATACCAATGTCAATAATACGGTTGATTACGATATTACCCGCGTTTGGGTTGTAACTGATGAGTGCGGCAATTCCAGCACCTATACACAAAACGTGCACGTGCTTATTGCCAATTGTATTGTTTCAGCCTGTAATTCATGCGGACCGCTTGATGACACCATTCCACCAACAGCCAGTGATCCGGCCGATATCATAGTAAGTTGTTCATCGGCTATTCCTCCGCCGGATGTGAATGTTGTTATCGATGAAGCTGATAACTGCGTGCCACCAGTGGTAGCCTTTGTTTCGGAAACCGTAGTGATCACGTGTTTCGAACAAGTAACACGGGTTTATAGTGTCACTGATGAATGTGGTAACCAGATATTGGTTTCTCATACAATTACTGTGGATGATACCACACCGCCTACGGCAAGTAATCCACCGGATATTAATGTTGGATGTAATGATGCCATTCCCACACCAGATATCACCGTGGTGACCGATGAAGCAGATAACTGCTCTACACCGGTTGTTGAGTTTGTTTCCGACGTATCTGATAATGCATGTAATGAGCGAATTACACGTACCTATAGCGTTACAGATGGCTGTGGCAACTCAATCCTGGTTACACAATTTATCAATGTAACCGATAATGAAATGCCCACCGCAACAAGTCCGGCCAACCTGATTGTTGACTGTATTAATGATGTACCTATCCCCGATCCTGAAGTGATAACAGATGAAGCAGACAACTGCTCAATACCGACGGTTCAGTTTATATCAGATATTTCTGATGGAAATACATGTCCTGAAATAATCACCAGAACCTATCGGGTAACGGATGAATGCGGAAACTTTATTGATGTGGTACAACTGATCGAAATTTTTGACACTATTTTACCAACCGCCAGCAATCCTTCAAATATGACCGTAGCCTGCAGTACAGACGTACCGGCTCCAGATATTAATGTTGTAACCGATGAAGCAGATAATTGTTCAGTTCCAACAGTTTCATTCGTATCTGATGTTAGTAACAACCTAAGTTGTCCTGAAACTATCACCAGGACATATAGTGTCGCTGATATCTGCGGGAATACAATATTTGTTACTCAGGATTTCATAATAGATGATACAGTCCTCCCAACTGCAAGTGATCCGGCAACTACTCAGGTGAGTGATGCTGGCAGTGTTCCAGCTCCAGACCCTCTTGTTGTGATCGACGAAGCCGATAACTGCAGCATCCCGACAGTGACTTATATCAGTGAAACGTCAGACAATTTATCTTGCCCGGAGACCATAACCAGAACCTATCGCGTGACCGATGATTGCGGCAATTTTATTGACGTATTTCATCAAATCTTAATCGAAGATGATGAACCACCTACTGCGAGTAATCCTGCTACATTGACCTTCAGTTGTGAAGCCGAAGTTCCGGCACCAGATATCTCGGTAGTGACCGATGCAGTAGATAACTCATCAACTCCCGTAGTGGCCTTTGTTTCAGAAACGAATAACAATCAAACCTGTCCGGAGGTTATCACCAGAACCTACAGTGTAACCGATGATTGCGGCAACAGCATATTGGTATATCAAAACATTATAATCGATGACGATGTGCCTCCAACCGCGTCTAACCCGGCTGATATTACTTTATATAATGATGATCCTGTTCCAAATCCAGATCCTTTGGTTGTAATCGATGAAGCAGATAATTGCTCTATTCCCACCGTCGCGTTTGTTTCTGAGATTTCAAACAACGATTTGTGCCCTCAGATCCTCACAAGAACTTATAGTGTAACCGATGCCTGCGGAAATTCTGTAAACGTTTTCCAAAACATTTATATCATAGATGATGAGCCGCCAACGGCAACGGCACCGGCCGATATGACTTTGTATTGTACCGATATTACCGCTATTCCACCGCCAAACGTTCAGGAAATTGTCGATGAGGCCGATAACATCTCACAGGTAACCGTAATTCATGTTTCAGATTTATCTGATGAACAAAGTTGTCCGGAAACCATTACACGAAAATATCGGGTAACCGATGAATGCGGTAATTCGATTGACTTGATTCAATTGATCTATTTATACAACGACCAGGAAGCGCCTACGGCAAGTGACCCTGAGCCTCTTGAGGTTGAGTGTATCGATGATGTGCCGGTAGCAGATATTGCAATAATCGATGATGCAACTGATAATTGTACGAACATAATCATTGCACTGGATTCAGAAATTACGGACGTTATTGATTGCACAACATTTATAACGCGAACATACTCTGTTACTGACGAATGTGGTAATTCTATCGAACTTGAACATCTAATTACTGTTGCAGACGTAACAGCTCCTGTGGCCTCCAATTCCATTGATGAAGAAATCGATGAATATTGTGGCCAGGTTCCGGAAATTCCAACATTAGATTTTACCGATAGTTGTGATTCAAGTCTTGACATCCAATTCGATGAATCAATAATACCGACCACTGGTGACAGCTATGATGTTATACGAACATGGACGGCTACAGATGATTGCTTTAACAGTACCACAGTTTCTCAGGTCATTCATATGAACAACGAAAATATCAACCTGTCCACAGCGCTAAACCTCTGTATTAATGAGGCACCTGTGAATTTAAATGACCTGATCGCCATTGATGGTGATGGTGAATGGACGAGCGAATTTGATGAATTGCTCGTCGATCAAATCATTGACCCGGCAGTATTACCAGGAGGTTTGTATGCCTTTACTTATACCGTAAATGAGAATGATTGTACCAGAATACAGGATATCGTTATCGACGTCAATGACCTTTGTATCGACTATCCATGTGTAAGATCTTTTGATGATGTTCGAATAACCAAGCTTGTAACCCCAAATAATGACGGTATTCACGACTACTTTGAAGTTGACTTTGAAATCAATGAAGACGCCCGTGACTGCAGTGTTCGTGTGGATGTAATGATCTTTAATCGATGGGGAAATAAAGTATTTCAAGCCGAAAACTACCAAAACGAGTGGAATGGAGCGGCTCCTTCAGGAGCATTTGGTAATTCACCTACCCTTCCAAGTGGCTCGTACTATTATGTTGTTGAATTGGTCAACAGCGGACTTAAACCCATTCAAGGTTATATCTATCTTGGAGTAGAACAATAAATCATGAAAAAAACCGCCCTAAATATCGTTTTTATGATTTGTGTGACCTGCATGTTTGCCCAGCAGCAGCCGCAGTTTACTCAATACATGTATAATACTATATCCATTAACCCTGCCTATGCAGGATCCAGAGAAATCCTTGTAATAAATATGCTTAACCGAAACCAATGGGTTGGATTGAACGGAGCACCGGTGACTCAAACCTTATCGGTTCATTCATCTATCCCGGGCACTAAACTTGGGGTCGGACTCTCGGTTATCAACGACCGTTTGGCATATGAACAGGCTTTAGATGTCGCGGCTGACGTGTCTTATACCATAAATTTAAGCGAAGATTATATGTTGGCCTTTGGTGTAAAGTTAGGAGCGAGCAAATTCGATTTAGATGATGATTTGCTAAATGACCCACTGTATAATGATGATCCTTTCTTAGACAATGTTTATTATCAATGGAAACCAAATATTGGAGCCGGCATTTACTTCAGGACCCAATTCTTTTATGTCGGATTTTCAGCACCTAAATTCCTAACATTTGTCGATAGCAACAATACCGGTTATTACGACCTTGATAAAGTAAGTTATTATTTAAATGGTGGCTATCTTTTAGAGGTCAATCAGCATATCAAGTTTAAGCCTACTTTTCTTGTTAAATATACGAATGGAGCACCGATGACAGTCGATATATCATCAAGTGTTTTACTAAATGAAAAGCTCTGGCTTACAGGGTTTTACAGATTTAATGATTCGTTCGGAGCCATAGTAAATTTTAAGCTTACGGATGCTTTCTCTGTCGGCTATTCATATGATTATATCACCTCCGATCTTAACCCATATACTTCCGGTTCTCACGAATTGATCTTGAGTTATGAATTCAATATTCCAAGACCGAGATGCAAATGTCCCGATCTGTACAATTAACCAATTCCAGATTAAAATTTAACCTATTTTTTTGTTAGAGATTTATTTAAGATCTCTCGGAAATATGGCTTTTACGATATGTCCTTTCGCGATTTCCGCCCAGGAATCGATTGCCATTTCAATTTGAACCAAACCCGAAGTTGGCAGGTTATCTATATAGCGATCGCCAAGTGAATTCGTTAGGTAGGTAAAGGCATGATTATGACCAAAGATCATAACTTTATCTTTGTTGTCTTCAAGGCTTTTTAAGAAACTCAAAACCCTGTTCCCTCCAAAGTCATAAAGGTCTCCGATTTGCTCAACCTTTTCTGGTGAATAATTGAGATTTTTAATGAAAATTTTACACGTTGAATAAGCCCTGTTTGCCGGACTTGAATAGATGCTATCAGGCTTGAAGTCAGTAGATTTAAATGCTTGTGAAACCAAATATGCATCTTTAATCCCTCGGCCTTTTAATGGCCTTTCTTCATCCGGAAGATCGTATTTCCAGGATGATTTTCCATGTCTTACTAGAACAAGTGTTTTCATCAGTTGATTATCGTTTAAGTGCCTATATAGTCGTTATAATTAATATGGTAATCTTTTAAACGAGTAATTCGGCGATTGGACAACAATATTTGTAAAAGTCCCATTTCATGAGTTCTTTTGTTAATAATATTCAATAAAAATGGTCCCAAGTCATTCCTTGATAATTAATCCCTTTACGTTGCTCGACGACGTACTTCCCTCCACATTAGTGAATTTTTTAATTTCAACAATTTATCTAACGTACTGTTTGTGCGTTTTATTGATTGATTGATTTAAAAATAATAATTATTTACAAGCTTTATCTCGATTATTGATTAAATCGTTTTAAAACACTTGTTAAGCTATTAATCATAAGACAAAAAGGTTTCGATATGAAAACTTATTACTTTAAAACAGGCTTGAAAACCGCACTACTTGCATTATTATTTTTATTTGCAGGCATTGAGAGTGTACAAGCACAATTAGACTTAAGAACATGTGGTTATGGATGCACGTCCAATAATTATACTATTGCAGATGTTTATCTCAGTTCCACAGATATTCCGGGCACACCATTAACAAACACCTCCTGCACCCCTGGTGATCCACAGTTAGTGTACATGATAATGACTCTGGAGTCTAATCAGAATACAAACGTTTATCATTCCCGATTTTTCGCCGATCTTCAGGTGGGTAGTAATACTTTACTTATAAATGAATATCTGGGAACCCTGCCGAGCGCTGCGCAAGGTGCTATCCCAAAACTGATCTATGGACCGTTTATCTGGAATTGTGGAGAGGAATTGACCTTGATGAATCCCATGGCAGTTTGGAAAACCACTCCTAATAATGCGCCTGATCTGGTAAATTA
>JABDIV010000033.1 GCA_013003555.1 Flavobacteriaceae bacterium
AAGTCCAAGAGGGGAGCAGAATAAAACCTCAACTAATTGTAGTTGAGGTTTTTAATTGAACTATATTTTTTAATAATATTTTGCGACTCAAAGAGTCTTCAAGAATTTAATTGCTTGGGTTAGTTGATTTGATCTTAATTTTTGGATCAATGTTATAATACCGTGGAAGCACAACGCCATCTCTTTTGATTAAGCATCTAATGTCATATTTATATTCGACATCCTGATCAGCTTCTGCACCAATAACAGTAAGTTCAATATTCTTAGCGGGAAATAATCCCTGACCTGGGAAAAACGGATCTTCGACATCACTTATGTCTGTAAACGACTCACTTATATATTGAGACACTATTGACAATGGTACTGGTGACACCGCTCCTACTCCAGCAACTTGAAGGTTCCTGATGCATCCGGTGAATCCGCCGCCATTTCCACCATTATTCGTGCTAAAATCACTGCTACCTCCTGTATCCAATGTTCCAGTGACCTCACTATGCACCAAGGTCCCGTTAATATATAATTCTGCAGTTCCCGAAGAAAATTTAATTTCGCCCGTATACCATTCATTCAAATTCAGAATTGTACTAGAATATGAAAAATCACCATTATTCCATATTAGTCCCACAGCTCCAGTGGTGCTGTTGACTTCAATACCGATGAATCTCCAAGAAAAACCACCCATTATAACTGGATTACCACCAGTCTGTACGGTAGGCGTTCCAAAATCGGATATATTAAAATCTAGTTTTACTGAGAAGTTAGTAGGGTCGAATCCGGCTATGGCAGGCGTTGAGGCGTAATTCCCACCGGTAAAGACATTTCCTTCTACACATACGCCATTTGGTCCTGTTGACGAAAGCGGTGAATTAAGGCCACTGCTGGTCATGTCACTATTATTGCCAGTCTCATCACTTAAGTCAGTTGTAAGCGGCCAATGTCCCAAAATATCGCTAAAGTAATCCACTCTTGTATAAAGCAATTCGTCACCTTCTTGCAGACCCACTGGTTGACCAATTTCCAAAGATTGGCCAATCTCCAATTCAACCAACCAATCAGCTGATGAAACACCATCTGGCTGACCAAAACTCACAAATTCTGTAATATCATATAGGGTAGGATCTGGATTATTTGGATCAATAGGGGGACCGAGATTAAGTATGGCATCAATATCTGCAGTTACTTCTGGAATAATTACAGGCCCCGATGGATTACATTTAATTTCTACCGAAAAGCCGGTAACGTCAAGGGAAGCACAAATATCTCCACCGCCATCGATAAGAAGTCCATAGACATCCCCTCCTGTTGTAACGCCTAATTCAACACCTGAAAGATCAAGCGTATTAGGATCGTAAACAAGGGTATGAACCGTATAAAGGCCGTCCATATCTACAACAAAGCTCGGATCGGAACTTACATCAACAATTACAAGGTCAGCACCTTTTGTTAATACATAAAGAACCTCATAGCCTTCGGGTACTGTAGCATCACCACCTGGTAATCCCGTGATGGTAGCTCCATTATCTCCAATGCAATCGGCTTCTGCTTTAATGGTACCTGCATCGGCTTCACATTCTTCTTCCATAGGGCAAACAACGGCATGAGCAATAATATAAATATCGCCTTCTAGCCCCTTAATGGTATATGAGTCACTTGAAGATCCTTCTGAAAATTCGTTTTGATTACCGTATTGCCCCGGAGCAACCGTTGGTTTACCCTTGGGATCGGTAGGAAACTCGGCATTACCTGCATAAAGATGCGTTTCATAGAAGACATAACCATCTTCGGCCTGATAGTCAACGGTTAAAGTGCCATCAACATAATTCACCTCAATGGCTCCAACATACATTCCTATTTCAGGCTTACATTTTGCTGCGCCTGCGTAAAGATCGAAGCTCCCGTTAGAACCATCACTTAACGGACCAATATTCCATCCCCAGCGCTTAAATCCATAATCGCTATCGATAAAGCAGCCGTCTTCATAATAGGCGAAAGCCGTTTCACACTCATCCTCGGATGATCTGTTAGTAGCGTCTATATTCGATTTGTTAGTAGCATCTGTATTCGATTCGTTCAGATTGTCGACATTACAACTGATGATTGCGAATAAAAAAACAAGTGAAAATACCCTTAACAATAATTTCATAGTTTAAAATTTTGATTAATAGCAATTAATGGATAAGTTATGAAATCTTGATGTATGATTTCAGTTATTAGGACGAATGACCAAAAAATCCGAAGAGTTGAATATAACTTTGACTAAACTAATTTTATTGACCTAAAATCTCCCGGAATAACTGACTCAGCGTCAGCGCTCATCCAATCCCTAAGTATGCTAGAATAAATGGCGCGAAAATCGATTTCGTATTTTATATCACCATTCATATCAAGGTCCATCAGGTTTGATGGCTCATCATAAATGCCCGGGTTTTTGAGATTTTCTCCAAGAATAAAAACCGAATTGGCAGCGCCGTGATCGGTGCCCTTAGCAGTATTTTGTTTAACACGTCGACCGAATTCAGATAACGCCATAATAAGGCTAAAACTAGGAGCACTTCTAAAAGAAAACCCTTAAGAATAATTGATGAAGAATTAAACAATTCTTTACTTATACGGAGTCGAAGAGGACCGGACTGCCAGAAGGCAGGGGAGCAACCTAGTAAAGAGTTACATTATTAATTTGCAGTTCTTTTTTTAGTTTATATATTATTCTAACAGAAAAATTAATATCTTGAGTTATTCTAATAATAAAACAAACTAATTATGGAAGGATATTGCGTAAAATGTAAGTCAAAAAAAGAAATGGAAAATGCTACAAAGGTGACCATGAAAAATGGAAGAGCCGCTATGAAAGGAAAATGCCCAACATGTGGTACGGGAATGTTTAGAATATTAGGAAAGGCTTAGAGAGTTTAATCTTCTAAATCAATTAGATAAAATCCAAAGTTTGCTTGGGGTTTTATAAAAAATCTAGGATGGGAGGCCTGTCCCTTGCTTGTCTTGGGAACTTAGAGGGCCAGCCTGCATACCTGCTTTTTGTAAACCGGCTGGCAGGTGAGTAAAAAAAATTAAAGTCCAGCAGAAATGCTGGACTTTTATGATAATAATAAGATTAAACCCGGATTAACCGGTGGTATTTCATTTCAGGTAGGGCTTGGACAAGTGGGATGTTTTTAATAACTTTAAGAACCAGACTGGAAATCCTCCAGTCGGACAATAATCCAATCCAACAATTAAAACAGTTAATATGAAAAAAATTACTTTTGCGGCCTTGATGTTCTGTATCCTAAGTGCATTTTTATTTATGGGGATGATCGATTCAAGTGAAACCACATATGTGCCAATTTAGGATCAGAAAGAAATCCCCAGCCGGAAATCTGATGGTTCGGGTGGTAATTATACGGGATCACCAGGGGATGCTGATGATTGTTCCTCATGTCATGACGGTGGCTCCTTTAGCCTTGTTCCTTCGATCTCGACGGATATTCCCTTAACAGGTTACGAGTTAGGAACTACCTATAACATTACAGTTTCAGTAACCACCAATGGAGCAGATGCAGAACGAGGATTTGAATTAACCGCTGAGAATTCAGGCGGTACCGCGGTGGGAACCTATGATCTGGTGGGTGCTACGGGCAATCCCAAGATCCTTGTGGCAGCTGAATCTGTTACCCATAGCGATGGCCTTTCAGGCCTGTCAGAACCTTGGAGCTTTAACTGGACCGCACCTGCAACTGATGAAGGGACTATCACTTTCTACACCGCTGTGGTGGCAGGAAATGGGGGCCAGGGAACTAATGGAGATCAAGTCGCCTTGACATCTGAAGCATATGATCTAACAACCCTTAGTTTGGTTGAAAATGAAAGCTCAGGTACCAAGATATGGCCAAATCCAGCCGGTGAATTTATAAACATTGGATTACCTCAATCCAGGTCTGAAGGATTGATCGAAGTTTTTAATTTAAACGGTCAGTTAGTTATGGAGGAGAGTTTTAATTCATCTCAAACAATTTTAAATATCGGCAGTCTCGCCAAAGGCCTTTATCTAATTCGAACGACTGCTACAGATTATGTAAGCATTTCAAAAATAATCAAACAATAAGGCGAAACTGTTGATATCACAGTCAGTTATAAATTCAAATTAAATTTTATAAGAACCACTCTACGAACGAGTGGTTCTTTCAGTTAGTGGATTAAACTTTAAAGAATCTCTTGATTATCCGATGATTAGGTATCGGATTTTTATTAAATAAGTTGGTTCACCCCTTATCTTTAAACATATCTATCCAGATACCCGTTATGCAAATCAAGACAAAAAACGGACCTTCCATTAAAATTATAAAAGGAATCCTACCCCCAAACAAATCGGTTTCATAATTATGCTTTTGATTTTAGCTTTTGGAATTAGTTCAGCCCAGACGAGAATTCCACCGCCGCCGTGTTATGCAAATGATAATACAGGTGCAGGTGATGTTAAAGTAGATGGTCATTTTTTATATAGGTTTAATCAAAATACTTTTGAATTCCGTTGATGCCAAATACCTGAATAATGAGTTATATGTTAGCGGAATTAATGAAGCGGTAACTATTGAAATATACGATCTATTGGGAAGAGATATTTTGAAAATTCGACATCACATTCGGGAGATGCTGCAATGCCATTGAACTTATCTAAAGATCAATTGCAGTTTATTGTTATAATAACAGGCCATAAGAATAGAAAAGTTCTGAAAGTAGTTCCAAAACCTGAATAAACTGTATCTTCAAGTGGGCCTGCACCGAAGCTAGCTCCAAAGCGAGGAAATAGAGTGAAGCTCACGTCATCGGAATAAAGTGAGAAATCAAACTAATTTAGGTCATTAAAAAATTAAGACCGATAGAATACTTTTCTTTATTCTTTTTATCGGAATTCGGTAATTTCTTAATTCGCGTCAAAAGTCCAAACCTGGCCAATTGTTTTGATTCCAGAATCATCAATCGTATCCACTCGCCAGTAGTAAGTCATACCAGCCGTTGCCGATACATCTACGTTTTCATTCGATAGATCTGCCTGGAGAAGGGCCGGGTCTTCTGTTTCCCCAAAGTAAACATCAAAGGTCAACACATCGCCAGGATCGGAGTCCCCTCCGGTCCAACTTAAATTGACGGTGCCTGCACTTACACTGCCCTCATCCAGAGGGGCATTCAAGGCTGCAGTAAATGGCGCATGATTTGATATCCCATCACCCTCTGTATAAAACGCAAAGGTATTTGAAGGTTCTGCCTCGCCACCTTGATTATCCATAGCTGTTACTCGCCAATAATAAGCAACTCCCTGGTTTAATACTATGGTAAGGCTCGTTGAAGACGCGGTGCGTTGTTCCACCACATTTGTCAGATCACGGTCTGTGGCCACCACCAGCTTATAGGTAATAGGATCACCATCGGCATCTGTTGATGCACTCCATTCAAACGTAATTGTATTGTCGATACAGAGTAAATCCGAAGAAGGAAATATCAGCTGTGACACACGCGTAGGTGCTGAATTTGGGGGTGGCGGGGGTGGTGCCACTGATGTAGGCTCATCATCACCTCCGCTGCATGCAGCGAAAATAAGAAGCGCCATAATTGCTAATAATGAATTTATATCTCTTTTCATAGTTTCTACTTTTTGATGATTTTAAGGACCTCAGGTTTATTCAAATTCAAGCTGATAAAATAAACCCCGCTTTCAAAGCCGTTAAATGGTACCTGAATGTAATTGGTATTTTGAACCGCAAAGTCTCGATTGATGAGCAGTTTTCCGTTTATGTCATAGACCTGAACAGGAATCAATCCATCGTCAATATTGGAGAAGGTGATTTTTAGGTTATCAATGACCGGATTCGGACTGGCTGTGAACCCAAATATGTCGGGGCCCTCCATAAATCTACTCATGACTCCTTCACAGGCTTTCGCAGATTTCACTTCCAGTAATCCCGAGCCAATGGTCTCAACTTCGAAGGTATTTTCATTTGTTATATAGATCACTTCATTATTGAAAAACACACTGAATGGTGGTGTTCCTGAATCGATGCTAATCGATGTTACTTCCGCAGAATCATCCTCGCCATTATCGGCAAGACCGAAGATACCATCTAGAGAATCGGCTGCCTCTATATTTATTTCAAAACATTGTTCGAAATCTCTTCCATCTACGGAAACACAAATGGTGTATGACCCAACTGCCAAATCTTCAAAACTATAAGCACCGGTTGTAATTGGCTGAGTTAAATCAACTCCTGAGCCTATCAATGTTGCCGTATAGTTAACAAAGGTTTCGTTGATGCTAATATTTATTTGACCGTTATCTTGTCCCTCGCAAGATTCAGAGATTACCTCTAATGAGATATTCTCAGGATTTTCATAGCTGGTATCACAAATATCGCCAATACCGTTAGCGTTAACATCTTCCTGGTCGGGATTAGGTGTATCGATACAATTGTCATCAATATCTACAATGGTATCACCATCGGTGTCCTGGCAGGCGTCTCCAATACCATTGCCGTCTGCATCTGCCTGGTCGGTGTTTGCAGCGTCAACGCAGTTATCATTAATATCTAAAACGGAATCATTATCGGTATCCTGGCAGGCATCACCGATTCCGTTGCCGTCTGCATCGGCTTGATCGGCATTGGGCGTATTAACACAATTATCTGTTGCGTTTAATACACCATCACTGTCGACATCGCCATTGGGATCGAGAGTAAACAAACCGGAAAAGACACCACGACCATAGGTTGATGCAAATACGGCGTTATCATCCCTGAGATCGAGATCGGTAACCTTTACATTGCTCATCCCGTTAAATGCCGGGAACCATGACGGACTTGCTGAAGAAAAGTCATCGGTATACCAAACACCCAATTCGGTTCCTATAATGACCTCCTCAGGATTTAAGGGACTTTGAAGAATTGCTTTCACCGGAAGATCGGGAAGGTCACCCTCTTTACCAGTCCAGGTCGCTCCCCCATCATTTGTGTACCAGATACTCTGAACACCATAATTATGAATCGTTGCAAATATTTCATTTTCATTAGCCCCGAACTCCAGATCAGAAATACTTCCAACTATGATATTTTCAGTCTCAATATTGGTCCATGTTGGCGTTGTATCGGCATTTTCTACTTTTAATATATCACCGAGCACTGTGCCTACCAAAACTGTAGATGAGGTTGTTGTGTATGGTGATACTGTAAATGCTGTAGCCCTGCTAACAAATTCAGGATCAGTTAAGGTAGTTTTCTGAATGGTATTCTGAGATTTAATTCCGGAATATCGCCTGATGGCAATATTGGATCCTGAGGAATAATTTGAATAAAGAATATCTAGGTTAGAATCTAAGCCCTGTGGGTTTATAAATGAACCAATACCAGAATTTTCATCATTAATGGTGACATTGGTGTTAGAAGCCAGGTCAAAAAGATTTATTGCATTGTTGTAGACGTAATTCCGAATAAAATATTGGTCAGTTCCGTCCTGATCAAAGAAACTGTAAGCACCATCACCACCATATGCTCTGATCGCGCTATTTATTCCAGGTAAAGCACCTTCAAACAATAAAGTGCCATTGTCTTGTAATCCTCCGACGATATAATCACCTCCCGAAAATGCGGCTGTAGGACCAACTCCCAAGGTATAAAATTGCGTAGTAATATAACCTTTGGTTCTCTCAACCAGGGTCGTTCCTGAATCATCAGAAAAGAACACACCCTGATCATTACCAAATACCACGCGGTTAGGCGCATTGTTGGCGAAAGCTGTTGCATGTTGATCCGGACCACCAAATTGGTAACCGTAACCACCGAACCAATGTGAAAATTGGGTCCATTCGGCACCGGCATTTACAGATTTAAATAAATCTATTCCACCGGCATAAAGTATTTGATCGTTCGCAGGGTCTACATCAAGCAATAAATCATAAAATGCCTGCCCTCGTGTAAAATCGGTTGCCGGAATACCCGGGTCTGCGTCGTTGGGCAAAGCCATATTTTGCGGGGTAGTTGCAAAGCCATCGGTGGTAACCTGCATGCTAACACCATCGCTTATTTCAGCCAATATATAAATTGTTCCTGCGTTCTGAGAAGAAACAGCAATTTGTGTTCTATCTCCTCCGGCTACGGTATATGTATCAGTAAAGGTGACTCCATCTGAGGAGGAGAATATTTTTCCACCGCCGTCGCCATATATAGTACTTGTGGTGGTTGAAATCCATATTGTTCCGTCTGCTCCAACTTCTATATCGTTGGGTTCATGCTTGTTTCCAGCTACGGTAAGCGGCATATTGAGTTCGGTCCAGGTGGCTCCTCCGTCAATCGATTTATAAAGGCCTAGCTCAGGACCTCCAAGGTAGGTTGCGGCGTTAGCTGATTTATAAAATGCTTCCCCTGCAGCGACGTATATTTCAGATACGCCGGCATTATCTTTAATTTTGACATCATTGATATGTTGAATTCCGGGGACGAGGTTTCCTGTAAAGGTACCGGAAGTCGGGTTGAGCGAGGCATTTACTGTTTCTGAATTCACGGCAGCTTCAATCAGGTCGCCATCCGATTTTGATATCATAACCGCCGGAATTGTTATGGTCTCATCAGTTCCGCCCATTGGGATTGGTGTTCCGTCTATATTATTCATCATAATCACACCAATGGCTCCGGCATCCTGAGCATTTTTGACCTTTACCGTAAAATTACAGGCGCCTCGTCGTATGAGTGCTATCTTGCCTGTAGCATCCTCTCCAAAGGCATTACATCCTTCTGTTGGAACACCAGTTGCATCATTTGCCAGTACAAGATCAGCAGTGATTACAGAAGTAATTGTTGAACCAAAACTGCCGGTAGGAACAGAGATATAATCACCGGCCAGACCAGCAGGGCTGTTTACCGTAATATTTGAAGCCGATTGAAATGTGGTCGGCCCTGAAATTCCACCTAATACATTTGACCATGTCTCTCCGGCATCTTCCGATTTCCAAACCCCGTCACCATTAACGTCGCCATTGACATAAGACTCGCCAGTACCCACATAAAAGACATTGGTATTATTAGGATCATAAGCGATAGACGACATATTGAGGTTACTCGGAATATCGACTCTTGTCCAGGCCGTATTTGCATCCGAAATTTGAGTGTTTTTCCATAAACCACCACTCACACCACCGGCAAATACAGTTTCATTCGTAAGATCGTTAGGGTCGAACATAACCGCCCTTGTACGCCCTCCAAAATTATCTGGTCCTCTTGAAACCCAGTTCCCATCTATCCCATCGCCCGGGACTTTGCTGGCGGCCATGATTTTAATCTTTTCTCTGATCTCATTCAGGTTTTCAAAGGTTGGTCTTCCCAGGAAAGGATTCATGGTTAATTCATATTCCTCTTCGAAATATTTATTTGGCGGGATTCCGGCGGCTTTGCGCTCTTCCTTGGTTAATTTTAGAGTTTCCTTAAACGGACTTTTTGATAAATTGTCTTTGTGAATTTCGACAATTTCGTCATTTGAAATGACTGACGTACTCGTTTTTACCTGCTTATTTAAAGCAAAAACAAAAACTAATAAAAGTACAAGCAAGACACTTGAAACTTTCAATATTTTCTTTAGCATAGTAATGTTTTTTGAGGATCAAAAATAACCTTTTATACGGAGTTTTAAAAATCAAATTGTCATTTCAAGGAATTAAAAAAATGCTTAAAAATTCAATTGGCTTAAAAGAAAAAAGCCCCATGCAGGGGCTTTTAAAATTATTAATGGTAATGCTAAGCACTCTTCTTAACCATTGCATTGTTAATTAGAATTGCCATAAGCACCCAGATGATCCATGTTTCTCCATGCGTCATATCATAGTCGGCACCCGATAGGCGGGCGATGATTAAAATGATATAAATAACAACCGGAGAAAGGATCAAACTGACCAATAATCTGATAATCGTCTTTTTGTAATCCATCGTTTAGTTAGTTTGATTTCTTGGAAAAGATAGAAATTTCCGGGCTTAATTTCAATTTTTAATTAAATTCCTTGCTTTATTCATCAATCAAATTCCGGGTTTTATTGGCGTAAAGCCCTTTTTAGGCCATCTATTAACTGATCTACCTCAGCCTTGGTAGTATAGTGTACGAAAGACATCCGTAGAACACCCGGATCCAATTGAATATCCATATCCATTAACGGTCGTACAGCATAAAAATCACCATATCCCGGCATCAATTTGTGCTCAATGAGCATGTTATAAACCTGCATAAGGGGTTTATTCTTTGGAATAATGGAAACAATTGGCAATCGGTTAGCAGGTTGATCAGGACCAACGATTTCAACATCATCGCGCGATCGTAAAAAATCAAGGAGTTGCTCCAGTAGTCCGGTTTCATGTGCTCTGAATAGTTTTCTGAGGGCGTTATTGCGTTTTGCGGGTTCTGCATCCATTTCAAAATGGTGTTTATAAACCGCGTCAAAATAATCTAGTATACCACTTACCGAAGCAATTTGAGCATGATCTGGCCCGGCTGGGGTTATCATGCTTCTGCTTATACCTTCTTTGAAGAAATGAGATTGGTTTTGAAGTTTTCCGATTAAGGTTTTATCGACATACATCAATCCCAAATGCGGGCCAAAGGTCTTGTACAAGGAGAACATATAGATGTCAGCTCCCAATTCTTTCAAATCTGGGAAACCATGAGGCGCATAACCCACACCGTCTATTACAGAAAGCGCGCCATGTTTATGAGCCATAACAGAGATATCCTTGGCCGGATTGATGTGACCGATTACATTCGAACAATGCGGGAAAGCAATCATCTTTGTCCGATCAGTCAAAAGAGTTTTTAGCTCTTCTAAATCCAAAACCCCTGATTTTTTATCGACATGCCATTCCCTGACTATTATCCCCCGGCTTGATAATCGTCTCCAGGCTCCGGCATTGGCTTCGTGATCCTGGCAGGACACTATGATCTCATCTCCGTCCTTCCACATGGGCCGCATGGCATTAGCCAGAACATAAACATTTTGAGTCGTGGACGGACCGAAATGAATTTCCGATTCGTCAACATTGAGGTAAGCGGCCATTCTTTTATAGGATTCATCCATCATTTTTCCGGCCTTTATCGAAGCCGGATAAGGATAATATGGCTGCACCTTGTTTTTCATATAAAAGGACGTCAGCTTATCTATAAATGGTTTGCAAGGGTAGGAGCCGCCGGCATTTTCAAAAAAGGCCCATCCATCAAGAGAGGGTTCGGAAAAAGCTGGAAATTGTGAACGAATAAAGTTTAAATCTAAGGTCATTGATGTTTAGTTTGAATTGAAAATTGATGGAAAGCATAATGCTAAATTCGGAAATATGATTCATATTAAGAATTAATATTTTCTAGAATTCATCTTCCACACTAACAATTATCATTGTTTTTATAGAATAATACTTTTAATTTAATCCATTAATATATTAATAAATGAAATATTTAAGTCTATTTCTGCTTTTGAGCTTACTATGCTTAAATAGTGTTTTTAGCCAGGAGAAACCCGATAAAATTGTTGCATACCAGGCTTGGTTAACAACTACCAATGGTACTGAATTAAAAGGTATACTTTTTTTTGCCAATGACGAAGAAGTCATTCTTACAGATGGTTTTAAAAAGAAAAGGAAAGAAAATTTAATTCATATCCACTGGGAGAATATTGAACTGATCAAGTTACGACGTCGCGGCGCAAAAACTGAAGGCGCTATAATTGGAGGAGCCTTGGGCATAGGACTTGCCTTATTATTGACTCATGATATAACGGATTCTAGCTCATTCTTTTTTGGGAATATTGACCGTGCAACCGTGGTGTTAGGTTATGCTGTTTCGTTTGCTGCGGAAGGCGCTATTATCGGGGCTAAATTGAGTGATGAAAAAAAGCAGTTCTACTTTAACGGCAATGAATTTGCATACAAGAATCAATTGAGCAAACTCAAAGAATTTTGCCTTGTTCGCGAACAAGAAAACCTGATGACAGAAAATAATTGAAGCATCAAAATTTTTAGTTTGTTGATTTTAATAATTTAAGTTCTCCCCTAGGTTGAATTCGCTATGCACAATATAAAAATTACACTAATTATCAAGGGAGGCTTCCGCCATTTTAACCAATTGCCAATATGGCGGTAAATAACCATTGGCTTCTATAAAATCCTCAATTTCAGATTCTGTTAATGTTTTACAATTTTGAAAACGATCAACAAAATCATTGTTCTTTAAGGCCATAATAGATGTCATCCCTTCAGGAATGATGCCTTCTCCACCAAAAACATTAGCTATCGCAGAATACGCTTTAAGAATTCGCGCCAGGGGCAGGGCCCAAATATTATAGTCGAGGGTCTCACCCGCATTGGCTTCACTGATCAACGCATCCATAACGGCGTTATCAACATGATCCTTAAAGAGAACATCCTGATCCCGCCATTCGGCTACTACACTAAACAGAGGATCATATTCTAGATCGGATGGCATCTGGGTTACGAAGTTCTCTACACCAAATGCGTTTAACCATTCGATAATACCGTTTGAAGAAATTGTCGATTCCGATTCCCATAATTCGATACCATATTTTTTATAAGCATTTGATCCCACTTCAGAACAAAACATGGCCGAGGAGTCGAAATAGTCCATCTTAAAATCATAGGGGATGTGCCGCTGCTTCGTTTCATTATAAATAAATGATGATGCTTCATATGGAAGCATGGGATTGTTGATCATCTCAGGTAAATCTGCTCTTGGGCGCATCACCATAAACCTCAGTTTTTTGTCCTTTAAATAGTCGTCAAGGCTTGCTAAGGCCACACCTTTTTCAATATGGGCTTCTACAAAAAAAGGTTTGTTGTTATCTTTATCGATATGGATCATCGCAACATGTGAAAAATTCCCCGGATAATCATTTCCTCTGGAAATAAAGGCAGAGACTTCAGCGCCTCCGCGACTTACCAGCAAATCACCACTGTGAACTTTTATTCCCAGCACATCAATAGAAGGTGTTACTGATTCTTCATCAGTGACAAACATGGTGGAAACAAAGTCTTCTGAACTTGATTGCAACAATACTTCCTCAACAGCTGCACGCATACCGTAAAGAAGGCGGTAAGAGGTATTTCGCGCATTTAAGGTGCTCATATCCCAATGGCGCGAATCGTATTTCATTTTTCTTCTGACCCGGTTATAAATCTTGATGTACGAATCAGACTTTTTATCTTGGGCGGCGATTAATGGGATAATGCGAAAAAAATTGTGTTCGATTAGGCTGTACAGGCTATCTCCAGGCTTGTGATTTGTTTCTTCCAAATCGACAACTAATTGCTCTAAGCCGATCACCAATGCTTCTACAATGGAATCCAATTCTCGGGTTGGTAAGTCTTTAGCCCGATTGAAGGACTGTTCCAGGTCGTTCCATAATTCATCCTGGTTCCACACAAAAGGTACTTTCGATGCTGTTTGAAGTTCTTGTCCTTTTTGTGGTAACGGGATTAGAAGCAGAATATAAATACCTATTAGAATCTTTAATAACAACAGAATCTTTTTCATCACGGTTTATCCCTTTAAAAGACAGAATCTTTAACAACGGTCAAATATAATTCTTTCAAGATGGGATTCTCAATATTCTTCGATTGATCTCAACATTGTTCAGTTTAGGCATTAGGTCTCCATTATAAAAAAATTTGGCGTGATATTTTTGTTATCTTTCTTCAGTATCAAATTTACATTCAAATAATGATCTCATTCTTTTCAGTTGCGGCAATTGTTATCTTGATATGCATGACCTTATTATGGGTTTTAAGTGTTTTTATTAAGAATGTTAGCATTGTAGATCTCTTTTGGGGAATTGGATTTGTGATCGTTAATGGAATCTACGTCTATTTATCGGATGGCTTCTATTTTAGGCATGTGATTTTGATGGGTTTAGTAGTTATATGGGGATTACGGCTTTCAATATACCTGGCCTTCAGAAACATTGGGAAAGGTGAAGACTTTCGTTATCAGGAGTTCAGAAAACAGTATGGTGTCAATCGTTACTGGTGGTTTAGTTTTTTTCAGGTTTTTCTGTTGCAAGGGGCATTGATCCTGCTGGTTTCCTTGCCTTTACTGGGAGCTAATTATTATACCCAAACGGATGAATTGGGCGTCCTTGATTATCTGGCGATACTGGTTTGGGTTATTGGATTTGTTTTTGAAGCCGTCGGGGATTTTCAGTTAAGCAGGTTTAAGCGGAATCCTGAGAATAAAGGAAAGGTATTGGATAAAGGGCTGTGGAAGTATACACGGCATCCAAATTATTTTGGTGATGCGGCCGTATGGTGGTCCTATGGCATTTTTTGTGCAGCCTCAGGGATTTATTGGCCGATCGTTGGATCCTTATTAATGACCTTTTTGATCGTAAAGGTTTCGGGAGTATCCCTTTTAGAGGTCTCTTTAAAGAACCACAAACCAAAATACCAGGACTATATTCGGAAAACAAGTGCATTTTTGCCATGGTTCCCCAAAAAGTGAATTATGTGGAGTTACATTAAAGACAATATTTGGCTGATACTTTTTGTTTTGTGGGGATTGCCCCTAACGCATTATAGAAGTAAATTCAGGAAAATAGTTTATAAAACAGATAGCTGGACAATCAATATAAAGCCATTTTTTATTAAGGAAATAAGAGGGTTGTTCGGGAATATCTATCCCGATAATTCAGAATATAAAAAGCAGAGAAACTTCTATTTATTCTACCTTAGCGTATACCTTATTTTATTTCTTATCTATTTTAGTTTAACTAAAAATTAGATATGGTATAAATACTTTAGTAACAGCCATTATCAAAACACGTTATAAAATAAGACAACAAATAATTTGATAAAATAAAAAAATCAGGATAACCGAAGTTATCCTGATTATGATTGAATTATTTCAAATCGAAACGGTCAGCATTCATCACTTTTACCCATGAACTAACGAAGTCCCGAACGAACTTTTCCTTGTTATCATTCTGGGCATAAACTTCAGCATATGCTCTAAGTACGGAATTCGAACCAAAAACCAAATCCATACGTGTGGCAGACCATTTAAATGCACCCGTACTACGATCACGAATTTCATAAAGGTTGTTATCCACAGGTTTCCAGGTATTATCCATGTCGGTGAGGTTCACAAAGAAGTCATTGGTCAATGCTCCTTCATTATCGGTAAAGACCCCATGCTTAGAACCTCCATAGTTCGTACCCATAACACGCATACCACCAACCAGAACGGTCATTTCCGGAGCGGTCAGACCCATTAGTTGGGTTCGGTCCAGCATCAATTCTTCCGCGGCGACAACATAGTCTTTTTTTAACCAGTTGCGGTATCCATCGGCAATTGGCTCCAATGGCTCGAAAGATTCTGCATCGGTCATTTCATCGGTAGCATCTCCTCGACCGGGTGCAAAAGGAACAGTAATGTCGAATCCTGCATTTTTAGCGGCGTTCTCAACCCCTAAATTACCAGCCAAAACAATTGTATCTGCTACACTGATTCCAAACTCTTCAGCAATGGGTTCTAAAACAGACAATACCCTGGCTAAACGCTGCGGTTCGTTTCCTTGCCAGTCTTTCTGAGGAGCTAATCGAATTCGGCCCCCATTAGCACCTCCACGCATATCAGAGCCACGATAGGTACGCGCACTATCCCAGGCTGTTGAAACCATGTCGGAAATGGAGAGCCCGGTTTTTGCAATTTTTTCCTTTACGGCATTTACATCATAAGCTTTCTTTCCTTCTGGAACGGGATCTTGCCAAATCAGATCTTCTTGTGGCACATCTGGGCCAAAGTATCTTGATTTTGGACCCATGTCCCGGTGTGTCAGTTTAAACCAGGCACGAGCGAATGCGTCAGAGAATGCGTCGAAATCATTCTTAAATTTCATTGAAATTTCTCTGTAAACGGGATCAACCTTCATCGCCATATCTGCATCCGTCATGATTGGGTTTTGCCGGATAGTAGCATCTTCCACATCTGTAGGCTTGTCTTCCTCATTAATATTTACGGGTTCCCATTGCCATGCGCCTGCAGGACTCTTTACTGATTTCCACTCATGGTTGAATAGCATTTCAAAGTAGCCATTGTCCCATTTGGTAGGATGTGTTGTCCATGCACCTTCTAATCCACTTGTAACGGTATATCGGCCTTTACCTGTTTTATGTGGGTTGGCCCAACCAAATCCTTGCTCTTCTACAGAAGCAGTTTCCGGATCGGGACCTAAGATACTGGCATCACCATTTCCATGTGTTTTACCTACGGTATGACCTCCGGCAGTTAAAGCGACTGTTTCTTCATCATTCATTGCCATCCTTCTAAAAGTTTCTCGTACCTGAGCCGCGGTTTTCATCGGGTCAGGATTTCCGTTTACCCCTTCCGGATTCACATAAATCAATCCCATTTGGACAGCAGCCAACGGATTTTCCATAGTGGATGGATTATCCACATTTTCATAACGTTCATCGCTTGGCGCCAGCCATTCTTTTTCAGCCCCCCAGTAGATATCTTTTTCAGGCCCCCATATGTCTGCTCTTCCAAAGGCAAAACCAAAAGTCTTAAAGCCCATACTTTCATAGGCGATGTTTCCTGCAAGAATGAGTAAATCCGCCCAGCTTACTTTGTTGCCGTATTTTTTCTTGATAGGCCAAAGCAAACGTCTTGCTTTATCTAGGCTTACATTGTCAGGCCAAGAATTCAGTGGCGCAAAACGTTGGTTACCTGTTCCACCACCACCGCGACCATCGGCTATTCTGTATGAACCTGCAGCGTGCCATGCCATACGGATCATCAAACCACCGTAATGTCCCCAGTCTGCCGGCCACCAGTCCTGGCTGTCTTTCATTAGATCGTGTAGGTCCTTTTTGAGGGCCTCTACATCCAATTTTTTAAGTTCCTCGTGGTAGCTGAAATCTTTTCCCAAGGGATCGGTTTTGGTGTCGTGTTGATGAAGGATATCCAAATTCAATGCATTTGGCCACCAATTCATAACATTATCGTGTGTTTCCGTGTTTGCCCCGTGCATGACAGGGCATTTACCAGTATTTGATTCTTTCATGATGCTGTTTATGTTTATAGATTCATTAATTCGTTTTTTCTCTAGCTGCCGAGGCGATTTTTAGTACCTGAACCAGTTGTTTTCTTTAAAACACCCCTATAAATGGGCATTTGGCTCACTATAAGTATTGCAGCTAACTTGACTGTTTGATAGATTTCGGCCTGTATTGTTATCTATTTTTATTGCTTTTAAATTCGTCCCTCTAAGGTACTAATCCTTAAGAAAATTTTAAGCATGGCTGTTATATTTTTGCTTATAATATTATCATAATAATTTATCATGATTATCATCAATTATTTATGTGAAGAAATTGTCTCATTTTATTATTGAAGATTTCAAATATTTTAAATGGAATTGAATTCAAATGTTGATTAAAATCGAATCATTCTCAACAGGCCATAACGTAAAAACTATATCATGGGATACTTTAATTCAATGGTTATTCATGCCCCTTTAGAAGATGTTTTGCGGACCTTGAGGTGGGAGAGTGAAAAAGAAGGTGGCGTGGCCGATTTCTGCAACCCGACATATCATGCTTTGCTTCAAGATCTGAAGCAACATTATTCAAATTAGGCTTCTATAAATTGACATGGAATTATATCAATCAAAATGTTTGAATGGCCTAAAATTCAATGGTGAAACGCTTTATAATTTTGCCTTTTCTTCCAAATTCAAACTTTTGATTGTAGCGTTGATGTCGTAAGCGGCCCAGTGAAAATAGGTTACGGCACGATAAGTTAGCAACACAAATAATTTTATTCCCCAAACGGATACTATTAACCAGACTAAGGCAGGACCGCTTAATATATCATAAAGAAACTCACCGAATGATAGCTGCTTAAACTTAATGAATTCAATCGTTGAAATGGCTTTAACCGTTGTTACTCCGCTAAAAATCAAACATGCGACCATGAGATTATGGGCCATGGCACAGTAGATATTCCAGGATTCAACATATTTAAAATTTGACGGGCTCAATTCTCGTAAAAGTGCGTATTTGGTCGGAACTGATAAGTCGATATGGTTAGAATCGTCATTAATGGTGTTTCCAAAAAGAGGCAAGCCAATTCCCTTATACAGAATCCGTCCGATTGGATAGATCATAAAACCAATTACGTAAGCCACTATGACTAAAACCGTAGCTATACCGGCATCGAAATTCTCAGTCTTTGATTTAAGATCAGCAATAGAAGATATATCCGGATCAAGAAGAGATAATGAAAAAATAACAAATAAGCCCGGGATGACATAGCCAAAAATATCGAATGCATGCTGAATGAAATCCTTCATAAGATGATTTTGTTGGTTGATTTTCTAAAGGTAGCATGAATTATTTAAATCTATTTTCATATTGTAGATCAGAACTTAAAAGGCTGGTCAATATTGAACTTATAGAGATATACTAGAATAGTCGTATCTTAATGATCTAATCAAAACCAACAAAACAATGAAACGATTATTATTTGCAATGTTCGCCCTGAGTATGCTATTCTCCCACGGACAAAGTGTTATGGTGGTTTATGAGGCTGAAACGAAATCGGTTCCCACTTTTGAAAAAGTTATGCATCAATGGATGGGCGCTGTAAAGACGGTCATGAACATGGAAGATGCACGAATGCGTGTTTTTAGGGAACAAGGGACCAGAAAAATGCAGATGGTTCAATGGTTCGATTCCCTTTCGGAAATGGCCAAACACATTGAAGATCAAGATGCGAATCAGGACAAGATTGGGCAAACCTTGCAATCTATGGATCCTATGCCCGATGGAACCTGGGAAAAGTTTACTGAATCCACTAATTTCAATGAAGCTGCTGTTTGGAAATACCGCCCCGATTTAAGCACAACACCTCAGACCTTTTCTCCATTAAGCCAGGAAGAAAAAGATAAAATTACCTATAGACGAATCCAATATATGTCGGTTGGAGTGGGTCAGGACGATGCATTTGAAAATTGGAGAAAGAAAGTTAATACATTGGATAAAGATCTTGGAATTTCTTTTCATATGGCCGTATTTGAAAATGTATTTGGTGCTCGTGGCTCAAATTATATGATCATCTTGTTAGACACTTCCCGTTTTGATTATCACAAACACTGGGAAGAAAGAATGAAAAAAAGACAGGCAAATGAAGCTTGGACGAAATTTATGGAAAGTGCTGACAATATGAGTAAATGGTCGGTAGTTCGAGAGGCCAACTGGAATCAGATTGTTTCCTTAACCTTTTAAACACATTGTAACAATTGATGATAAGCCATTTGTTTTCGCAAATGGCTTTTTTAATCAATACGGCAGGGCCTCATATGTCTCGTCCTGGATTAGGCTTTTCGGATTTGGAGAAGTGTTTCTGAATGTGACCGGATAGGAGGCGGAGTACGGAAACATCCAGTCGTCAAAACCCGTAGCTACAAAATGAAGATGCGCATAGGTTGCCCCAGACGCGCCGCTAAATCCTATAGGATCACCTCTCTCAACGAAATCGCCAACTTCAACCAATGCACCATCTTTAGTTAAATGTTGATACTGTAAGAACAATCCATCCTCATCGCGTAATACAACGGTATTGTTGGTGCTTTCAAAATTATTACCCGATTCTTCCACAAACATAATGGTGCCTTTTCGCGAGGCTGTAACCAAAGTTCCAATATCCATAATGAAATCAATGGCAAACTGGTCGGGTTCTCCTTCAACATGTGGAAAACCACCACAATTACTTAACCCTATTCTATACGATTGACCAACAGGATAAGGTAACACGTATCTCGACACCTCCCAGTTTGGATAAAAAGCACCTTCGCAACCATTGGCAATTTGGTTTTGACCACCAACATTGTCGCTCGCGAAATTATCATTGTCTCCGCAAGAGAAAATTAGCCCGATCATAATAAAGAAGAATAATGGCCGCATCTTAATTGGTTTATAGGTTTCAGTCGTAAAACTAATTGGAAACTTAATAAAGATATATAAAAAATTACCATGCGAGGGACCTTACAACATTTCAAATGTCGTATCATTCGGCGTGACTATGACGAATTTGATGGCAAAAATGTGTATGGGAAATTGCTGTTTTCTTTAAAATTTAGGTGATATTTGGTAAAACAAACCTAGCCCATTCATGCGCATTCTTATTGCATTATTGACCGTCGGGTTGATTTTGATCTCTTGCAAAAGCGAAATTCCTGTAAAAAAGCCTATGCCGGACGAGAATAATGGTGGTTTATTCTTGCCCGACGGATTCGGTGCCCTGGTCGTGGTTGAAGAGGTTGGTCCCTCGAGACATTTAGCTGTCAACGATAATGGCGACATCTATGTAAAATTGAGAACCGATAAAGGTAGAAACGGAAATGTGGCGTTACGAGACATTGATAATGACCGCAAAATGGATGTCATAGAGCGTTTTGGAGATTACCCTAACGACGGACGGTTTGCTACCGAAATGAAGATTCATAATGGATATCTATATTATAGTTCTGAGCATGTCGTTTACCGACAGAAATTAAAACATCCTAATTTGATTCCTGTGGGTAAACCCGAGGTGATGCTAACCGATATTTATCCTATGCGTTGGCATAATGCCAAGTCCCTTGCATTCGATAACGAGGGTTGGATGTATGTCACATTCAGTGCTCCCACAAATGCTTGTGAAGATCTTCAGCTAACCGGTGGAGATCCCGATGCCATTGTCAGGGGTCAATATCCATGTGAGCAGCTTGAAATTTTAGCCGGAATTTGGCGTTTCGACGCGAATAAACCAAATCAATTTCAGAAGGACGGTATACGCTATGCTACCGGAATTCGCAGTGTTGTTGGGATGTCCTGGAATGAGCAGGACAGCACCCTTTATGCCGTTAACCATGGGAGAGACTATCTCCATAACCATGCGCCCCAATACTTTGATAAATGGGAAGACGCCGTGCTGCCTGCTGAAGAATTCATGAAAATTAATCAGGGCGATGATTATGGTTGGCCTTATACATATTGGGACCATTTTAAAAATAAAAGGATGCTGGCGCCCGAATATGGCGGTGATGGCGAAAAGGAAGCAGAAGGGTATACCGATCCAATTATGGGTCTTCCGGCTCATTTCGCTCCCAATGATTTATTGTTTTATAAAGGGGATCAATTTCCGGAACGGTATAAACATGGCGCCTTCATTGCTTTTCATGGATCAACAAACAGGGGGCTCTATCCTCAGGCCGGGTATATTGTTGCTTTTATCCCTTTTGTAGATGGAAAACCCACTGGTGAGTGGGAGGTATTTGCAGATGGCTTTACCGGAGTTGAGACCGTAAAGCAAATGAAAGATGCTAAATATCGCCCGATGGGGCTTGCCGAAGGACCTGATGGAGCTCTGTATATCTCAGAGTCTAAACAAGGTAAAATTTGGTGTGTGATGTATTTGGGAAACCGCGAAACTTTTGAAGCTGGCCAATTGGTGAGTATGGAAGCACGTAAGTCCAGATCGTATTTAAAAGATCCTGAATTTAACCTGAATGAATATATAGATAATGACCGCTAATCCGAAAATAGCGATGATCGGAGCCGGAGCGATTGGTGGATCCATCTCTGCATTACTCGATGAGAATGGTTATCATCTTATGGTTTTCGATAAGGACAATAACCATGTAGAGCAAGTTAATAGTCATGGACTTCTTGTGGACGAACTCGACGGTAAACGGGTGTATAATAATTTAAATTTTCAAACTGAATTAACCGGAGAATTTGACATAATCTTCCTCGCTGTTAAATCCATATCAACCCGTTCGGCTATTGACGAATTGCCAAAACATTTAAAGCCAAACGGTGTTCTTGTATCACTTCAAAATGGGATCAATAACGA
The DNA here is from genome assembly GCA_013003555.1 of Flavobacteriaceae bacterium. Lineage (GTDB taxonomy): Bacteria > Bacteroidota > Bacteroidia > Flavobacteriales > Flavobacteriaceae > SHLJ01. The sequence goes on from JABDIV010000033.1 coordinate 21,916, forward strand.
TCAGATCATGCAAAAATTCAGTATTGATCAATATATCGCCGGAGTAGTGGGATATGGGGCGTCAAATATTGAACCCGGCCATATCAGAATTACAAGTAAAGAAAAGTCGTTTGTTATTGGATTTCTTAATGGGCATGTTGATGATCGCATCCGATTGGTGGCTGAGGTCCTGGGTGTAGTTGGCGAGGTAACCGTATCGACCAATATCCTGGGTGATCAGTGGGGAAAACTGGCCATGAACTGTATAATCAATCCGTTTTGCGCCATTTATGATCAAACCTTCGGTGAAAATGTGAGGAATAAACATATTCGTCACCAGATGCAAAAGGTGCTGGCAGAGGTAATAGCCGTTGGTGAAAAATCGGGCATTCAGTTCACTAAGCTTGGAAAAAAATATGATATTGTTAAGTTCTTCGCCCTACACAATTATATGGATGAAATTACAAAGCATAAAAAAAGCTTGAAGAACAAACTATTGAATTCGTTCGAGATGTTTAAAAGTAAATTAATGCTCTTTCTGATTATCAGTAAACACGGTAAAATCAAGTCTTCAATCTGGCAGGATCTGCAACATGGTCTAAAAACCGAGATCGATTACCTGAATGGTTATATCGAAGTCCTGGGCGATGAACATAACATTGAGACTCCGATGAATACCTGGGTCACAAGAGAAATTCGAGGTTTAGAAAAAAGAATTGCTATGGGAATGACCTATATTGAAGCTATGAATGACTTTTCAAAAGAGAAAGAATTAGCTTATAACAAACTTCGCAGGTCAGAAACAGTGACTCTTAACAAAAAAAACAATAATTAACCCGGGATGCAGACCTTCAATCAGTTCCTCATCATATAACCGGTATTATAAATAAATAAAACGACAATTGCTTTTGCTGTCATCCATTGACAGTCAAAATTATAAAGACAATCTATCTGATCCGGGTTTCGCCATGCATTAGGTCGACATTGGCTGTTACCGATCCTTCAGCATTCAGAATAATGCAGATAATAAGAGGTGGTAAGATTTACTCCACCCGCATATTGACCAAAGGTTTTTTATATTCCCAACGGTAGGTTTAATCTGTAAAAAAGTAAAAAATTCGCCAGAGAATAACAAAATCACTATTTTAGACAAGCCGTTAAAGAAGATCTAAATTTATATATTTCACCGTATTGAAACCCTTTCTTATTCTCCAAATACGACCTTTAGATGAGGCATCTGACGATGAGTATGAGGCGTTCCTGAAATATAGTGGACTTAAGCCGGATCAGGCACATCGCATTCGAATAGAAAAAGAAGGTATTCCTTCGATAAAACTCGGTGATTATTCCGGCATTATTTTAGGTGGGGGTCCGAGTAATATAAGCGATTTACCTGAACAGAAGAACCAGTTTCAGAAGCGTTTCGAGCGAGATCTCCAATCCCTTTTTGATGAAATCTTTGAATTTGATTTCCCTTTCCTGGGCGTTTGCTATGGAATGGGAGCCATTACTGATTATTTGGGATGTAAAGTTTCAAAAGAAAAATACGCCGAATCGGTAGGTGCCATTGAAATTGAATTGACTGTGGCAGGGCTTAATGATCCTTTGTTAAAAGACATGCCTAAGCGATTTATGGCCTACTGTGGCCATAAAGAAGCTTGTCAGGAATTACCCCCAAATACTGAACTTCTTGCCAGTTCTGACCAATGTCCGTTTCAAATAATCAAGATACAATCAAATATTTATGCAACCCAGTTTCATGTTGAACTCGATAAAAAAGGAATTGAGTTGCGTATCGATGTTTATCGGGATCACGGCTATTTTAAACCGGAGGATGCTGATAGGCTAATCAAAGAAATGGAAGCAACTCATGTTGAGTATCCGGGCCGAATCCTGCAACGATTTGTAAACACATATAAACGCTAAGGCGTCACAAATCAATCATATGTATTTATTTCTACTCATTCTATTGGCCATAATTTATATTGTTCTGGCAACGGTTCGATTTAAGTTGCACCCCTTGTTATCCCTTTTTACAGCCGCTCTTGGTGTCGGACTAATCGCCGGCATTGGCACCAATGAAACCTTAGAAATTATTATGAGGGGCTTTGGTGAAACGCTTTCCTCAATCGGATTTGTAATAGTATTCGGTGCGATAATTGGCTTATTATTGGAGAAAACAAACGGAACAAAAACCATTGTGAATTATATGCTGAAATGGTTTGGGATAAAACGTTCGGCATTTGCCATGAATTTGACGGGCTTCATTGTGTCCATTCCGGTATTTTGTGATTCGGCCTTTGTTATATTATCGTCTTTAAACAAGACTTTGTCAAAGCGTACCGGCATACCGCTCACTGTTTTTGCGGTGTCTTTGGCGACGGGTCTTTATGCGGCTCATGTTTTTATTCCGCCAACACCGGGACCATTGGCCGCGGCAGCATTATTAGACGCCGATCTGGGAAGTGTTCTCCTGTATGGATTGATGGTTGCAATTCCGGTGTCATTGATCGGGTATCTCTGGGCCAAAGGTGTTGGGTCAAAATCCAAAATGATTAAAGAAACGAATAGTTCACAGGAAAGTGAATCATTCGGACAGCTCTCCATGAGATCACTATTGGTTTTTTTACCCATTCTCACCCCAATAATTCTTATCGCCTTGAAATCAATCGCAAAATATCCTACAAACCCCTTCGGACAAGGCCAGTTTTATAGAATCTTGGATTTTCTGGGGCATCCTATTATTGCGTTACTTTTAGGTGTTGTTATTGCCTTTATTTATGGACTTTCGCATCGCGAGCGACAGTTTTTTAACTGGACGGCAGAAGCCCTTAAAGAAGCAGGCGTTATTATTTTAATCACAGGAGCAGGAGGTGCTTTTGGGGCGGTATTAAAGGCTCTTGATCTGGCTGAAGTTTTAAATTTTGAGACGTCCAACAGTTCAGTCGGTTTGCTTATTGCTTTTGGTTTCGCGGCCATTTTAAAAACAGCCCAGGGCTCGTCGACAGTTGCCATTGTGACCGCTTCAGCTTTTATGGCGCCCCTCTTAAGCAGTATCGGACTCGATTCTGAAATGGGCAAGACCTTTACGGTTCTGGCAATTGGTGCCGGAGCTATGACCGTCTCTCATCTGAATGACTCCTACTTCTGGGTGGTTTCACAGTTTTCTCACATGGACGTGAAAACCGCTCTAAAGCATTATACAACCGGAACTTTTATACAGGGGATTTTTGCTATTCTTCTTGTTCTGCTCTTATTCACATTCCTGAACTGAGAACAATTTTATTTTTAGTATTGAACAAAGTCACAGGAAAATTGTGGTATCTTTAATAGAATAATAAGATCCCCCTCCCTGTAGTATAGTTAGTAGCCAATAATAAAGTAAAATTCAACATCATGGCTCTAAAAGAAAACACCCCTTATTTTGTAAAGGAAAAAGACATTGTTCTCAGGATTAAACCTGAAGAGAAAACAAGTAAAAATGCTGTTAATCATCTCATATTAGGTGATTACCTGCGCTATTTAGGTGAAAAGAATGGGGACTGGATTAAGGTTAGAAGCCGGAATTGTACAGGCTGGATTAAAAAAGACTGGATTACCGAAAAACGTTTACTCGAAATAAATTTTGTGGATATTGGTCAGGGTGATGGTTGCCATATCGTAACCCCAGATGATGAGATGATTCTGATCGATGCCGGTGAAGGAATCGGGTTGGATGGAAAAGGAGCCGATAATATGGCAAGATTCATTAACTGGCGCTATAATCTAAGAAGGCGGCTGGTTGCAGGCGTTGAGGGTTCTACCGCCAACACCCCAAAGGTCAAACCGCCATTAGATATTGATTATGCTATTATAACACATCCCGATCTGGATCATTATTTTGGTTTTTATACCATCTTCAATAACAAGAAATTAAAAGTTAAAAAAATCTGTCATAACGGAATTGTAGAACGTTCAACCAAGGGAATTGATCAAAAGACATGGATGTACGATCTCGGTAAAAAAGTCCCACCGCTTCCGAAGAAAAAAGAATACCATTTATGGGATACCGTTTTGACCAATAAGGAGATGAAAGACCTTATAAAGGCGAATTTAAACTCCCAGAAATATTATTTGAAGACTTTGGTAAAAGCTTATGAAAATAACAAGAGCTGTGAATTTGAGTTTATTGAACGCTCTAAGGAATTTCTCGATCACTTTAAAGGCAACAATGCGGTTAAACTCAAGGTGCTTGCCCCAATAACCGAGGAGGTCGAATTTGAAGGCAAGAAAAGAGCATGCTTAAAAAAGATCGGGAATGAAGGAGAAACGAAAAACGGTCATTCCCTGGTCTTTAAATTAGAATTCGGAAAGGTGAAAATTTTGCTTGGTGGCGACTTGAATTCCAAGTCCCAGGATTATATCGCTCAATATTATTCAGGTGAAACTACCACGCTGAGCGAACTCGAAAAGGGGATTGCAAAAATCGAAGAAAAATTATCACACCCTCAAGGTCTTTCAACTGCAAAAAAGGATCAGTTGAAACAAGATCTGGATGAGAAAGTAAAACTAATGGACCTGATCATCTCAAAAACGAGACGGGTATTTCATGCCGATATTGCTAAGGCCTGTCACCATGGGGCTAGCGATGTTCTCAACTCCTTCCTTCAAACGATTAATCCCATTGCTACCATCATTTCGAGCGGGGATAATGAAAGTCACTCTCATCCAAGACCGGATGCATTAGGCGCCTTTGGTAAAACCAGTCGCGGGAAAAGACCTTTATTGTTCAGCACAGAACTGGCCAGAAGCACATTCGAGTTCTCTTATCCGATCAAATTTTACAGCCTATTGAAAAAGTTGGAGAAACGCATGAATGAGGCAACGACCAAGAAGGAGAAAGAACATTATCAGTTACGAATGAATAATATGAAGGACAGTAATGTTGCCAAATATGGAATGATAACCATTAGAACAGATGGACATAAGGTTATAATTGCGCAGAAACTGGAGCAGGAGAGAAGTCCAGGCCAGAAATGGGACATCTATGAGCTTCATTGGAATGAATTTCTGGAGAAATATGAATACCGCACAAGTGGAAGCCACTAATGAGTAAAGCTATTTCCTTAACAGATCAAAACGATGTGTATATTTTAAGGTAATACTTTGATTGTCCAATCCATCGAGCGGATCATCATCCTTTACAATATTGACCACCACAAATAATCCTGTATTGGCATTCTGCAGCCATGCAAATCGTGCATTGACAGAGAATACATTTGAAATGTTATTATGCTGTATTAATCCCTGTAAAAACATGCGCGGCGAAAAGGAATAAGCCAGGCGCAATTTATTGATCACGGCGGTCACATCGCCATCCGGTAAATTCAATTTATTATGGCTCAAACTGTATTCCGAATTGAACTTGTCGCCTACTCGTAATTTTAAGGTTCCTGAATTCGAAATGCGATCACCGCCAAAATAACCGCCTATAATTGTGCGGGTGTTTAATGATAATGACTTGTTGGGATTCGTTATGAGCACCAATTGTAACTCCTCATGATTATAAGTTCCCGCCGGAACGGTAACCCCTTGCAGATCGAAGGCATTAAGAACGCCTTCAGTTGTGAAATTAATACCGGTATGGATCTCAAAACCGCTTTTCCATACCCAATGATTATCGACATGCAAAAAGCCCGTAATCTGGTTGCCATCAAAATCCCAGTAACCGCGATAGGACGCATGCGGTCGTATCTCTAGCATATTCCCCCAATTTTCTAATCGATGTGCCTTAAAGATCAAAGCTTCAGGTTTTCTGAATGCGGTTCGCTGAAGAAATCCAACCTCAGGATTGAATCCTTCTCCGACTTCGGTATAGGCCCCATTTAGGTTCCAGCCGCCCCAATTATAATTCGCCTGAAATTTAAAGGCATGATCTTTTGATGAAATATCAGGAGTTGAACTTTTTGCGAAGAAACCACTAAGTTGAGCTTTTTTCCCTAATCCATAGCGACCGTCTATCGCATATACCCTGTTATGATCGTTGTCAGCATCACCCAAACCCGCACGACTCACAAAAACTCCACCGAGTGAAGAACGGCTCCTCGGGAAGTCTTGATTTACGCGAGCAACTGTAAAATTATTTTTTTCGATTCCGAGATCGCTAACGTCATCCGTAAACATGCTAAGCAAGCCGATATTCGTCTGTCCAACCTTCCCGGAAAGCCGGGCACCACCAATAATAGGGACGAGATCGCCATTGTTGCTTATCCCGATTCGACGACTGAAAAACAGATCGACTTCTCCAGGACTTCCGACCGTAAACTGACCTGCATTTTCAAGAAAAAACGGCCGTTTTTCGGGAAAGAAAAGGTTAAAACGATCCAGGTTGATCTGCTGATCATCAACTTCAACCTGGGCAAAATCGGTATTATAGGTCAGATCTAAGGTTAAGCTGGGTGTTATGCTGTATTTCACATCAGCGCCGAACTCAAAATCGGTGGAGGTGTCATTCGGGTCTACCGCGCGGTTATTTACGGTTTGCATCAAAGCGTAAGGGATAAATTTTAAATTCCCAGGATTCCTGAGGTTTAATCCATGCATCTTCCCTGCAAGAGACAGACGCTTAATATCAAAACCTAACGGGAGGTTTGCCCAGTAGGCGGTCTCGGTATTTTTTGAAATATTGCGCTGGAAGTTAATACCCCAGGTTGAGTTCTCTCCACGGCTGAATCGCAAGGAACGGAGCGGGATCGCAAACTCGGCACTCCAGCCATAGTCACCGATTTCGGTTTTAACTTCCCATGTGGCATCCCAATTCAAATTCGTTCCACCAATTACACCTGTTTGTTGGGTTCTGTTTTGGTTGAAATTTCCCTTTCCTTCATTATCGATCTGGGCGTCATATTCCATGCCATCAGGATTAGTTCCAAACAGGAAACCATTCTGCTGATCGTTATAGGTGTCGACAATGAATAGGAAACTGTCCTCATCATTCAGGTCGGAATCGCGGCGCGAGTCGGATACGACAATCGATTCAGGACTGGAATCGTAGCAGATAACCCCCAGGTAAAAGGTTGATTGAGAAAAAACCACCCGAATTTCGGTCTTTTCTGAAACGGGAGCGTTATACGTTGGTTTGATTTGTCTTAAATCGGTTAAAGGCGGAATAGATTGCCATAACGAATCGGTTAAAACATTGCCGTCAATAATTGGGCTTTCAGTAACCTGAACAGCATCAAAAGAAGGCCGTTGAGTTTGATATTGCTCCTGGGCAAATAAGGTGTTGTTAAGACAAAGAAATAATAGAAAAGCCGAGAGGTTTTTCAATGACATGCTTAGTTGGTTTAGTTGCTATGCAATATAAATATTTTCCCCAATATCAATGATCTAACGCTTTGACTATAGGGATTTGACTCTATACAATTACATACAAGTTGGTTGTTCACCGAAAAAAATGACCCGGTTGATCGGTTTATGCTGATTTTTTTGCCTTTCATAAGACAAACGGAGAAAATTTATTTGATATGTATTAATATTCATAGATTAATTAATCCCTAATTCCTCATGATATTCACTCACCACACCAAAGAATGTTTCGTTTTAGTGATTCTTCTATTTAGTTTTTCATGTTCTACAGATCAAGATTTTAATCTGGAAGATGGTGCAACCTTAAGTATAAAAGTAATGGATGCGCCTGGGGAATATGACAATATGTTTATCGAGTTATCGGAAGTTCATTTAAAAGTGATCGATGATGAAAGTGATCCCAAATGCTGGTGGGGTTTAAATTCGACAAACCCCGGAGTATACGATCTTCAGGAATTTATTGCAGGAAATGAAGTATCCCTCTTAAATGGAGTTCGTGTTCCAACCGGAGAGATTTATGCAATTAAACTTGTTTTAGGAGACAACAATTATGTAGTTAAGAATGGACAACGAATCGACCTGTTTACCAACGTGATACAACTCGACCAACTTAAAATGCGGACAGACACCCAATTTATTCAGGGGAATAATTATGAATTCCTGGTTGATATTGATGCTTCACGTTCTGTAGTAGAAGGACCTCTTGATGATCAATTAATTTTTCGCCCGGTAGTTCGCTATGGATTTAAAGAGGAAACAGGAGCAGTAAGAGGGCGAATATCCGGAGGAACTATGTCAAGTTATGTACATGCGGTGAAAGGGCAGGATACAATAACAACTCTAACCAATAGTCGCGGAGAATTTAGTTTAAGAGTTTTAAAACCAGCGACCTACGATGTCTATTTTGAGAATCCTGATACAGAAAGTAATAATTATATTTGGATTGATCAGGTTGAGGTAAGGAAAAACCAAACCCTTGATTTGGGTTATATCATTCAATAATCATTATTAAAATGATCCAGAATCCTGTTATTTTCGTATTTATAACATAACCTAAAACCTTTCCTATGAAACTATTAAAATTTACCAGGAATATCGTATTGATTCTGGTGGCCCTATTTTTTTACACATGTAATGATACAAACAGCTTAGACAATATAGATGAGCCGGTCGTAACCGGGGAGGAAGCAGGCCCCGCACGACTATCCATTAAACTTATCGACGATCCTGGAGACTTTGAAAATTTATTTATCGAGGTGGTTGATGTCATGATCAAATATGAAAGTGAAGATGATGACGATGAGAATGGCTGGATTTCAATGGGAGTTATTGAACCGGGCATTTATGATATATTAGAATTGACCGGAGGTGTTGATGTACTCCTTGTGGATAATGAAGAGATTGAGCCTGGATTCTTAAAACAAATCCGTTTGATATTGGGTGAAAACAACTCCATTGTAATCGATGGAGAAGAATCACCATTAATGACCCCAAGCGGCCAACAATCGGGCCTTAAAGTAAAGGTAGATCAGCCGATTGACCCGAGCTTTAATTATTCCTTCATACTGGATTTCGTAGTTGAGGAATCGATTGTGATAGCTGGAAACTCTGGAAACATTATTTTAAAACCTGTTTTAAGAGCAAGTCTTGAGGCAACTACCGGTACTATTTCCGGAATCGTTGTTCCTGGTGATATTGCTGTTAACGTAACGGCAGATGACGGCTCCGTGCAGGTTACGGCAGCCACAGATGATTCTGGTAATTTCCTACTCGCAGGGTTACCTCCTGGGTCTTATACGCTTACTGTAACGCCTGATCCTGGTTCGGGATATAATGGCGCCGGACTTGAAAACATTGTTGTAACGGCTGGTGAGAATACAGATGTAGGAGAGATTGTTCTTGAATTGCTGGGAAGTATTTCCGGAACGGTTTCACCATCGACGTTTCCTTCAGAAGTTGTTGCTGATAATGGTTCTGGTGACCAGTTTACAGTTTCAACTGATGAAACCGGTGCATTTTCGATAGAAGGCGTGCCATCGGGAATCTATAGTTTATCGATTACCCCTGAAGAGGGTTCAGGTTATTATGATGCATTGTTAGAAAATGTTGAAGTTCTTGCCGGAGAAAATACCGATGTAGGAGAAATTGCTTTGGAGCCCATGCCTGGAAGTATTTCAGGGATTATCTTACCAGCTGATGTAGCTGTTGAGGTTACAGCCGATAACGGAGAAGGATCTCAGAGCTCAGCTTCGACAGATGATGCGGGTAATTTCAGCATTGAAAACCTGGCACCAGGAACTTATACGGTTACCATAACCCCGGATGAAGGCTCCGGACTAACAGAACAAGTTCTTGAAAATATAGAAGTTCTTCCCGGTCAGAATACCGACATCGGAGAAATCACATTGGAGTAAACCTTTTCAAAATAATATAATGATTAAGAGTTGCATGAAAATGCAACTCTTTTTTTATTTTTGTCCCCCTGCTAAGCAGGCCCCATAGTTCAAGGGATAGAACAAAAGTTTCCTAAACTTTAGATCCAGGTTCGAGTCCTGGTGGGGCTACGATATTCATTAGGCGAAATGATCGAAAAGGATTAATTTTGTATGTACGGGATGTGGCGCAGTCCGGTTAGCGTACACGGCTGGGGGCCGTGTGGTCGCAGGTTCAAATCCTGTC
>JABDIV010000057.1 GCA_013003555.1 Flavobacteriaceae bacterium
TGATTCTTACGATGATCGAATTGATCCAGTAGGAGCCTGTGTGGGTATGAAAGGATCTCGAATTCACGGGATCGTTCGTGAATTGGGTAATGAAAATATCGATGTAATAAACTTTACAAATAACACCCAACTTTATATTTCCAGGGCCCTAAGTCCGGCACGCGTAACCTCGATAAAGATCGATGATGAAACCAAACGTGCTGAGGTTATACTGAAGCCGGAAGAAGTAAGTAAAGCTATAGGGCGAGGAGGACATAACATTCGATTGGCAGGACGATTAACCGGCTATGAGATCGATGTATTTAGAGAAGGTGTTGAAGAAGATGTTGAACTTTCGGAGTTCTCAGATGAAATAGAAGACTGGATCATTAAGGAATTCTCGAAGGCAGGACTAGATACTGCTAAAAGTGTCCTTGAGCAAGAAATAGGTGATCTTGTTAAACGAACCGATTTGGAAGAAGAAACCATTCAGGAGGTAATACGCATACTGAAGGAAGAGTTCGAGGAATAAGATAAATGAAATAAAACACAGGTTTATGTTGGGGATATTCTATTTTTATCAGAATTTTCAAGGGGTGAACCGCAAGCAATTGATATTATAGCATTTTATGGCTGAGACAATTAGATTAAATAAAGTTTTACGTGAGTTAAACATCTCCATTGACCGTGCTGTTGATTTTCTGGAATCAAAGGGTATTGAGATCGAGAAACGCCCAACCACAAAGATCTCTTCAGAGGTTTACGAGATCTTGTCTGATGAATTTCAGACCGATGCAAGTAAGAAAGTTGCGTCCAAAGAGGTCAGTCAGGCAAAGATGAAAGAAAAAGAGGCCTTGCGTTTAGAGCGTGAAAAAGAACTCGAAGTCAAGCAGAAGGTGGTTGAAGAACCAAAAGAAAGTAAAGTTGTCAAAGCTAAAACCACCTTATCGGGATTAAAACAGGTTGGGAAAATTGAACTTAAGAAACCAGCCAAGCCCAAGGAAGAAAAACCTGTGGCAAAAGTTAAGAAGGAACCTAAAAAGAAAGAGGAAAAGAAAGAGGAAAAGAAAGTTGAGGTTAAAAAAGTTAAGGAAGTTGAGGAAGTTAAGGAAGTTGAGGAAGTAAAGGTTGAAACTCAATATAAAAAGTTAAGCGGACCAAAATCAACAGGAGAAAAAATTGATCTTTCGAAGTTTAAAAAACCTAAAAAGAAGACAGAAGACACCAAGAAAGATAAACCTGAGGCAAGAAAGAAGCGCAGGCGAATTAGTAAAGTTGGACCCCAGCAAGGCATGGCAGGAAGACGTGACGGTCTTAAGTCAAGGCGAAAACGTCCTCAGGTTGTTAAAGAAGAGCCGAGTGCAGAAGAGGTTCAAAAACAAGTAAGAGAAACCCTTGAAAAACTTCAGGGTAAATCAAGCAAAGGAAAAGCTGCAAAATATAGAAGAGATAAACGAGATCAACACCGTCAAAAGACCGAGGATGACCTTGCAGCTCAAGAAGCCGAAAGTAAACTACTAAAAGTGACCGAATTTGTAACTGCCAGTGAGGTGGCTACTATGATGAACGTTGCAGTTACCGATGTTATTTCCGCGTGTATGTCATTAGGAATGATGGTCACCATGAATCAACGACTCGATGCAGAAACCTTGAGTATCGTTGCTGAAGAATTTGGATACGAGGTTGAATTCGTTACCGCCGATATTGAAGAGGCCATTGAAGAAACCGAGGACAGACCTGAAGATTTAAAACCCAGAGCACCAATCGTAACCGTAATGGGGCATGTTGATCACGGAAAGACCTCACTGCTTGATTATGTAAGAGAAGAAAATGTGATCGCGGGAGAATCAGGAGGGATCACACAGCATATTGGAGCTTATGGTGTAACCCTTGATTCAGGACAGCAAATCGCTTTTCTCGACACTCCGGGTCACGAGGCCTTTACTGCAATGCGGGCAAGGGGAGCACAAGTAACAGATATAGCCATTATTGTCGTGGCGGCAGATGATGACATCATGCCACAGACCAAGGAGGCTATTTCTCATGCGCAGGCTGCCGGAGTGCCTATCGTCTTTGCAATTAATAAGATCGATAAACCCAATGCAAATCCAGAAAAAATAAAGGAAGGACTTGCCAATATGAACCTCTTAGTTGAAGATTGGGGTGGTAAAATACAATCACATGATATCTCAGCTAAAACAGGTGAAGGCGTTAAAGAACTACTGGAAAAGGTCTTACTCGAAGCCGAATTACTCGAACTAGAAGCAAATCCAGACAAACCTGCAAACGGAACCGTGGTAGAAGCTTTTCTGGATAAAGGAAGAGGTTATGTAGCTACGATTCTGGTGCAATCCGGAACATTGCGCATCGGGGATTATGTACTTGCCGGAAAAAACAGTGGGAAAGTCAAAGCCATGCATGATGAAAGGGGTAACGATCTTGAAAAGGCTGGGCCTTCAAGACCTGTGTCGATTTTAGGGCTTGATGGTGCACCACAGGCCGGTGATAAATTCAACGTGTTTGAGGACGAACGTGAAGCAAAACAAATTGCCGCTAAACGAACGCAATTGCAGCGCGAGCAGTCTGTAAGAACACAGCGACATATCACGCTTGATGAAATTGGTCGTCGAATCGCTTTAGGTGAATTCAAGGAATTGAATATTATACTTAAAGGAGACGTTGATGGATCGGTAGAAGCATTAACCGACTCCTTCCAAAAATTATCAACAGAGGAAATTCAGGTCAATATCATTCATAAAGCTGTTGGTGCCATTACCGAAAGTGATGTGCTTTTAGCTACTGCATCCGATGCGATTATTATTGGTTTTAATGTTCGTCCGATGGGTAATGCCCGTCAGATTGCAGATAAAGAGGAAATCGATATTCGAACGTATTCGATTATTTATGACGCGATCAACGATGTAAAAGATGCCATGGAAGGTATGTTGTCACCAGTGATGAAAGAAGAGATTACCGGTACGGCAGAAATCCGTGAAACCTTTAAGATTTCGAAAATAGGAACAATTGCCGGTTGTATGGTGACCGACGGTAAGATTTTCAGGAATTCAGGTGTTCGATTAATCCGTGATGGCGTGGTGATCTACACAGGTGAACTGGCATCCCTTAAGCGATTTAAGGATGATGCGAAGGAAGTTGCCAAAGGCTATGACTGCGGGATGCAGATCAAAAACTATAACGATCTCAAAGAAGGCGATATCGTTGAGTCATTCCAGGAAGTAGAGGTTAAAAAGACGCTGAAATAATTCGAAAAAACCAATAATAAAAGCGACCCATTTCAAGTCACTTTTAATTCTCAGGACTTTTCAATTAGTCTTCGGTCGAAAAATAAATGCATTTGCAAATTTTTTCTTGATCCTTAATAAGGCCCTGTCGGCCTCAAGTCTCGTCTGAAAATTACCGACCCAAATTTTATAATTGGGCGTTTCATATTCTAAACTGATGGGCCAGCCTGAAAACGATTTATAAAATTCTCGTCGTGCATTTTCAGCACCGCCTCGGCTGCCGTTATATATTTGGATTTTAAAATTCGTTCCTCTTCGATTGATATCTTTTTTTAACTCAAGGAGTTTATCGATCTGTTTATCTTGATTCACTTCAACGACACCTTGCTGAGCATTTAAATTCAAACTGCAGAGCACACATACTGTCAGAGCGATTACAAAAATATTTTTTTCAATATTCATAAGGGGAATGGGTTATTATTGCAAATGTAAATTATATATTTTCAACGGCTAATATTTTTCTTATTTAGAATAATTATAAATTAGTGATTAACACTCAGGTAACATTTCAAAAATTCAACATTAATGTTACTTTTGCGTGAGATTTTTACAACCGAATATTTTTCTTTTATGAAAAAATCGTACCAAAGTTTAGCAGAGGATTCTACTAACAATATGAGGCATTTGTTTCACCAACTTTTCAACACGAATCTTCTTCTTTTAAACGGCATTTTTTTCCTTTTATTTTCGTTGTCTGTTACGGCTCAAGAAGGTGACCCTGTAGCTGGTAAAGCCCTTTTCAATACCAATTGTGCTGCTTGTCATAATCTCGATAAAAAAATGACAGGTCCGGCTTTGAGAAATGTTGAAGCGCGTTTGCTTGAAGAAGAAGGACTTGATCGGGAATGGCTTAATGCCTGGATTCGCAACAGCGCAGCGGTTATAAAATCGGGGGATGCTTATGCTACCAAGACTTACGCTGAATATAACAATGCCGCGATGACGGCATTTCCGCAACTGACCGATGACGACCTAAATAACATTCTGGCATATACGGCAACAGAAAAGGCTGCGCCACCGCCACCTCCGGCAGATGCCGGTGCGGCTGCCACTGCGAGTTCCGGTGGAATATCCAATGAACTTATACTTGGCGCCTTGGTGGTGCTTTTTGTATTATTGGCTATTGGACTGTACCTGGTCAACAAAACACTTCGCCGTTTTGCTGCCGCGAAGAATTTAGAATTGGCCGAAGCAACTCAGGGTCGATCGCTTTGGAAAGCTTTTGTTCAAAATGACTTCCTTATGTTGGTTACAGCGATTTTCTTTTTATTGACTAGCGGTTATTATGCCTATGGTTATTTAATGCAAATAGGTATAGATCAGGGATATCAGCCTGTTCAACCAATTCATTTCTCACATAAAATTCATGCAGGCGACAATAAAATCGATTGTAAATATTGCCACTCCTCGGCTCGTGTAAGTAAACATTCAGGTATTCCATCACTCAATATCTGCATGAATTGTCATAAATCTATTTACGAATATAAAGGCGAGACATCAACCGAATACAGTAAAGAGTTTTACGATGAAGAGATCAAGCGACTATATGCTGCAACCGGTTGGGATGATGCCAATCAGGAATATACTGGAGAAACGCAACCGGTGAAATGGATTCGAATTCATAATCTGCCGGATTTCGCGTATTTCAATCACTCACAACACGTTTCGGTAGCCGGGCTTGAATGTCAGACTTGCCATGGTCCGGTTGAGGAAATGGAGATCATGTATCAATATTCCCCATTAACCATGAGTTGGTGTATAGATTGCCATCGTGAGACCAATGTAAAGGTTCAGGATAACGGATATTACGAGAAGATTCATGAAGAATTATCGAAAAAATACGGGGTTGAAGAGCTAACAGCAGCTCAAATGGGTGGCCTCGAATGCGGTAAATGTCATTATTAATAATCGAAAGAAGTTAATTCATACAAGATATGTCATCAAACAAGAAATACTGGAAAAGTATTGAAGAACTCAATCCTGACAACGGTGCTGCTGTCGAGGCTTTGAAACATAAGGAGTTCGTTCAGGAGATTCCTGTTGATGAGTTTTTAGGTGATAAGGATAAATTGGAAACGTCTTCTACTTCACGAAGAGATTTCCTAAAATATGTTGGATTTAGTACTGCAGCTGCTTCATTGGCAGCCTGTGAAGGTCCGGTTATCAGATCAATTCCTTATGTGGTGCAACCCGAGCAAATCATACCTGGCGTTGCCAACTATTATGCAACGGCCATTGCTAATGGTTATGATTTTGCAAATATTCTCATTAAGACCAGGGAAGGACGACCTATCAAAGTTGAAAATAATAAACTGGCCAAAACTCATGGGCATTCAAATGCTCGCGTTCAGGCCTCGGTTCTTGATCTATATGATAGTTATCGCGTAGTAGCTCCGATGAAAGATGGAGCAGAAAGTTCATGGATCGAACTTGAAGGTGACTTGAAAAGTAAATTAGTAGAGTTGCAAGGTGGTGGGAAGGATATTGTTCTTCTTACACAAACTTTTGCAAGTCCGTCGACAGCGAAATTAATTGAGGAGTTTAAGGCTAAGTATGGTAATGTTAGGCATGTCGTTTATGATGCTATATCAGAATCGGCTGCTCTCGATGCATTTGAAAGTAAATATGGCGAGCGAGCCTTGGCAAATTATAACTTCTCAGAAGCATCTGCTATAGTATCTTTTGGCGCTGATATTCTTGGTGATTGGCAAGGTGGTGGTTATGACACCGGTTATGCCAAAAGCCGTATCCCTTCTGAAGGGAAGATGTCAATGCACTTTCAGTTTGAATCAAACATGACCATTACTGGTGCCAAGGCCGATAAACGAGTACCATTAAAGCCTAGTGAACTCAAGGTTGCGCTAGCCAAATTATATGGTAAAATAGCGGGCACTGCAGTATCCGGATCTCTTCCGGAAAATGTTGAAGAGGCTATAGATAAAGCCGCTTCAGTGTTAAGGCGTGCGGGGAGCAAGGCAGTTGTTGTTGCCGGTATTTCTGATGTCGATGCTCAATTGTTGGCTTTGGAAATTAATGAGATGCTCGGTAGCGATATTATGGATACCGATCACACCGTGAAAACACGACAAGGCAATGATAAGGAAGTTAACCAATTGATTACAGATATGAAATCTGGAACTGTTGGTGCTTTAATCATGTGTGGGGTTAATCCTGCATATACGTTGGCCAATGGCTCTGATTTTGTTGAAGGGCTTGCCAATACCGAGATGTCGATTACATTTACCATGAAAGCTGATGAAACCGCTGTAAATTGTAACTATATAGCATCCCTTCCGCATTATCTAGAATCCTGGGGTGATGTTGAATTTGTGAAAGGTCATTACGGTCTGGTTCAACCAACAATAAGACCTTTATTTGATACGAAACAATTTCAGGATGTATTACTCGGATTGATTGACTTCGATGGTACATACCATGATTATATAAAATCAAACTGGGAGGCAGATATATTAAATGGCTCCTCGTTTAACCAGGCACTTCACGACGGTGTATTTGTATCGGGTTCCGATGAAATGATTGTTGAATCAACGATTGAAGAAGATGCCACAGTAGCACTTGTTTCGGCTTCCGACGCAGCAAGACGTTTGGCAGCAACAGTAGGGTCGGGCATGGAACTTACCCTTTATCCAAAAATTGGAATGGGTGACGGGCAACAAGCCAATAATCCATGGTTGCAAGAGTTTCCTGATCCGTTAACGCGAACCACCTGGGATAACTACTTAACCATTTCTGAAGGGGATGCAAAAGAACTCGGACTTTATCTTGAACGTAGTACGTTCTTTTCGGAAAGCAGTCACGATGCAACCGGTGGATTAAACGGGAAATATGCCAACATAACTGTGAACGGTATTACCATTACCGCACCGGTTATCATACAACCGGGGCAGGCGAAGGGTTCAGTTGGACTTTCCTTGGGTTATGGTCGTGAAGAGGGAGTAAAAAATGAAATGAAGACCGGGGTAAATGCCTATCCATTTTATTCCGATTTCAATACAACCCAAAGTGTCACAATAGAAGTTGCTGAAGGGAAGCACGAATTCGCTTGCGTTCAATTACATAATACCCTCATGGGACGTGGCGATGTGATTAGGGAAACCGATCTTGTGACTCATAACACCAAAGATAAAGAGGAATGGAATCCGGTAACTAAAGTATCTCTTGAGCATAAAGAAACTCCGGTTTCTTCACCCAAAGTAGACCTCTGGGACGAATTTGATCGTTCAATTGGCCATCATTTTAATTTATCGATTGACTTGAATGCCTGTACAGGATGTGGCTCGTGTATTATTGCTTGCCATGCTGAGAATAACGTACCGGTAGTGGGTAAAGAGGAGATTAGGAGAAGTCGGGATATGCACTGGTTGCGTATCGACCGCTATTATTCGTCAGAAGCGACCTTCGAAGCCGATAACGAAAAGAAAGACAACATAAAAGGAGTAGGGAGTTCAATGCAGGAATTTGGAGAAATGGAAAGCCCGGCGGCTAATCCGCAGGTGGCCTTCCAGCCAATTATGTGTCAGCATTGTAACCATGCACCTTGTGAGACTGTATGCCCTGTGGCTGCCACGTCTCATGGAAGACAGGGGCAAAATCATATGGCGTATAACCGATGTGTCGGAACAAGATACTGCGCGAATAACTGTCCGTACAAGGTTAGACGATTTAATTGGTTCCTCTATAATGCAAATGACGAATTTGATTTCCATATGAACGATGATCTCGGACGTATGGTGATCAATCCTGATGTTACCGTGCGATCTCGTGGTGTCATGGAAAAATGTTCCTTGTGTATTCAAAGAACACAGAAGACCATTCTGGATGCGAAACGAGATGGACGTGAGATCGAGCCAAATGAATTTGAAACAGCTTGTTCTGCAGCTTGTGGTTCTGGCGCACTTGTATTTGGTGATATTAATAACAAGAAAGATGAAGTTGCCCATTTAATCGAAGATTCAAGGGCTTATCGTTTACTGGAAGGTGTTGGGACAAAACCCAATGTGGTTTACCAGGCATTGATCAGAAATACTGACGAAGTTTAATTTAATAAGAAACACGAATAAATAATTATGGCGTCTCATTACGAAGCACCAATAAGAAGACCTCTTGTAATCGGAGAAAAATCATATCATGATGTTTCCGTAGATGTAGCGAGACCTGTAGAAGGACAAGCCAATCGGGCTTGGTGGATCGTATTTTCCATTTCGCTAATTGCCTTTCTTTGGGGAATAGGGTGTATTATTTACACCATCTCTACAGGAATTGGAACATGGGGTTTAAATAAAACAGTAGGCTGGGCCTGGGATATCACCAACTTTGTTTGGTGGGTAGGTATTGGTCACGCCGGTACATTGATATCGGCAGTATTGTTGTTATTCCGTCAGAAATGGAGAATGGCGGTTAACCGTTCCGCAGAGGCCATGACTATTTTCTCGGTTATTCAGGCTGGATTGTTCCCAATCATTCACATGGGGCGTCCGTGGTTGGGCTATTGGGTTTTACCTATACCTAACCAATTCGGTTCGTTATGGGTGAATTTCAACTCACCGCTATTGTGGGACGTATTCGCAATTTCCACTTATTTATCGGTATCAATGGTATTTTGGTGGACTGGATTGTTGCCTGATTTCGCTATGATTCGTGACCGGGCTGTGCGTCCGTTTCAGAAGAAAATTTATTCATTATTAAGCTTTGGGTGGACCGGAAGAGCCAAAGACTGGCAACGTTTTGAAGAAGTTTCATTGGTATTGGCAGGATTGGCAACGCCGCTTGTACTTTCAGTTCATACGATTGTATCATTTGACTTCGCAACCTCGGTAATTCCGGGCTGGCATACCACGATTTTCCCACCTTATTTCGTTGCGGGTGCAATTTTCTCAGGCTTTGCTATGGTTCAAACCTTGCTAATCATTATGAGAAAGGTTTGCAGCCTCGAAGATTATATCACCGTTCAACATATTGAGCTGATGAATATCGTAATTATGATCACGGGCTCAATTGTAGGCTGTGCTTATATAACCGAATTGTTTATCGCATGGTATTCAGGTGTTGAATATGAACAATATGCCTTCCTTAACAGGGCGACCGGACCATATGCTTGGGCTTACTGGGCTATGATGAGCTGTAATGTATTCTCACCACAGTTTATGTGGTTCAAAAAATTGCGAACCAGTATCATGTTCTCTTTCTTCATTTCCATAGTGGTAAACATTGGGATGTGGTTTGAAAGATTTGTAATTATTGTTACTTCCTTGCACAGGGATTATTTACCATCCTCATGGACCATGTTCTCACCAACATTTGTTGATATCGGGATATTTATCGGTACAGTTGGATTCTTTTTCACTTTGTTCCTTCTTTATGCCAGAACGTTCCCCGTTATCGCCCAGGCAGAGGTTAAAACAATATTAAAATCATCGGGTGAGCGCTACAAGCGCTTGCGTGAAGCTGGCGAAAGCCTGGTTGGAACAGGTGCTGATTCAAGAACTTCAGGTTCTGTTATTAAACCAACCATGTCGGTTGTTGGGGATAAAGAAACTCTTGAAACTACGGCTGAGACACCAGTAGAAAAAGCAGATCAAACCGATGCCCTGTTAAGTCGTTTAGGATCTTTCGATCCGGCAACTCAAACCGCCGATGACCTCAAGCGGATTAAAGGCATTGGGCCGAAAATGGAAGAAGCATTGAATAGTATTGGGATTTTCACCTTTGATCAGGTAAGCAAAATGACCAAAACAGAATATGACCTGTTAGATTCGATAACCGGATCGTTTCCTGGTCGTGCTGAGCGCGATGACTGGGCCGGACAGGCACAACAATTAAAAAATTAGGATAGCGTATGGAAACTGTTAAAGTCGTTCAAGCTATGTATACTGATGATGATGTCCTGATGTCGGCCGTTAAAAAAGTGCGGGCAGAGCATCATCATATCGAAGAGGTATATACACCATTCCCCGTTCATGGTCTTGATAAGGCTTTGGGATTGGCTCCGACCCGAATCGCCATAACATCATTCATGTATGGGTGTTTGGGGCTAACTGTTGCTATTGTCATGATGAATTATATTATGATCGAAGATTGGCCTCAGGATATTGGAGGGAAACCGAGCTTCAGTTATCTGGAAAACATGCCGGCATTTGTGCCGATCATGTTCGAGCTTACGGTTTTTATGGCAGCGCACCTTATGGTAATCACCTTTTATTTAAGAAGTAAGATGTGGCCATTTAAAAATGCAGAGAATCCTGACCCAAGAACAACTGATGACCACTTTTTAATGGAAGTGGCCACGCATGGAAATGAGAAAGCGGTTGAGGATCTTTTGGTGTCAACGGGCGCAGTAGAAACAAGTATAGTAGAAAAAGAAGCACATTAATATGAGAGGCTTAATCAATATAATCATAATCGGGGTACTGTTTGGGTCTGTGGTTTCATGTAAAAAAGATTCACAGCCAAATTATCAGTTTTTCCCTCAAATGTATGAGTCGCCAAGTTATGAAACCTATGGGGAGTACGAGATATTTGCTGATGAACAATCAGCGATGATTCCGGCAGATGGTACTATTGCCCGTGGTTTTAGTCTTTATGATTACAATAACACAAATGACGACTATGAGCTAGCCAAGGTTGAACTGAAAAGCCCTTTGGATTCGACTCAAGTTGATTTGGCACGTGCCAAAGAACTTTATGATATCTATTGTGGTATTTGCCATGGTAATCAAGGAAAAGGACAGGGTACTTTGGTGAAAAGGGAGAAAATTCTGGGTGTGCCGAGCTATGCAGATGCGGCACGGGCAATCACTGAAGGCAGTACTTATCACGTCATTTATTACGGGCGCAATGCCATGGGATCATATGCTAATCAACTTGACGAAGAGGAGCGATGGTTGGTAACCGCCTATGTAATGAAGCTTAAAGACGATTTAACAAAATAGGACCAGATAAAGAGATAAATCAACATGTATACATTTTCAAACCGACTTAAAATATTTTCAATCGCACTGATCGTACTTGGTGCTATCGGTTGGGGAAGCAGTTATATGAGTTCCCATAACACCACGATTGAAGATGTCAAGGAAATGCTTGCAGCAGACGCGGCATCCCATCATGGAGGAGGAGATCATTCTGCTGCCGCTACCGAAAGTCACAGTGATGATTCAGAGCATGGTGCTCAAGCCTCTGAAGAAGCGTCTCATGATGATGAGCATGCCGAACATATCATGCATCAGATTCATAACCGTCCGTATTCAGCGCTTTATGTGGCAGCATTTTTCTTTATGATGATTGCGCTTGGCACACTTGCTTTTTATGCGGTTCAATATGCGTCTCAAGCCGGATGGTCACCCGTGCTTTTCCGTGTGATGGAAGGGATCACTTATTATCTGATTCCGGGTGCTATAATTGTTGTGGCCATTGCATTTTTTGCCGGCGACCATTTATTTATCTGGATGGATCCCGAGGTAGTTGCTGAAGACAAATTGATACAAGGGAAATCAAGTTTTTTAAATAAGACCGGATTCCTTATCCGTGCTATTATATTTATTGGAGGATGGGGCTTGTACCGTTTCTTTTCAAGAAAATTTTCCCTTGCACAGGATAAAGCTGAAGGCGTTAGTAATTTCAAAAAGAATTTCAGAATTTCTGCAGCTTTCCTTGTTTTCTATTTGATTTCCTCATCAATGATGTCATGGGACTGGGTGATGAGCGTTGACCCGCATTGGTTTAGTACCTTGTTCGGGTGGTATGTATTTGCCAGCATGTTTGTTAGTGGCATTACCATGATAGCGATGATAACCATTTATCTGAAATCAAAGGGATATCTTGATTTTGTCAACGACAGCCATATCCATGACCTCGCAAAATTCATGTTCGGTATTAGCATATTCTGGACCTATCTATGGTTCTCGCAATTCATGCTAATATGGTACGCAAATATCCCGGAAGAGGTTACCTATTTTGTAACACGATTTGAATATTATAAATTGCCATTTTTTGGCATGGTGGTAATGAACTTTGTTTTCCCGTTCCTCGTATTGATGAACAGCGACTACAAGCGCATTCCCTGGTTTGTCGTGATGGCAGGTATTGTAATTTTGATTGGACACTATTTGGATGTATTTAATATGATCATGCCAGCTACCGTTGGCGAAAGTTGGTTTATAGGCTTGCCTGAGATAAGTGCCGTTATGTTGTTTGGCGGACTTTTCCTTTTCACAGTATTCTACGCGCTTTCGAAGGCACCGCTGAAGGCTGAAGGTAATCCTATGATTAAAGAAAGTGAGTATTTCCATTATTAATTAATAACAAAGACGAAAGAATAAACTGATGAGTGCTGTTTTAACAATTTTAGTTTTACTTAGTATAACAGTTGCCATTTGGCAAATGGTCAAGATATTTGATCTGGCCAATGCCAATAGAGAAAATTCTCAAGTAGCAAATGACCAGGATAACCGTGTTAACGGTTTTTTAATGATGGGATTCCTGATTTTTATATATGCCATCACCATAATATCTTTTGTTAAATGGGGTGACTTGCCCTTAGTCTCAAATTCAGCATCCGAACACGGTCCGCAAATCGATAACTTAATGATCATCTCTATGGTAATCATTTTTATCGTTCAGACCATAACCCAATTCCTCCTTCATTATTTTGCATACAAGTATAAAGGCGAAAAAGGTAAAAAGGCGCTTTTCTATGCCGATAATGATAAACTCGAGTTTATTTGGACGATCATTCCGGTGATTGTTCTGGCAGGCCTGATCATTTATGGCTTATTTACCTGGTCGGATATTATGAATTTTGAAGAGGATGAAGATACCATGGTTGTCGAACTCTATGCCCAGCAGTTTAACTGGAAAGCACGATATGCAGGAGACGATAATGTACTGGGGAAGTCAAATATAAGATTGATCAATCTTGATAATGCAAATATCCTCGGTGTCGATGAGGCCGATCCATATGCTCAGGATGACGTCATAGCTACCGAATTGCATTTACCTGTTGGTCGACAGGTCGTATTTAAGATGCGTTCCCAGGATGTTTTACACTCGGCTTATATGCCGCATTTCCGTGCGCAGATGAACTGTGTTCCCGGGATGATAACACAATTCGCATTCACGCCGACCATGACGACTGAGGAGATGCGTCAAACACCGGCGATGATTGACAAGGTGGCAAATATCAACAGAATACGAGCAGAAAAAAGCGAAAAATTAATACAGAAAGGCGAAGAACCTTTAGATCGATATGAATTTGATTACTTGTTGCTTTGTAATAAAATATGCGGGAAATCGCATTACAATATGCAGATGAAGATCATCGTCGAATCGGAGGAAGAGTATCAAGCCTGGATGAAAGAACAGCAACTTTTCAAGAATTCACTAGTTAAGAACTAAAAAATTAGAAAAGAAAAATAAAGAATAGATTATGTCAGCACACGCAGAAATTCACGCACACGACGATCACGGACATCATCATCATAAGGAAACTTTTATAACCAAATACATCTTCAGTCAAGATCATAAAATGATCTCGAAACAGTATTTGATCACCGGTCTTATCATGGGGATTATCGGAATAATCATGTCCTTATTGATGCGTATGCAGATTGCATGGCCTGAAGAACCCAATGCTATCTTTTCGGCTTTGCTAGGTAAATGGGCACCCGATGGTGTAATGGATGCAGATATATACCTGGCCCTGGTAACTATACATGGGACAATAATGGTATTCTTTGTTCTTACGGCTGGTTTGAGCGGAACGTTTAGTAATTTACTAATCCCGTTACAATGTGGAGCTCGTGATATGGCTTCAGGATTCCTGAATATGGTTTCCTACTGGTTATTCTTTTTATCAAGTGTAATAATGGTTCTTTCTCTTTTTGTTGAAATGGGTCCTGCTGCTGCAGGGTGGACCATTTACCCGCCACTGAGTGCTCTGCCTATGGCCCAACCCGGGTCGGGTGCAGGGATGACCCTGTGGTTGGTATCAATGGCCATTTTCATCGCTTCATCATTATTGGGATCGCTGAATTATATCGTAACGGTTATCAATTTGAGAACGAAAGGCATGTCGATGACACGTTTGCCATTAACAATCTGGGCATTTCTTATTACCGCAGTGATCGGTGTTATTTCATTCCCGGTATTATTATCGGCGGCCTTGATGCTTATTATGGACAGAAGTTTTGGCACGTCATTCTTCTTATCAGATATATTTATACAGGGTGAAGTTCTGCATTACCAGGGCGGATCTCCGGTGTTGTTCGAACATTTATTCTGGTTCCTTGGTCACCCGGAAGTATATATCGTATTATTGCCCGCACTGGGAATTACTTCAGAAGTTATCGCCACTAATGCGCGTAAACCAATCTTTGGTTATCGTGCGATGGTTGCATCTATCCTTGCCATAGCGTTCCTGTCAACGATTGTTTGGGGCCACCATATGTTCGTTTCGGGAATGAATCCATTCCTTGGATCGGTCTTTACATTTACGACCTTATTGATTGCTATACCGTCAGCGGTCAAGGCCTTCAACTATATAACCACTTTATGGAAGGGCAACCTGCAGTTCAACCCTGCGATGCTGTTCTCAATCGGTCTTGTTTCTACCTTTATTACAGGTGGATTAACAGGTATAATTTTGGGTGACAGTGCCCTCGATATCAACGTACATGATACGTATTTCGTTGTTGCTCACTTCCACCTTGTAATGGGTATTTCGGCTCTTTATGGGCTCTTTGCAGGTGTCTATCATTGGTATCCTAAAATGTTCAAACGTATGATGAATAAAAACCTTGGTTATATTCATTTTTGGGTTACCGCGATAAGTGCTTATGGGGTATTTTTCCCGATGCACTTCATAGGTATGGCGGGTCTTCCAAGGCGTTACTATACGAACAGCGCGTTTCCTTTGTTCGATGATGTATCGAGTGTGAACGTTGTGATTACCACCTTTGCCTTAATCGGTGGAGTGTTCCAGGTAGTATTTATATGGAACTTCTTCTACAGCATGTTCTATGGTAAAAAGACTGTACAGAATCCATGGAAATCGAACACCTTAGAGTGGACGGCTCCAATCAAACACATTCACGGAAACTGGGAAGGTGAGATTCCTCATGTTCACCGTTGGGCTTATGATTATAGCAAACCAGGTTACGAAGAAGATTTCGTGCCTCAAGATATACCCTTAAAAGAAGGCGAAGAAGAACTTCATCATTAAGGATTTCCTGATGACTTATAATACTTAAAAGCCTTTCGATATTCGAAAGGCTTTTTAATTATCTTTGTGTGTGATGAACGAAAATCTCGATCCGACTAGCAATAACTTTTCTTCTGAAGATCACGATGTGGAACGTGCTCTCCGACCGCTTTCATTCGATGATTTTGCCGGTCAGGAGCAGGTCCTTGAGAATCTTAAGGTTTTTGTTCAAGCCGCCAATGAACGTAATGATGCTCTTGATCATACACTTTTTCATGGTCCGCCTGGCTTAGGAAAAACGACTCTGGCTCATATCCTTGCCAATGAATTAGGTGTTGGTATTAAGGTGACATCTGGCCCAGTATTGGATAAACCTGGTGATCTTGCGGGATTATTGACGAATTTAGATGAACGTGATGTGTTGTTTATTGACGAAATTCATCGGCTGAGTCCGGTCATAGAAGAATATCTCTATTCGGCCATGGAAGATTATAAAATCGATATTATGATCGAATCCGGACCGAATGCCCGATCTGTCCAAATCAATTTAAGTCCGTTTACCTTAATTGGTGCAACTACGAGATCAGGTTTGCTAACGGCGCCAATGCGCGCAAGATTTGGTATTAGCAATCGTTTAAATTATTATTCAACCGAATTGCTCTCTACCATCCTTCAAAGAAGTGCAAAAATATTAAATGTACCCATGTCTATGGAGGCTTCAATTGAAATAGCAGGTCGTAGCAGAGGAACTCCGCGTATTGCCAATGCCCTATTAAGGCGAGTTCGTGATTTTGCGCAGATCAAGGGCAATGGAAAAGTTGATATTGCCATTTCAAAATATGGCTTAAAAGCTTTAAATGTCGATGCTCATGGTCTGGACGAAATGGATAATAAGATTCTTACTACTATTATCGATAAATTCAAAGGTGGGCCTGTTGGGATCACCACCCTTGCGACAGCCGTAAGTGATAGTGCCGAAACCTTAGAAGAAGTCTATGAACCTTTCTTAATTCAGGAAGGATTTATTATTCGGACACCGAGAGGACGGGAAGCAACCGAACTGGCCTATCAGCATCTTGGAAAGATAAAAGGAGGAGCTCAAGGCGGATTGTTTTGATCAATAAAACAAAATATTCTGAAATGATTAAAACCGAAGCGAAACGCCTCGGTTTTTTATCATGCGGTATAAGTAAAGCCGAATTCCTGGAAGAAGAAGCACCACGGCTTGAGAAATGGCTGGAGGAAAATATGCATGGTGAAATGGGATATATGGCCAACCATTTTGATAAGCGTCTCGATCCAACAAAACTGGTTGAGGGGTCAAAAAGCGTTATCTCCTTGCTTTTGAATTATTATACTCCTCGAAAACAGGAGGACGATCAAGCGCCGAAGATCAGTAAATATGCCTACGGCACCGATTACCACTTTGTTATCAAGGATAAGCTGAAGCAGTTGCTTTTTTTTATCCAGGACGAGATTGGCGAGGTTCATGGCCGGGCATTTGTCGATTCCGCTCCAGTTCTCGATAAAGTATGGGCAGCTAAAAGTGGTCTGGGATGGATGGGTAAACACAGCAACTTGCTTACAAAAGATGTCGGGTCATTTTATTTCATTGCCGAACTTATTATCGATCTCGATCTTGATTATGATGCTCCAGTTACAGATCATTGTGGAAGTTGTACGGCCTGCATCGATGCCTGTCCTACCGATGCAATAGTCGAACCCTATGTTGTTGATGGCAGTAAATGCATTTCCTATTTTACCATTGAGTTGAAATCGAATATCCCCGAAAGCTTTAAAGGTAAATTTGATAACTGGATGTTTGGTTGTGATATTTGTCAGGACGTTTGCCCCTGGAATCGTTTTTCTCAATCCCATAAAGAGCCTTTATTCGAACCCCATCCGGGATTACTCAGCATGAATAAAACCGATTGGGAGGAAATCACAGAGGAGATATTCAATTCATTATTCAAAAGAAGCGCTGTTAAACGTACTAAATTTGAAGGATTAAAGAGAAACATTCAATTTCTGAGGGATTAAGTTTTAATTTTTCAGTTTAAGGCACTACCTTATTTCTCGAAAACCCCGATTAACCTCAAAACCTAATCATACTCACAACGCTAAAACAATTATGAGTAAAGAAAGTAAGCGTCGTCAGGCATTGATATATCATGCCAAACCAGTCCCGGGAAAGATCAAGGTTGTTCCAACGAAGAAGTATGCAACCCAGCGGGATCTTGCCCTGGCTTATTCTCCTGGGGTTGCTGAGCCATGTCTAGAAATCGAAAAAAATCAGGCTAATGTTTATAAATATACCACCAAAGGCAATTTAGTGGCCGTTATATCAAACGGAACCGCAGTTTTAGGTTTGGGAAATATTGGGCCGGAGGCTTCAAAGCCAGTTATGGAAGGTAAGGGATTACTGTTTAAAATATTTGCCGATATCGACGTTTTCGATATCGAGGTTAATACCGAAAACGTTGAAGAGTTCATTAAAACGGTCAAGCATATTGCCCCTACTTTCGGAGGAATTAATCTGGAGGACATTAAGGCTCCGGAGGCATTCGAAATCGAAAAAAGACTCAAAGATGAGTTAGATATTCCGGTTATGCATGACGACCAACACGGCACTGCGATTATTTCAGCTGCGGCTTTATTAAACGCTCTCGAATTGGTCGAAAAGAATATTAAAGATATAACCATGGTAATAAGCGGTGCAGGCGCCGCCGCAATTTCATGCTGTCGATTATACCAGGTATTTGGTGTTAGGCGTGAGAATATGGTTATGCTCGATAGCAAGGGAGTCATCCGCAAAGACCGTGAAAATCTAAGCAAGGAAAAAGCCGAATTTGCAACATCAAGATCAATCAACAAACTTGAGGAGGCCATGAAGGGAGCAGATGTTTTTATCGGCCTTTCAACTTCAGATATTTTAAATCCGGCCATGCTCATTTCCATGGCCAAAGATCCGATCGTTTTTGCAATGGCGAATCCTGATCCGGAAATAAATTATGATCTCGCAATGGACACTCGTGATGATATCATCATGGCAACAGGACGTAGTGATCATCCAAACCAGGTAAATAATGTTCTGGGTTTCCCCTTTATTTTCCGAGGCGCTCTGGATGTTCGTGCAACATCGATTAATGAAGCCATGAAAAAGGCGGCGGTTATGGCCCTGGCAGAACTCGCCAAAGAGGCGGTCCCTGAACAGGTGAATATCGCTTATGATCAAACACGACTGACCTTCGGTCGGGACTATATCATTCCAAAACCATTTGATCCTCGATTGATCGCTGTGGTACCACCAGCCGTTGCCAAGGCAGCAATGGATAGTGGAGTTGCTAAAGAACCTATTGAGAATTGGTCAGCTTATGAAGAGTCACTTCGTCAACGATTAGGAAATGATAATAAAATCGTCAGGCTGATGCATGGGCGGGCCAAAAGCAATCCACAACGGGTTGTTTTCGCCGAAGCCGATCAACTGCCTGTGTTGCGTGCGGCACAGATTGTTTATGAAGAGGGTATCGCCAAACCTATTTTATTGGGACGAACCGATACGATTAAAGAACTAATGGAAGAGATTGAATTTGATGAAGAAGTCCCGATAATCGATCCGAAAAGCGATGAGGAATTAGTCCGGAAGAATAAATATGCTGAGGTATATTGGAAAAGCAGAAAAAGGCGTGGCATAACCTTATATTCCGCTCAACAACTTATGCGTGAAAGAAATTATTTTGCTGCAATGATGGTTAATGAAGGTGATGCCGATGCTCTTATTACGGGCTTTTCAAGAGCCTATCCTAAGGTGGTTAAGCCAATTATGGAACTGATCGGGCTCGACAAAGGGGCTACGAGAATTGCGACAACCAACTTACTGATGACCGATCGCGGTCCTATGTTCCTCAGTGATACATCCATCAATATCGATCCCACGTCAAAGGACTTGGCAAAAATTGCGCAAATGACTGCGGTTACTGTAAGAATGTTCGGTATGGAACCGGTAATTGCCATGGTTTCTTATTCAAATTTTGGTTCTTCGGAAAATGAGAATGCGATTAAAATTCGTAAAGCCGTATCCTATTTGCATCGTTATTATCCGGATATGGTAGTAGATGGAGAATTGCAAACCGATTTTGCATTGAATAACGAAATGCTTCAGGATATTTTCCCATTTTCGAAATTAGCAGGAAAGGCTGTGAATACCTTGATATTTCCAAATTTGGATTCCGCAAATATCACCTATAAGCTTTTAAAAGAACTCAATAAGGCCGATAATATCGGTCCGATTATGATGGGTTTGAGAAAACCGGCACACATTCTTCAGCTAGATGCCAGCGTTGATGAAATAGTAAATATGGCAGCAATCGCTGTTATCGATGCTCAAAAGAAGCATAAAAGAGGCGCTAGTTCCTAAGTTTTTTCAGTATGTGCGGATCGATTTATATATAATAATTTTATTACATTTGGTTCCATAAGAAATCGGAGTTAATGATAACACATATAGAGGGAAAACTAACCGAAAAAAATCCGACGGATGTGATTATTGATTGTAATGGTGTTGGTTACTTTCTAAACATTTCTCTACACACATACTCTCAGATTCCCGATAGTGAAAAATTGAAACTATATACGCATTTTCAGGTTAAAGAAGATTCCCAAACTTTATATGGGTTTGCTTCTCGCGCTGAAAGAGAAATATTTAGGTTGCTGATATCAGTAAGCGGGATTGGGGCGAGTACAGCCAGGACCATGCTGTCTTCTTTAACACCTGAGCAAGTTAAAGAGGCAATTGCCAGGGAGGAAGTTGCTGTTATCCAATCGGTTAAGGGAATCGGTTTAAAAACAGCTCAACGTGTAATTATTGATTTAAAAGATAAAATTTTAAAAGTCCATCAATTTGATGATTCAGTACTATTTTCGGGCAATACAAACAGGGAAGAAGCGTTATCTGCTTTAGAGGTTTTAGGCTTCACAAAAAAGCAGTCTGAGCGTGTTGTTGAAAAGATTGTATCTGAAGATCGTGATGCGAGTGTAGAAGTGATCATCAAAGAGGCCTTAAAAAATTTATAAACCATTTTGAACGTTACGACCAACTTAATTTTTACGAGAACCAACCGTTCCCTGGGTTTACTTATCGGCCTATTGTTTTGGGCTAATGGTTTATTGGCTCAAGAAACACCGACACCCCAGGATACGACAAGCACAAGCTACTCCTTCAGTGAATTGCTGTTGCCTAATCCCAACAGCATTGTTTCAAAGTATAGATACGACCCGATTACCAACAGATATATCTATACAGAAACCGTTGGAAATTTCAACATCAATTATCCCATCATCCTGACCCCTGAAGAGTTCAGGCAACTCGTTCTTCAGGAAAATATGAAATCCTATTACAAACAGAAGATCGATGCGGCTGATGGAAAAAAAGAAGGGACCGAGGAATTACAAAAAAACCTGATACCTGAGTTCTATGTTAATTCGAGTTTCTTTGAATCGATATTTGGTGGAAATACAATCGAAGTAGTTCCCCAAGGGACAGTTGAAATGGATCTTGGCGTATTATTCACCAAGCAGGACAATCCTTCGTTTTCACCGAGAAATAGAAGCAATTTCACATTCGATTTTGATCAGCGTATAAGTTTAAGTCTTCTGGGTAAAGTTGGAACGCGCCTTCAGGTAACAGCTACCTATGATACGCAATCGACATTCGATTTCCAGAATTTGATCAAACTGGAGTATACCCCAACCGAAGATGACATCATCCAAAAGATCGAAGTGGGTAACGTAAGTATGCCCATCAATAGCTCTTTGATTACCGGAGCTCAGAGTCTCTTTGGAGTCAAGACCGAATTACAATTTGGGAAAACACGTGTAACCGGCGTTTTTTCTGAGCAGAAATCGCAATCGAGAACCGTTGTGGCCCAAGGTGGTGGGACACTTGAAGAATTTAGTTTTTTTGGCTTGGACTATGACGAGAACCGTCACTTTTTCCTTGCCCAGTATTTCAGGGATCAGTATGACAGGGCACTCCTCAACTACCCTTTCATCAATACCAATATTCAAATAACAAGAATTGAAGTCTGGGTAACCAACAGAAATAACCAAACCGATAATGTGAGGAATGTAGTTGCCTTCCAGGACCTTGGTGAATCAGGGGTTTTAGGGTCTCCGGTAACGGTTTTTGCCGGACCAAATGCTTTTCCCGATAATGGCAATAATGCTTATGACCCTTCCAATGTTGGAGGTCCGGGCTCTCAGCTTAATGATGCGGTTCGGGACATCGCTACCGTACAGTCCGGGATTCTTGTTCCCGGCGTGAATGAAGGATTTGACTACGGCAAGCTCGAAAATGCAAGGAAGTTACAGCAAGGTCAGGAATATACATTAGATTCTCAACTCGGTTATATCTCGTTAAATCAACGTTTACTGAATGATGAGATCGTTGCTGTTGCCTTTCAGTTTACGGTTGGTGACCAGGTTTATCAGGTGGGTGAATTTGCAAACGACGGGATAGATGCTACTGATGTGAGCGTCGATAATTCAGGCGTTCAGATTGTAAACAACAACGCCCTGATTCTGAAAATGCTGAAAAGTGCCGTGACCAATGTGGAAGAACCCATTTGGGATCTGATGATGAAAAATATTTATGATACCGGTGCCTTCCAGTTGAGTCAGGAAGATTTTCGCCTGAATATCTTTTACACGGAAACCTCTCCCCTAAACTATATAACACCGGTAGAAGGAACACCCTTTCCTGCTCCCGGACCAAACGAAGATGCTCTGGAAGAAACGCCGCTGTTGCGGGTATTCAACTTTGATCGACTGAATTTTAATAATGACCCGCAATTCAATGGAGACGGATTTTTTGATTTTGTCCCCGGGATAACGGTCTTCCAGCAATATGGAAAAATCGTATTCACCAAAGTCGAACCTTTCGGGCGGTTCTTATTCGATAAGTTAGATATAGATAATAACCCGATTGATAATGAGGCTGATTATGAGGACACAAACCAATATAATGCCAATCAGGTCAAGTACGTTTACGATAAACTTTATAAACAGACCAAAACAGCCGCTTTAGAGGATGGTGAAAAGAATAAGTTCGAGGTTCGCGGACGCTATAAATCTGAAGGTGGTGCGGGTATCCCGATCGGTGCTTTTAATGTACCGAGGGGGTCAGTTCGCGTTACCGCAGGGGGCCGTGTTCTGGTAGAAGGCGTTGATTATACAGTCAACTATCAAATCGGGACGGTTCAGATTCTTGATCCGGCTTTACAGGCATCGAACACCCCGATTCAGATTTCGGTTGAGAACAATGCTGTTTTCGGCCAGCAGACGAGGCGATTTACCGGATTGAACGTCGAACATCAATTCAACGAAAATTTTGTATTGGGTGCTACCTTTTTAAATCTCAATGAACGACCAATTACCCAAAAGGCTAATCTAGGAACAGAGCCCATAAATAATACCATCGTTGGTCTTAACGGAAATTTCTCAACCGAAGTTCCGTTTTTGACAAGGCTGGCTAATAAATTGCCCAATATCGATACCGATGTCCCCTCAAACCTGTCATTGCGGGGTGAATTTGCATATTTATTACCAGGCTCGCCTAAAGGCACACAATTAAGAGGAGAGGCGACTTCCTATGTCGATGATTTTGAAGGCACTCAGAATGCGATCGATCTGCTATCTCCACAATCCTGGTTCCTGTCAAGTAGACCTAATGGTGTTGGGAATGTCGCCAATGATGTTTTGGGAATTGAAAGTGGTTTTGATCGGGGTTTTATGAACTGGTATGCGGTTGATCCGATCTTTTATAGCAATCAAAGGCCAGCGGGGATTTCCGATGATGACATTTCAGACCTTTACACACGCCGGGTGTTTATTGATGAGATCTTTCCACAGGTAGATCTTGTTCAAGGCCAAACCACAGTGATCAATGCCCTTGACCTGGTTTATTATCCAAATGAGCGTGGCCCGTATAATTATGATCCTGCTGCGGTTAATGGTCAAAATCCATCAACGGCCTGGGCAGGTATATCGCGACAGTTGACATCAACAGATTTTGAACAAGCGAATGTTGAATACATCGAATTTTGGCTATTGGATCCATTTCTTGAGAATCCTACCAATGCAGGTGGAAAACTTACTTTGAACCTTGGTAATATTTCAGAGGATATACTTCGGGATGGAAGAAAACAATATGAAAACGGATTGCCTGAAGACGGTAACGTTATCGGGGTACTTCCGCAGAGTGACTACGAAACCGTTTACCCACAGAATCAATCGTTGATTTATGCCTTTTCTACTCTGGGTGCTGAAAGAGCAAATCAGGATGTTGGTTATGATGGATATAGTGACCAGGATGAGAGTGCAATAGCCGAATTTGGGCCATATACATCACTGGAAGATCCGTCAAACGATAATTACACTTATTTCCTCAACACAGAGGGTGATATTTTTGAACGTTACAGGAAATATAATGGTCTTGAAGGAAATTCCCCCGACACCTTTACCGATACAAACAGGGGTTCAACCACGCAGCCGGATGCGGAAGATATCAACCGAGATAACACGATGAACACCATCGAAAGTTATTTCGAATATGAAATTGATGTCACACCAGCAAGTCTTGCAGATTTAAATAATTCATTTATCGTTGATAGAAAGGAAGGAACAGTCTCACTGCCTAACGGAAACAGTGCTACCACCCGATGGTACCAGTTCAGGATCCCTCTAACAGAGCCGACTGATGAAATTGGAGGCATCACCGATTTTAGATCGGTACGATTTGCGCGGATGTACTTAACCGATTTCCTCGAAAATACGGTACTTAGGTTTGCCACTTTAGACCTGGTTCGTAGTGATTGGCGCCGATATCGTCTTGCTCTTGACGAAGAACCGGATAACGACAATGATTTAACCGAATTTTCGGTCGGTATCATTGGTATACAAGAGAACGATGGCAGCTATGTGTCACCTCCGGGAATAGAACGTGAACAGCTGAATAATAATAACACCATTATAAGGCAGAATGAGCAGTCACTAGTTGTGAATGCCTGTGCTTTAGAGCCACGAGACTCAAGAGCAGTATTCAAAAATATTAACGTGGATATGCGTCAGTTCAAGAAATTACGGATGTTTATGCATGCCGAAGAAGGTGATGAGCCTGGACTTGGCGATGGTGAAATGGTTGGTTTTATTCGGATGGGAAATGACTTTACCCAAAACTTCTACCAGATTGAGGTTCCACTTGTGGTAACGACTGGTAATTCACTTGATCCGGAAATAGTATGGCCTGATGTCAATGAAATCGACATTCCTATTGAAGCCTTGGAAGGGATTAAATCGATCGGTATTTCAGATGGTAGCCTATCCAATGAAGACCCCACATTTTATGATGTTATTGACGGTCAGCTCGTTCCGGTACCTGTTCCTGAATTTGCCCCGAGACAGATCGGTCAGCAACGGATTGCCATAAAAGGAAACCCCAACTTCGGAGATGTGCGAACATTGATGGTTGGTGTTAAAAATGTTCGAAATGACAACCTTGATGTTTGCGGGCAAGTCTGGTTTAACGAGTTGCGCTTGTCTGATATGGATAATGAAGGCGGTTGGGCAGCGGTTGTTGGAATGGATTCGAACATCGCGGACTTCATGAATGTAAGTGCGTCCGGTCGCCGAAGCACTACCGGATTTGGAACCATAGAACAAGGTCCGAATCAACGAAGCCGGGAAGATGTGCAACAGTATGATGTTGTGACCAATATAAATCTTGGACAGTTACTTCCAAAAAAATGGGGCATTCAAATTCCGTTTAATTACGGGCAGAGTGAAGAGCTGATCACCCCTGAATATGACCAGCAGTACAAGGATGTTAAGCTTCAAAACCGACTTGATGCAGCCACCACGGCTGATGAAAAAGAAATCATTCGTGAACAGTCTGAAGATTACACAAAACGGCGAAGCATTAACTTCATCGGTGTGCGTAAACAGCGAACCGGCGAAAAAGTACCACGTTTTTATGATGTGGAAAATTTCACGTTTAATTATTCATATAATGAAATTAAGCACAGGGATTTCGAGATTGAACGATCGCTTGATCAAAATGTACGAGCCGGGGCCAATTATGCATATAATTTTGATCCTGTGACCGTTGAACCTTTTAAAAAGAATGATAGCTTGTTCCGTGGAAATTACTGGAAGATATTGAAGGATTTCAATTTAAACCTGTTGCCTACCAGTTTTACATTAAACACTGATTTTATTCGTCAATTCAACAGCCAGAAGTTCAGGGAAATCGATCTTGGTGGAGGAAATATCAGTATTGATGAATTGTATAAGAGAAATTACACTTTCGATTTCCAATACACCATTAACTGGGATCTTTCAGATGCCTTAAACCTTAATTTTACAGCGTCAAACAACAATATAGTCAGGAATTATTTTGTTGATGATATCCTTAACGGAGAACAGGATCCAACCCTTGATGTTTGGGACGGATTTTTTGATGTGGGTGATCCTAACCGTCAATTTCAGCGATTGGGCTTGAACTATGAAATACCGCTTTATAAGATTCCGACCCTTAGCTTTTTAAGGGCGACTTATGCTTACACAGGAGATTTTCAATGGCAAAAAGGATCCGACCTATTCGGAAACCTGCCGATAACAGATAAAGATGGTGTAACCACCTTTTATGACCTTGGGAATACCGTTTCAAATGCAAATACCCATACCCTTAACACCACCCTCGATATGTCACAGCTTTACCGCTATGTAGGATTGGTAAAACGAAATGGTCGTGGCAGGGCCGGGGCAGGTGGGAAGCAACCAACAGCAAGACCTGCTGTCCCAGGGCAATCACCCCAGGAACCACCTAAAAAGTCATCGAAAGCCTTTAATACAATGGTCGACATTTTAACCATGGTTAAGCGGGCCCAGATTAATTACTCCGAAAATAACGGAACTTTCCTTCCCGGATATTTGAGAACACCTGGCTTTATCGGAACCTTTAAGCCTACCTTCGGTTTTACATTTGGTAGTCAGCGTGACATCCGACAGATCGCTGCACGAAATGGCTGGCTAACGGTTTTTCAGGAATTCAATCAGCAATATACCGAAGTACATAACAGCAATCTCGATTTTGTGATCAATGTTGAGCCATTAACCGATCTTAAACTCGACTTTACGGGTGGGCGATCCTATTCCGAAAATCTCACCGAGAACTTTAGAGTACGGGATTACCTGGGGTCAGACGGGCAACCTGGCACTGACGGCTCGCTTGATTATGAGTCGTTGATACAGAATACTTTTGGAAATTTCAATATTTCAACTAATCTTATTCGAACGGCCTTCGGACGTAGTGATGAGACCACATCAGATGCCTTTGAAGATTTCAGAGCGAATCGTTTGATAATTTCCAGACGATTGGCGCAACGAGCCGGTGTTGATTTTACCAACCCGGATAACTTTGAAAATGGGGATGTTCAAGGCTTCCCGCTTGGTTTCGGAAAGACGAGTCAGGCCGTATTATTACCAGCTTTCTTAGCCGCCTATTCCGGCCAGAATGCCGACAAGGTTAGCTTGAGAGCATTCCGGGATGTTCCAATCCCGAACTGGACATTGAAATATACCGGATTTATGAAATTGAAGTGGTTCCAAAAACTCTTCAGGCGGTTCTCATTAACCCATGGATATAATTCGTCATATACCATTAATCAGTTCCGCGCTAATCTCGATTATATACAACCAGATTTCGACCTTCCATATGTAGCTCAGGATCCGGAAGTTTTTAATCAAAGAGGAAATTATAAGAACGAAAAACTCTACAGCAATATCAACCTGGTAGAACAGTTTAGTCCATTGGTTCGACTGGATATGGAGATGAAGAATTCAATGAAGATCCTGGCAGAGATAAAAAAGGACAGGCTTTTGTCGATGAGCTTTGATAATAATTTACTCACCGAAATACAGGGCAACGAATATATTCTAGGTCTTGGCTACAGGATTAAGGACGTAAAGATCAGATCGAAACTCGCCGGGCCAAGACAGATCATAACAAGTGATTTGAACATGAAAGCCGACGTTTCTATTCGTGATAACAAAACCATCATACGATATCTCGATCTGGAAAACAATCAGGTTACAGCTGGTCAAACTATTTGGAGTTTACGATATACTGCAGATTATGCCTTCAGTCGTAACCTTACAGGTATTTTCTATTTTGATTACACCTTCTCAGAGTATGCCATATCGACGGCTTTCCCCCAAACGACTTTGAGATCTGGGGTTACCCTGCGTTATAATTTTGGAAACTAATCAATTAAACATTTTACATACAACAAGTCATTATGAATATCCCTTCAGAATTAAAGTACACCAAAGATCACGAATGGATTAGAATAGGCGATGACGATGTCGTTGTCGTTGGAATTACTGATTTTGCCCAGGGTGAATTGGGCGATATTGTTTATGTCGAGGTTGAAACCGTTGATGAAAGCCTGGAGGCTGAAGAAGTCTTTGGAACGGTTGAGGCTGTGAAAACGGTATCCGATTTATTCTTACCCGTTTCAGGGGAAATTATTGAATTTAATGAATCTCTAGAGGATGAACCAGAAAAGGTGAACGACGATCCTTACGGAGAGGGCTGGATGATAAAGATAAAATGTTCAGATCCGAGCCAATTAGACGGCCTTCTCTCGGCAGAAGATTACAAAGCCTTAATTGGTGGATAGAAAAATCGCGGTTCTTATTGCGATAGGTTACACCGTTGCTCTGACGATAGCTAGTTTGATTACATTGAAGGGTGTGCCCGAATTGGGTACAAGTATAGATGATAAGCTCTATCATGTTATTGCCTATATACTGCTTATCGTGCTGTGGTATAATACCCTGAAAAATCCGATAGGTTCAAAAAAGCTTATCAGATTAACCCTTGGATGTATTGCTTTCGGCATAATAATTGAAGCAATTCAGGGAAAGGTCAATATAAACCGGGTAGGTGATATTCTAGACATAGCTGCCAACATGGTTGGGATATTTCTGGGCTTGCTTTACTCTATTTATGGCCGAAAGATGTTAAGTTAAAAATATGCAAAGCCTTGCATTTTTGTTAAATTATTGGTTAATTTACCACTCTTCAAAACAAAAGAATTATGAAACCTAAGAAAAACCTGAAGGCAGATGTCGCAAGAAACAGCTCGATTTACTTCGCTGTTGGATTGGCTATAATGATGGCCGTCGCTTATAGCGCTATCAATTACAAGTCTTATGATAAGGATGCTGTTGATATTGGTCAGTTGAATTTAGAAGAAGAATTAGAGGAGGAAATCCCGATTACCGAACAAATTCAAACACCACCCCCACCACCGCCTCCACCACCGGCCGCTCCGGAAGAGATTGAGATCGTAGAGGATGAGGAGGAAATTGAAGAAACTGTCATTGAATCGACTGAGACAGACCAGGAAGAAGAGATCGTAGAGATCGAGGAGGTTGAAGTTGAAGAAGTAGAAGAAGATATTGAAGTTCCTTTCTCGGTGATTGAGAATGTACCGATTTTCCCAGGTTGCGAATCAGGAACGAATGATCAGAAAAGACAATGCATGTCTGATAAGGTTAAGAAATTCGTAAACAAGAAGTTTAACACCGATTTGGCTGGAGATCTGGGATTGACCGGAAGACAGCGAATCATTGTGGCCTTTAAGATCGATAAAACCGGAAGTATTGTTGGCGTAAGAGCAAGGGCTCCGCACCCAAGATTGGCTCAGGAAGCTGAGCGTGTGGTTAAATCACTTCCAAAGATGAAGCCAGGTAAACAAAGAGGTAAAGCCGTTATCGTGCCTTACTCTTTGCCGATCCTTTTCCAGGTTCAGGACTAAAAGACTTTCATATTTATATATAAGATCCCGCTACTGTTTAGCGGGATTTTTTTTTGCATGGTTCATGTGCCAGAAGAGTCATAATCAAATATTCTTAAATCCTTAATTATGACGGCCAAAGAATCAAAACATCAAAACAGAACCGTATTTACCAGCTTAAAAAAGATCGTGATTAAGGCCACAAAACATATTCCTGAAATGAAGGCGGAAAGACAAAGCGATCAGCCAACTTAATTTATGTATTCCCAGCCGAATGTCATCACAACAAAAATTTGATGGAACTGTTAATTTAAAAGATTATATATCGGCAGAATTATGCCTGCGTTTTTTGGTTGGGAATAACTAAAAATAGTATCTTTCCGTCAACAAAAGTCATGGTGATAGCATGAATAAAATAGCCCTGATCCTTTTTTTGATCGGTTTTCATTTTCAAGTTTCAGCACAGGTTGAAACCGACTACGAAAAACCGCCTGTTTTTCCCGAGTGCGCATCTGAACCCATAGAAAACCTCCGTAATTGTTTCTCAGATCAACTTTCACGATTAATTTATGAGAACTTCGATCTGCCACAAATTGTGAGTGATGAGGACTATTCGGGTGAGATGGTCGTGCTGTTTGAGGTGGATTCAGAAGGTAATTTTGTCGTCCTTTATGTCGATGCTATTTATGATGAGTTGAAAACCGAGGCACGACTTGTTTTCTCCGAGATACCTAAAATAAAACCAGCCACTTATAATGGTAACCCAACCTTTAAACAATATTCTTATTCCATAAAGATACCCTTAACAGATCCTTCAACCGAAAGCGGAGCAGGACCTGATGAACAAACCGATTCGGCTGCTGAGATCGAACGATTGGCAAGCTCAGAGCTGGATAGTGTGAATAAATCCATTGTTCCTTATAGTAATAAAGAGTTCACAAGCCGTTTAAACATACCCTTTACGCATCAATTCTATTCGAGATTCGACCGGCAAATGAATGTTGTCGGTGCGAATAGTCATACAGCATCAAAGCCGTTCATCTACCATGAGGTTTCTAAATATTTCGATTTTCAGGCTTACCAGGATGGATTAAAAAAAGACGCTGAAAGTTGGGGTGGACGAAAATTATTTAATGAACATTTGGTTCAGGTTCAAAGCAAGGACTATTGGTTTACCATTGACCCCGTTTTCGATCTTCAAC
The DNA here is from genome assembly GCA_013003555.1 of Flavobacteriaceae bacterium. GTDB lineage: Bacteria > Bacteroidota > Bacteroidia > Flavobacteriales > Flavobacteriaceae > SHLJ01. The sequence goes on from JABDIV010000057.1 coordinate 30,557, forward strand.
TGGGAACAGATTCGGAATCAGATTTTAATTCCACATTTAATAACACGCGCGGGTTTTATGTCCAGGGCGGTCTTGGTAAGCGATTTAGTTTTGCGGCGTCGGTTTACGAAAGCCAGGGTCGATTCCCTCAATATTATAATGCGTACGCGGAATCCTTAAAAGCCTTTGGTCCTGATCCGGCAATCATACCGGGGAGAGGCATTGCCAAGCGATTTAAGGATGATGCTTATGACTATCCCGTAGCAGAAGCCTATCTGTCATATTCACCCGTTGATTTTTTCAATGTTCAATTCGGACATGGAAAGAATTTCATCGGTGATGGTTATCGCTCCCTTTTGTTAAGTGATAATGCGAGTCCGTCACCTTTTTTAAAGTTCAATACCTCGTTCTGGAAAATAAAATATACGAATACCTGGACATGGTTGAGAGATGTCAGGCCTGAAGTAACTGAAGACGGGGCCTTTCTAACTAAGTATATGGCAAACCACTACTTAAGTTGGAACGTGTCGAAACGTTTTAATTTGGGTTTATTTGAATCGGTTTTATGGACAAACAGTAATGACAGGGGGTTCGATATCAATTACTTGAACCCGATTATTTTTTATCGAGCGATCGAATTTGAAACGGGTCAGGATGCTGGTAATGCGATCGTAGGTGCCAGCGCCAAATACAAGTGGAATGACCAGATTAACTTATATAGCCAATTTATCCTGGATGAGTTCTCGATCAACGATATAACAGGTGGCAATAAATCCTGGAAAAACAAATTTGGTTATCAGGTTGGACTTAAATATTATAATGCCTTCAAGGTTGATAATCTGATGCTGCAATTTGAATACAACCGGGTGCGACCTTATACCTATTCTCATAATTCAATCGTTCTTAATTTCGGTCATAACAACCAGAGTATGGCCCATTTGTGGGGCGCTAACTTCAGCGAGGGGATAGTTATTGGTCGTTATCAATACAAGCGCTGGTTTGCCGATGCAAAATTTGTGTTTGGAAAACGCGGTCTTGACTTTTCAGAAGACACCGACATGTTTGCCTACGGAGGCGATATTTATACAACAGAAAACAATCGCCCCTCCAATACAGGGATAAGCGTTGGACAAGGGAATACCACGAATGTATTTCATGCCGAACTGCAATCGGGATACCTGGTAAATCCGATGACCAATTTGAAATTATTTCTTTATCTGAGCTATAGAGATTTCAATCCTGAAGCGAATACAATAAAGGATTTTAGCCAGAATACCTTATGGCTAAGCGTGGGTTTACGAACCGATTTATTCAACTGGTATTTCGATTTCTAAACGAAAGAAAAACCACGTTATATAGAATTTTTAAACTTTTTTATTTTTTCAGAACCGTTAATTTAAGCTTCGGTAAAGAATTCGTTTGATACGTTCGGAATTAATGAAACCACTTCCAAAGCCCTTATCGTCATACTTTTTAAGCAAATCGCCATTGGATGCGATTTCATCCTCTGTCCGACCAGCATTGATCTCAGCTTTAATAAGGGAACGAATGTCCTTTAGCATGCTCAGAAACGACTTGTATTCCGACTTGTTTGAAACCGATCCATGACCTGGAATAATCTTGGTCTCATCATCGATAACCATCAAAGTGCGTTCAACGGCGGCGATATAACCATCTACACTTCCACCGGAATTCAGATCGATATACGGGTAGCGTTCCTTGAAATAGGTGTCGCCGGTATGAAGAACATTGCTGTTGGTGAAATAGATAAGCACATCACCATCGGTATGAGCATTATCGACATGGAATAATGCCACCTGCTCGCCATTCATATAAAGATTCATTTTATCGTTAAATGTTATAACCGGTAATGCCTCTTTCGGACGCATGCTGTTATCCCGAAGCGGTGTTTCTTCCAGGCGTTTTCTTACATTATCGTGTGCCATGATGGTTGCACCCGCTTTCGTCATATTCACGTTGCCCCCGGTGTGATCACCATGCCAATGAGTATTGGCTAAAAACTGAATGGGTTTATCGGATATTCCTTTGATGGCAACTATAATTTTGGCACTGAGTTGCGCAAACTGGTCGTCTATAACGAAAACTCCGTCTTCTCCGGCGGAAACACCAATATTTCCGCCACGGCCCGTTAGCATATAAATGTTATCGGCCAATTGCTCAACTTCGATTTTAACATCATCCATATTTTGTCCGTAGGAATTTTGAATGAGAAAAATCAAAAGGATACTTATGCGAAATAATGATTTCATATACATGATAAATTGATTCAAATAAAGGTAAGAAAAGTAAGTTGGAAATATCTTTATCTTCAATAAAATTAGGGGATTTTCAAATTGCCGATAAACGATTTATAAAGTATCTTTGCACACGCTAAGAAAAGGAAAGTTAAAAATAAATGATGTCAAGCACGCTCAAGCCGACGTATTCATTCTCCAATACTATTCAGGATTTTAAGGCCGTAACAAAAATGGGCTTATCACTGAGTGTGGTTTTTTCATCGATTGCCGGTTATCTTCTCGGGGCACCTATTGTTGAAATGACAACGTTGGTGTTATTGGCCTTTGGAGGATATTTCATGGTAGGCGCCTCAAATGTTTTTAACCAGATCATCGAACGAGATTACGATGCAGTGATGGAGCGAACCAAAGACCGGCCAATTCCTGCGGGTCGAATGTCGGTAAAAACCGCGTTTATATTAGCGAGTATTCTAACACTTTTGGGAATTACGATTTTATACATCATAAATCCGAAAACCGCCATGTTTGGTGCTATTTCCATTTTCCTGTATACCAGCGCTTACACCCCATTAAAGACCAAAACACCTTTATCGGTTTTCGTGGGTGCCATTCCCGGAGCCATACCGTTCATGTTGGGCTGGGTTGCTGCCACGAATGATTTTGGAATAGAACCGGGGACTTTGTTTATGCTCCAGTTTTTTTGGCAATTCCCTCATTTTTGGGCAATCGGTTGGTGCCTGCATGACGATTATCAGAAAGCAGGATTTAATATGCTTCCAACGGGCAAACGCGACAAGGCTACCGCAGTACAAACGATTCTCTATACCGTATGGACCATTATTGTCTCCATCGTGCCGGTATTTGGAATTACCGGTAAGTTGAGGTTAACCATTGTTGGTGCTGTTCTAGTGTTACTCGCCGGATTGTTAATGTTGTATTACGCAGTAGGATTGTTTAAGAAGATGACAACAAAGGCAGCAAGGCAGCTGATGCTGGCCAGCGTGTCCTATATCACCCTGATTCAAATAATTTATGTATTAGATAAATTCCTCAGATAGAATGGATTTAACCCAAGGAACCCAGGAAGAAAAAAATATTCGAGCTAAAAAAATGATGCTGTGGTTTGGGATAGCCTCTCTGATCATGTCTTTCGCTGGAATAACGAGTGCTTTTATAGTGAGTAGTTCTCGTGAGGATTGGTTAGCAGAATTCCAATTGCCTTCAGCGTTTACAATAAGTACAGTGTTGATTGTGATAAGCAGCCTGAGTATGTTCCTTGCAAAAAGAGCACTAAGGTCTGGCGAACGTTCACGAGTCTCATTTTTACTATTACTTACCTTAATACTTGGTGTGGCTTTTATCGTGAGTCAGCTTATTGGATTTAACCAGATCATCGCAGAGGGTTATTACTTTACGGGAGAGTCGAGCAATGTCACCATGTCCTATATTTATCTCATTGCGGCATTACATATTCTGCATGTGGTTGCTGGTTTGATCAGTCTTTTGGTAGTAATTTATAATCATTTTAAACAAAAGTACGAGTCAGGGAAAATGCTGGGCTTTGAACTGGCCTCGACTTTCTGGCATTTCGTGGATTTACTGTGGCTTTACCTGTTTTTCTTTTTATATTTCTTTAGATAAAATAATTGATTATTTTTGTGCAATTCTAAAACCAACTATCTTCTATGGATACGACTGCAGTAAGTACTGGGACCGAGGGTAAAACCTGGGGAGGTGGCAACAAACCGATGCATGCCAGCTATGGTAAACTGATGATGTGGTTCTTCATCGTATCGGATGCCCTTACATTCTCCGGATTCCTGGCAGCCTATGGATTCTCAAGATTTAAGTTTATCGATTCCTGGCCTATTGCCGATGAAGTATTTACTCATATTCCATTTTATCATGAGCCGGCCCCTATGATATATGTGGCCTTTATGACCTTTGTTCTTATCATGTCGTCTGTGACTATGGTAATGGCTGTTGATGCTGGTCATGAAATGAAAAAGAATAAGGTGATCTGGTATATGTTCCTAACCATAATCGGTGGTTTAATATTCGTAGGTTCGCAAGCCTGGGAATGGGCGACCTTTATAAAAGGAGATTTTGGAGCTGTTCAAACTAATGGAGGGAATATTTTGCAGTTTGTTGATACGGACGGAAAACGCCTGGCAATAGCCGATTTTGCCATAGCCCAGGAACAAGAACGCGTTCGTCAATCAGAGCGCGAAGGCGTATGGTACGAGAGTGAAAGTGCCTTGCCTAGTTTTACGATGGATGAGGTTATCGCCGGACTTGAAGCCAATCCTGATGTTCTTGTGAGAACCCAAATGCTTACTGAAGATGGTGAGAAAACGGTTCTAAGCCGCGAAGAATCTTTAAAGCAGATTCGCGATAACGGTAAAGTAGTTGTCGAAGGTGCAAATTTACGTGTGAATGAATATGGTTCGCCATTATTTGCTGACTTCTTCTTCTTCATTACAGGTTTTCACGGATTTCACGTATTCTCTGGGGTTGTCATTAATTGCATCATTTTCTTTAATGTTATATTAGGTACATACGAAAGACGCAAGAGTTACGAAATGGTCGAAAAGGTTGGTTTGTATTGGCACTTTGTCGATCTGGTTTGGGTCTTTGTATTTACTTTCTTCTATCTTGTTTAATCGCTTAACTATTAATAAATGGCTGAAGCACACGCACATAAATTAGAAATATTAAGAGGACTTATTAAGTTTAAGTCCAATACCCAAAAGATAATAGGTGTTTTAATATTGCTTACAATTGTAACGGGAGTTGAGGTAGCATTAGGTATCTATAAACCGGATGCCTTATCATCGCCTCTTCTTTCACCCATTGAAGGCGGGTTTTTGGCAACCCTTGCGAACATCATATTGTCGCCAATCATATATATGAAATCCCTGAATTTGATCTTTATCGTTCTGACGATCGTTAAAGCTTATTATATCACATGGGATTTCATGCACATGCGGGATGAAACCCCTTGGCTGCGTCGTTTGGTCGTTTGGACCGCAGTTTTCTTAATTTGTTATTTGATATTTATTCTGCTTCAGGAAGGCGGCTATATCGAGAGCGTTTATTCCTCAGGCCATGTTAAAAGAGATTTTTAACAGAGAATTAAAGATAAGTCAAGACGGTTTTCGAGCCGTCTTTTTTATTTTTGCACCATGAAGATGTCTACGATAAAAAAACCGTTAATTCTGGCCATATTGTTTTTATTGCCGGTTGTTTTTTTATTGTTTCTATATCCCTCAACCCATAACTATAATGCCCTTGATATAGTACATGGCCCTGTTATGGATATCGAAGCTCTGATTGATGAGCAGGATAAGGCATCAGACTTCAAAGACAACATTTCTATACTCTTATTTTTAGGCCAGGACCCTTTAAAAAACGCGATAGGTGCCTTGAACGTTAAAGAGCTGGTCTATGATAAATTCAAAGGCTTTAAGCGATTTCAGATTGTCGCAATGATCGGAGAAAATAACGAGGCATCGCTTGAAGAACTGAAGAAGGAATTGTATCAGTATGACGACCTGGAATACTGGAGTTTTATAAGTGCAAATGAAGCTGAAACCAGATCGATATTTAACGGGTTGCTTTCAAAAGGAGCTCTTAAAGATGATCTATCTTTCGAAGGCATTTTTATTATCGATAAAGATTTAATGCAACGCGGTCGCAAGGACGACAGAAACAAAACCGAGATAAAGAACAACAGCGAGATTTATGGTTTATATTCATACAATAGCATTGAAGTGTCAGAACTAAAAAATAAAATCAGTGATGATATGCGCATTTTGTTTACCGAATATCGCCAGAAAAGAAAAGGTAATTTTAATTCATCCACAAGACGGGTGGAAGACCTAACATCAGATGAAAAAAACTAATTATTCCTATGTTGGCATAGCCTTTATTATACTTGTTTTTGGTATTTGGGTTGTCCCAAAGGTCGTTGCTAGATTCAATGCGCCAGAACTTGAGGTTATCGGTAAAGCTCCCGCATTTAGTTTTACCAATCAGGATAATGAAATGATTTCAAGTGCCGATTATGACGATAAGGTCTATGTCGTTGAATTCTTCTTTACAACATGTCCGAGTATTTGCCCGATAATGAACAGGCGTATGGTTGAAATTCAGGACGAATTTTTTGGAAACCCGAACTTTGGGATTGCGTCATTTACTATAACACCGGAAATAGATACTCCGGAAGTTTTAAAAGCATATGCCGAACGCTATGGTGTGTCTCATCCAAATTGGCATTTTCTTACTGGAGATAAAGAAGCTATCCTGAAACTTTCGAATGAAGGCTACAATCTCTATGCCTCTTCAACAGTGGATGAGGATGGAGATTTTTCTCATTCGGGTCTGTTTGCCTTGATTGATAAAGATGGAAATATCCGTTCAAGATATGATGATTTTGGCAACCCCATCATTTATTACCGGGCCCTTGATGAGGAAGATGCTCCCAATCAAATAAAGGAACTTAAAGCAGATATTGCTAAATTACTTGATCAGTAAACAGGATGGAGCCAAAAATTGAATCGGGAAAAAAATACAATAAATGGATCGTAATATTATCGATTGCCATTCCCCTGGTTGTTGCTGCTTTATTCGGTATCCGAATTCCGAATGTTGGCCCTCTTATGTTCTTGCCACCGATATATGCTACTATTAATGGCATGACGGCCATACTATTGATAGCAGCTTTTTGGGCAATAAAAAACAATAAACGACAACTTCATGAACGCCTTATGAAGACGGCATTGTTGTTTAGTATCGCATTTTTAGTGATGTATGTGATCTACCATATGACAAGTGATTCTACGCCCTATGGCGGGGAAGGTATATGGCGAAGTGTTTACTTTTTTCTTCTTATTTCCCATATCCTTCTTTCGATAATAGTTATTCCCTTTGTTTTGATCACCTATGTGAGGGCCATTACAAAAGATTTTGAGCGTCACAAAAAAATCGCTAGAATTGCATTCCCGTTGTGGTTGTATGTGGCCGTTACGGGAGTTTTGGTATACCTGATGATTTCACCTTATTATCAATAGAATGAAAAAAATAATCGCCATATTTCTGATGTTGCTTATCGCTTTTTCATTTACTGCTGAAGGCCAGTGTGCCATGTGTCGTGCAGTTCTTGAAAGCGGCGAGGGTCAGGACATAGCAGAAGGCGTTAACAGCGGAATAAAATATTTGATGCTTTTTCCATATTTGGTAATTGGGGGATTATTGTTCTTTATCTACCGAAAATATAGGCATTCCAGCTAATTTTAACATTTTATTAATCAATGTTCTGTAACAAAATCTGACCTTTGAAGTCTAATTGATATCGGTCATTAACGTCATTTACTCTTAACAACACTAATCATGCTTAAGATCAAAGATCTTCATAAGTCCTACCCGATAGGTGATTCCAGGTTGCACGTTTTAAAAGGAATTAATTTTGAGGTAAATGATGGCGAGATGGTTGCCATTATGGGATCTTCAGGATCGGGCAAGTCCACCTTACTTAATATCATTGGTATACTCGATGAATACGATTCGGGTGAATACACTTTAGATGATGTTGCAATCAAAGACCTCAGTGAGAAAAAGGCGGCCGTTTACAGGAATAAGTTTCTCGGATTTATTTTCCAGTCCTTTAACCTGATCAATTACAAGAATGCCCTGGAAAATGTGGCCTTGCCATTGTATTACCAGGGGTTAAAGCGTAAGGAAAGACAGGAAAAAGCCAGGTTTTATTTGAATAAAGTTGGACTTTTAGATTGGGCGCATCATTTACCCAATGAGCTATCCGGTGGTCAAAATCAGCGTGTCGCCATAGCACGAGCACTGGCGTCGAATCCTAAATTACTTATGGCCGATGAGCCAACCGGAGCCCTTGACACCAAAACATCCTATGAAATCATGGAATTCCTTCAACAGCTGAATGATGAAGGCAAGACTATATTGATCGTTACTCACGAAGAGGATATTGCCGCAATGTGTAAGCGCGTAATTCGTCTTCGAGATGGAGTGATCATGGAAGATAAAATTGTTGAACAGGTTAGAGCAGTTGCAGCAAATGTTTGATTTAGACCTCTGGAGGGAAATATTTCAAAGTATGAACAAGAACCGGACAAGAAGTATTTTGGCCGGGTTCACGGTTGCTTTTGCCATTTTACTGTTCACGATTCTCTTCGGAATTGCCAATGGCTTGAATAACACATTTAAAGAAGCCTTTGTCGATGATGCTATAAATTCCATCTTTATTCGTTCTGGCACTACTACTAAAGCCTCAAAAGGGATGCAGGCAGGACGGCGTATTCAGTTTGAGAATGTAGATTTCGATTATATCAAAGAAGAGTTTGGAGAAGGGATTGAATACATGACTGCAAGGATTTATCTTAACGTGGCAGCTTCTTTCAGAAATGAAACAAATAACTACAGCGTTAGGGCTGTTCATCCCGATCATAAATACCTGGAGAACACCATCATGAAAGAGGGCAGGTATATAAACCAGAATGACCTTAAGAATAAAACCAAAGTTGCGGTAATTGGGCGCCTGGTTGAGGAGGATCTTTATCTCACAACGAAAGCATTTGGCAAATACATCAATTTGAATGGCATTCAATATAAAATTGTTGGAGTCTTTACCGATGACGGTGGTGATAATGAAGAACGCCTTATATACATACCGGTTACAACCTCGCAATTATTATATGGTAATAACGATTATATCGATCAGATCAATCTGACTTATCAGCCTGAAATGGACTTTAATCAGGCAATTGCGTTTGGGAATTCAATTGAAAAGAATTTGAAAGATCGATTTCTGGTGGATAAAAGCGACCAACGAGCCATACGGGTTCAAAATATGGCTGAGGCCAATAAAAATGTCACCCAGTTTCAAACGGTAATGGCCATCATAATTTTTATAATTGGTTTAGGAACATTAATTGCTGGAATTGTCGGAATCAGCAATATTATGATATTCATTGTTAAAGAACGGACCAAAGAAATCGGTATTCGGAAAGCCTTAGGTGCCTCTCCACGAGCTATTGTATCCATCATTCTAATGGAGGCCATTATCATTACAACTGTAACGGGCTATTTAGGTCTGGTTCTCGGTGTTGGCGTGCTGGAATGGGCAACTCCGGTATTAGAAGAAAATTTTATCACCAATCCGGGAATAAGAACCTCGCTCGTGATCTCGGCAACCATAACTCTGATTGCGGCAGGAACCCTGGCGGGTTATCTTCCGGCCAAACGAGCCTCTAAAATAAAACCTATTGTTGCCCTAAGAAACGATTAACATGTTAAAATTCTTATTTGATAGAGACACATGGCAAGAGGTTATCGATAGTATGACCAAGAACAAGTTGCGCACTATAGTTACAATGATAGGCGTATGGTGGGGAATTTTATTGCTCATCGGTTTATTGGGTGCTGCCAGGGGCATGGAAAACTCATTTAACCGCTCCTTCAGTGATTTTGCTACCAACAGTGTCTTCATTTGGGGGCAAAGCACCAGCATGCCGTTTAAGGGATTCCAGGAAGGTAAGCGGGTTGTATTAAAATTAGGCGATGCAAAAAAGATTGAAGAGAATGTTGAAGGTATTGAATTTGTAGTGCCACGAAATCAAAGTCAGGGATTTGTTGTTCGCGGATTGCTTTCAGGAACCTACAGCCTAACCGGTGATTACCCATTGCTGGATGTAGTTCAGAAAAAGAAACTGAAAAAAGGCCGGTTCATCAATCAAAATGACATAGACAAAAAGAGAAAAGTTGCTGTCATTTCAGAAGACATTTACAAGCAGCTCTTTGAAAAGGATGAAGAACCCATAGGTGAACTCATTCGGATAAATAGTATGAATTTTCAGGTAATTGGAGTGTTTGAGGTGGTTCCTTTTGGCGGCCCTCAGACCGATATCCACATTCCTTTCGATACATTCCAACAAGTTTACAATCGAGGCGATCAAATCGGCTGGATGATGATTACCGGTAAATCTGAATTTGATATCGGGCAGATTGAAGATGACGCCAAGCTTTTACTAAAAAATATACATCGGATCCATCCACAGGACAAAAGAGCATTTGGAAGTTTTAATCTTGGAGAAATGTTCGGCCAGGTAACTGGGTTCTTAAAAGGAATGCAATTCCTGACCTGGTTTGTAGGGATAGCCACCCTCATTGCGGGTGTATTTGCCATTGGAGCCATTCTGCTTATTACCGTAAAGGAACGCACCAAAGAAATCGGCGTAAGACGCGCTTTGGGAGCGACTCCTTTTGAGATCAAACGTCAGATCGTGGTTGAGGCTGTATTTTTAACTTTAATTGCAGGTATTTTTGGAATTATTTCAGGAGGATGGATATTGATAGCACTGGATAGTGCCTATGGTCAAGGTGACGATGCCCAGATCGTGAATGCATCAGTATCTATTGCCGTGGTATTTCTGGCACTGCTTATACTTGTAGTACTCGGATCACTTATCGGGTTAATTCCTGCTTTCAAGGCAACCAGTGTCAAACCTATAGATGCTTTAAGAGACGAATAATAAAATTAATCAACAATAAAAATGAGTAAAACAGTAAAAATTATAATCGGAATCGTTCTGTTGGTTCTATTAATATGGGTCTTGAAGTATTTTAAGGATTCTAATTCTGAAGAAATAGTCGATTATGAGGTTGAAGAACCGTTCTATACCAATATTGATACAAAAATTGTAGCCACCGGAAAATTAAACCCGGAGGAAGAGATAGAACTCAAACCACAGATATCAGGAATCGTAGATGAAATCATGGTAGAGGAAGGCGATGTGGTTGCCAAAGGTGATCTTATTGCCAAGATCAGGGTTGTTCCAAATGAGCAAAGTCTTGCTGCTGCATCAAGCCGAATAAACTCGGCAAATTTATCATTTGATAATGCTAAGACGATTTACGATAGGAATAAATTGCTATTTGAGAAAGGGGTTATTTCGAAACAAGATTTTGAAAATACTGAATTGGCATTGAACCAAGCCAGGGAGAACTTAACCCAAGCTCAAAATGATTATCAGATCATTAGGCGTGGATCGATTTCCGGTGGGACCGGGGCTAACACTAATATTGTTGCACAAATCCCCGGGACTATTCTTGAAATACCGGTTCGAGAAGGAGATCAGGTTATTCAATCCAATAACTTTAATGCGGGGACGACCATAGCGACTATTGCGGATATGCAAAAAATGATATTCGAAGGGCAAGTTGATGAGTCGGAAGTTGGAAAATTGAATGAAGGGAAAGAGATCAAAGTTATTCTTGGCGCCATCAATGAAAAGGAATTTCCGGCCAAATTAACCTTTGTCGCACCTAAAGGCGTGGAAGCAAGCGGGGCTGTTCAATTTACTATAAAAGCAGATGTTTCTGTTGAACCATCTACAAATATCAGAGCTGGCTACAGTGCTAATGCTGAAATTGAGATTGAAAGTAAGGACAGTACTCTGGTTATTCGTGAAGCGCTTGTCCAGTTTGACAGGCTTACAGAACAAGCGTTCGTAGAGATTAAAAATGAGGATGATGCATTCGAACGCAAAGATGTTGAACTGGGTATCTCAGACGGGATCAATGTTGAAGTGATTGAAGGGGTTAAAGAGGGTGATAAGATCAAAATTTGGAATAAGGCATCGGATGAGAACAATGACGATAATTAGTCAACCTAAGTTGGTATCAGCATGAAAAACTACATACTTTTAATACTGAGCTTAATAGTCTCTATCGGATATGGACAGAAGAAATGGTCACTTGAAGAATTAGTAGTCTATGCTTTAGAAAACAATATAACTGTGCAACAGGGTAAAAATGTGCTGCTTTCTAATGAACAGGATATTATAGCTGCCAAAGGAAATTTCTATCCAAACCTTTCTGCAAATTTAAACCAGGGATTGAGTTTAGGAAATACTGAAATATTTCAAGGGCAATTTGTCGATCGTACAGCCCAAACCACCAATATTGGGCTTAACGTTAACCAGACGATATTTAATGGTTTTAGAAATACTAATTTATACAAGCAGTCCCAATTGAATTTAGAGGCTAATGAATTAGAGTTGAATCGTATTAAGGATGATATTGCTTTGAATGTAGCCAACGCTTACCTGAATGTTTTGTTCAACAGAGAGAATCTTGGTATCGCGAGAGCTCAATATGAGTTTTCATTAAGGCAAGTCAAACAAGTTCGTGATTTGGTTGAAGCTGGTGTGCAGCCTGAAGCTAACATTTATGATGCAGAGGCCTCCCTGGCTACCGATGAGCAAGCAGTGACTACAGCCAATAACAATTATACACTGGCAATGTTGAGCTTGTCACAATTGCTTCAACTGCCTTTTGAAGGTTTTGATGTTCTGGTTGTTGAAATCGACAGTCCGACACAAGCCCTGCTTTATGACGATGTTAAACCAGTTCTGCAATATGCCTTCGAAAATCGTTATGAGATGAAAGTGGCTGAAAAAAATATTGAAAACTCAATCTTGAGTACCGAGTTATCTAAAAGTGGTTTTTACCCAAGGGTAACATTGGGTTATGGTTTTGGGTCCAATGTATTTTTTACAAACCTAACCGATACCGAAGACACCTTCTTTAATCAGCTAAACGATCAGAAAGCTCATAGTTTTAATCTTAATATAAGTATTCCGATTTTTTCAAGATTTCTCAATAAAACTAATGTCGCAAAGTCTAAGATACAAGAGGAAAACAGCAAACTGTCTCTTGAGCAAACACGATTAAACCTTGAAGCCAATGTTCAGCGTGCATTTACCGATGCTCAGGCGGCTTTTAAAGCATTTGAGGCAGCTAAAAAATCTTTAGCCTCCCAAGAACTGGCATTTAATAATTCACAGGAACGTTACAGTATTGGAGCATTAAATGCTTTTGATCTGGAGCAAACTCGTTTCCGGTTAATCAATGCACAGTCATCTTTGGTCAATGCCAAATACGATTTTGTGTTCAAGACCAAGGTACTTGACTTTTACCTGGGCAAACCCATTTCTATTGATTAAGTGTCGTTAATACTTCAAATAGAAACCGCAACAACCAATTGTTCAGTCTCCCTTTCCTCGGAAGGGGAGACTTTGGTTTTTAAAGAAGACTATAGCTCAAAATATTCGCATGCCGAACGATTGCATCTTTATATCGAGGAGGTATTAAATGAGGCAAGGATCAATAGAAATGAGTTACAGGCTGTAGCGGTAAGTAAGGGCCCTGGGTCCTATACTGGCCTGCGCATCGGTGTATCGGCGGCCAAGGGTTTATGCTATGCGCTGGATATTCCACTGATCGCAATCCCTACTTTACAGTCTTTAGCGAAGGAGGTCAGTGCCAAAACAGATCACATTATCTCCGTAATCGATGCCCGACGAATGGAGGTTTATTCGGCCGTCTATAACACCGATTGTGTTGAAATTAGAGAGACAAGGGCAGAAATCATTGATGAACAATCTTTCAAGTATCATCTCGATAAAGGAGTAACATATTTCATTGGAGACGGCGTAAAGAAGGTAGCTGAAGTGATAAAACACCCCAATGCGAATTTTATTACCGACAAGTTGCCATCAGCTAAAACAATGAGCCCTCTGGCCTTCATCAAATTCCAAAAGAACCAATTCGAGGACGTGGCCTATTTCGAACCGTATTACCTCAAGGACTTTATAGCCTTGAAGCCCAAGCCAAAAATCTAAGCCTCCTGTTTGCGAATAAGGACATGGTGTGGAAAAGGAATTTCGATACCGGCTGCATCAAGGGCTTTCTTACATTCTTCGGTTGTACCAAAATAGACATCCCAATAATCAGCAACGGTCGACCATGGTCGCACGGCAAAATTGATTGAACTGTCGGCCAATTCAGAAACGTTAACGGTTGGAGCGGGATCCTGAAGTACCTTAGGGTTCGAAGCAAGCACATTCATGAGCACCTCCTTCGTCCGCTTGATATCGGAATCATAACTTACTCCAATGGTAAGATCAACCCTTAATTTACCCTCAGCTGAATAGTTGAGTATATTTCCATTCGATAATGCTCCGTTTGGAATGATAGCTAATTTATTTCCAGGTGTTATAAGTTTGGTGGTGAAAATCTCGATTTCCTTAACAACGCCCAATTCACCCTGAGCCTGAATGAGGTCACCGACTTTTATAGGCTTGAATATCATTAACAATACCCCGCCGGCAAAATTCGCCAGAGAACCCTGTAATGCAAGTCCGACAGCTAAACCGGCCGCTGCCAGCACGGCGGCAAAGGAAGTAGTCTCAACCCCAAGTTTTGCCAAGATGGCTAGAATGAGCAATATTTTAAAGACCCAGCCCAAAAGGTTGACAAGAAATTTTTGAAGGCTTTCTTCATAATTCGCCTTGTTCATGACCTTTTTGGTCATTTTCATAATTCTCTTAATAATCCAAGAACCGACGATCCATATAAGAATGGCACCTAAAATTTTAACGCCATATTCCGATCCAAAGTTTACGAGTTTTTCGAGTATGTTATCGATGTTCATTTGTTATATAGTTAAATTGTTATTTTCGATTAATAGACTTATCAAGGCTAAGATTGCCGGGAAAGACTGGATTAAAAAAAGTTTTGTTTTTCTGGTTGAATAGGCACCGTAAATACCTGCTATAATTACACAAAGCAAGATAAAAACCGTTAAATCCTGGTTATTCGACAATATCCCAAAGATCAATCCAGCCGCAAGAAACCCATTATATAATCCCTGGTTTGCCGCCAGTACTTTCGATTCTTCAGCAAATTCTTTTGATCGTAGCCCAAATGTTTTTATGCCCTTTGGCTTGGTCCACAAGAACATTTCCAGAATCAGGAAATAAAAATGCAATAATGCAACAAGGCTTATTAATATTGTTGTAATCAAACTCAATGTTATTTTTCAATTAACTTCAATGCTTCTAGAGCTTGTTTTACCGGAAGTTTGCAGGCCTTATTTACACAGACATAAATAAAGGTTTCACCATCAACGTAACGATTTTTTAACAAGGGTAAATCATTTGGAGAATCGCTTCCTATCAATAGAATATTGGGTAAATAATTTCTGTTGAGCTCATTAACTTGTTTGTGCATTTCATCACCTACAATGGCAACCTCATAGTAATTATTGGTGTAATTCAGCATAAGGTCTAACCAATTTGAAAAGGCTGACGGATATTGTTTTAACTCTGGAAAAACATTGTTAAGCATGCTCGTAGCGGTCTTATGATATTGTTCATTATCAAAATAATGAGATAGCTTAAATAGATTTTTAGCCATGATCGAATTACTGGCCGGAATCACATTATCACGATATTCGACATTTCTCGTCACCAGGGCACTATCCTCATCCGAAGTAAAATAAAACATGCTGTTGGCATCATCAAAGAAATGGTCAAAAGCATAATTAGTCAAATTTCGAGACGCATTAAGCCATTTTTGATCGAAGGTAACTTCATATAATGACAGGAAAGCATCTATCGTTGTTGCGTAATCTTCTAGATACCCGTTTATGGAACTTATACCATCTTTATAATTATGATTGAGCCCGCCGTCCGGTCGGAGTTGTTTAGTAAAAATGAAAGAAGCAGTTTTCAGCGCGGCATTTAAATAATCCTCCGAGTTAAAAACACGGTATGCATCGACATAGCCTTTAAGCATAAGTGCATTCCAGGATGTGAGTGCTTTGTCATCCAGGCGTGGTCTGTCGCGCTTTTCACGAATTTCCAATAATTTGGTTTTCCAAGATTTTAGTTTTGATTGAAGTTCGTCATTAGTCAATTCATATTTTCTGATAAAGTGTGCATCATTATCCTGTCGGATAAACACATACTCGCCATTTTCCCAGAGACCGAAAGAATTGACATTAAAATAATCGGCGAACATTTCATAATCCGATTTCAACACTTGCGTCAATTGGTCTTTAGTCCACACATAATAGGCGCCTTCCTTCAAATCACCTTCTTCATTCAGGCTATCGGCATCAAGGGAGGAATAAAATGAGCCATCAGAATCAGTTAGTTCCCGTTTTACAAATTCCAGGGTTTCCTCAACAACCTGTTTAAAGAGAGGCTTTTTAAACACGAGATATGCATCGCTATAAAGGCTTACCAATTGCGCATTGTCGTAGAGCATTTTTTCAAAATGCGGAATGTGCCATTTGCTGTCAACTGAATACCTTGAAAAACCACCTCCTACTTGATCGTATACACCGCCATAGGCCATTTTTGTAAGAGTTAAATCAACGTATTCCAATAATTCTATGTCCTCGGTTTGAAATGCAGTCCTGAGGAAAAAATGGATATTATTCGGCATCATAAACTTAGGTGCTCGTTTAATACCACCAAAGTTCCGATCAAAGCGTTGCGACCATGTATTGATAATTTCTTCAATCGTGTTAATATCGAAATCAGGTATATCGGTATTCAGGCTTACGACATCAAGGCCTTTAATGCCTTCTTCGAGTTTATCGGCATAATCAATAAGACGTGATGGATTATCCTCATAAGCCTTCGTAATCTGTTCAAGTGCTCGCACCCAATGTTCCTTTTTAAAATAAGTACCGCCCCATACAGGTCGTCCATCTGGAAGGGCCACGACATTTAAAGGCCATCCGCCGCTTCCGGTCATCAATTGAACCGCATTCATGTAAACCTGGTCCACATCAGGCCGTTCTTCACGATCTACCTTTATGTTTATGAAATTGTCATTCATAACCTGGGCCACAAGGGTATCTTCAAAGCTCTCTCGTTCCATAACGTGACACCAATGACATGAAGCATATCCAATGCTGATTAGCATTAATTTATTTTGAGACCTGGCCTCTTCCAGGGTTGCGTCTTTCCAGGCTTTCCAGTTTACCGGGTTGTGGGCATGCTGAAGGAGATACGGACTGGTTTCATCGATCAGATCATTGGTGTATTGATGGCTCATATCATCGCGGGTTTGACTTTTACAGCCAATCAAAACAAAGAGAAGTGCAAAATATGTGATCGGCTTTCTAATCATGGAATTCAAAATTACGAAAATGCCAATAAAAAAAGCGTTTATTCACAATTTTGAATAAACGCTTTTTAGAAAATTTTCAGCCGTGATTATCTTACTTCGAAGGTGATTTTTACATTCACTCTGAATTCATCAACTTCACCATCCTTAACAACGGCACTCTGATCCTGTACATATACAGAACGAATATTTTTAATGGTTTTAGATGCGTTTACCACAGCTTTTTTTGTGGCGTCTTCCCAGCTGTCTTTCGAATTGGAAAGTACTTCGATTACTTTTAATATTGCCATAGTCGTAATATTATTAAGGTTAAAATTTGTTTGAATTACAAAGATAGCCATTATAGGCCACTTTATCCATTAATCGCCTCAACACTTTCTACCTTGCCCTGAAGCATTTCTTTTAGCATACTTTCAATGCCATTCTTAAGGGTGAATGTTGAAGATGGACAACCACTACAAGCGCCCTGAAGAATAACCCTGACCAATTTAGTATCGGGATTATAAGATTCAAATTGAATATGACCACCATCACTTGCTACAGCAGGTTTTACATATTCATCGAGAATATGTACGATCTGCTTTGAGATATCATCTAAAGATTCAAATTTTAGTTGATCCTTGACATGCTCTTCTTTTTCCCTGACACTGGCATTTTCGGTTAATACATTTTTCCCGTCTTCGAGGAATTGTCTGATAAATTCCCGGAGTTCCATGGTGATATCACTCCATTCAGCGATATCAAATTTTGTCACAGAAACGTAGTTCTCATCGATGAATACACTTTTTACAAATGGAAAATGAAACAATTCGGTTGCCAGGGGCGAGGGTTTAGATTCTTCAATACTTGAAAACTCAACGAGTGAATTAACGAGTCGTTTATTTGATACAAATTTCAACACCGCAGGATTTGGAGTGCTTTCGGCATAAACTGTAATTGGTATTTTTTTTGAATGCAATTCATTAACAGCCACACCACCATTATTCAGATAGTTTTCTATCTGTTCTGAAACGGCTTCCTGAACATCCGGCCATTCAACAATGTCGAATCGTTCTATGGCCACAAAGTTACCCGTGATATAAATGGTTTTAACAAAAGGAAGGTGAAATAATTCCTGAGCTAAAGGCGATTCATTGGCTTCATCGATATTGGCAAATTCATAACTCTTATGATTGGTGATGAAGGTGTCGCTTTCAAATTTTAGAATCCTTGAATTACTCGTGGGTTTTATGGTAATCGTGTATTTTGGCATAACAACTATTTTTTGCAAAAATACAAAAAGAAATGATGGTTAAATCATATATTTGAGTCTACTGTTAATCCAATATCGTGAGAAAAGTACTACTTTTTTTATCCCTCATAAGTGCTCTTTGCTCTTCATTTTCTCAGAATGTTACAGTCGATGAGACAACTTATACGGTTGAACAATTGGTGACAGATGTGCTGATTAATAGTCCATGTGCCAATGTTTCCAACGTTACCTGGTCAACGGGTACAGATTTTGGCTCGGTCAACGGGATTGCATTTTTTGAAGAACCGGCCGGAGCTTTTCCTTTTAACCAGGGATTGGTTATGTCGGCGGGATCAGTGACTTTGGCCAACGGACCAAACCTGGCATTTAACCAAAGTCTGGGTGCAGCGTGGCCGGGAGACCCGGAATTAAGCGTACTCGCCGGTGCCGCAACCAATAATGCATCAATTATTGAATTTGATTTTGTGCCTGTTGCTACCGAAGTGAGCTTTCGATTCCTAATGGCTTCGGAAGAATACAGTCCACCAGGTGACGGTGCAATTGACTATGAATGTAATTATTCGGATGTATTCGCATTTTTTCTAACCGATGAAGGCGGTGCGACCGAAAATCTTGCTGTTTTACCAGATACAAACACTCCGATATTAGTCACTACGGTTCATCCCGACAACGGAGCAAGTTGCGGAGGAGCAAATCCTCAGTTCTTTTCACAATATGTTCCTCTTGGGTTACCGCCCACGGGATATGATGGCTATACACGTTCGTTTACGGCTTTGGCAACGGTTAATCCAGGTGAAACCTATCATATTAAACTCGCCATTGCAGATGCCGTTGATTCAATTGTGCATTCCGCAGTTTTTCTGGAAGCAGGGAGCTTTAACCTTGGGTTAGATCTTGGAGAAGATTTGTTGATTGCCACAGGTAATGCGAAGTGCGAAGGAAGTGTTGTTACACTAAATACCGGTTCGCCGGGGGCAACCCATACCTGGTATAAAGATGGTGTGGCACTTTTAGCGGAAACCGATTCTACTTTAGATGTTACCGACCCGGGTGAATACAGCGTTGAGGTCGTATTTTCGGCTGAATGCCAAAGTTCAGATTCGATTATAATCGAGTTTGTCCCGACTCCAATGGCAAATCCGGCCCTTGATCTTATTAAGTGCGATGGTCAATTCAATCTCACATTGAATGACCCGGTAATACTAGGAAGTCAGGACCCGGCCGATGTCCTTATCACATATCATGAAACCCAGGTCCTGGCCGACACGAATATCAGTCCATTAGCAAGTCCATATTCTAGTATTTCCAATCCTCAAACCATATATGCTCGAATAGAAAGTACAGCTAACAGTAATTGTTTTGTTACGACTACCTTCGAATTATCTGTCGATGATATGACTTTTTCCAGTCCTATTGCCGATATGATTGAATGCGACCCTGATAGTAATGGGCAGTTGGCTTTTATACTGACCGATAATGATACCGCCGTAGCTACAAGTACCGGTTATACTCCGGGAGATGTAACAATAACATATCACAGTTCACAGGCAGATGCCGATACCGGGGCTAATGCACTGATAAGTCCGTATACCAATTTATCAAATCCGCAGACCATTTATATTAGGGTCGTCGATAATGCCAGTCCGAGCTGTTCGGCGACATCAAGCTTTGATTTAATCGTGAACGACAGCCCGGAGGTTCAGAATATCACATTGGAACAGTGCGATGAGGATGGTGTTCCGGATGGGTTGACCGAATATAATTTATCCCAGGTGGTTCCTGATATTTTGGTTAATGGAAATCCTACCGGGCTAACTATTTCCTATCATTTGTCGCTGGCCGATGCAAATACCGGAACAAATGCTCAAACACCCTCTCCATTTAATAATACAGTGAATCCGCAGATTATATATGTGCGTGTTGAAAATGATAATACAGCTTGCTATAGTATTGCCGAAGTGACCCTGGATGTAACAGCAACTGACGTAGGTGATGTGAATCTTGAAGTCTGTGATGATGATTACGATGGTTATGTAGAATTCACCTTAAGTGATGCCGATCCCATCATATTGGCAACATTACCACCTGGCTTAACAGTAGCCTACTATGAGACGGCCGACGATGCTCAGTTGGAGACCAATCAACTGCCGAATCTATATACGAATACTATAGCCACACTTCAAACCGTTTATATACGAGTGGAAGATGCCAATAATTGTTATGGTATTGCAAATATGGACCTCGTTGTAAATCCTATACCCGATAATAATACGGTAGCCAATCAGGCTTTCTGTAGCGACAACACAGATGTTGGCAGTATCGATCTGTCGGTTTTTGATGCTGAAGTAATCGGTTCGCAGAATCCCGCCGATTTAACAATCAGTTATCATGAGACGCAAGCCGATGCCGATGCAAATACCAATGCTTTAGTGAGCCCATATAATAATATATCGAATCCTCAAACGATATATGTACGTATTGAGAATATCATTACAGCTTGTTCAATGACTCTCATCAATTTTGAAATCGCGATCAATCCAAATCCGACTTTAACTGAGCCCACACCATTGGAGGTTTGTGACGACAGTGTTATTGATGGTTTCACGGCTATTGATTTGACCATAAAAAACGATGAGATTACGGGTAGCAATCCTGATTATGCCGTGACTTATTACGAGACACAGGCTGATGCCGATGCTGGGATCAATCAACTGGCTGTTCCCTATACCAATACAAGCAACCCCCAGACGATTTACGCCCGGGGCGAAGACATTAATACAGGTTGTTATTCGACCGTAGCCTTAGATCTGGAAGTAGAGCAGGCGC
>JABDIV010000097.1 GCA_013003555.1 Flavobacteriaceae bacterium
TTTAGTTCAGAAGCAATTCTAGACAAATAACTAAAGACCCCGGGATAGAATTCAAGTTTCGCAAATGCATCGATTTGCTCATCTTTTGGCTCCTTGATCATCGTGCCGTCGCGGTCGATAAATAAAACTTTTTTCATTTCAGTTTTGTTAATGCGTTTATCAGTGTTCGGTTTTCTTCTGCGGTTCCGACGGTGAATCGGAGACAATTCTCACATCCGGGCTGGGAACTTCGATCGCGAACAACAATGCCCATATCGATCAATTCGTTATATCGCCTTTTAGCATCGTCAATAGCTACAAGAAGGAAATTGGATTCCGAAGGAAAAACCTGCTTAACACAATCGAATTTGACCAGTTCTTGTTCGAGCAGTTTTCTTTCAGTAAGAATTTGATCGACATCCTTGTTCAATGAACCGCTATCTCTTAATTTATTTAAAGCCTCACGCTGTGTTAATGCGTTAACGTTATAAGGTGGTTTGATCTTATTCAGTGCCCGAATGATCAATGGTGACGCGAAGCACATTCCAAGACGGATTCCGGCTAATCCATAAGCTTTACTGAGCGTTTGGGTAACGATAAGATTTGGGAATCGATCCAATTCCTGAATCCAACTTGATTCAGAAGAAAAATCAGCATAGGCCTCATCGATTACGACAATACCCTCAAACCCATTGAGGATCGCTTCAACTTTCGTCTTATCCATTAAATTTCCTGAAGGATTGTTTGGGCTGCACAAGAACAGGATCTTGGTAGTTTCATTTGCAGCGGATAGAATCTCTTTGACTTTTGGTTGAAATTTTGAATCTAAATTGACAGCAATGACATCAACGGCATTGATTCCGGCAATGACCCTATACATACCATAGGTTGGTGGTAAGATCATGATCTTATCGATGTTTGGCTCACAAAAAACACGAACGATAAGATCAAGCACTTCATCGCTCCCATTCCCGATTAAAAGTTGGTCTGTTGAAATGTTTTTCAATTCAGATATCCTGACTTTAACTTCGGTTTGATTCGGATCGGGATATCGGTTGAGTCCGCGATCAAACGGATTTTCATTAGCATCTAAAAAGACCATGTTATCTCCTATTCCTTTAAAATCATCTCTCGCTGACGAATAGGGCTTTAGGGCCTTAACATTCTTACGGATTAAGTTCTCAACCTTAGTTTTCATCACTATTCAAATCTTTTAGTCTTAAACTCACCGCATTTTTATGAGCAAAAAGGCCTTCAGCTTCGGCCATTAGTTCGATTGTATTACCGATATTCTGCAATCCTTCTTTTGTCAATTTTTGAAAGCTGATTGTTTTCAAAAAACTATCACAATTAACACCTGAATAGTTTCTGGCATAGCCATTTGTTGGCAAGGTGTGGTTGGTTCCCGAGGCATAGTCTCCGGCGCTTTCCGGTGTCAGGTGACCAACAAACACCGAACCTGCGTTCATAATACCTTCGATGAAATAACCAGGATCGGCACAGGCAATTATAAGGTGTTCCGGTGCATATGCATTGATAAAATCGAGTGCCTCGGTCTGTGAATCCAAATAGATCATTTTTGAATTCGAAATAGATACTTTAGCTAAATGTTTTCGCGGTAAGATCTTGATTTGTTCTTGTATTTCATGTTCGACCTGCACCAATAATTCAAGGTCAAGACTAACAAGAATTACCTGCGAATCTGCACCGTGCTCAGCCTGGCTAAGCAAATCGGCCGCCACGTAAGAAGGGTTGGCCGAACGATCGGCCACAACCAATAATTCACTGGGGCCCGCCGGCATATCTATTGCAACCCCAAATTTAGTAGCCAATTGTTTAGCTACAGTGACATACTGATTTCCCGGACCAAAAATCTTATAAACTTTTGGAATGGAAGCTGTACCAAAGGTGAGTCCGGCAATGGCCTGGATTCCTCCGGCCTTTACAATCATTGAAACGCCACATAATTGTGCTGTATATATAATTTCAGACGCCAACTTACCTTGGGCGTTGGGTGGCGAACACAATACGATTTCTTTACATCCTGCTAACTGCGCTGGAATGGCAAGCATTAATATCGTAGAAAACAGTGGTGCCGTTCCTCCGGGGATGTAAAGACCAACTTTTTCAATTGGGCGTTTTTCCTGCCAGCAATAAACACCTTCGGTTGTTTCTAGCTCTACTTCAGAGCCAAGTTGTGCTTTGTGAAATCTTTCAATATTGATACGCGCATGATTTATAGCCGCTTTAAGTTCCTCCGGCACGTCGTTTATAGCTGTTTCGATCTCCTTATCACTTAAGTGAAGGTCTTTTAAACGAACACCGTCGAATTTCTGGGTATAATCGAGAATCGCATCATCTTGTCTTTTTTCTACGTCTCTGAAAATAGACATGACCGTCGCTTCTATGTCCTCTACAGATTGAGTCGGTCTTTTTAAAAGACCGGGCCAAGAATCTTTCGCCGGGTTTATTACTGTTTTCATGTCTGATCAGGTAATCATGTTCTCAATTGGACAAACCAAGATGCCTTCTGCACCATTGGCTTTCAACTCATCGATTATTTCCCAAAATTCATTCTTATTTATCACCGAGTGCAATGAACTCCATCCGCTCTTTGCCAAGGGCAGAATGGTGGGGCTATTCATACCGGGAAGAATTTTACAAATGGCGTCGATTTTATCATTGGGTGCATTCAACAGAACGTATTTAGATTGTCGTCCTTTTAAAACCGATTTTATTCTAAAAAGGAAACGGCTGAAATACCCGGCGATTTCTTCATTCATTTCAGGCGACCTGGCAAGAACCGCCTCCGAACGAAACAAAACATCTAATTCCCTAAGGTTATTTTTAAACAATGTACTGCCACTGCTAACAATATCACAAATAGCATCAGCCAATCCAATATTAGGGGCGATTTCAACCGAACCATTAATTCGATGTAACGAAGCTGAGATACCGGCTTTTTTTAAAAATGTATTTGTTGTATTAGGATAGGAAGTGGCTATGCGCTTTCCATCGAGATCATTTATACTGGTAATAGTTGATGACTTCGGGACAGCAAGTGAAACCCTACATTTGGAGAAACCCAGTTTTACCGCAATTGGCAGTTCTCTTGCCTTCTCAAAAAGTACATTTTCACCTATGATAGCTGCATCAACAACACCATCTTTGAGATATTGCGGAATATCACTGTTCCTGAGATAAAAAACCTCCAATGGAAAATTCCTGGCCGAAGCCTTTAGCTGATCCTTTCCATTATTGATCGATATCCCAATAGCTTTTAAAAGCGCCATGGAGTCATCGTGCAAACGGCCTGATTTCTGAATAGCAAGTTTTAGTTTACTCATAATTCTATTTATTTGTTTGAGTAAATCTTGCGAAGGAAGGGCAATAAAAAACCCGCAAGACTTCTCAAACGGGTTTTAAATATATTTTAACTCTATTTAATACATTTTCAGCTCGCCTGATTGGAAGATGTAAAATGATGATGATGTATACGAATAGAATTCATTGTTCTTTTTGATAAACAAAGTTTCAGAAAATTATTTTAGAAATCCTAATATTCGATAGGATTTATTGATTTCCTAATATAATAGGCATTCCTGATTCTCCTGATCCAATGACAATGACTTTAGAATTAGGAGATTCTGCCAATTTTATTGTGGCTTCAATACCTTTATCCTGTAAAATTTTATCTGTCAAGGATGCACTAAGAATTCGGTTTGCATCCGCTTTTCCTTGTGCTTCAATAATAACTTTTTCAGCTTCTTTTGCTGCAGTTACTAATCTAAACTCATATTCTAAAGATTCTTGTTCTTGTTTTAATTTACGCTCTATAGCATCTTTAATTGTTGGAGGTAAAGTTACATCTCTTACTAACACCTCA
>JABDIV010000071.1 GCA_013003555.1 Flavobacteriaceae bacterium
TTGCGGATCCAAGCGGTAGTTGGATCTATTTGTTGAATGGAGCAGGGCCTGAATTGGATATATCAGCGTGTGGCCCACCCATTATTGGGAATTTTGCAGGCGTAAGTCTAGAATCTGTTGATATCAATAAATCAGTTAAACTATTTCAAATACTTGGTTTTAAAGTAACGATGGGCGCTATCGAACAAGGATGGATCTGTCTTGCGAATGCAGATGAATTCACAGTCAGCCTGATGAAACCATTTGCATGTCCTCATTTGTTTTTCAATCCTTCATTAACGTATTTTAATTCAGGAAACAATCCTGCCATTATTGCAAAGGTGCGTGAGCTTCAAATCCCGATAACTGAAGAAATTACGCATTTTAGCAAAGATGGATCCGTGGATAATATAATTATTCGTGACCCAGGGGGATTAGGATTTTTTGTATTTAATGACTAGGAATATAGTTTTTAAGTGTTTAGGTGTTTTAGTATTTTGGTTGAAAAGTTGGTTGTAAAAACTCAAAATGGAAATGCTCACCAAAATGGACAGCCCACGCACCTAAGCCGCAATTCGGTTAAAAAATAAATAATATTTCTTTAATGGAGACATATACCCATTGGCACTATGCCGTCTTTTAGTATTGTAGAATCTCTCAATGTAATCGAAGATTGACCTTTGTGCATCTTCCAAATTTCGATATTTAAACTTTCTTACCCATTCGGTTTTCAATGTTTTGAAAAAGCTTTCAGCCACAGCATTATCCCAACAATTTCCTTTTCGACTCATACTTTGAATAATCCTGGGATTTTTTGCCAGAACATCTCGAAAACTTGAAGAACAATACTGAACTCCCCGGTCCGAATGAAACAATAAGCTTTTATCGATAGTCCTTCGCTCCATGGCTATTTTCAAGCATTTAATCGTCGTATTTTCGGTGCTCATGTCCGAGCTGAGTGTCCATCCAACCACCATGCGATCAAACAAATCTACAATGACAGTCAAATAGGTCCAGCCTTCTTTGGTCAGAATATAGCTGATATCACTGACCCATTTTTCATTCGGACGAGTGGCAAAAAATTGTCTGTTCAAAAGATTGTCTGCTACCTGCCAGTTGTGATCTGAATCCGTCGTATGAACGTACTTTCTTCGAGGCCGGGCAACCAAACCATTAGTTTTCATCACTCGAGCAATTGTAGATCTGGACACCTCATATCCTTGTTCCTGCAACTCAAAAGCCAACCTGGGAGAACCATATAAGCCCCTATTTTGCTTGAACGATCGGATTACCTGATCACAGATCAGATCCCGCTTCAATACCTTTTCTTCTCTGCTCAACCAGGCGTAATAACTAGATCGACTAATCTGTAGCAAGGCACACATTCTTTCAACGGTGTACTTTCGGCGATTCATCTTTATGAATGCGTAGTTCGACCGTCGCTCTTGGAAAAAATGCGAATAGCCTTTTTTAATATCTCTGTATTCAATTTCTCATCAGCTAATTCCTTCCTCAATCGACGTATCTCCTTTTGTTCTTCAGTCAATACTTCTTTACCCTTGCCTGGAAAACTCAATTCTTCCCCAGTATCTAAATACTCTTTGCGCCAACGACTGATGATATTTGAATGAATACCTAATTCCTCAGACAACTGCTTGAGGCTAACATCCGGATCTAAACTGCGATGTACAACTTCCAGTTTAAAACTCTTGTCAAATTTTCTTCTCCTTTTCATTGCTTTTAAAATAGACTTTGTGAATTTACAACTTAACTCACTGTCCATTTTATTGAGCATCTTTA
>JABDIV010000011.1 GCA_013003555.1 Flavobacteriaceae bacterium
ACATCCTCGAGGAAGTTGATCTTGAAAGCGCCGGCTTTACCGGAAATAAAATACTTCAACGGACGTATAATCTCATCGGTAAACTGCTTACACGCTTGATCCTGAAGACTGATTTACTCGCAGTGACGATGCATAAGTATGTACGTGTACTTAAAGAAAACTATGGTGCTAGCAATATAAAAATGATTCCGCATGGAACCTTTGAACTTTCAGGGAAGCCCGATTATTCTTTGCCGGAAGGTCCAAAGAAGATCATGACCTTTGGTAAATTCGGGACCTACAAAAAAGTGGAAGCCATGATAGAGGCCGTCGAACTGGTTCGATCCCGGACCGGAATCGATCTTGAAATTGAGATTGCCGGTACCGATAACCCAAATGTTCCCGGGTATCTTGATTCGGTAAAGGCCAAATATGCCCATGTTCCAAATTTGAATTTTACGGGTTATGTTGAAGAAGAAGATGTACCCGAACTCTTCAGCTCAAGCGCAGTAGTAGTTTTTCCTTACACATCCACAACAGGAAGTTCTGGTGTGTTGCATCAGGCTGGTAGTTACGGGAAAGCTGTTGTCATGCCTGATTTAGGGGATTTATCACTGCTGGTAAAAGACGAAGGCTACATCGGTGAGTTTTTCGATCCAAAAAGTGTGGATTCTATGTCGGAGGCTATTCAACGAATTGTTCAAGATGATGCATACCGTATTGAAATGGGCAAGGCAAACTATAAAGCGGCTATGGCATACCCCATGGAACTGGTAACAGATATGTACCTCGAGGCTTTTAAAGCTTTAAAAATTAAGAATAAAATTCATTCAATTGAATTAAGGCCTACTGATTAGTAGCTATGTATTCAAACGATTTTTTTGGTGATCCATTAAGGTCGATAAATCCGAATCGTTGTTGAATACGTTTTCGCCAAGGAAGTCTCCCTACGACTTCCTTTGGTATTTTATTGAAGTCGTAAAGCGTCCATGACATGAACGGAATGGCATTCTTTTTAAAAATGGTCTGCATGCTCTTATGATAATCGGCCTGATCGCTCTCATCGTCTCCAAATGGACGCCAAAACCCCTGGTAGCTCGAAAGACCATATTCTTCCAACAGTACTGCTTTATTTGGGTGCTCTTGCTTCATATCTGAATAGATTTCAGGTAATTTTTCAATATCACCGTAATAATGAAAGGAGATAAAATCTAATACGTCGCTTAAATTATTGGCGTGTTTATAATTAGCCCAGCCAATTGTTATTGGTTTTGATGGATCTAAATCATTTATTTTCTTGATAATTATCTTAAGCCAATTGATAACATTGTCCTTCCCTCTTGATTCAAAATCTAAGTCGGGTTCATTTTTTATATCCCATGCCAAGATGGCCGGATGATCTTTCAAGGCCTCAACTATTCCTTCAGCATGTTTCAATGTTCTGGTCCAATCCAATACCGAATAATCACCATAAAAATCAAAAAGCGTTAAGATCACTTTTAAATTTTTTTCAGTCGCCTTGTCAAGCAACCTTTGCAACCGTTCCATTTTAATGTCATTGATTTCAGCCTTGCCAAAATCTTCATATTGAATGAAAACCCTGATGGTATTCAAACCGGCATTCTTAATAATATCAAAATCGGCGGAAATAATTTCAGTATCAAATGCATGACCGAAAGTATCCCAAGGAGACGCCTGTGGGTAGTAGTTAATCCCTTTTATATTCTCGATTAATTCAGATGAATCGATTGCGTGAGTCACCGCTGGTTCTTCAGAATCCTCAATCAGCATCATGTGCCTGATCCTCCAAAATCCGTCCTCCAATAACATGATAATTCGATAGGTTCCGATGTAGTGAGACTGGGATATTAAATCTTCATTTTTAAAAACCCGCTGAAATTCTTTTACCCTACGATCTGTAAAAACTGCCAAATGACCATCGGTACTCAGAAAATCGAATTTCAAATCATGGGAAGTTGTTGTGGCTTCAATTTTAACACCGGTTTCCCGATTATTTTCAATTAGTGCGATGAGATCACTTTTGGCCTTATCTGTATAATAATCACCGAAGATGTCAACGGAATTGGAAAGAAGAGACAAATGCCTGGTATACCATGCGTTTAGATAATCCCGTTCAATATTACCAAGGGATTGATTATCGATTCTTTTACCCGATTGATTGCTTAAATCCCATGATACTGACGGGGTGTATTCTACCATCCGGGCAATGTTTGCATGCAACATTTGACTTCGGTCTGCCCCTGAATTTAAGTAACTTACAAGAGATCCTATCCCAAAAATAATTGCAATATTAACCGTTACAAAGAAAATTGCACTGATTGAAATTAATAGGATTCGGTTGGTGCTTATCATAAGTTAATGGTTTTGAGTTCTTTTATTAAGCCTCCCGCTTCGATTTTGATTGTGTATTTACCTTCCGGAATATCAAGATCGTTTAACATGAATTTTGTGCGTCCGTTAATCGTTTGTTCAGAAATGGTTTTGATCAAGGTGTCGTTTTGATAAATTTTAAGCTTTACACGGAAGCCGTCAGGAATCCATTGCCCTAGGAAGCTAAGAATAGGTCCGGCAACAATTTCCTTTGTATTTTCATGGAAGGTGACAGGAATATCAAAAACGGCCTGTTCGTATTCAAGTTGTACCGTATTGCTTTTCGCCAGTCCGGGAATCACAGCTTCAACCAAATAGCTGTCATTTGATTCAGGATGTAATAGCGGTGCAATCGCGATGCCATCAATAGTGGTAGCCTGGGAAATCATTTTATTACCTGATTTGGTGAGAATTCTAAATTCAACAAGGGTGCCATCTGTAATTATATTCTGAAAAGCATCGGTGATTATTGACGTCTGTACCCTGGTAATTTGATTACCGTCGGCATAGTTATGGGGGCGATTAAAATCAATAGTAAAATCAATTGGCAGCCCTGGATTTATATTTAATATAATTTCTTTGCTGGAAGCATTTGTTCCTTCGACCGAATAAATGGACCGGCCGGCCAATTCAGGCGAGAAAATTCGTTTAAACGCAATGCCGTTCGATACCCTTAACGTATCGATTTCAGTATCATTACCGATTTGTCCATACAAGGTCACGATGCTTGTATCGGGTACAGGATTGTTGTACAAGTCGAGTGGAATGGTAACGATCATTGCGTCGTCCTCACCTCCTGCAACAATATCAGGCGGACCGGCATACACCTCGATGGAATTTATTTCCTGATCTGCAATAATTGTTAATTTACCCGACTTCAAACTGCTTTGGCCATCCTTAAGCTGCCAGCTTATCGTACCGGCCTTTTTAACGAGAAAATCTGATAAAATGAATTCGAGGGACTCCTTTTTTTCCGACGGTAATAGGACCGTTGTTCCGTAGCTTGATCTGCAAATTAGCGACGGGCTTTCAAGTTCAACGGCCTTAAATTCTATTCGTATGGCATCACCAACGCGATAAACTGTCTGATCACTTATGAGATCGACGTTCAATATGTTAGAAGGGTTCTGATGAATTCCGAACAAACCTAATATCAAAGGAATTACAAGGACAAATATTTTGATGCTTAGTTGCTTCATTTTGGATTGCCGATATAGTTATTTGTTTGTAATTTTATATAACTAAAATCGGTCCTGTTAACCGGTTTTAATAATTTAAGGTCATCTATTGGAATTCTTCTTTCCCTGGTTTTGGATTCAATTTCGCTATTTTGTTCACCGTTGATATAACTTGTGCTGAGATCGCTTAAGATGACCTTAAGCCCATCAAGATTTTTTAATTCGATGTCAAAATTTTGCTTTCTCTGTTGCCTTATCCCTTCATCGATAAAGTGATGATCGACCCATACGATTTCATCAGAATCATTGTAGTACGAAACCAGCAATTGTGAAATTGTGACCTGGGACAGACCGAAATTGACCAGCGTTCCCGAAATGGACTGATTGTTCAGATTCATCTCATAAATTCCAACCTCATTGTATAGTTCTTTTCCTGAAACATTTGATTCGCAATGCAGATCGAACTTTTCAGGTAGATCGGAAAGCTCGACTGGAGTAAAACGATCAGGATCGTAAGTTTTAGGAACCGATTCATCAAGCGATTGCCAGGCTATTCCCTCGAAATCAATTCTGAAGGCCGTGACCTCTTTTGGCAACAGCTTGTGTTTCATGTGAAATTTTGAATTATAACTGGCGAGTGATTCATTTTCAGAGTTGTACAAGGTTGATTTTATTATGACATCTGCCGGCACATTGTCGATATTCTGTATCTCACCGATTACCGCATAACTGTCATTAAATTTTACCAATCGAGCTGATAATATTTCAACAAGGGGTTGCCGTAGAATATCCTCGTGATGCGATTGTTCGGTTGTAACCCGGCGTCGTCCATGATTGTAATATTTAGTTAAATTTCCGGCCATCAATTGGTCTGGCGGGAGATCCAGATCTTGCTTTTCAGGCACAAGAAACCATTTATTCTTTCGTTTGATAACCGTTTTTATTTCCGATCGATATATTTGTTCAAGAGGGGATATCCAGCTGCCGTTAACCGATACAATGGCGGCAGAATCATTGATTGATTTAATTGTTGTAGTGATAGAATCCAATTTGGCGTAGGAACTCAATAAGCCGTCGCCAACCGACATTTCCAGCATAAATTGATCGAGGCTTTTACCGCTCTCCGGATCAAGCAATTTATGCGCTTTTTCAAATTCTTTGAAGTCTAAAGCATCATAATAAGCCAGGATAGCATTCTCAGGAGATTGATGGGCATCATACCGGATGTATAATTGCCATATGCCCCACGATGTCATGACCATTAATGCTATAAACCAGGCGTGAGAGATATTAACCAGAGTTTTAGGAAACCGGGTTAATTTTAGATCATGACGAAAATAATCCGGCCGTTTAATTGCTGGCAATTTTAATAGACGGATAAAGATCATCTGAATGTTTAAAATAAATGCCAGAATTACCGTTGCAAAAGGGATGATCCCCCAAATAACCGATTGGTATCTCGGAAACTGATCCCTCGGAAGAATTTTACTCAGGGGTGGAACATTGATTTTTTCCCATACCTGTATCCCGTTTTCCAATCTTTGCAGTCGTTGCCACCCGCAATAGAATAATATCGGATCATAAAACTTATCGTTTGCAAAAATATACTTCAGGTTATATTTCTCTGGTACAGTCAGAAATTGTTGTAGGGATCCTATTCCTTCAATTCCTTTGAATTTCGAATTTTCCAATCGCTCGATTGCGCGGGTGGTTAGTTCAGGAAGCCGGCGAGCCGAATGATAATTGCCATCCACGGTCAGTGCATTGGTTTGAGCAGAAAGCCATGCCATTTGATCTCCAAATCCCAAAGTCAGATACCGCCATTTGTAGTGTTCATCCTGATTCAGAAAATTGACGATGGGAAGCATTTCAATTTTTTTTGGTTGGGCGGGTCTGAAATACCCCAGGCTCATTGTAAAAATGGTCATAAATAAAAACAGACCTGCCAGTAGCCATCCGGATATGCGATGAAAAACCGGACCAAATCTATTCTGAAGGATTTGTTTCAGGTCGCCTTGAACAAATCGGTAAGTGAACTCCCCTAACATGGGAAGTGCCATGATCGAAGCCCATAGTGTAAATCGATCTAATGTAAGGATGTTAAAAGCATTTTCCCCAAGCATTAACCGAGGAATTGGTGTAGTTCCTCCCGTTCCGAGTAGAGTAAGCAAACTAAAAGAGAACCCGAAAAATAAAAATCGTCGGCTGTAATACCGGTAAAATATAAAGGGTAATAAAATCAATAATATGCCCCAGGGTATTAGGAAAAAAACAAGACCAGACGAGGTAATCTCTATAAAATTATCCCGGGATCCGTGAGGAATTGGCACCTGGGTTATGGGATTGTTTTTTGTATTAATCCAATACGGAAGAATACAGGTAATAATCAGAACCAAGGATAATAGGCCAAACCCGACAATCCGCTTAAACAGTTTGAAGAAAGCCCTTAAAAAAAGCCTAAATGTTACCTTATCGGAGTCTTTTTGATCATCTTTTGCCCGATCCATAATTACCATACCGATCAACGGGAATATGAAAAATACCATTCCAAAAATGGGGGTCACGTGATGGGATGTAACGGTAACAGCAATCAATGACAATGATGTAATCAGATATCGCCATTTACCATTGTACAACCACAGGTAAATTTCAGGTAAGGCATGGAGCAGCACCGATATTCCAATTATACTTGGAAGTTGCCCGAATAAATGTAAAGTCTCCACAAATGATGAGGAAAAAACGCATAATAGGGCGGCATAACCCGCGATGTTGCGATTTGATGTCATCAAAAGTGAAAAACGGTATACGCCGGTAATAAATAAGACGACAGCTGTTAATGCTACCGTATACAAACCAAACTTCAACCCACCTATATAGGACAACAGAGCAATACTCTGATGAACTAAAGGCGGATAACTCATAACTGTAAACCCCGTATACCATTTAAAGTTCCAGGGTTCAAACCAATTTTCAGCATAATGATTTCCAAAGAATAAATGAATAAGGGCATCGTAAGTTGATTCCAGGGTGAAAAAAATTGATGACCCATGGAATGCAATTCCCAGAAGTAATGCACTTATCAGATATTTATTGGTGGTGTTCACTATACCGTTCTAATATGAGGCTAAAGATAAATAAAAAGCTACCTAACGATTCATTTTATCAACTTATGAAAAGTTCCATTGGTCGACACAAAGTGTATCATTCATCTAAATATAAATTAATCAGAGAATGATTAAGATACTTTTGACATGAATTAAAAAAACAGAATCATGAAAATTTTAGCTATTGACGATCAACAATTGGTCCTTTTACCAATCCAAAAGCGTCTTAATGAAATAGGATACGATGTTCAAATAGAAACAGACCCTATCAAAGGCTTAAAATCGTATGAAAATGAGCGACCAGATCTTTTGATAATCGATATCAATATGCCTGGAACGTCTGGAATCGAAATAATTAAAAGCATTCGCAAGAAAGATGAGGAAACACCAATAATGGTGCTTTCAGGAAATACGGAGGACAAAATAATTCTTGAAGTATTTGATCTTGGGGTGAATGACTATATGAAAAAACCACTCAGCCTAAATGAGGTTTGTGCACGTGTTAAAAGAATGCTTGGGAACCCTGCTTCGAATTCGGCCGAATCGTTATCAGACAATATGATGATTCAACACAGATGTGTCGGTGTTGTTATCCCTTGCTATAATGAGGAAGACCGGTTGTTAAGTGAAACGTTTATCGATTTCGTTAATTCCAATTCAGGATATCATCTGTGCTTTGTTAACGATGGTAGTACCGACAATACTCTTGAGGTATTAAACAAATTAAAATTAGGACGAGAAGATTATATCTCCGTTTATAACTGTGAGAAAAATGGTGGAAAAGCTGAAGCAGTTCGTCAAGGCATGCTTCATTTGCACGATCAGAAGGATCTTGATTACATAGGATTCCTCGATGCCGATCTTTCCACTGATTTTTCAGATTTCGAGGAATTGGTTAAAACTATTGAGCAGTCCGATTTCAAGATTGTGAGCGGATCGCGCATTTCAAGAATGGGGGCTGATATTACCAAAGAATCCGCCAGAAAAATTATCAGCAAAACCATAAACCTAATGATCTGTACTATTCTTTCGATGGATTTCAAGGATACGCAATGCGGAGCTAAAATCTTTAGAAGAGATAGTGTAAAAGATTTGTTCACCTTACCGTTTATCACAAAATGGCTTTTTGATGTTGAGATTTTCATGCGGGTAAAAAATGATCTGGGAACAGAAAAAGCAAAGGCCAGTATATGCGAAAGACCCTTAAATAGATGGATACATGCCGACGGATCGAAATTATCGTTTAAAGACTCTCTTAAAATCGGACTCCAAATCTTCAGAATTGCATGGGATTATAGAATTAAACCCATGTTTCAAAAAGAAGATTTAAGCTATCAGAATCAGGTTTCATTGAAGTCTTTCGAAAACTAATAAATCAATAAAGGATGACCTACGGAGTAGTTGTCGTTTTTCTTAATCATGAAAAACGACTAAAAACAAGCATATTGAGAGAAATTTTAAGCGTTCATGATGATATGCAATTATGTTTGGTTAATAATGGCAGTCATGATCAAACCCTTGAAAAACTGAATCAATTTAAATTTGAAAATCGCGAACGTGCAAACGTTCTCGATATGAAAAAAACAAAGAATCACAAAACCGCCTTTAAGGCTGGAATACGTTTTTTCACAAATACATTCAACCTGATTCGAATTGGTTACATTGCCTTTGAAGATATAGAGAACTTCTCTCTGTTCGTTCATAATCTACAAAATGATTTTATTCGAGATAAAGATTTAATTATTGAAAGAGATAGTGAAACAAATAAATATAATCACGGACGGGAACTGTTGCGAAACACCTTTAACTTAAATCTCTTTATAAAATGAAGTATTAAATAAATCAATTATCCCTTGATTTAATAAAGAAACTACTCCGATTTATTGGAGTGGTTTTTTTTATTCCAGAAATCGAGTCCGATCGGAATCAAAAGAAACAATAACAAATACCGCCCCGTTAACAGTCCGTATAAGGATATGATAATTCCTGCTAATATTAAAATTTGAACGTAATTCTTCTTCATATTGTTATAAAATCCCAAATCTAACTTTTAAATTTACAAAACTTAAAATGCCAACCAAATGTCAATTGAATGGAAAGGCGTGATGCCTGCGGTCACAACCAAATTTAAAACCGACGATACACTAGACCTGGAGATGTTCGGGCACAATGTGCGCGCTCAACTCGATGCAGGGGTCCACGGAATTGTCCTTGGCGGAACTTTGGGTGAAGCCAGTACACTCAGCGATTCTGAAAAGCGCACCCTAACCCGTGAAACGGTTAAAATCGTGAATGGCAAAGTCCCTGTGCTTATCAATATTGCCGAACAAACTACCAAAGGCGCTATAGAAGCTGCCAAAAAAGCTGAAGATGATGGCGCAACTGCCCTGATGATGCTGCCTCCGATGAGGTATAAGGCGGGTGACCGTGAAACAGTGATCTATTTCAAATCGGTGGCCAAAAGTAGCTCCCTGCCGATAATGGTTTATAACAACCCGGTCGATTACAAAATTGAGGTCACATTAGATATGTTTGATGATCTACTCGAATGCGATACCATTCAGGCAGTAAAAGAATCAACTCGCGATATCACTAATGTTACCCGAATAAAAAATAAGTTCGCTGATCGTCTGAAGATCCTGACCGGAGTTGATACCCTGGCACTTGAGAGCCTTTTAATGGGTGCCGATGGGTGGATAGCCGGCCTCGTCGATGCCTTTCCAGAAGAAACAGTGGC
This sequence comes from Flavobacteriaceae bacterium, assembly GCA_013003555.1. Lineage (GTDB taxonomy): Bacteria > Bacteroidota > Bacteroidia > Flavobacteriales > Flavobacteriaceae > SHLJ01. The sequence goes on from JABDIV010000011.1 coordinate 9,390, forward strand.
CATTTATGAGCTTCAGCGAGTAGGTCGAATTAAAGAGGCGATCGATATATACCGTTGGTTTATGCCTTTATTGGAACTCGATATAAATCCAAAATTAGTTCAAAACATTAAATTAGCAGAAGTAGCCACCGGCTTGGGAACAGAATTGGTTAGACCACCCCGGCTGCCACTTATGGGTGAGGAACGGGAGCATGTTTTAAAGGTTATTCAAAACGGACTAAAAACGCGTCCGAAATTACCGGATTATAAAGCACTCCAAATCAACAAACAATATTAAAGTAGATTGAGAATTTATGATTACAGGAGAAAATTTTATTGGATTTGAGCGATCAGCAAAAGGCAACAGTACCTATAAGACCTTTGACCCTAAGTTGAATATTCAAAATTCCGACACTTTTTACGAAGCAACATCGGAAGAGATCGATTTGGCCGTTCAAAAGGCCAAATCCGCATTTGAGACTTTTAGTAAGACCCCGGGATCCCAAAAAGCGGCCTTCCTGAATTCAATTGCAGATGAGATCATGGCTCTTGATGATGAACTGATCAAGGTCTATTGCAAAGAGTCAGGTTTGCCATCCGGCCGGGCAAAAGGGGAGCGCGGTCGAACGGTTTTCCAATTGCGGACTTTTGCTGAATTAGTTGCTGAAGGTTCCTGGGTTGAAGCTACAATCGATACGGCAATCCCAGATCGGGAACCGATTCCGAAGCCAGACTTGCGAAAGATGAATATTGCCCTGGGTCCGGTAGTAGTTTTTGGAGCGAGTAATTTTCCGTTGGCTTATTCAACGGCAGGAGGCGATACGGCCTCGGCCCTGGCTGCCGGTTGCCCGGTTATCGTCAAATCACATCCCATGCATGCCGGTACGGGAGAGTTAGTAGCTTTTGCCATTAATAAAGCAGCGAAGGCCTGTGGTATGCCTGATGGTGTTTTTTCAAATTTAAACAGTGCCGGAATTGAGGTCGGCGTTCAACTGGTGCGTCATCCGGATGTAAAAGCAGTCGGTTTTACAGGCAGCATCGTTGGAGGACGCGCTTTGTTTGATGAGGCATCTCGTCGGCCTGAACCCATCCCGGTGTTCGCTGAGATGGGCAGTATAAATCCGGTTATTATTTTACCTAAAGCATTGGAACATGAGGGTGATCAATGGGCCGGTACTTATGCGAACTCCATAACCCTGGGAACTGGACAATTTTGCACGAATCCGGGCCTGTTACTGGGTATGAAGGGTCCGGAACTCGACAATTTCGTGACGCAGTTAGCTTCTGAAATAGTAAAAATTGAACCCTCGTGTATGCTGCATCCAAATATAATTGGCGCATACGAGCAAAAAAGCAAGCAAGCCAAACAGCAAACCAGCTTGGAAGTTGTGGCTGAATATGATTCAGACGTGGCTGTTAATTATGCCCGTCAAGCCATTACAACCGTTGACGGTCATACCTTTTTGGAAAATTCGACCCTGCACCAGGAGGTCTTCGGCCCCTTCTCAATGGTGGTGCGATGCAAAGATCAGCAGGAATTAGTAAGAATTCTCAGATCTCTTGAAGGTCAGTTAACCGGGACCATTATTTCAGTAGATGATGAAATACAACGTTATCAGGGCGTTGTTGAAGCCCTTAAAGATCGGGTTGGACGCATTATATTTAACGGTGTTCCCACGGGTGTCGAGGTTGCGCCTGCTATGTTGCACGGCGGACCCTATCCGGCCTCGTCAGATAGCAGGTTTACAGCGGTTGGTCGTCATGCCATTAGACGTTGGGTGCGACCTTTCAGTTATCAGAATTGGCCCGATAACTTACTTCCCGATGAGTTGAAAAATAGTAACCCCTTGCAAATCTCCAGATTGATAAACGGCGAACAAACCTATGCAAAACTTTAATCTATGAAACAGCTTTCAGTTCTATTCTTAGTTTCCATTTTAGTAGTCGCTTGCACCAAAGATGGAGAAAACCCATCTACCGGAGCATTAAACGCTATTATTACCGAATACCAGGATCATGAGAGCTACGACGATAGCATCTATCCTTTAGGCCTGTTTACCAGGGATCACTATAAGAATGAAGCTGATTTTGCTCAGAGTTTACTCGATAAGTTGGAGTCGATAGATGAATCACAATTGTCGGAAACCGATAGGATTTCCCTTCGGTTATTGCCTTATGTATTGACGGAGAGTATTGATTATTACAAATATGAGCGATTCTTGAATCCATTGCTTTCCGATGCAGGGTTTCATTCGAGTTTACCTTACAGAGTTCGTCCGTTAACAAGTTATCGGCGAGCCAAAGCTTATCTTCTTAAACTGAATGCCATTCCGGATTACGTGGATCAGCATTTGATTAATCTGAGAGAAGGATTAGAGAAAGGAGTTTCACAGCCAAGGGTCATATTCAATGGATATGAATCGACCTATGACGATCATATAGTGGACGATTATAAAGCGAGTTACTTTTATTCGCCATTTCTTAAGCTGCCAGACGATTTAAATGAAAAACAAAGGGACTCGGTTTTAGAAGCAGCGAAAGAGGCAATTGAATCTAAAGTTATTCCTCAATTCAAAAGAATAAAGATGTTCTTTGAGACTGAATATTTTCCAAAGACGCGGACTAGTTTGGGAGTTTCTGAAACACCTGGAGGTAATGATTATTATCAGAACAGGATAAATTTTTATACAACGAGTACCGAATATACAGCTGAGGATATCCATCAGATCGGTTTGAAAGAGGTTGCCCGGATAAAAGCTCAAATGGAGTTGATAATCGATGAGGTTGGTTTTGAAGGAAGTTTTGCTGAATTTCTGCAATTCCTCAGGACCGATGAACAATTCTATGCGAAAACGCCGGATGAATTGCTTATGAAAGCCCGGGACATGGCCAAACGCGCAGACGAGCAACTACCCAGGTTTTTTAAAACCTTACCAAGAAAACCATATGGTGTTGCACCCGTTCCAGACGCTATCGCGCCTAAATATACAGGAGGACGCTACGTGGGGCCTTCGAACGATACAGATCCCGGTTATTATTGGGTGAATACGTATAACCTGCCGTCAAGAACCCTCTATACTTTACCATCTCTCACGGTCCATGAGGCCGTTCCAGGTCATCATTTGCAAGGAGCCCTAAATAGTGAATTAGGAGATAGTATCCCTCAATTCAGAAAGAACTTATATCTCTCGGCCTATGGCGAAGGCTGGGGCCTCTATACCGAGTTTTTAGCAAACGACATGAACATGTATACAACACCCTATGAGCATTTTGGTAAATACACCTATGAGATGTGGCGTGCTTGTCGTTTGGTTGTTGATACAGGTATTCATGCCAAGGGTTGGACAAGAGATCAGGTCGTGGATTTCATGGCCTCGAATACAGCCTTATCGCTGCATGAGGTCAACACCGAAACCGACAGATATATTTCCTGGCCCGGACAAGCGCTTTCTTATAAAATAGGCGAATTAAAAATTAGGGAGTTGAGAAACAAAGCGATGGAAGAGCTTGGATCTGATTTCGATATCAGGGAATTTCATGAAATAATTCTTGAACAAGGAACGGTGACTTTACCCATCCTGGAAGAGCGTATCCTTGCTTATATTGAACGTGTAAAAAATGGCTGAATGGGTTTTTGAATGCATCGATGGTCACACTTGTGGTAACCCCGTGAGATTGGTCAAAACCGGAAGGCCGGATCTTGTCGGTAAGGATATGAGTGAGAAACGACAAGATTTCTTAAAATCTTTCGATTGGATTCGTACCGGATTGATGTTTGAGCCCAGAGGTCATGATATGATGAGTGGAAGTTTTTTATATCCATCGCATAACCCCAATAACGATATTGCTGTTTTGTTTATCGAAACCTCGGGTTGTCTGCCAATGTGTGGCCATGGAGCTATAGGGACAGTCACATTTGCATTAGAGGAGGGCTTGATCGAACCGATTAAACCTGGAGAATTGAGGCTGGAAACGCCTGCCGGTTTGATAAAGGTTGACTACCAGCAAACAAATGATAAGGTGGAATGGGTGCGGCTTATGAATGTTCCCAGTTACCTGGCCGAAGCCGGATTAAAGGTGGATTGCCCGGGTTTGGGAGAGCTTGAAGTCGATGTGGCATATGGCGGAAATTTTTATGCTATAATTGACCCACAAGGAAATTTTAAGGGTATCCAGGATTATACAGCCTCCGAGATCATTAACTTTTCCAGGGAATTACGACATCGGTTAAATAAATTATATCCCGACCGGTTTATCCATCCCGAGGATACGACTATTCGAGGCGTGTCACATGTTGAATGGACCGGGGATGTTCTAGACCAGTCATCATCAGGGCGAAATGCGGTATTTTATGGTGATAAAGCCATCGATCGAAGCCCTTGCGGTACCGGAACTTCGGCGAGGATGGCCCAATTGCATGCAAAAGGCCTATTGAATCTTCATGAATCATTTATTCATGAAAGTTATATCGGGAGTCGGTTCACCGGTCGTATAGAAGAAGAAACCAAAGTGGGAAATTATGATGCTATTATTCCCAGTATCCAGGGCTGGGCGAGGCGATATGGCTATAATACAATATTAATCGATGATGAGGATCCTTATGCATTCGGATTCCAGGTCATTTAAATGAGGCGAATACATTGAGCAAAAAAGTCATTGTAATAGGTGGAGGTGTAATTGGGCTTTGTTCTGCCTACTATTTACACAAAAATGGACATGAGGTCATCGTAATCGATAAATCAAACATGGATGAAGGAGCCTCCTTTGTGAACGCCGGTTACCTATCACCGAGCCATATTATTCCACTTGCTGCCCCCGGAGTTATGCGAAAGGGTTTACGATGGATGTTTAACTCATCCAGTCCGCTTTATATCAAACCACGCTTTGAGGCCGATCTGTTGCGTTGGGGCTTGGCATTTAATAAATCGTGTAACCCGCGACATGTTAAAAAGTCAATTCCTGCCATTCGCGATATCGCAGTTCTTAGTCAAGAACTTTATGATGCAATAAAAGAAGATGAAAATTTTACCTTTCATTATGAGAAAAAAGGACTGATGATGCTTTGCCTGAGTATGAAGGGACTGGAGGAAGAAATGAAAATAGCCGATCAGGCTTTACGGGCCGGACTTGAAGTAAATGAAATTAAACCCGATGATATTGCACAACTTGAGCCAAAAGCTAAAATCAATGCTGTTGGTGGCACTTATTATAAATGCGATTATCATACAACACCGCATGAATTCATGAATGATCTAAAAAGTTATCTTGAAAAAGCCGGTGTTAAGCTTTACAAAAATGAGGCTGTAAGGGATTTTAGTATGGATAGAGATCGTATTCAAATGGTTATCACCGAAAAACAGATATTGGAAGTCGATGAAGTCGTTCTTACTGCCGGTGCCTGGAGTGGAGAACTCAGTAAAAAACTTCAACTCAATTTGCTGCTTCAAGCAGGGAAAGGTTATCGAATCAATACTACTACCGATTACGGAATCACCCTGCCTGCCATACTATCGGAAAAGAAAATTGCTGTTACACCCATGAATGGATTTACCCGAATAGCCGGTACCATGGAAATAGCAGGAATCAATTCCAGGATCAACAAGGTTAGAGTTGAGGCAATTGCAAAGGGTGTGAAATTATACTATCCAAACTTAAGCCTCACGGAGACCGAACAAAGAGAAGCCGCATGCGGACTTAGACCGGTATCACCGGATGGACTTCCTTATATCGGGCGATCTAAAGGCTTACGAAACCTAACTGTTGGAGCCGGTCATGCCATGATGGGATGGAGTATGGCCACGGCTACCGGAAAATTGATTCAGGAAACTATTGAAAATGAAAAGCCTTCGATAGATATGACACCCTTTCACCCCGACCGAAAATTTTAATTTTTTTAAAATTTTGTCCGTTTTTGTCCGTTTTTAAGCTGTTTTTTTCCTTTCTCGGGTCATTTTCGTTAAAAAATGCAAATTTTGTTGTTTTTCTGAACTATTCTGTTATAATGTAGGCGCATCAAAAAACAGGTTTGAATATATGAGACAATTAAAAATCACAAAACAAGTTACAAATAGGGAATCAAAATCTTTGGAAAAGTATTTACAGGATATAAGTAAACTTCCAATGATTGCAGCTGATGAAGAGGTCGAATTAGCCCAACGGATTAAACAGGGCGATCAAAAGGCTTTGGATAAATTAGTTAAAGCCAATTTGCGATTTGTAGTCTCCGTTGCAAAGCAATATCAGAATCAGGGATTGAAATTAGGTGATCTCATTAATGAAGGCAATGCCGGTTTGGTAAAAGCGGCTAAACGATTTGATGAGACAAGAGGATTTAAGTTCATTTCTTATGCTGTTTGGTGGATAAGGCAATCGATTTTGCAGGCCTTGGCCGTGCAGGGACGCGTAGTGCGACTGCCTCTCAACAAAATAGGAAGCCTAAATAAAATTAATCGTGCTTACGCGAATTTGGAACAAATACATCAGCGTCCTCCGAGTGCTGAGGAATTGGCTAATGAACTCGATATGACGGTTAAAGATGTAAAATTGTCCCTGAAAAATTCAGGACGACACCTCTCAATGGATGCCCCCTTAAAAGAAGGCGAAACCAGTAGTTTATACGACGTGGTGAAATCTGATGAATCACCAAGACCAGATGGTTCCCTTGTTAAGGAATCGCTTAAAATAGAAATCGAGCGTGTCTTAGATCGATTACAGCCCAGAGAGGCAAGCGTTTTAAAATTGTATTACGGCCTAAATGATCATCAACCCATGAGTCTCGTAGAAATAGGAGATACATTCGATCTGACAAGAGAACGCGTTCGTCAGATTAAAGAAAAAGCAATTAGACGATTAAGACATGAATCGAAACACAGAACATTAATACCCTACTTGGGATAACATAAAAAACTATTATATGCTCATAATTGAACGAAAGGAAGGCGAGAATATCGAACGCGTGTTAAAGCGTTACAAGCGTAAATATCGAAATGTGAAATTAATGCGTGAGATTCGCAGCCGCCAGGAATTTAAAAAAAGATCAACGCTGAAACGAGAAATACTGAAAAAAGCTCAGTATCGAGAGCAATTCTTAAATCAGTCGGAAGACGTTTAAAGTTTTTTAGTCTTTTTATTCCAGGTCATTTAAATTTAATCGCATATTGATTAAATGTTTTGTAAAACCCGCTTTCTCATAAGCTATTATGGCAGGCTCATTTACATTATATACATCTAATCGGATCTCGTCAATGTTTCGTTTTCGGCACCAATCAAGCAGAGCCTGAATGATGAGCTTATTTAATCCACGACCACGTTTTTCTTCAGGCACAAACATAAAACCGAGATAACCTTGTTTTTTATGTTTCAGATAATGCCTGTCACCTTTTATAAGCACATAACCTGAAGCCACGATCTGACCGTCCTCAACCACGACATAGACTTCAGAATCTGTTCCTTTTATGAATTCTGAAATATCATAATAATTGATGGAACCATCCTGAATAGTAGGATCCATAGGTCTTTCAGCCTTGATAAGACCTTGTTCAAATTTCAGCAATGTTGGTAGATCATCAAGATCTGCCTTTCTCAAAACCAGACTCATCAATAATATTAGATTTTCAAAATGAGTTTAAATGATGATTTAAAGTTAAACATAAATCCAATTTTTTTCCGCTTTGTCGATTATTTAATAGTCTCTGGGATTTTTTCTTGATCTTTAGGCAAAATTGATTTTTTAGCACCATTATTTAATCCCAAATATCATTTACATGGTACTAGAAATTATTGTGAAGAACGAGACCTATATTGTTAAAGGCAAGCTTACAAAGTCGAATCTACCCATCTTCAATAAAGCATTCTTCAACATATTTAGTGAAAAAGACGAGCTAATCGTTAATATTGAACAATTACATGATATAGATCGCGAAGGCGTGAATGCACTGGCGCGACTACATAACGATTCTTTAATACACCAAAAGAAATTAGTCGTTATCGGAAAAGTTAACGATAAACTCGGTCAGCATATTGCCGAACAAGATGTGGCCTGATTTTCTAACATGATAGATCAGCGATGATCTTCCAACTACCATTAATCTTTCTGAAAATGATGAGGAACTCACCGTGAGCATCGCCAACAGATCTCTTTAAATCGTACTGCCCCATGACATAATAGGAATCTGTCTCAATAGCTGTTATCGCATCAAGGGTAAAGGTAAGCGTTCCGGTATGCTCAGCGGACGGATATCTTTTCTTGTAATTATCCAAGGTGTTTTGCCAGCCATAAGTAATCCCGTTGCTGCCATAAAATTTGAGTGAATCGCTTTTCCAATAGCCATCCATAAAACCGGCGATGTTGTAGTTTGACCAGGCCTCCTGTTGCATCGTCATAACGGCTTTAATCTCGTCAATATCATTTGTAGAATTATCACGCAAACAGGATGCGACTAACAAATAGATAAGCGTCAATAGTACTAATTTTAATTTCATTTTTGTTTGTTTATATGGTAAGTGACATTCGATAAATGTATGTCATAAAATTTACCATGGATTTTTGAATTCCTGTTGATTTTCATCTGCGACTTCAATTCGAAGCACTATATTTCCTTAATATGATTGCATAAAATCTTCCGAAAGAACCTGTTTCATAGCGAACAATAATTCGTCGGCATGTTGTCGATTAAAAACCATTGGCGGTTTGATCTTTAAGACGTTATGATCTGGGCCGTCACTACTCATTAGAATACCAAAAGTTTTCATTCTGTTCAAAAGGTAATCGGTTTGCTGAGGCAAAGGATTCATGTCCTTATCAACAAATTCGATACCTAAAAACAATCCTTGTCCGCGTACATGTCCGATAATTGGATAATGACTGGCTAATGCCTTGAGTTGGGTTTTTAAATAATTGCCTGTTTGAAGTGCTTGTTCTGGAAGCTTTTCTCTTTTAATGACACATAAAACCTCTTTTGCGATCGCACAGGAAACCGGGTTTCCGCCGAAAGTGCTGAAATACTCCATACCATTTGCAAAGGCATCTGCAACCTCTTTTGTGCAGGCTACCGCGCCGATTGGATGACCGTTCCCAAGCGGCTTCCCAATCGTAACGATATCGGGGACTACGTCATGAAGCTGAAAGGCCCAAAAGGTACTACCAACACGGGCACAACCCGTTTGAACCTCATCGGCAATACATATTCCGTCGGCTTCGCGAACCATATCATAAAGTTTTGATATAAATCCTTCTGGAAGTTCAATTTGGCCGCCGCAACTGATTATTGGTTCAAGAATTAAAGCGGCTAAACCGTCTCCCTTTGATTTAATATTTTCAATAATCCGGCCAACGTCTTCCAGATAACGATCGGTGCAGTTGTCACCTCGGTATTTTCCACGAAAAGAGTCTGGGATAGGGAAAATATGGGTGTGTTCAGGTTTGCCCTGTCCTCCTTTTCCATCGAACTTGTATGAACTCACCGCAACACAGGCATTTGTATTTCCGTGATAACCCCATTGGGAGGCAAGAATATTTTTGCTTCCGGTAACTGTTGTTGCCATGCGCAAGGCTAATTCGTTAGCTTCACTGCCTGAGTTCACATAATGCAAAACATTTAGCTTTGCTGGAAGGGTGGTTAATAATTCATTTGTCAGCTCATTAATTTTATTATGTAAATATCGCGTGTTGGTATTAAGAAGTGCCATTTGAGCCTGCCCAGCGCTTACAACATCAAAATGTTCATGTCCTACATGAGCAACATTATTAACCGTGTCAAGATATTTCCTTCCCATATTGTCAATGAGATAAACGCCAGATCCCCTGACAATATGTAGCGGCTTATCATAATGAAGGCTAAGGCTTTTTCCTAGATGTTTCTTCCTGAAGTTTTTAATGGTTTCTTCAGAATGTCCTTCATTAGGGTTCAGTCCGGGTGCTTTGAATAAAAGATTGGGGTCGGGGCAAAGATTTTTCCATAAATCAATTTGATTGGGATAACATACCCCGGGGAAATCATTTTTGTAATTAAGCATACTCAACATAATCTGAAAATGCAGGTGAGGAACCCAGTTGCCATTTTCGGGATAAGGTCCTAGTTTTCCAATGATTTCACCTTTGGCTATATGATCGCCAACAAGATGTGAAATGGCGCTTTTTACCGTGAGATGACCATGTAAGGTATAGAATTCAATTCCGTTTTCATTATGCTTTAAAATAACCAGGCCCCCATACTCCTTGTCTCCGGCATCATTGGTTGCTGTTACAACCTCACCGTCAAAAAGAGCATGAACCGGTGTGTAAGCTGGTAACCAGAAATCAATTCCCAAATGAACAGTCCGACTTTCCCGACCGTTATTCCCCATTTTATCATAGGCCGATGAGGTATAGACCGAACGCGGTTCGAGGTACCCGCCGGCTATTAGAGTATTGGGGACTTGCCGCTGTAAACGATCAATTCTAAATTCAAACAATCCGAGATCGTTAAATTCGGCTTCATGCCCAATCCATGTGCTGCCTACGCTCAGGTCGATGGGGTAAACCTCAGTCATTTCAATTGACGGAAACAGTTGCTTCAGGTCAAGGTTTTCCATTTTAGACCATGACATAAACTCGTTATATTTCGGATGCGGACTTATTCCACAGGCAGATCGAAAACTAAATAATGCGAATTCCGGGCTGATATCATGCCATTGGTGGAGCAATTTTAAAGCGCTCTTACGGCTCACTTGGTGGTATGTATTTCCGGGTTCCTGCAGCGCATTCATTTTTGACTTGGTCAATGAAATAACTAGACGCATTCCTACGCAATCATACAGAAATTCCAGTTCGCGTTCTTCAAGAGGGAAGGTATCATGAAAACCATGTATAATCGGTAAACATGCCGCCAGGGGATCATTGGTATTCATGATCGCATAAGTGCAGGCAATGGCAAGTTCATTGATTATCTGGGTATTAATGGCATCACCAAAGTCGATCAAACCCATAACTTTTGGATTCGCGGTATCTTCGGAAATTATAATATTATTATCGTTAGCGTCATTATGAATAACCGATTTACGAAGGTTGCAATAAGCCTCATAATTTTCCTCAAATCGATTTTGAAAATAAATTACAGCCTCCAGATCGTTATGATCAATTTGATTCAAATGATCTTGAGTCCAAAGTGATTGTGCAATGTCCCATTCGATTGACCGAAATGCATAAGGGTGTTCGAAATCGGCAAAATCGCGAACAATCGATCCACAAACATGACCCAACTCATAACGCATTTCATTTGTAATGGGATTGACAGAAACCCAAAGGCGCCCGTTAATCCATTTAAGCATGCGAACCAGTCTGATTGAACCGTCTTCGCTTTTATACCGTTCGACTTGTTTATTATTTTGGGAGATAACTATTTCGGGGCCTGAAAAATCAGTCCTTTTTTGTTTCAGATGATTAAGAAGATCAGCCTGAAGTCCAATAGCTTCTGCATCCCGTTCGTCTCGTGAGACCTTTAAAATATATTTGGGTTTACCATTGACCTCAATACGGAAATTGAGATCGACATCTCCGTCAAGCCGGGATATATCGCCATCGATATTGTAATAAGTCCTCAAAATGTCCTGAATCTCCGAGTCAGAAGGGGATATTCGGGGTATTGCCATATGGTTTAATTATCATGATTTGATTAAAATCATGATAAAAATAAACTAAATCGACTTTTATTCCAGAGAATGTACCCGAATATTAAAGAATGCGTGTCTGCTTGTTATAGAAGGCTTCCTGCTGCTTTTTCATGAGCTCTCTGGCAATTTTCCGCTTGTAGGCGTACAATTCCTCTTCTTCGGCAATATCACCATAAACCCTGTCGTTGATGGCGTGATCGGTTTGCAGAACCGCCCTGCGCTGATTTTCCTTCTGAACTACCCAAGACTTTAACTCGTCTTCGGCTTCATTGAATTTAAAATCATATTCGCCCCTGGGAGATAACAGTTTTGCGAATACCGGTGACGTTTCGATGGCAAGGAACAATAAAAAGATAAAAAAGGAAGGCAACCAGGGTAATTTGCCTAAGGCATTCACCCGGGCCATCAATCCGTCGAAATTATCTATGATGGGTTGAGAGGTTTGAACCTGCTGATCGTATTGTGAATTAAGCAAGAGCATTTGAGCGTCATTTGCTTCCATCTTCGATTTATTGTTTTCCTTTAGAGCTTGCAATTCAGCCAAAAGGGCATCGTGCTTCTCACGTTTTTCTTTATAAACAGGTCCTTTCCCCAAAAGCATAGTACCTGCACGACCTTCGGCTTCTGAAATATAGGTCTCATATAGATCATTTACCTCCGCTTCTTTGACATCAATTGCTTGTTGAAGTGCCGTATTCTGCTCTTTTAATTCGTCTATACCTGGTGTGTATTGCAAAGCAATCTGTTCCTTATTGGCAAGGGTGAAATCATTTTTTTGTTCAAGCAAGACCTGATTGATCTCCTTTTCAAAGATCTTTAGCTCAAGCGGCTTCGAGATCACTACGGCGATAATAACTGCAAGAAGGATTCTTGGAGTTGCCTGAACCAGTTCATCGAGCACGTTTCCGGTTTTTTTAATGGTAGAAACGATATAGCGATCTAAATTGAAGATGAGCAATCCCCATATAAATCCAAAGAAAATTGAAGCTGCAAGATTATCGAAGACAGTATATAGCGCATAGCTGGCCGCTATAAATGCCATAAAAGCGGTAAAGAAAACGGTTGCTCCAATCCCGGCGTATTTATTCTGTTCACCGATGGAACAACTTTCTAAAATTTTGGTGTCTGATCCCGAACAAATGATGAAGAATTGCTTGAGCATAGATTATGTTTTTTGATTGACAATACTATTAGAACGCACTTTAGGGTAAATTGTTACAACTATTGCCGCGTTAAATCGAAGTCTACTTATTTCGGTAGTTGGTAATTTACTCTGTGCCGGTTCGGAATTTACCTGACCAACTAATTATTCAATGTTTCTTTTTTGATCGTATACTTTCAATAATAACGGTTGATACGATAAGTAATCCGCCGATATAGGTGTTCCATGATGGAATTTCACCTAAGAAGAAAAAGGCGATTATGATTCCGTAAATAGGTAATGCACTTGTAATGATTCCTGCTGTGCTGGCCGAAAAATGTTTTAAACTTCTAACAAACAAGGTATGCCCTATGGCTGTGGTTAGAAATGCCAAAAGAAGTATATAAGGCCATTGCGTTTTAAAACCTGAAGTTTCCATGACAAACAGAACGGGCAGAAGCACAATGGAAAGGACCACCAGTTGGTGCAGCATTAGCATGGTTCCGTTATAGCGTTGAACATAGGTTTTTAAAATTAAAATTCGCAATGCATAACACAATGCTGAAAACAAACCCATTAGAATGCCCTGTACATCCCTGTTTTCAAAATCGAATTCGGGTGACAGCACATATATTCCGAAGAGGACAAGCAGGCCTAAAAGAATATGGACATAATCCAGCTTGGTTCGCATGAAAAACGGTTCCAGCAATACGATCATGACAGGAAAGGTATGTAGCGATAACATGCCGAATGCTACATTCGACCATTTTAAGGCGTAGAAATAAGTGATCCAATGCGCACCAAGAAATAATCCACCGATCAGGAATCCGGTGGCATCGCGTTTGGAATATATTCGAAGATCAATGCCGCGAATGCGACAATAGACATATAAAACGATTAAAGCGAGGATAGATCGTGCCCAGATAATGACAGGGGTGGGCATGTCGATATATCTTCCAAGGGCACCCGAGGTACTGATGAAAATCGTGGCAAGACTGAGTTCAACCAAATGCCTGAGGTGCTGCTTGCCCATACGCTATCGGTACTAAATAATTAGTCCTTTTTTGATAATTCAGTAAAATATTTGTAGAACCATGGAATGGTTTCTATTCCTTTCAGATAGTTCCAAATCCCGAAATGTTCATTCGGGGAGTGAATCGCATCACTATCGAGGCCAAACCCCATTAAGATGGTCTTACTTTTTAATTCTTTTTCAAACAAGGCAACAATTGGGATACTTCCACCACTTCTCTGAGGGATGGGAGTTTTACCGAATGTTTTTTCATAAGCCTTTGAAGCAGCCTGGTAGCCGATGTTATCGATTGGCGTAACATAACCCTGCCCACCATGATGGGGTTTAACCTTAACTGTTACACCCTTAGGAGCGATTGATTCAAAGTGCTTTTTGAATAAGTCGGTAATCTCGTGATAGTCCTGATGGGGCACAAGGCGCATCGAAATTTTAGCATAGGCTTTGCTGGCAATGACTGTTTTTGCTCCCTCGCCGGTATAGCCGCCCCAGATTCCATTTACATCTAAGGTAGGACGGATGGCGTTGCGTTCATTCGTTATATACCCAGCTTCACCATACACATCTTCTATGTTGAGAGATGCTTTGTAATCCTCAAGGGAGAAAGGTGCCTCAGCCATTTTATCGCGCTCTTCGCGGGAAAGTTCTTCTACCTTATCATAAAATCCGGGGATAGTAATATGATTATTTTCATCGTGTAATGAGGCGATCATCTTCGCCAGAATATTAATCGGATTCGCTACAGCGCCTCCATAAAGTCCGGAATGCAGATCGCGATTTGGCCCGGTGACTTCGACTTCCACATAACTCAAACCGCGCAGGCCGGTAGTAATAGACGGTACATTCTTGGCAATCATCCCGGTATCGCTAATCAGGATAACGTCGTTGGCTAGTTTTTCGCGATTTCGTGGTACGAACCAGGACAAACTTTCGGAACCTACTTCTTCCTCACCTTCAATCATGAATTTTACATTACATGGAAGTTGATCGGTCGATGTCATAAATTCAAGAGCTTTGACATGCATGAACATCTGGCCCTTATCGTCACAGGATCCCCTGGCAAAAATCGCACCGTCAGGATGAAGTGCTGTATTCTTAATAACGGGTTCAAAAGGGGGGGAATCCCATAAATCTAAAGGATCAGGCGGCTGAACGTCATAATGACCGTAAACCAGAACCGTTGGAAGATCTGAAGAAATGATTTTTTCGCCATATACAATCGGATACCCAGGCGTCTCACAAATCTCGACCTGATCACAGCCTGCTTTTTTGAGATGATCTTTGATTGTTTCTGCTGTTTTTATAACATCATTTTTATAGGCCGAATCGGCACTAATCGATGGAATTTTAAGTAAATCGAGGAGCTCATTTAACATGCGATCCCGGTTTTTGGAAACATAAGAAGTGATGGAATTCATAAGGTGTATTTTGAAAGTCTATAAAATTACGAAAAGAAGTCAAAAATTTAGGCCCTGAATACGATTATTGAAAGGAATGCTTATATTTGCATCCGTTAATTATACATCACGCGGATGTGGTGGAATTGGTAGACACGCTAGACTTAGGATCTAGTGCCGCAAGGCGTGGGGGTTCGAGTCCCTTCATCCGCACATGGCTTCTCAGAAATGAGAAGCTTTTTTATTTTGAAGGGGCGAGAAGTTTATCCCGAGCTTGCCGAGGGAAGTCCCGCAACCTGTGCTGAGCTTGTCGAAGTATCCGCACTCAGCTCTTCAGAAATGAAGAGCTTTTTTATTTCTATTGTATATCCCTGATCAAAATCATATTATTCTAAGGATTATTGGAATACTTTAGATTAGGAAAAATCTGTTATGCGATATACGCTTTTACTTCTGGGATTCCTTATAGCGTCCTGTTCAAAGGATGATGGTAAAATCACACCTAAACGTATCGATCTGGTCGAATCGGTCTATACCTCGGTAACCATCCAACCGGATAGTCTGTATGATGCCCATTCGGTGGTTGGCGGAATCATTGAAAAGATCTTTGTTGAAGAAGGAGACTCTGTAACGACGGGACAAGCCTTGATACAGATCATTAACAGTGCCCCTAAACTTAATTCAGAAAATGCGCGCCTGTCACTGCAATTAGCAAGAGAAAATTATAGCGGAGGGGCTACAATCCTATCAGGGATTGAAGACGAGATTCTCGCGGCTAACCTCAGATTTAAAAACGACTCTATCAATTTTTTCAGACAGAAGAATTTATGGGACCAAAATATTGGATCAAAAGCAGAGTATGACACTAAAAAACTTAATTATGAATTGTCTTCCAACGCTTTAAAATTACTGAAAAGCCGCTATGACCGAACGAAAAGAGAATTGGAAACCGCGGTCCGTCAGGCCGAAAACAATTATCGATCTACTTTGATCAACACAACAGATTTTACGGTGAAAAGTAAAATCAATGGCCTGGTGTATGCCCTTCCGAAGAATCAAGGCGAGTTGGTAACAACACTTGAGCCTTTGGCAGTAATAGGCAGCTCAACCGATTTTGTGATTGAATTACTGGTCGATGAGGTCGATATTGTCAAGATTGTCGAAGGGCAACGTGTATTGATAACTTTAGATGCCTATTCAGGAGAGGTCTTCGAAGCGAAAATCTCTAAAATACTTCCAAATAAGGACCGGCGAAACCAGACCTTCACGGTTGAGGCCCTGTTTGAAGATCCGCCGATAGTCTTGTATCCCGGACTTTCAGGAGAGGCCAATATCATTACCAATATAAAACGGGATGTCCTGACCATCCCGAAAAGCTATCTGGTCAATTCAAACCAGGTAAAAACAGTTGACGGTTTGATCACTTTAGAATTAGGTGCCGAAAATCTGGACACGGTAGAAGTGATATCAGGGCTTGAAGAAGGAACAATCATTTATCTTCCCGATCAATGATCAAATGGGCCGTCATATTGAATATTGCCAAAACCCATTTGCTTACTAAATTCAAGCAAACCTCTACAGCAGCCCTGGGTGTAACCTTCGGAATCGGGGCCTACATCACCCTTGTGTGTTTTATGACCGGGTTGAATAAGATGTTAGATGACCTTATCCTTAACCAAACACCGCATATCCATATTTATAATGAAATTGAACCATCGAAACAGCAGGCTATAGACCTGTATGACGAATTTCGAAACAGCTTTAATGTTGTTCATTCAATAAAGCCCAAGCAGACACAGAGCAAGATCCACAATGCATTGCCAATTATTGAGAATTTAAACAAAGATGAAAATGTTAAGGGCGCCATTCCACAACTAAAAACACAAATTTTTTATATCGCAGGGACAATTGAAATAGGCGGTAATTTAACCGGGATTCTCCCCATGGAAGAATCGCGCTTGTTCAACTTTCATAACTATATCATCGAAGGTTCTCCCGAGGCCCTCTATCGAAATGATGACGGTATTCTATTAGGTCGTGGCATCGCTCAAAAAATGTCGCTTAAATTAGGTGACCGTGTACAGATATCTACTATTGAAGGACAGATCTTCCCCTTGAAGATAGTAGGGTTTTTTCAAAGCGGGATAGCTGATATCGATAATATTCAAAGCTTTACGAATTTGAAAACCGTTCAACGCATTAAGGGAGAACCCGAAAATTATATTACCGATATCAATGTAAAATTATTCGATATATCTAAGGCTTTGGGCATGTCAAAAGATATCGAACGACAGTTTGAGTTGAAAGCCGTCGATATCGATACCGCCAATGCCCAATTTGAGACTGGTACAACCATCAGGAACCTAATCACCTACTCGGTTTCCGTAACACTTTTAATTGTAGCGGGCTTTGGCATTTACAATATTTTAAATATGCTGATCTATGAAAAGATGAATGATATTGCAATTTTAAAGGCAACAGGATTTTCAGGAAAGGATGTTCAGATGATCTTTATGAGTCAGGCTTTAATCATCGGCATTATTGGCGGTATTCTTGGCTTATTACTTGGCTTAGGATTAGCTAACCTCATCAACAATCTTCCATTTGAGACCGAAGCTCTTCCAACTGTAAAGACCTTCCCGGTGAATTTCAATCCGTTTTTCTTTATCATTGGCATTTCGTTCGCATTAATCTCAACCTTCGTTGCGGGATATTTACCATCGCGGCGTGCGAAAAAAATCGATCCGGTAAAAATTATAAGAGGACAATGATATGCGAACAGTTCTGGAGACCAAACATATCGATAAATACTTCCGAAAACCGGTGTTGTTTCATGTTCTGAAGGATATTAATTTCAATGTCAAAAAGGGTGAATTTGCCTCAATCATGGGGAAATCGGGCTGTGGTAAATCAACATTGCTGTATATATTGTCTACCATGGATACCGAGTATGACGGTCAGTTATATTTAAATGAAGAATTGGTTACAGGTCAGCCTGATGATAAGCTTTCTTACCTGAGAAACAAGTATATAGGATTTGTATTTCAGTTTCATTATTTGCTTTCGGAATTCTCGGTACTGGAAAATGTGATGCTCCCGGCGAAAAAATTGGGAGAAAGAAGTTTTGAGGAGATCGAACACGATGCCATGCAAAAATTGAAAATTCTTGAAATCGATAAACTGGCAAAAAAAAGAGCTTCCCGAATATCTGGAGGTGAAAAACAACGCGTCGCAATAGCCAGGGCCCTGATAAACAATCCTGCAATTATAATGGGCGATGAGCCGACCGGAAACCTAGACAGTTATAATGCCGATAATGTGTTCAATATATTCAAGCAGCTTAGTGATGAGGTGGGTCTTACTTTATTGATTGTGACCCACGATATCGATTTTGCCGACCGAACAGACAGGATTATAAATATGTTTGACGGTAGAATTCTTCCATGATTCAAGAAATAGGTGGTTTGATTTAAAATTTATTTTTAGTAATACCTTAATTAGCATTAAGCTGTTTTTCTTTTACTTTTAACTCATATATTTGATTACTCGGCAATAATTCTTATTTCAAAAGTTTTGAGCACGTGACATTGCTGTCCATTTAAATAGTCTTCTTATGCAGTTTATTACCTTCCTGGGGTTTACCCTTTTAGTGGCATTAATATCTTATATCCAAAGCAGAAAGATTAAAGAATCGACCTCCGACGGATATTTCCTTGGTGGTAGATCACTCACAGGTGTAGTAATAGCAGGTTCCTTATTGCTTACCAATCTTTCTACCGAACAGATCGTTGGATTAAATGGTGCCGCTTTTAAAGATGGAATTTTAGTCATGGCATGGGAGACTCTGGCGGCTATTGCGATGGTTATTACCGCCATATTTTTGTTGCCTAGATATCTAAAAGGAGGAATTACGACCGTCCCCCAATTCCTTGAGCGTCGATATGATAAAACCACTAAAACCATTACATCAGGCTTGTTTCTCAGTGGATATGCCATTGTCTTGCTTCCAATCGTATTGTATTCCGGAGCGCTTGCTATCAGTAATATGTTTGATGTTCCCGAACTCCTCAATGTTTCGAAACCAACAGCCTTATGGATAACTGTTTGGTCTATTGGTATCGTGGGCTCGATTTATGCGATTTTTGGTGGATTGAAAGCTGTAGCCGTATCAGATACCATCAATGCTGTTGGCCTTTTAATCGGCGGAATGCTTATCCCTGTTTTCGGACTAATAGCCATTGGAGATGGAAGTGTTTTTGATGGTATTTCTACCTTAATGCAAGATAACCCGGAAAAGTTCAAATCCCTGGGTGGCCCACAATCTTCAATTCCATGGGAAACCATATTTACCGGAATGATGCTGGTTCAGTTATTTTACTGGGGAACCAACCAGGCCATTATCCAAAGAGCTTTGGGTGCTAAGAATTTAAAGGAAGGCCAAAAAGGACTTTTGCTGGCATCATTTATTAAAATTTTAGGACC
Organism: Flavobacteriaceae bacterium; assembly: GCA_013003555.1. Classification (GTDB taxonomy): domain Bacteria; phylum Bacteroidota; class Bacteroidia; order Flavobacteriales; family Flavobacteriaceae; genus SHLJ01. Next base: position 29,068 of record JABDIV010000011.1, read on the forward strand.
ACTGATTGTTGTTCTACCGGGTATTATTGCCTATCACATGTTTGGTGGACAATTAGAAAATCCTGATGAAGCCTATCCGTTATTGGTTGAACGTGTCTTACCAAAAGCCTGGCTAGGATTTTTTGCTGCGGTTTTATTCGGAGCTATCCTCAGTTCATTTAATTCAGCTTTAAATAGTTCGGTTACTTTATTTGGTATCGATATATACAAAACCTATATAAAACCGACAGCATCAGAACGTCGGACGGTGAGAGCAGGAAAGACCTTCGGTATTGGATTGGCCATCATGTCGATGTGTATTGCGCCCTTGATCGCCAATGCCCCTGATGGACTGTTTGGTTATTTGCAGGAAGTTAATGGATGTTATAGTATTCCGATTTTAACAATAATTGTTGTTGGTTATTTAACCAAATATGTGCCGGCACTTGCAGCAAAAATTGCGATTTTGTCCGGAGTAATCCTATATAGTATCAGCCAGTTCATTCTGCAGCCCTATATCGGTTCTCAGGATTATCCTCACTATTTACATGTTATGGCAATTTTATTCGTGGTAAACATTCTTATCATGCTGTTGATTGGCCGGTTTAAACCTCGTTTTGAGGCCTATAGCCAGGTTTATACTGAACAGGTCGACATCAAGCCCTGGAAACAAGTGAATCTGTTCGGTATATTAATCTGCGTGACGGTACTCTTCATTTATGCTTACTTCGCTTAGGATGAACAGGAGCCTGGTTTTGAAAATAGTAAAATCGTTTAGCGCTCGTTTTGAAGAGACCCCACTTATTGTGCAATCACCCGGACGTATTAATATCATCGGTGAGCATACCGATTATAATGATGGCTTTGTTTTACCCGCTGCAATAAATAAATACATTGTTGCAGCTCTGTCTAGAAATACATCCGATCGTTGTTCAGTCTATTCAATAGATATGGATGATCACTACGAGTTTGATCTTGAAAACTTAGAAGCCATTGCAGAGGTCAGCTGGAAGAATTATGTTATAGGAGTTGTTGCTGAACTTATTAAAAAAGGCCTGAAAATAGAGCCATTCAATCTGGTTTTTGGAGGTGATATCCCTAATGGTGCAGGATTGTCCTCTTCGGCCGCTCTTGAAAACAGTGTTGTATTCGGATTGAACAAATTGTTTGAATTACAGTTGTCAAAATTCGACATGATTCGCATTTCACAACAAGCCGAACACAATTATGTTGGTGTAAAATGTGGAATAATGGATCAGTATGCAAGCATGTTTGGATCACAGGATCATGCATTGTTATTGGATTGTAGGTCATTGCATGCCGAACCCATTAAAGTTGATTTAGGAGAGAATCAAATAATCCTTATCAATACTAATGTAAGCCATACTCTGGCTGAGGCTGCTTACAACGACAGAAGAGCAAGTTGTGAACGCGTGGCTAAACAATTGGGGATTTCGGCATTGAGAGATGCTTCAGAGAATAAATTGAATAGTATTGAACACCAGTTATCCGCATCCGATTTTAGAAAGGCCAAATACGTTATCCAGGAAAATGACCGAGTTGGCAGAGCAGCACAGTTTTTGAAGGCAGGGCTGATACGGGAACTCGGGTCTTTGCTATTTGAGGCTCATGCAGGAGTTCGGGACCTCTTTGAGGTCAGTTGCAAGGAGTTGGATTTTTTAGTTGATAAGGCCAGTGAAAATCCTCATGTCCTTGGAGCCAGAATGATGGGTGGTGGCTTTGGAGGCTGTACAATAAATATTGTACAAAGCAAATATCTGGAAGAGTTTAAGGAAGCCATTTCAAGCTCGTATATGAAAGCTTTTGGTAAACCGTGCTCGATTTATTCGGTTGCCCTGGTTGACGGGGTAAATCAAATTGACCCTATAGTTTTAAAATAGTTTGTAATTTGAATTCAATCAACGTTTATTTTTAAAAATGAAACTCAACCATTTGATTCCTGCCATATTTTTTTTAGTCCTGTTCGGACTCCCTTCGAGTTATTCTCAGAACACTGAGCGAATTTCCGATGTTTTCGTTGATGAAAAAGGTGTTATGCGATGGGCGAACAATGACGAAATCTATGGATTTGGAGTCAATTACTCAGTTCCTTTTGCGCATGCTTATCGTTCAGCTAAACGCATGGGTGTGAACATAAAACAGGCCATAGACCAGGATATTTATCATTTCAAAAGACTGGGATTCGACCTATACAGGATTCATGTGTGGGATACGGAAATCAGTGATGTGGAAGGAAATCTATTGGAAAATGAACATCTTGATGCTTTTGACTATCTGTTGAAGAAACTCAAGGAAAACGGGATTAATTATGTGATCACACCGATTGCCTTTTGGGGGAATGGATGGCCCGAACCCGATGAAGAAACCCCAGGATTTTCCTATAAATATGGAAAAGGAGAATGCCTAACCGACCCGGCTTGCATCAAGGCTCAACAAAATTATCTGTTCCAATTTTTAAATCATGTAAACCCCTACACCGGGTTAGCCTATAAGGAAGACCCAAGTTTGATTGCAGTTGAAATCAGTAATGAACCGCATCATCGCGGAGAGGCTGAAAAGGTTACCGAATTTGTAAAAGGGATGACCAAAGCGGTGCGTCGAACCGGAATAAAGAAACCCATTTTCTACAATATGAGTCATGGTGTCCATTTTGCCGAAGATTATTTCAAAGGAAGTTTAGACGGTGGGACATTTCAATGGTATCCAACAGGGCTTGGCTATCAAAGAGAACTTCAGGGAAATTTATTACCAAATGTAGATACTTATAAAATAACCTTCGATAAGGTTTTCAAAGCTAACCAAGGCGCGAAATTGGTGTATGAATTTGATGCGGCCGATGTTGGCAAGTCTTATATCTATCCGGCAATGGCCAGAAGTTTTAGAACAGCGGGTATTCAAATCGCCACGCATTTCGCATACGATCCTACATATTTAGCACCTTTTAATACGGAATACAATACGCATTATATGAACCTGGCCTATACACCTAAGAAGGCATTGAGTTTAAAGATTTCTGGGGAGGTATTTCATGAAGTCCCTTTGTATTCTGATTACGGGATTTATCCGGATAACACAAAATTTGAAAATACGACTGTTGATTATGACTCGGACCTCGCAATATATGATTCAGGCGCGAAATATTTTTATACAAACAGCACTGATGTTGAACCCAGAAACGAAAGCCGGATAATCGAAATAGCAGGCTATGGAAACTCTCCACTTGTGAAATATTCAGGAACCGGAGCTTATTTTCTCGATCGAATAGCGCCGCATATGTGGCGTCTTGAGGTTATGCCCGATGCGATTTGGGTGGCCGATCCGTTTGGCAAGAATAGCTTTGATAAAACAGTTGGTGTGATCAAATGGACTGATCAGGAGATGACGATCAAGTTGTCGGATCTTGGAACGGACTTTAAACTGAAGGCCATCAATGATGGCAATTCATTTGCAACTGATATAGAAGGACAGACATTTATGATACGGCCGGGTACTTATGTGCTTTCCGGCAAAAAGGCCAGGTCTGGATTTTCACCTGATGATGATTTCAAAGGCAGTCGAATGGGCGATTATTTCGCGCCGGAATCTAATGTTGATACGGCCTGGCTAAGACATGAACCCGCTTTAGAAGTGTCTGAAGGCTCCGAAACTATCATCTCTGCCCAATTTATCTCGCCTTCCGATCCTTCTGAATTGGTGGTGGTAGGATTCAACGGTTCAGAACGCTTTTCGATCATCATGGAATCATATTTACCTTATCAGTACAGAGCCGTAATTCCTAAGGAGAAACTTAAACCAGGCTACCTTAACTATTTCATCGTTGTACGTTGGGATGGTGAAGAATCCGGCATGACGTTTCCGGCTTCGAAACGCGGCAAACCATTTGATTGGGATTTTCATAATAACGAACCATATCGCATCCCCGTTGTTCCTAAACAAAGACCCATAGAATTGTTCAATGCACAGGCCGACACCGAGTTTTTGGTGAGGCAATGGCGGCCATCATTTAAACTGGTGCCAACTGAACATCTCGGTCAGTCGGAATATCAAATGAATATTCTACAACTTTTCCGGCCCGACAATGAAAACCTGAATGCAGACCCGATTTACGATTATAGTTTTAAACATTTCATATTTAAACGAATCAAGGAGCGGGAGGATGATCTGTCAGGCAAAGATAAATTGGTTTTCTTAGGACGGGCTCTGAATGATAAGAATTGTAAGCTTCAAATCGCTTTGGTGATGGACGATGGTTCAGCTTTCGGAAATGTTTTGGAAATTCGACCTGAAATAGGTTCTTATTCACTGGCACTATCCGATCTCAAACCCGTCAAAACTGTAACTCTTCCAAGGCCATATCCAACCTTTCTTCCGTATTATTTCGTTCATAAGAATGAATCGACCTTTGATATCAATAGGGTTGAAAGTATCCAGTTCTCTATTGGTCCGGGCTTGGCAAAAGAAGAACGATTTATAGCGCATGGTATTGGATTAATAAGTGTATGGCTTGAATAAAAAAAGCTTTCCTGGATATGGAAAGCTTTTAAAATTTAAGGATGAGTTGTTACAAACGCTATAGTTTAACGATTTTAGCCGTTATTTGACCACCGGTGTTATCCTTTGCTTTTAAGATATAAACACTTTGTGATAATCCAGAAATGTCAAAAACAGACGTACTACTGAAACCACCTTCAAAGGTCTTTATCAATTTTCCAGTTAAGTCATAAATATCAATGGAATCGATATCGCGATTAATTTGAAATGTATCAAAAGTTGGGTTTGGATATATTTTAAAATCTTGATTCAATTCAAAATCATCAGATGATAAGGTTTCTGGCAGGGCATTACCGTACATCCTGAATTCACCGGGAGGTATATTGATAGGCGTAGTTGTATTTGATACGTTTATCGAACTGCTTCCTGATTCATCCATCAGGTCATACCAGGTTCCTGTATAAGGGAAATCGGGTGTGACATTTTGAGCTACCACATCGAAGTTGGCCAAAATAACAACATTCCGTAATTCATTAGCCGGAATACCATTGTCAAACACATAGATGCGTGGTGTTAGCGTGCCGGAGTCAATGGCATAATCACCTTCGAAAACAGGTTCGTTTATTTTCAGGTTATTGATACGAGACCATGCATTATAGATCTGATTTCTATTTGGATCACTTAACCAATTATTCATCCATTGCGGCTGCGGTTTAGTGGATAACTTACAGTCGGGATCATTGAAAGATCCATCGGAGCATGTAAAAATTGAATTTTCCATCCCAAGTTCGGCAAAGTGCCAGATCATTTTTGGCCCTGGAATTGTAAGGGTTACAGCCCCTAATGCAGGCATCCTGCTTAACGCCGTGTTCAAATTAGTTACATCATAGCCACCGCTAGAATTTCCAAATTGAAGATTTTTGTACATCAATCTTTCCTCATCATGGCTTTCGGCATATCCTATTAGTCGTTTGTCGCTATAACCGCGAGCAACATGACCCATTAGGATAAAGTTGCTGTTTGAGTCATAGCCCATTGTCAACTGATTATAATTATCGTTCATTTTACCCCACATCATGATTCCCTTACCTTCACCAATTCGATAATCGGCCCATTCAACGCCTTCCAAATTTGAACCGGCGGCAGTTCCAAGGTGTTCAAAAATTACGTAATGTTCGGGATCCTCAAGCCAGGAATGGTCGGCATAAGCTTTTAACCTGGCGACACGATCGATCTGATAGGACTCTGTACAATTTACATCACTATCAGAACAGTTCTGAGTAAATCCTTTCGTAAGATCCCAGCGAAACCCGTCAATTTTGAATTCGTTTATCCAGTGACTGATAACACGTTCAGTATAATTCTGTGTCAATAAATTTGAGTGATCGAAATCATTAAAGACACTATAAGTATGGGTAGCAGACTGGTTGAAATATGGGTTTTCTGTGCTTGGGCCGCCCCATCCGTCATTATCCGGATCATCCATCCACATACGAACCAAAGGGTTGCGTCCTGTTGCATGGTTTAATGCAATGTCAAGAATAACTGCTATACCATTTTGATGACATAAGTCGATGAATTCCTTGAATTTATCTTCAGTTCCGTAGAATTTGTCCAATGCCATATGATAAGCCGTATTATAACCCCAACTTTCGTTACCGTCAAACTCCATGATTGGCATTAATTGAATAGCAGTGATATTCAGGTTCTTGAAATAATCGATGCGATCTATTAAATCCTGAAAATTCCTATCGGAATCGAAATCCCTGATCAATACTTCGTAAATGATCAAATCTTCTTTCTTGGGTGGAGTAAAATCAGGCACTACCCAATTGTAAGGTGCCCTACCTGTTTCAAGAAGTGTAACTTCCCTTTCCTGACCTGCAGGATATGTAGGAAGGTCTGGATAAGTCGTTGGAGGAACGAACGGGTCATCAAATGGTGAAAGAACTACCGTTGAAAAAGGATCGGCTGTTTTTACCAAACTGGGAGAATCGGCAATTGGCGATTGATCATAAACCCAGTACTGATAATTATACTTGGTCAAAGGAGTTAATTCGGTGATTTCAAGCCAATACTTACCGGTTGACGGATCCCGTTTCATTAAATCGGAAGCTCCAGGAGTATAACTATTCCAGCTTGCAGCCACATAAACAAAATCTTTATTGGGTGCATTTAACATAAGTGTAGCCTTGGTATTGTCGCCGCCATAATTGATACCATCTTCAATTCCTGGTGGCGCTGCTTGTTCGGTCACGGTTGGTGCAATGATCAATTCAAATGAATCTTCACCAACATCGGATGACGAAAAAGGTGAGCCTTCCACTCGAATGGTAGCACTTGAAGTCAGGTTCATCAGGGTAGTTTGAAATGTTGGGAAACCCTGTCCGCTTGCCTCAGGAATAGTATTTGGTTCGATAAATACATCGA
>JABDIV010000015.1 GCA_013003555.1 Flavobacteriaceae bacterium
TCAATTATATTCCAAATCAAAAAAAACAGGCTCTGGATATCTATAATTTTTGTTTACCGGAAACAAGGGATTGCATCTATATTGATGTTTATGGAAAAAGCCTGAGAGAATTCCTTGCAATTACCTCGCAGTGCAAGGCATTGATAGGAAACGAAGGTGGTGCAACTAATATGGCAAAAGCACTCGATATACCGACCTTTACTATTTTTTCACCTTGGATTAGTCCGGAAGATTGGGCGGTTTTTGAAGATGGAAATAAACATGTTTCCGTACACCTGAGATCTTATTTACCGGCCGTTTATCAAAATTTGACCTCCTATAAGAAATTGCGAAAACAAACTGCTGATTTATATGGTCAATTCAAATTTGACTTTTTTAAGACGCAATTGCATGACTTTTTAAACAGGATCTGATTCTTTCTTAATTCCATTCTTAGTCCACACAGATTTATTGTGCATGGTTGTCTTTCTTATTTCGGAATTAATACGAAGAGCCTTCTCATTTACATAAGGCCTCTCGTGAAACAAGTGAAGACAAATTGCACGGTAGCGGATCTGCCTGAATTTAATCCCATTATTCATCATACGCTCACCTGCCTCACGATCTTCACCACCGTATTCCATCAATTCATTAAATCCGTTCACCGCCAGTAAATCATCTTTCCAGCATGACACATTCATACCATTAAATGAAGCTTTGGTTGTTGTGATCGCATTTAAGAACTGAGCTTTGGCTTTTGACCGGGTGAGTTTGTGGAGTTTAAAATTGTTAGGTTGCCCTTTAGACAACAACCATTTTGAATCAAAACAGCGATTTGTTGCGATTAATTCCCTGTTGATTTCATCTGATACAGATTTGGTTAAATTATAATATCCACCTGATAGTGCCCTATTTTTCTGCCTTAACTCCATATGAGTAGCAACAAAATCATTTCGCGGGATACAATCACCATCGGTAAATATGAGATACGGACTATTTGCAGCCATAATGGCTTTATTGAGAATAATGGTCTTTCTAAAACCATCGTCCTCCTGCCATACGTGTTTGATATCAAGTTTGGAATTATCCTGAAAAGAACGAATGACATTTAAGGTTTCTTCACCAGATCCATCATCGGCAATTATGATTTCAAAATCAGTAAATTCCTGATGTTCATAGCCTGTCAAACATTTTTCAAGCCAAACTGGTTGATTATAAGTACTGATTATAACACTTAGGGGAGATTCAATCATCAACATAAAAATAGTTATTTTTACGTCAATTCCGATTATCGGCACTAAAATGTCTGAGTGTCTTTAAAGGGAATTTTTCATAAGTAAATCTGTCTGTTCATCCTGTAGAAATCAATCGCGAGCTTAAGCCATAAAAATCAATAAAGAGATAAACTTTAGAATGGAGAAACTATCTGCCATCGTCATTACAAAGAATGAAATCATCAATATCGACGGACTGATAGATAATCTTGAATTTGCTGATGAAATAATAGTTGTGGATTCATTTAGCACCGATGGGACCTATGAAAAATTAAAGGCCATTGATGATGTGAAAGTCTTCCAGAAGGAATTCAAAAATTTTCCCGACCAGAAAAATTATGCCATGGGTTTGGCAAGTCATGACTGGGTTCTCTTTATCGATGCCGATGAGCGTGTTACTCCCGACTTAAATGAAGAGATTAAATCGATTTTGAATCAGGAAGGATCCGATATCGTGGCCTACAATGCTCATTTTCAATATTACTTCGGAAAAACACCCGTTAATTACAGTGGGTTTCAATCGGCGAAATCATTCAGGCTCTTTCGAAATTCATGTTGTGAATATGATATGACAAGACCAGTTCATGAAAACCTTATCGTCAATGGTCGAACCGGCCTGTTAAAACACAGGATTGCTCATTTTAGTTTCAGGGATTTCGATCACTATAAAGAAAAAATGAGGCTCTACGCCCACCTGAAAGCCAGGCAGCTTCACAAAAAGGGACAAAGATCAAATTTCTTTAAGGCTTATATCAAACCACTTTATCGTTTTATAAATCATTACATCATGAGGTTAGGGATTCTGGATGGGAAGGTTGGCTATGATATTTCCATATTAAATGCTTATGAAGTGAAAGAGCGATATCGTGAATTGAAAAGGCTTAACAGCTTGAACAGTAAAGTAGTCTAAGAATTTTTCCAAAATTTAATCCGCTTTTTCCAGCGGTCCTTTTGCCAGTATTTTTCCTGAAACTCTTTTGTATAGCGCCACATCATTTGAAATACCTCATCTTTGTCTGCTTCCATGCATTTGGCATATTCATCACTCATTGTCATGACTACAGATTCATGAGGTGTAAGTCTCGAGAAATTCCTGATTCGTTCTTCAAGGTTCAAGGTTCTGAACCGCATTCGATTAAGATCGACAAGAAAAAATTCATAGCCGTCTGCAGTTTTTTTAATCAGCGTATTTCCAGGGGAGTGATCGAGAAACTCCACCTCGTTCTGATGTAATTTAAAAGTGAATCTCGTAAAAGCCCTTAAGATGTTATCATGATCTGGGTAGTCCAGGTTTTCGGTCAATTCCCTATAGGTCAGATCGTAATCCAGGTGTTCACTTAAATAATAACTCTTTTTGAAAAGAAAGGGATGCTCAGCTTCAGCAAAGGCAATCGGACCGGGTGTTCCAATCTCCTTTTCCACAAGCTTAACGGCATGTTCATAGGAGCGCCTGGCCTTGCTTTTCCGAAAATACTTATAGGCAACCTGGTTAATGAAATTCGGAACTTTGAATGACTTTACATTAATGGTCGTTGTATCGAGCTCAAATAACTTAAGTTCATTGCGTTCCTGATCGCCATAAGGCTTCCCTGCAGAATCAAAAGTGTTAATTATATCCTCTACTTCACTTTTGATGGAAATATATTTGTCGTGAATAACCGTTTTCATGATGCCTTCAGATATTTATCCACACCATTCTCGCAGCGACGGATTTCATTATCGATGGCCCGCTTCTGAATGGCATCATTAATATCAAGACGTTCCTTTGATTTCTCAATATGGAAAATATGATAGATTATTCCCAGGTAACGCAATCTCTTACCCAAAATGCCATTATTCATCATTCTGACCACCAGTTCAGAATCTTCCCTGCCCCAGCCCGTCATGTCTTCATTATACCCATTGACCGCCATAAAGTCTGACTTCCAGTATGAGAGGTTACATCCTCTTAATTTTCCTGAAAGCTCATTATTGCTTTTATAAAGCCTCCCCAGAAATGGGATATGTAAATTTCGAGTTCGCTTTTTAATGCCTTTATCCAGGAAGGAAAAGCTTGTTGTTTTCTTTTTAAACAAATCTGAAAGATAATTCTCCCGAATAGTCACTCGTGAACCATAAAGATAAATCCCCTTTTCAGCCATTTTTAAATGATCCCTGACAAAGTGTTTATGCATGATGCAATCACCATCAAGCTGAATTATATAATCACCCTTTGCCATGGAAATCGCTTTATTCAATATTACCGTTCGCCTGAATCCATCATCTTCATGCCACAAATGCACCAATGGAACCGGGAACGAATTTTCATATGCCTTAATCATTTCGGCTGATTCATCGCCCGACCCATCATCTGCTATTATTATTTCGGAAGGAAAAGCACTCAAATTCTTTAAACTGTTTAGAACCAGTTCAAGAGCTTCAGGCCAATTATATGTTGTGATGACGAGGGTACTTGTCAAAGTCAAAAGTTATGTTGCTAAATTACAATAATGATACGATTGATTAGTATCTCAGTCTCCAAATTGTTAATCTTGTAATGTGAATCCCAAAGAGGAAAAACATATCAGGATTGCATTTTTGTATTTGGATGAAATTCACCACGTGAATCACTTCATTAGCATTGCGGTAGAGCTTTCAAAATTAGCCAAGGTAACCGTTCTCACCCATCCGAATTGCCAGGACTATTTTTTTGAATCCTTAAGAGCCTTCGAACCTCATGAGGTAAGGGTAGAAATTAGAAAAACTTCGACATTCAGGGCCTTTACAGACAGGCTTAAAAACCGGG
>JABDIV010000034.1 GCA_013003555.1 Flavobacteriaceae bacterium
GCAGATATTCAATAATAGACGTTTAGATTTTCTGAAATCACAGAACTCCAGCAAGAATTGAAGCTACAATTCGGTAAAAAGTAAATGGAAACCGAATGGTTATTATTTCCTTTCCCAAACTCCGTCCCTATTAAGAGTTGCAATATGATGATCTGGACGCTCGGAAATATAAGTTTGCTTTAAAACACTCTTTTGAGAATTGAATATGGGATCTGCACCAGCTAATTTAATACCCGATTCGGACAAGGCAAAACCAACTTCGTCATAACCCAAAATATATCTTGCAGCTGTTGCCCCGGTGTACCTTGCGTTAATTTCATAAGCCTTGAGTTCATTCGTTTTGTTCGACTTTTGAAATTGAACATTTAGCGGCCCATACCAGCCTTTTTTAGCAAAAACATCATGAAATAACGTAATGATGTCATCCATACCATGATTAGAATGGATATCTACCCTTCCACTTACTCCATTTTTCATTTTGTGTAGAGTCACCAGGCTGTCTTTTAATCCTCCTGACCGATCTATGAACAGTTGAAGGCTGTACTTCACATCCTCCAGAGTATAAAACAAGGGTGTCCCCTTCCTGATCAAATCATTGGTAAAATCAATAATAACTTCCGGCGACCCCAAATATTCCTGCAATATCATGCCCTGAACATCATCTTGATTTGCCAACTGTCCTTCATTAACGATCAATGAAACCGATCGACTCGCAAATCCCTTCCGGGGTTTTAGTATAAGCGGAAAACCATGTTTCTTTATAAACAAACCAACGGCCTCCCGATCATATTTTGAATCATAAAGAATGGAATCGGCAAATGGCAATCCGGTTTCCATTGAAAACAAATAACTGGCCCATTTGTCCTCAACAATTTTGGCGATTTCATAATTTCCAACCACAAATTTATGAGCCAATTCAGGATGCTGAGATTTTAACATCCCCAGGATTATTACATCTATATCACGGCCTGGAATGATGACATCAGGATTTTCAGATTTGATTATCTGTAATATTTTTTCCGAAAAATCAGAAGGTGGGAGTTCAGAATCCGGAACTAAAAAAACCTTATCGCAATCATATAATGGGGCATCTGCACTGGCGTCTGTTCCGATGATGAAAAGATTCTGCCTTCTGTACTTAAGTGTCTCAAGTATATTTTGAGCCACCATACTACCAACGCTGGTAATCAAAATCTTTGATGTCATACTTCTACTTTCCATCCTTTAACAAGATACAACACTAACATTGGATAGATCATTAAAATTTACGGTTCCTATTTAGATGAATCAATCAGAGAGCAGGCTGGATAATAAAACAAAGGCTTATCCATTCATGTCTTAATCTTTTCCAACTTTACCGTAAAATGCCTCATAATTGGCGCTTCATCAATAAT
>JABDIV010000035.1 GCA_013003555.1 Flavobacteriaceae bacterium
AATAAAGAATTTGCCAGCAGACATGGTCGTTAATTATTTTCCTAAAAAAGTGTCCGTTGTCTTTAATACTGCTTTGAGTAATTATGAGTCGGTAAGTGCTGAGGATTTTGAAGTAGAATGTGATTTCAAGGAGTTGACAGAACAGAAAACATACTTGACGCCAAAGATTATCAAGAAACCAGGATTAGTGAGGTCAGCAAAGATAAATCAAGCTAAAATCGAACTCATAATCTCGCAATGAAAATAGTCGGACTTACAGGAGGCATAGGAAGTGGCAAGACGACAGTGGCCAAAATGTTCATGGAGCTAGGTGTTCCTGTTTTCTTTGCAGATATAGAGGCCAAGAAGCTCATGAAATCGTCAAAGGTGATACGACGTAAATTGATTCAGCTTTTTGGGAATAAGGCTTATATTGATGACGAATTGAATCGACCGTTCATTGCATCGAAAATATTCAACGATGAGGCTTTACTCGAAAAAATGAATGGTATCATTCATCCAAAGGTGGTCAAAAGATTCCAGAGATGGGCGGCAAAGCAAATCATGCCGTATTTAATAAGTGAAGTGGCCATTCTTTTCGAGAACGACTCTTACAAGAATTATGATTACATTATAACGGTTGTTGCAAAAGAAGAAGACCGTATAAAACGACTCCTTGAACGTGACGATACAACGGAGGAAAAAATTAGGGCCATTATGAGGAACCAGTGGCCGGATGAGGATAAGATACGACTATCCGATTACGTTATTGTCAATAACGACCTTCAGATTACGACAGAGCAGGTAAAGCGTATCCATAAAAAGCTCTTGAGACGAGCCAAGACCTCCTGATTTTAACATATTTGTTAAGGTAAGGTTAAAGGGGCGAAGTCGTAAATGTTAAAATCTTAATTTTGAATGATGAGCAAAAAACTTTTCGTTTTACTTGTTGCGTTGATGAGCTTATCGCTAATAGGGATTATTTTTGTTCAAGCCTATTACATCAACAATACTGTAGAAAACGAAGAACAACAGTTCACTTTCAATGTACAAAGGGGATTAAGCTACGTTTCAAAAGAAATTGAAGAACGCGAGTTCAGGGAATGGACCATAAAGTTTCAAGAGGCATTTGTTGGAGTAGATGCCGATTCTACTAGCTTGAGAGAACTGTTGTTAATTCAGGATAATGATGATTCCAACGAAACGCTCATCTATAAGAACGCAGTTCTAGAAGAAAACTACAAGTTATCTTCATCGCTCTTTGACATAGGTTTAGATAGTATAACCATTATGAGGATCATTAATGAGCGCGAAACTCGTGTCATCAAGAATGATAAAGAAGACAAAAGGCTTGATAT
>JABDIV010000069.1 GCA_013003555.1 Flavobacteriaceae bacterium
TGATAATTAGTTTTAGGTAACTTAAAATTCAAAACCGATGAAAACTCTTATCAACTATTTAATTTTACTGTTAAGCATAACAGTGATAAAAGCGCAGGAAGCTCCTATTGAAATTGAAACCAAATCAGTCGATATTGAAGATTTAATTTCTTTTATTGTCAGAACTTATGAAGCTGGCGATATCGAACCACACAACATATCATTCCTCATACAGGTGAATTCCGGGGAACTGCCAGGTGAGCAACTGGTCATGCTTAAACAGGGCTTTAAGTTGATATCTGAGCGATTAAGTGATGAAAGCAGTATTTCGATTATTACATATTCACATTTCAATGGAATTGCTTTGCAGCCAACAAATGCAAAAAACCTTGAAATGATCCTTCACACTTTAACCGACTTAAAAGGCAATATTGTTGACTTCTATGAGGACGGCATTGGTTTGGGATATGAGCATGCCGAGGAGAACTATAACGATGAAGCATTCAATTCCGTAGTCATGATACGTGCAGCGAAAAAGGCCGAAAACGAAGTCGTAGATATTGAAAAAAAAGGAAAGAAAGCAAAGCGAAAAAAGAAACGGGACGCCCTAATGGTCACTGCCCTGGCATTACTGCCTGAAATTATCAACCTGATAAAGGATTAAAATTAACACATAGAGCATCTGAGGATGCTCTTTTTTACTGTTGCATTTTTAAATAATAATCGGCAGAGTGTTTTCCCGATCCGAAAAAAATAAAGAACACACAAAGAGCGAGTACTACAATTGCCAGGATCAGATTTGTCGTATTCATTTCACCTATAAAATTAACAATGACGGCTCCCAGGATAATGGGCAATTGCGCAATCAATGCCCATCGGGTTAGAAGACCGAAAACGATCAGTAATCCGCCAACGAGATGTGCCGGTGCAACATAATGCATGGCGATCATTTCACCGCCGATACTTTTGAATGGTTTAATCAATTCTAACAACATCTGGGTGTCACCCATAAAATTCATTCCTTTTATAAATAGGAAAACACCAAGAGCAACTCGGAGGAGATCGAGCGGATAGTACGAGTGGCGATTGGCCCACTTGTTCCAGGTTTTAACAGTTCCCATAATTGACTTATTAAAGTTAGTATTTATAAGATACTGAATTTTAAGTAAATATTAAAACAGGCATGGTTTAAGGCATTTTATTAACTTGGTCATCTAAATAATTGTCATGCATAGAATTTTCATTGTTTTACTTTTTGTTTTATTTCAATTTAACGCTTTCGGGCAACAGATCCTGGGTGAAAAAGACAGGGCCAGGGTGGTTGACGAAATTTTAGCTGATCGCTTCAACAATCTGTTACCGGATCTCATGGACAGGACCGGTTTTGATATGTGGATTCTCATTTCAAGAGAATACAATGAAGATCCGGTTTTAAAGACGATGTTACCGGCAACCTGGCTCAACGCGAGACGTCGTACCATCATCGTTTTTTACAGGAACAAAGCCAAGAATACAATTGATAAGCTCGCCGTTGCCCGATATAATTTCGGAGAGAACATCATATCGGCATGGGACAAGGAAAAAGAACCCAACCAGTGGAAGCGATTAGTTCAATTGATCGAGGAACGACAACCTGAGCGCATCGGGCTGAATTATTCGACCCATTTTAATATCGCAGACGGTTTAGATAAAACCGATTATGACGAATTTATGACGATCCTTCCGGACGCTTATAGTAAGCGAGTCGTTTCGGCTGAAAGACTTGCGGTAGCATGGATAGAATCTCGTACGCCCCGGGAAATGATAATTTATGATCAATTGGTGGATATTACCCACGATATAATAGAGGAGGCTTTTTCAGAAAAAGTGATTACTGCGGGAATAACAACAACCACCGATGTTGAATGGTGGATGCGGGATAAGGTGACCAAGTTGGGATTGGAGACTTGGTTTCATCCGTCGGTCGATGTTCAGCGAAGTAACGAGGTTCTGGGTAACCACCTGTATTCCTTTTCAAATCGTCCGGAAAACATGATCATTATGCCGGGCGATCTTTTACATTGTGATTTCGGTATTACCTATTTAAGATTAAATACCGACTGCCAGGAATTGGCCTATGTGTTAAAACCGAATGAGACCGAGCCACCGGGTTTTTTGGTTAAAGCGCTTCAGGCAGGAAACCGGGTACAGGATATTTTTACATCCAATTTTGAAACAGGCCGAAGTGGAAATGAGATTTTATCAAAATCCTTAAATGAGGCTAAGGCAGAAGGTTTGCGCCCTTCAATTTACACCCATCCACTAGGTAGTTATGGTCATTCTTCTGGCCCGACTATCGGTATGTGGGATGCTCAAGGTGGTGTCCCTGGAGCTGGAGATTACCCATTGTTCCCCAATACCGTATACGCCATCGAACTCAATACCACTGTTTATTTGGATGAATGGAAACGAGACATCAGGATTATGCTCGAAGAGGCAGGCTTTTATGGAAATAATGGCTTTCGTTATGTGAATGGAAGGCAAACTGAATTACTCCTTGTTCCTCGAGTAAAAGAAGCCCAGGGAAACTAAAATACCCTATTAATTTTGTAAATTGCGGCATAATTATTGTACGATTATCGGAATTAAATGACTTTAGAAAATGTTTAGAACAATTGCAATGATCATCATGGCTTGTGCCTTAACCGGATCAACCTTCGCACAGCAAATTGGTAATGTTCAGCGGGGGCAACGCGGCTATGCACCTTCAATTCAATATAATGAATCAACTTATATCGAAATTAAAGACCCGGTAAAAGAATCGCAACGGATTTTGGAAAAATGTCTGGAGGTTTTTGCGCTTGATGCATTCCAACAGGAGATTTTCAAGGGCATGATGACTAAAAAAATAGAGGATGATAACGTTATTTTAAACGATAAAGTTAATTCGAGAGAAGATCGCCGCAAAAAACTTTCTGAACGCGAAAAGATCTTTTTTAAGGAATTGGGCTCGATACTCAACGACGAGCAGGTTGAAGACTATAAACTGATGGATTTTACGGAAACGAAAGAAGATCGTAAAAAGAAGAAAAAACGTAAACGTAAAAACAAATCCGATTAAAATAAAAACTTCATATTTCGGAGAATTAAAGGCAAGGATTTACATGCCAATTTCACAGTTTTTTAAGATTTAGGGGAGAGAATCTCAGGAATTATTTTCGTAAATTGAGACAATATAAATTGTTCATTATGAAAAAGCTAACACTTACCCTAACACTGTTGCTGGGATGTTTTCTTGGCCTGGCCCAGAGTTCTGTGGCTGTTTATTGGGATGCATCCTATTCGATGAAGGATCGCAATCTCGATAGGGAGTTAAAATTCCTTGACAATTATTTTAAAAAACACACCGACATAAACGTAAAGCTTATCATGTTTAGCAATGAGATTATTCTTGAGGATAATATCAAAGTTGAAAACAGCGATTGGTCAGCATTGCGAAGAGAACTTCAAAAAACTATTTATGATGGTGCCTCGACCTATGATTATTTGTTTAAAGATCAAGTCGACGAATATTTGCTTTTTACAGATGGGGTAGAGAACCTGAGTAAATTAGACCCGCCAACGACTAAGCCTATCCATATCGTTTCATCTATTGACGATACAAATACGACCGATCTTAAATTAGTATCTGATAAGTCATCGGGACGATTCGTTTATTTGCCCAAGGATTTTGAACCAAAAGTTAAGGAGAAAAAGGAACTGATGGTCAGCGGTCGCAATGACGGTTTTATTCTCGGAACGATTGAAGGTGCTGAAGGCCGATTGGTTAATGTTAGTGTTGTGAATCAGACCAACGGGAACGGAGTGGCAAGCACAACAGAGGGAACTTATAATATAGAGGCCTCTGAGGGTGACATTTTGATCTATTCCTACCTTGGAAAAAAGACGGTGAGTCTGAGAGTGTCGAAGGCTGATATTATCAACATTACAATGTCTGATATCAACCAGAATCTAGAAGAAGTTGTTTTAACTGCCCAGGCTGAAAAGGAAGAATTTGAAATGGTGAACACCGGAAATACAAAAACCGATGAACGCAGTTTAGGGTATTCGGTCGAATCTATTGACTCAGATGACATTTCTCCCCTGGATACCGATGTGCAGCAAGCGGTTAAAGGACAGTTTGCAAACTTCCTATTACCGAATGACACCGCTATTGATGATGTTGATCTGAGCCAGTTTCTTGGCCGGGGCCGTAATATGTCAATCCTGTTAAATCAATATGGATTGGTTGTCGTAGACGGTGTTCCACAGGAACAGTCGACATCAGAATTCGGTGGTTTCAGAAGTCGAACCGTGAGTACTATGAATCCGGATATAATTGAAAGCATTACATACCTTAAAGGGTTAGCCGCGACCAATAAATATGGAACCCTGGGACGAAATGGAGTACTTCTGATTACAACAAAAATGGCAATGGCAAATCCAGGAAGGAATACAAATGAAAATACCGAACCCCTGGGGACTACTGCAACCTATCGCGGAAATGCTGAGGAATTAAGCGATCTGGCTAACGAGCCATATATCGAGGCCTTAAAACCGGCGAAATCGGTTAATGAGGCCTTTATAATTTATCTCGAACAACGTGAGGAATTTGGAGATTCTCCGTTCTTCTTTATCGATGTGCACGATTATTTTAAAGGATGGAATAATCCTTTAATTTCAGAACGGATTCTATCCAACGTTTTTGAGATCGCATATGATGACGTGAAAGTACTTAAGGTTGTGGCCTTTAAACAACTGGAAAATGGAAAATATCGGGATGCTTTAGCCACTATTGAACGGATAGTTCAGATTGAACCTAAACAGTCACAGTCTTATCGTGATCTGGCGCTGGGCTATTCAATGGCAGGGGAGTACCAAAAAGCTTTAGAACTTTATAAGCGCATTGATAAAAACCTGAATGTTGGAAGTACTGATTTTACAGGACTTAGAAGAACGATTCAGAATGAAATGAAAAATTTGATCGCTCAACATGGTCAGCAGTTAAATTTGTTAGGTGTTGATGATAAATACAAACGACCGGTAAAATACAGATCGCGAATCGTTTTTGAATGGAATGATCTCGATGTCGAATTCGATCTTAACATCGTCAATCCTCAAAACAGATTCTTTACCTGGTCGCATACCCAGGCCGAAAATTCACAACGGATATTACAACAGCATCAGGAAGGTTACGGACTCGAGGAATTCTATCTCACTTCGGGTGATCTCGGTGAATGGAAGTTCAATATGAAATATTATGGTAAGACTTCTAACGATAAAGCACCCGCCTTTATAAAGATATCTACATATAAGAATTTTGGATCACCTAATCAGACCGTTGATATTAAGGTTGTTCGAATGGACAAACAGGATATCGAGCAAACTGTAGCGAAGTTATTGGTTAATTAAACCTGCAATAGTCCCATATTGAATGGCCTCGTAATCGGAGCATGATTGGCGGCCTCTATGCCCACGGAAATCCATGTTCGCGTGTCAAGCGGATCGATAATCGCATCGGTCCAAAGATGAGCTGCGGCATAATAGGGCGATACTTGGGCGTCATAACGGGATTTGATCTCATTATATAATAAGTCTTCTTTTTCCTTTGTTATGGTTTCACCTTGTTTTTTAAGTGACGCTTTTTCGATTTGCAGTAAAACTTTAGCAGCTGAATTCCCACTCATAACAGCTAATTCAGCACTCGGCCAGGAAACAATTAGCCTCGGATCATACGCTTTTCCGCACATAGCATAATTCCCTGCACCATAGCTGTTACCAACAATTATAGTGAATTTCGGGACAACACTGTTGCTAACCGCATTTACCATCTTGGCGCCATCCTTTATAATACCACCATGCTCACTTTTGCTTCCAACCATAAAGCCCGTCACATCTTGAAGAAACACTAACGGAATTTTCTTCTGATTACAATTGGCGATAAATCGGGTGGCCTTATCGGCCGAGTCGGAGTAGATTACACCACCGAACTGCATTTCACCTTTTTTTGTTTTTACGACCGACCTTTGATTGGCAACAATACCAACCGCCCAGCCATCGATACGGGCATAAGCCGTAATAAGGGTCTTTCCGTAACCAGCCTTGTATTCGTCAAATTCCGAATTGTCAACAAGTCGTTTTATGATTTCGTGCATGTCATACTGATCCGATCTGGAAGCCGGGATTATCCCATAGATTTCTTCCGATTTTTCCTTTGGTTGACTCGATTGAACACGATTAAAACCCGCCGTTTCGTAATCGCCCATTTTATCAAGTATGGACTTTATCTTATCTAATGCCGCCTCGTCGTTCTCTGCTTTGTAATCGGTTACTCCCGAAATCTCGCAATGTGTTGTTGCACCTCCAAGGGTTTCGTTATCAATAGATTCACCGATTGCTGCTTTCACCAAATAACTGCCGGCAAGAAAAATGCTTCCCGTTTTATCAACAATAAGTGCTTCATCACTCATGATTGGAAGATATGCCCCACCGGCTACACAGCTTCCCATCACCGCCGCTATTTGTGTGATTCCCATGCTGCTCATAACCGCATTATTTCTAAAAATCCGTCCGAAATGTTCCTTGTCAGGAAAGATCTGGTCTTGCATTGGCAGGTATACTCCGGCACTGTCAACCAGGTATATTATGGGCAGGCGATTTTCAATGGCTATCTCTTGTGCCCGCAAATTCTTTTTTCCGGTTATCGGAAACCAGGCACCGGCCTTTACAGTCGCATCATTTGCCACTACGATACACTGCCGGCCACTTACATAACCGATTTTAATCACAACACCACCGCTGGGACAACCACCGTGCTCTTCATACATATCTTCTCCAGCGAATGCTCCGATTTCTATTTGTTTCGATTTCGGATCGAGCAGATAATCAATCCGTTCCCTTGCGGTCAATTTACCTTTTGCCTTATGTTTTTCAATACGATGTTTACCGCCTCCTAATTTAATTTTGGCGTAACGTTTCCGCAGTTCCGAAAGCAATAATTTATTGCGATCCTCATTTTTGTTGAAGGTGATGTCCATTAGCTTAACGATTCAGAAAGCTAAATTACGAAGAATATCCTTGAATATTCAGTCAAACGTTAAAAATATGTTACATGGAAATATATTCCTTGGAAAATAAATTTAATACATGTATCTTTGACAAAATTTAAATAATGAAAGACATCATCGCCTTTGGGGGAAGTAATAGCTCGAAATCAATTAACAAAGCACTAGCTATACATGCGGCAAGCCTGCTAAAGGATGTTGACGTGACTGTGCTTGATCTTAATGATTATAAATTGCCGGTTTTCAGTATCGATTTAGAAAACGAGTCAGGCATACCCGAAAACGCACAACGTTTTCTCAATCGGTTGCATTCGGCCGATGCGATCGTTCTATCACTTGCTGAGCATAACGGTGCCTATTCAACGGCTTTTAAAAATATTTTCGACTGGATGTCCAGAATCGATGGAAAATTATGGCATAATACGCCTATGCTACTGATGGCGACATCACCGGGAAAACGAGGCGGAAAATCTGTTTTGGAAATTGCCAAATCCCGATTTCCTTTTATGGGCGGAAATATTGTAGCCGATTTTTCCTTACCTTCTTTTTATGAAAATTTTAATGATGGAAAAATTACAGATAAAACGCTTCAGGAGGAATTGGCTGCAGCAGTAGATATTTTAGGAAATGAATTAAAATCATAAGACTATGAGTACAACTAATGAAATTATCAAGGAGTATTCCAATGGTGAACTGACCGTAATCTGGAAACCAAAAACATGTGTTCATGCCGGTGAATGCGTCAAACGATTGCCACAGGTCTACCGACCGGATGAAAAGCCCTGGATATCTGTAGATAATGCCACAACCGAACAATTAAAGAATCAGATTGATGCGTGTCCGTCCGGAGCATTAACTTACCGTATTGAAGGAGAGAAAACAGATGACCGGGAAACTCCTGATATTAAAGTTGCTGTGATGGAAAACGGTCCCCTTTTAGTTCATGGTACCATAACTGTGTCTGGCATTGATGGAAATGAAGAGCAGAAGAAAAAAACAACAGCTTTCTGCCGATGCGGTGCTTCGGCCAATAAACCTTATTGCGATGGTGCGCACAAAGGCGTCGAATTCAAAGGATAGTATGGGAAATATTGCCGAAGATATTCGATCGTCGTTTCCCAATGCCCGAATTAAAGCACTGATCAATATCTTGTACACGGCGAACTGGATAAAGAGCCACCAAAACGAATTTTTCAAGCCCCATGGTATCTCACCTCAGCAATTTAATATCCTTAGGATTTTAAGAGGTGCCGACAAACCGGTCAAGGTTCAAGAGATTAAAGAGCGTATGATTGAACGGGCTCCAAATGCAACACGATTAATGGATAAGTTATGCGCGAAAGGTTTAATTCAGCGCATTCCATGTCCTGAAGATCGAAGGGTTGTTCATATTTTAATTACAGATAATGGACAAGAATTACTCAAGTCTATCGATAAGACCTTGCATTTAGATTTTTTAAACAATCTCACTGAAAAGGAAGCTGAAAAGCTAAGTAACCTATTAGATAAAGTACGATAATTATTAATTAATTAAGGTTTTTAAAGAAACCGAGAAAGGAGTATTAAATGAAAAAAGTTGTTCACAGAGCCGAGGAAAGAGGATTTGCAAATCACGGTTGGTTACAGGCCAATCATTCATTTAGTTTTGCAAATTTCTATGATCCGGAAAAGATTCATTTTGGGGCACTGCGTGTACTCAATGATGACCTGATCGCTCCGAACATGGGATTTAGTACCCATCCACACAACAATATGGAGATTATTACGATCCCTCTAAAAGGAGAATTAAAACACAAAGATTCGATGTCGGATGACTGGCAATCGGTTTTGCCGGGGGAGGTTCAGGTAATGTCGGCCGGCACGGGAGTTTTTCATTCCGAAATAAATGGTTCGAACAATGAGCACCTCAGTTTATTCCAGATATGGATCATGCCGGAGAAAGAAAATGTCGAACCGAGATATGATCAGCGAACCTTCAAGGCAGAGGATAGGTTTAATAAATTGCAAACGCTGGTTTCCAGCATGGATTCAGCAGATTCTGAAGCATTAAAGATCCATCAGAACGCCAGGTTGTCAAGAATCGATATGGAAGCCGGAAAAACCTTTAGATATGAAACGCTTTCTGAATTTCATGGTGTTTATGTATTGTTGATTCACGGTTCGATTGAAATTGACTCAGAGATGATCAGACCTCGCGATGCAATGGGAATTTCAGAAACATCGTCTTTCGAAATCATTTCGAAAGAGTCATCAGAATTGTTGTTCATCGAAGTCCCCATGATTAGTCTGAATTAATTTTTTTAATATCATTTGTATAAGCACCTTTTGACAGGTGCTTTTTTTGTTTAAAAACACGATATTTGTATTTCATCTCAATTATTTAATAATTATGGCAATGAATAAAAATACGGTTTTGGCATGGGCCACGACCATAATGGTAATAGTTGGTCTTGGATTAATCGCCCTTGGAGCGTTTCGGTATGATGAAGTAGCAGGATGGGGATTCGCATCTGTCGGTGTTGGCTTTTTTGCCATTGCTTGGGTTTTTGATGCCTTAAAAGGTCGTGTTTAATGAGTGAGGATAGGAAAATAATCTTTTCAATGGCGGGCGTTTCTAAAACGTTCCCGGGCGCCAATACCCCGGTAATAAAAAATATTTATCTCAGTTTCTTTTATGGCGCTAAGATTGGAATCCTGGGCTTGAATGGTTCGGGAAAATCAACCCTATTAAAGATAATTGCCGGGATCGATAAAAATTTTCAAGGTGACGTTGTGTTTTCTCAGGATTACTCGGTTGGGTATCTCGAACAAGAACCACAGCTTGATGACAGCAAAACAGTACTCGACATTGTCAAAGAAGGGGTGGCTGATATTGTTGCAATTCTTGATGAATATAATGCCATTAATGATAAGTTTGGTCTACCGGAAGTTTATGAAGATGCCGATCGCATGCAGAAACTAATGGATAAGCAGGCTGAATTGCAAGATGAGATCGATGCTTCTAATGCATGGGAACTCGATACCAAATTAGAGATTGCCATGGATGCGCTTCGAACACCGGAGGGTGATAAACCTATCGCCGTACTTTCTGGTGGTGAACGCCGACGTGTGGCCTTGTGTAGATTACTCCTACAGGAACCCGATGTCTTATTGCTGGATGAACCGACGAACCATCTCGATGCCGAGTCGGTGCATTGGTTAGAACATCACCTCGCTCAATACAAAGGAACAGTCATTGCTGTAACCCACGACCGGTATTTTCTGGATAACGTGGCTGGTTGGATTCTCGAACTCGATCGTGGTGAAGGTATTCCATGGAAGGGTAATTATTCATCATGGCTTGAACAGAAATCCACACGACTGGCACAAGAGCAGAAACAAGCGAGTAAGAGACAAAAAACACTTGAACGGGAATTGGAGTGGGTTCGCATGGCACCAAAAGGACGTCAGGCTAAGCAGAAAGCACGTCTCAATAATTACGAAAAATTAATGAGCCAGGATCAGAAACAGCTTGACGAACGCCTGGAGATCTATATCCCTAACGGACCACGACTCGGAACAAATGTTATTGAGGCCAAGGGCGTAAGCAAAGCATTCGATGACAGGATTCTGTATGAGGATCTGAACTTTAAGTTACCACAGGCGGGTATCGTTGGAATAATTGGTCCCAATGGCGCGGGGAAAACAACTATTTTTAAAATGATCATGGGTGAAATCGAACCGGACAAAGGCGAATTCATCGTTGGTGATACGGCTAAAATCGCATATGTCGATCAAAGTCATTCAAACATTGATAGAGAGAAAACCATTTGGCAAAATTTTAGCGATGAGCAGGAGTTGATCATGATGGGGAATCGACAGGTAAACTCACGGGCATACTTAAGTAGGTTTAATTTCTCGGGAAGTGAACAGAATAAAAAAGTCAATTTATTATCGGGAGGTGAACGGAACCGGTTGCATCTGGCGATGACCTTAAAAGAAGAAGGCAATGTCCTATTACTTGACGAGCCCACCAATGATCTTGACGTAAATACCCTGCGTGCACTTGAGGAAGGTCTTGAAAATTTTGCAGGATGTGCCGTGATTATTTCTCATGACCGTTGGTTCCTCGACAGGATATGTACACATATTCTCGCCTTTGAAGGTGATAGCCAGGTTTATTTCTTTGAGGGTGGTTTTAGCGACTATGAAGAAAATAAAAAGAAACGCATTGGAGCAGATATAATGCCAAAGCGTATTAAATACAAGAAGCTTATTCGATAATCGATACCAGCGTCTTAAAGTTCTACACTATAATACAGTCTTAGAAATTATCATATAGGTGTCCTTCCCTGAAGTCCCTGTAAATCTTGTTGTCTTCATCTGAAGACGATTTAGGTTTACTCAACTTTTCATTTTCGGCTTTAAGCTTGGCAGATTTTAAAATCCCCAGGATAAGAAGCACCAGGAAAACAGCTAATGTAATCGTTAAAATTGTAATGATATCGATTTGCTGAATAAGAAAGACAGCATGTAGAGCAAGAAGTGAGGTCAATTTCATATGAGGCGTATCTGGGTTACTAATGTATCAAAGATAAATATTTTTAGAATTAAATCCTTAGGATTGAGCAAATTATCGTTGAGTGAAAGATAATTACGATTAGACAACCAGTTTTATAGACGAATGTCATTTTTGTAAGAAAAAACTTAAAATATAATCCTATTGACTGAAACATTTTTTTGTCTCCATTTATATCATAAAATTGCGTCTACTGTCGCTTTTTTGATATTAAACTTTAGGATTATCTAATATTATTGATGTTGATTCTTTAGTCTTTGTAACCTAAGTTACATAATTGCTCAAGAGTGATTTTTGTCATAGTTTTCACTTTTAGGCTGGAGTACTTTTACCCCAAATTAAGATCAAATATTGCAGGTACTAATCCAGGATGTTTGACGTAAAACTATGTATTATGAAAACTAATCTATTAAAATGTATTGTCTTATTGTTTTCCACCTTCATCTATGCCCAATCCGGACATATTATGCAAGGGGTTGGTTCAGTTAATATGTCGATGGGTGGAGCTGCGACAGGTCAGCCATTAGATATAAGTGGAGCCTTACAATGGAATCCGGCGGCTATATCAAGTTTTGATGAGAACATCTTAAAATTCGATATTGGTCTTTTCTTTTCCTCACCAGAATTGAGCTCAACGGTTCCTGAATTTGACAGTATGGGACAACCTACAGGAAACTTCTTTAGCGGGACTACCGAAGATGATCGCGGTGTTTCTTTCTTACCAAACCTCGCCTATGTTTGGAGTAAACCCGATAGCAAACATACCTTTGGGGCATCTGCTTTTGGTATTAGTGGATTTGGTGTAACCTTTCCTGAAAACATGTCAAACCCGATTAATGCTCCGCAAAGCATGGGAGGATTCGGTCGAATTGAGTCCAATTATATGTTGCTTCAGGTTGGATTTACCTGGGCTTATGAGATTTCTGATAAATTCACAATTGGTTTCCAGCCGAACCTCGACTGGGCCTCCTTGGAATTAATGCCTAATCCAACAGCTAATCCGACTATGGCGGGATATCCGTCAACTGATAATAGCTCTGCCTTTGGTTTTGGTGCGCACATCGGTTTGTACTATGATTCCGGAACCGGATTTAAAGCCGGTGTTGCTTATAAAACGACTCAGTCTTTCGAAGATTTCGAATTTGAAAATACCTATTTAGATAATTCCACAGGAACCAATTCATTTAACATGGACTATCCTGGAATATACTCCATCGGATTAGGTTACTCTAAAGGCGATTTTGATCTTGCATTGGACTACAGACTGGTAGATTATGAAAATACCGATGGATTTGATATCACCGGTTGGACACCCACAGCTTCGGTACGAGGCTTTGGCTGGGAAAATATATCGATAGTTTCAGCCGGGCTTCAATATAAAGGCATTGACGGTATACCACTCCGATTCGGATATACCTACAGCACAAATCCTATCCCGGAAGAGTTGGCCTTTTTCAATGTTCCTGCGACAGCAATCATTAAGAATGCCTTCCAGTTCGGATTGAGTATCGATGCCGGTGATAACCTCAGACTTGACGGTGTATTCCATTATGGTACCAGTAGTGGTGAAACAAGCGGACAATTATTAAACCCAATGTTTATTCAAAGCTTCCCACCTTATGGAGCAATTCCGGGAAGCGAAGTCTCCTATGACATGACTACTTCAATGGTCATGGTCGGATTGAATTATACCTTCCGTTCTAAGGACACGTCTGAAGAATAATAGCAACCCCCAATACTAATAAAACGACTCTCCTTGAGGAGAGTCGTTTTTTTTATTGTAAACGATTGATTTTGTTGTAACAAATATAGCTGGATCGATACTTATATTTTAGCGCGATTAAATTTTTTAACTCATAAAATTTAACGAAATTGCTTATCCGATTTTATACAAAACCATTAAATAAAACAGCATATGTCAGACGATTTTGATTTATTAGAAACCAACTCGAGTGAGGAACAGGAAAAAGTAGATGTTAATTGGGGAAAGACCATCGATCAAATGAAATCGAAACTGGCACAGGAGGACGATCCAGAAATGCGTCAGAAAATCTTAAACGCAACCCTGGATGATGTCGTTCAAATGGCTGAAAAAGATAGAACAACGCTTTTAGATGCTATAAAAGATTTAACTGATTACCAGGAAGAGGTCGGTATTATTTTTGAAAATTTCTCTACACTGAATGCCGAGGAACAAAAAATAATCGATAATGCCATAAACCGATTGAAAAGGGCCGAACAGGATTTGAAAGAGGCCGAAAGTAAACCAGATACCTGGTGGAATAATCTCTGGGGAAGAAAAAGTAAAATCAAGGGAGCACAAGATGAACTCAAAAATGCTCAAAAAGAACGCGATTCGGCTGATAACAGGGCAAAAGCTATGTTCCAGCAGCGTATTGAAAGCGCCGATGTGCAGACCTTGTTGAATGAATTGTCCTTTAAAAGCCAGGCTGCGGTGAAACGGCTAAAAGACCGGGAGATTGAGATAAAGGAAGTCGAGGATAAGCTTCAGGATGCTATAGTTGAGGCAACAAAGAATCATACCAAGGCCCTCGAAAAGAAAAAGGAGATTGAGGCTAAACTTGAAGAACAATATGCCTTGTTGAAACAAGCACGTACCGAACTGGAGGAAATCGTTGATAAACAATCTGCTGAATATGCGCAGGCTGTTGGTAAGGTTACCCAACTCGAGCAATCGGTTGAAGAATTGGAAGGACTGAAAAATGCCTACACCACCTTAGCCGCCAGTAAAGATAGCTTTGTACATAAACACAATCTGACCATAAAAGTACTGACATCATTACGAAGTAACCTTCAGACTCACAGGGCTAAATTGAAGTCGGATACCGAGGAAAGGCTAAAATATTACGATGGATATATCGTAGCACTTAAAGCACGCACCGATCAGGAATTTGCTGCCATTCTTGAACATTTGGGTGTAAAAACAGATGAGCATATCGGAGAGACCCTTGCAGCCATGCATACGGCAAGTGCGAAGGCACGTCAGGAAATGATGGATAATATTCCCGTTCATGAAAAAGTTATGCAAGGAGTTTATAAAACCTATGCCGAAGCACTTCAGGAAATCCGGGCAAAGGATTCTGAAATCCAAAAGAATTTTGCTGAACGCTATGGAATTGATATGAAAGAGATTTTCGATGAATATTATAAGGCTGATGCCGCGATTCCGTCAGGAGGAGGAAGTAGCGAAGGTGATGGATCCGATAAAACCGATAAGGAAGAGGACCTGCTTTCATAGTTTTGATCTAATTTGATAATTCTGCATCAAAATGACCTGGATAATGGGTCAAATCAGTCGAATTGAATTAGGTTAATCGTTAATCGATCTTAAAAATAACCTGTCACATAAAAAAGGGGACTGGTAACCATGATTGTAACACCATTAGATTCTGCCGAACTTGATTCCAAGGAACAGTATGTCTTTTACCATAAGATGGTTGATTTTGCTCTTAAGGAATTAATCGTCAATGTGCAAAGTCAACAATTATGCAGTCCACAGGAACTAATATTCTTTAAACAATATTGCGATCTCTTTTTGTATTCAATTGAAGCCATGCGTATAAAATATATGTATGATGATGAAGACAATATGAAGATCGACCTGACCGATTCCGGCTTTCCGAACTATCTTGAATTCAGGTACCTTTTTAATGATTTGGAATTGAGAGATCAATATATTGAGAAGCTACCCGATCTTGATAAGATGAAGGGTGAGTTTTTAGACACCCTCCTCAGGCAAAAAAAGAATATAAGCAAGCGGAAACTATTTCAGGCAGCCTCGGTAGTGTATTATTCTTCGGTTAAAAAACAGTTTATTTTTAACCGATTTGTTCAGGGAAAAATTCGTGAAGCGCCGGCCGATAAAAAACATGAATGGATGACGAGTTGGAGTTTCTATGACGTTTCCCATAATCGTCCCTTTATTTGTTTTATGTATTTCAATTATGATGGTAATAATGTTTTAAAACATAAAGCGAAGATCTATGAGGCCTTGCGCCAGGCGGCTGACCGCGAGATGCCCCTGGATGCCATGGCCTATGCCATTGACCGGAATTTACCCGATTTGTTGCCTAAACAGATCAAGCGCATAGATCTTGGTCCGCTGCATAACGTTTTTGCTAAGGATGAAAATGAAAAGACACATGCTATTCTTGATGGGATTAGCAAGAAACAAGTACCATTGGAATCCTATGCGCTATCATTAACCATTCATGAGGTGAACTCAGGAGGCGAATTCACCGAAGGTAGTTTTTTCAACAAACAACGATTTCAGAAATGGAATCCAATTATAAAACAAGATTATGTTTTTGCCCCACACCGCATTATTCAAATGCTTTACAGCAAAACACCCGAACTGATGAATAATTTGGCTAAACCGCCAATTCAGGTTGCAGATCTTGTTATTGATAAAATCGAATAAGCCCTGCTAAAGGCAACTAAATACTATGGAACACAGTTCAACCTTTCCGATAAAACAAAACGAACTCGATCAACTACGAGAAGAAGCGACGTCTTATATAAAAAGTGTTCAGTGGGAGCAAGGTCAGCGCGCACGTAACAAGGAAAAAGACGATAAAGAGGATTCCATCTTGCTTTATCTGTCAAGGGCCAAAGGCGGGAATGGAGATTTGGATGTTGTTTCTGTTTCTAAAACAATATTGTCTCTAAAGAAAAGACTTCTGCCCGAATCTGTAGCTATACCGCTTCATCTAAACCAGGCACTTTTTGCCCTGCAAGAAGGCTTGACACTGGGAATCTGGATTAAAGACAGCTATTACGATGCGTCAGGACTTTCAAGTTTAACTGAAAGACGTTCAACGCTTGATAATTCGGGTAAGCGCGAGTATGAGAGCAAGATGCATACCGCAACGGCCTTTATGCTGTTTTCTGCGGCCTATAAAATTTTACATGATCTTACGCCCTTGGCTTCAGATGATCTCAGCGTCATGAAAAACAAATTCGCAGGCATTCCCGAAGTCTCAATAATGTCGCCCTTAAAAGGGATCTCCTGTAGCCTTTTTTATTATGATAAATATCTGAGTCATCCGCAAATCATTTTAAGCGATCAGGATGTTATCGATTTTACTGTAGTCTATTTTGAAGCTTTAATCGACGAAATTCAGCTGAGAAAAAGCACGCTTGAATATACCGACACGATTACCGATCGGACCTATAAGCTTGAAGATTCCGATTTTGCGGTTTCTGGCTGGAGCAATGTATTTGCCGGAGCCGCTAAAAGTGTTGAGTTTAATCAAATTCAATTCGAACAGATCGTTGGGAACCGTGATGCCAAGCATTTTGCACGTCGATTAACCGAACGCTTATTAAGTTATGATTTTCAGGAGAAGAAAAATCCATTCCAGGAGCTGGGTGGGTTTATGCCCGTTTTCATGGGATACGGCATACCGGGAACTGGAAAAAGCATGCTTATTGCAGCCATAGCCACGCGGTTGAAAGAACATAGCTCAAACCTGAATATCCCATTCCTTTTCCACCCGATGCCCGACACACTTATAAGTACGTTCCAGGGCGGATCTGCCGAAAAGATGGTCGAATGGATGAAACCATTGCAGGATCCTTCGCGTTTGATCTTCGCACCGATTGATGACGCTGAAAATAATTTACAGGAACGTACAGCTCAGGGAGTTTCAGCAGGAGTGAAGGAAGTTATAGGTGTATTTTTGCGCTATACCGAAGGAGCCTATGCTGTTAACTATGGAAACAGTTCAATTGGTCTTTTTACCAATTTGCCGGAAATGTTAGACAAGGCCGTAATTTCTCGAGTTCAGGGCCGCTTTAAAATCGATGGTGCTCGAACGGAACATGATTTTGTTGATCAGGACCATTTATGGTGGCGAAAATTGGAGAAAACCATGCCTGGATTTATCAATATGGATGATCCGGAAGCCTATGGCTATCTCGATGATCAAAAAATGGCCAGTAACATGGGCGAGATACTCAAGCTTGTCGAAAAGCCCAGTGACGACGGTGTTCTTGAAATATTCGAAAGGACTGAGAAACGACATGAAGATGATGATCATATGTTTTATGCAAGTCTGTATAAGGCCATACAAAAAGATTTTCCATTCTTTTCATCGAGAGATGTGCGTAATATTCAATCAGCGATTTCGCTGAGGTTAACCGATTTCGACCTGGAATCGGACTGGTTTGAGAATCCTGAGCTGTATTTCAAAAAGGACTATGAGACCAAATTCAACATGCTTCAGGAATTGATGAAGGCCAATATGAAAGGCCTGAATTTCTCCGATATCCGTCGTCAGGAGGTGGTGCGCTATTTAGATAATGTCGCAGCCATAGCCGATACAGATTTCAAACGTAAAGTTGATCAACGAATTGCACAGATGAACATTGAAGTAGAAGCACGAGACCAATTTGACAAGCAGCAAAACGATTAAGAGGTTCAATGCAAAAGCTTAAAACTGCCAATCTATACAGAAGCGAACTTATCCCTATCAGTGGTAAACTGGTGGAGCGTTATAATGAATGCCTTAAAACTCTCGGCTTTAAGCCAACCGATTTAACGAAATTCTCAATCGACGGGATTGGTTGGAGCCCTGAGATCGCAGAAAAGCGAAACAATGTGAATTACCTGAATCACGGAGACGCCAATCCGCATGGTATTATTGTATCTCCAAAGCAGAAAGGAAAACCTGTTTATATCCCCTTTCATACATTCGACCGAAACATGATGCTTCATGTGTTTAAAACCTATGGCCAACAGATAAGTGATATTACGCGCGATTCGGCCATTTGCCTTGATTTCGATCAGGACATCGATGCTTTTTATGATCCCATGGATATTCTTAAATACAAAGATGTGACCATTGGTTTTCGGTTGATCAACGACCTTGATAAAGTGCAGCAACAACAAAAGGAGCTTATCGATCTTTTTAATCACGAATCGAATTTCATCGATGAAGCCCTTCATCAAAAATTATTAGATTCATCTAAGGCTCATGGTGATTTACGAGGTCGGGTTCTGAGTCTTGAACCGATCGCCTTTAGAACAGATTCGTTTTATACAAGGGCCTTTGGAGGAGTATACGTTTTACGGGATTTTATTACCCCGATATTGGTTTTTGAATCGGAAGAGTCTCATAAAACGGCTATCAAGGACGTTGCCCATGATGTACTGATTTACCATATCGACGAACCTGAACTGATGGCTAAACTCAAAGATCACCTGATAATCGATTGTGATTTAGAGAAAGTCGTGAATACAAAACGTTACGATCGTATAAAAAAGTTCATGTTATATCAGGAGTTAAAGGAAACCGAACATCCGATAAACGATATTCTTCATGAAAAAGTTCTTTTCCGCAGATATCTGAACAAGATCGACGTTGATGCTCTTAAACGGGTTAATGGTGTCGAGATCTATTTGGAGCGACTTGAACGAAGTAATGCCTTCAAGATTCGAGACCTTGTTGATCAATCCATGTATTTCGCACTACATTATCCGCATTCATCCCTCGAGGCCAGGCATCAGGATCTTATTTGGCGGTTATTGATTAATGTTTCTCCAAAAGACGTATTATTTCTGTATTGGTATGATAAGGAACAATTTTATAAAAGATATGAATCCTGGAGTGATTCATTCAGGGACTGGGTTATCGAGACCATACGTAACAATATCTAACATTTTTAGACTAACTTTATAAGAACCAACCCTTTGTCATTATGACCTTAGAACTCATAGTATTTGTAGCAGCAATTTTATTCGGTATTCTCCTTTATTGGCGGGAATCAAATGGAAATGGATTTTATCGTTTCGTCGATAAAATCGTTAATGCGAAGCATCTTCAAATGAAACCAGAAGATAAAACAGGTTTTGTCTTTAAACAAAAATTTCTTTTGAGGCTTGTTTATGTAACGGCATTCTTTATTGCACTCATGATTGTTCTCAAGTTTCTAATTCCGATAAATTATACAACCATCTCGATTTTTGCGTCAAGTATCGTAGGAACATTAATTGGCACCTATGTTGCGAATTTTGTTTTGAAATCGGGTAAGATCATCGATGAGAAGGGCGATAGCCTGGAGGATATAGTAACAGATACGATTGAAAAGGGGAAAGATTTTATTGAAGACCTTACGAATAAAGAAAAAGATCAAGAGGTGGAGATTGAAGAAGAAACGCCTACAGAAGAAATCGACGATCTGAAAGAACAGGATAAGAAGAGCGCCCGTGAGCGTCTGAAAGATAAAGGATATTTGAAATAATATGGATACAACTAGAACCAAGGTAATACTGGTAATTATCGCAATTGGACTGCTAATTACCGAACTGGTCATAATGGATTACTCCCGCTTCTGGGCCTGGCGAAATTTTTCAGGCCTGATTGCCCCATTATTATTAATAATTGTGGCATTAGCCGTTATTAAACACGTTAATCAAGACCGATCTAAAAACTAACCTAACCCATTAAAATGATTAAAAATTATTGGCGACGTGGTTCAAGGCAGAAATCAATAGTCATCTTTTTTTCGATTATTATTCTGTTTGTCTTATTCCTGTTAAGAGATGATTATCAGCCTGTTTTCCTATTTCTTCGGAAGTTCATATTTATTATTTTACTATGCCTCCTCATTTTATACCTGGGCCTCAAACGATTCAGGAATACTGTGAATACCGGTGGTCGATTGGGTGTTTTAGTACTTCTAATGGTGTTTTTTGGAATATTGTATCTGGTAGGATGGCATTTCAAAATGTATGATTATATGAAGACCTATAATGTCTTCAATGATTTGAATCGCATTGAGATCAATGAATTACCTTTAACACAGAACGAACGCATTCAACCTTTACGCAATATCTATTCAATGGCGAATGAATCGGTTGGAGAGACTAAGGACGTTTCTCTGCCTCATCTGGTTCGAGTTGACGATGAGAACAAATGGACTATGGCCATTCAGCCGACCGAAAAATATATCTGGCAGCGTATAAGCGATAATACCGAAGAGGTGTTCGCTGTATCCAGTACAACACCATTTCCGAGGTTCTCAGCCGAAAACAGGATTTCTGTTATTTTTTCCATTGGTGAATCCTTGAAATGGAGCAGGAATACCTATAATGCCGTTGTCCAGCGCTTAAATCCATGGAAATACTTGAACTATGAACCCGGCGATGTGTTCTATATGAAAAACGACTCGGGAGAGTGGGTTCAGGTTGTTAGCCTCGTAAAATGGAAGGGATTCTTTTTTCCGTATCCCGCCTTTGGAGGGGTCATGGTTATCGATAATGGCGATCATAATTTTGCCGATTATGTGGAACGGCTCCTCATCGGGAAGGGCACCTATATCGGTCTGGACGACATGAAAAATCACGATTATTTGCAACGGCAGAACACCTTATCTGAAAAAGTATCACGAGTACAGGCCGAATCCTTGAAATTTTTGGGCGGTTTTAGCGATCCCTTACCCTGGAATATGGAAACAGCCGTGAAAATCCCTGATCTGCCCGACGATCAGAATCAACAACCTTTTGTGACAGATTTTGTGTTTAGCGACACCCCTTCAAAAACATACGACGGGCTCTACCATTGGTTTGGCCTTGAACCGGTAGGAGAGGAGCGAACGAGTTTAAGTTTTAGTGTTTTTATTCCGGCGGATGGTTCCGATGCGGTTTATTATTATGATCATGCGACCAAGAAACAAGGCTATGCTGGTGTGTCGGCTATGCCCTTAAAGGTTATTGAATCCCGAAAGGAATTCGATTGGTCGGTAAACAAACCTGTTGAATTCAGGCCATATATAAAAGATATAGCCGGCCGCAAACGCATGTTCCTTTTGGGCACAGTTTCAGCCATTCGAGAAGATTCTAAAAAATTTGATGGTTCTGCCACGCCAGACCTTGCTTTAATCGATAGTGAGTATCGCGATGTTGTTTGGATCGATGCCAAACACCCCAGTCAGTGGGACCAAAAAGTATATGATCAGCTCAATGAAGCATGGCGATCAAGTGAGGGAATCGGTTATTTCTTTGCGGAGGATAAAGAAGCACTCGATCAGTCACAGACTAAAACAGATTCAATTCTGTCGATTCCGAAGGTTAACAAAAATCAAGAGGCAATCAACAAACTTCAACGGCAAATAGATTCCCTGAAAGCTATAAACAACTAGCCCAATTTCAGGATCATTTTAATGTCTGAACGTTTATACGGACTTTCCGGTTCCAATGGATGTTCAACAAAACCATATTTTCGATAAATATAGATGGCATTTTCGAGCTTGGTATTCGAGTACAGCAACAGGCCTTTAAATCGATTGCTTTTAGCAAATTCGATTGTGTGGATCATAAGCATTTGTCCGATTTTCTGACCCCGAAAAGCAGGAGAAACAGCCATTTTTGTGAGCTCAAAAATATCTGGTTCGTCGGTCGGCATAAGCGCTAAAGTACCAATTGCCTTATCCTTATTGATTACGAAAAAAATATGGCCACCTTTGTCGATTATATAGGTTTGGGGATTACCCAAAACCTCTTCATCAAACGGCTCGACGTAAAAAAATGTTTTAAGCCATTCGATATTCAGGGTATAAAAATCTTTCGAGTACTGTTCATCAAAAGGAATGATCTTTACATCCATTGTTAATAAAGAATTAGTTTTCCTGAATAATTTACAAGGTTTGCAGGATGCTGATTAATGATCGCGAAGCAGATCACATATCAGATAGGCCACGAGTTTACCGTAATACTTTTTTTTACGCTTAGATGTGCGTTCCGGAGCCAAACCACTAATATGAAAATAACGCAGATTCTTTTCATTTGATAGGCGGTAAATCAATCGCCTCACCTGATTAACACTTAATCCGGATGGGGACAGGGTCACAGCAGGAATATGTTCCATTACATCACAATCCAATTCAAGACCGAAAGCGGTATCGGAAACAAATGATGTTGCCCGATCTATTTCCTGACCATATTTTAATTTACGTCGGATCGATAAATCTTCGAAGGTATTATACTTTATACGCTTCGATAGTTTTTTTAAAGTCGCTGCCAGGTGTTTTGGGATATAATTTTCATGTAGTCCGAAAATGAAATATTTTTGAAGAAATCCTTCATTAAAAGCATAACTAAAAGCATTGCCATTATGTCGCCCCTCAGGAATACCAAAGTCGGCGTGTGCATCCAGGTTAATCACGTTTACCGACTGGTTTAGAGCCAGGGAGCAACCTTTGATCAACCCATAGGCGTTATTATGGCCACCGCCGATGACAATTGGAATTTTATTCGCGGAAACGATATCATGAACAAGCTTACTTACTTCTGCATCAATTTTAGATACCAGATCCCTGGCTTTTTTTCTATCGGCTGACTTTTCGATATTTAAGGTTAGCATCTTTTCTTCTTCTTTCGAGAAATCGAGATAACCCAGGACGGCAACTTTATTGGCATCTATAAAAGGATTATCCGGAAGTTTAAGAAATGCCCGAATTGTGAGCGCCCAGGTTTCAACACCGCCTCGTTTTCCGTTTTGAGCAAAACTTCCAATATCTTCTGGAATTCCAAAAATCACATAATCGACGTCCAAGCTCTTAAGTTGATCGTATATAGGAATAGAGTTGGATAAAAACTTGACCTGTTTACCAAGTCTTGGTTCAGATGAACTGGAACGGGAAAGCATTTTGATTTCTGACGGAGAAAATGATTTTAATTTTCCCATAAAAAATGAGGTTTTGGTGCAACAACTAAATTACAATTATTTTAATTTGCAGTAATAAAAATTACGAAATACATTTAACAGATAAATTATAATACAGGAATGGAAAACAAGAATGAAAGTTCAAACAAAAGCCTAAAGGTCATTTTAGGAGTCGTAGTTGTATTACTACTTGCCACGGCATTTTATACCTTTAAACTCTTTAATGACGGTAAAGAAACGGCCCAGCAGCTTCGTGATGAGAAAGCTCTCGTCTTAAAAGACCTCAATAACATGGCTGAACAATATGATATCGCTATAGGAGAAAACCAAACGGCAAATGCAAAATTGGTTGAAGCGCGCGAGCGAATTAAAGGTCTCATCGATTCTTTACAAGTATCAGAAAACAGTGTAAAGAGCCTGTGGCGCTATAAAAAGAAATATATGGCCCTGGAGGAAGAAATGGATGACTTATTAGCCGAAAACGACTCTTTAAAAGTTGAAAACCAATTGTTGGCAACGTCGCTCGACAGTACAAAAATTCAACTTGAAGAGCGAACCATATTCACCGATTCATTGTTGGCGCAAAATACCGAGTTAGCCGATATAGTTGAAACAGCAGCCGTTTTATCTACTGTAAATTTGAATGGATTTGGTGTAATCGTCAGAAGCTCCGGAAAATTGATTCCTACGGAACGGGCTCGCCGTACCGATAAAATCAGGGTGTGTTACACCGTTACGAAGAATACGCTGGTTTTACCCGGGGACAAAGAATTCTTTATTCAGGTTATAGATCCCAAAAATAATGTTCTCGGCTCGAATCAGCAGATACAGTATGACGACAAGGTATTGAATTACAGTCTTGTCAGTAAATTCAATTATGAAAACATGAACTTAGATGTTTGTGAATTCATTACGGCCGCTGAAGATCAAAGTTTTGAAAAAGGCCGGTATGTTGTCAATGTCTTCAATCAGGGTAATCTGGTTTCAAATTCTGAATTCACTCTGAAATAAAATATTTTAGCACTTTTCTTAATTGATCAGTAGCCATAAAGACCTCAGGATTTTTCCTGAGGTTTTTTTATGATCTCTCCGTTTATCATCACCTCTTCAATATGATTGGTTCCGAAGGCATATGGCAGAATTTCATATCCCGAAAGCGGTTTCGTTATGATCAAATTTGCTCGTTTACCCCGTGTAATACTGCCGTATTGACTTTCAATGCCCATGGCATATGCACCGTTTATGGTTGCAGCGTTTATAGCTTCGGCAGGCGTCATTTTTAATCGGATACAAGCGGTGCTGATCACAAAGTTCATGTTGCCGCTCGGCGCTGAGCCCGGATTGAAATCGGTTGCAATCGCCAGAGGCAAACCCGAATCGATAATACGTCGTGCCGGCGTGTATGGAATACCCAGAAAAAATGAGCAGGCCGGTAAAGCAACCGGAATGGTAGTTGTACCCTGAAGTACATCGATATCCTCCTGGTTCAACTCTTCTAAATGATCTACAGAAAGGGCATTATGTTTAACCGCTATGGCTACTCCTCCAAAAGCGTTAAATTGATTGACATGAACCTTTGGCCTTAAACCATACTTTGCTGCTTCAGTTAGGATGCGATCGGTATCTCCAAGATCGAAATACCCTTTCTCACAAAATACATCGATGTATTTTGCCAAACGTTCCTCACCAACTTTGGGAAGGATGTGGCTTATAACAAGATCGACGTAGGCTTGTCGATTGTTTTTATAATTCTCCGGGATAGCATGGGCCCCTAAAAATGTAGGAATAACTTTTAACGGAAATTCTTTTTTTATGCGCTTAATAACACGAAGCATTTTTATCTCTGCTTCAGGTGTAAGGCCATAACCTGATTTGATCTCGATAGCTCCGGTTCCCAATGCCATGACCTCTCTGATTCGATCGGCGGCTAAATTGAATAATTGGTCTTCCGATTGCTTTGCGAGCATCTTCGCCGAGTTTAAAATCCCTCCGCCACGCTCTGCGATTTCCTCATAGCTTAAGCCGTTGATCCGATCAACGAATTCACGCTCACGATGACCGGCAAAGACAATATGCGTATGACTGTCGCACCAGGCGGGTAAAATTATTTTTCCTGTTGCATCGATTTCATGATCGGCGGTAAGTCCGTGCATTGACTCCATCGAACCATAGTCGGCAATGGTATCGTGTTCGATAAGCAAATAGGCGTTATTCAATTTAGGCAGATCATTCATTGCTGAGCCGGAGACAAACTTTTGGGGTTGGTCTCTGACTTGCAGGAGTTGCTTGATGTTTTTTATCAGAATGCTCATCGACTGAAAGTTATTTTATAGATAATCGTGATAAATGTATGAAAATTATGGAACCAAGGATATTGTATTAGAACTGCTATTCAACGTAATAAAAAAGCAGACGATTTCTCATCTGCTTTTTTATTTAATATTTTTATTTTGTTATTCTTTTACAATTTTAAAGGTTTTATTTATACCATTTATTTTTAAAATATAGACTCCACTTTTTAAATTAGAAACATCTATTGAATGACCAACTTCAATGTCGGAAGTCAATATTTTCTTACCAAGAATATCAAAAACTGAAACTTCGATATTTTCATAAATTCCTTTGAAATTCAGTCGATTTGAAGTTGGATTAGGATAAATACTAACCGCGGAGAAAATACTTTCATCAATCCCTAAAGTATTATAAAACAAATTATCAAACCAATTTAAATCGTCTTGATTATAGGCTAAACTAGCAATATCAGGATCACCGTCCAGATCAAAATCTGCTAGCGAATAAACGAATACTTGACTCTGTGTTGTATCAATAATATTTTCCGTTCCGAATCTGGTAGCGGTATCTTCTCCGCTTCCAGTATTCTTGAACCAAACAAGGTCAGTATTACCATTTTGAATAGCTTCAGCCTGTCCATTACTTATTAAAATATCTTTCAATCCATCTTCATCCACATCTATAAATTGCATCACAGACGGATTCGCAATGGTTGTTGTAAACTGTTTTTCATCATAAGTCGCTCCATTAAACTCATACCAATAAGCACCAGCCGGATTATCATTATAAGAAACATCTGTGGCTAAAATATCAAGATTAGCATCGCCGTCAACATCAGCAAAATTAGCATTGAACATATAATACTTATTAGTGGTAACAGGAGGGCTATCTTTGGTATATCCGTTAACCATTCCATCTTGAGTAAATGTACTTCTTAATATATTTACCTGACATAAATCGAAATTGGAATTACTTACTACAGCATCAAGATCATTGTCTGCATCGATATCTTTAAAATTGATCGATCCAGGAGCCGTGATAGTATTATCCAAAACACCTCCATAAGTAAAGATACCGGTGCCATTATTTGAGAACCAAACAATTTCATTGCCAGTATTCGCCGTAACTGCGACATCAGGAGTATTATTATTATCCAGATCAGCAACTGCTATTCCTGCAGCACCACTAACTGTCGTAGATAGGTTTGCTTCAAAAGTAAAAACGCCTAGTCCATTATTTGAAAACCATGCAACCGTATCATTCTCATAACCTGTAAGTACAATATCATTAAAAGTATCATTATTTAAATCAACTAATTTTAATCCGCCAATACCTAATATTGAGTTGGCAATCAATGGTTGAGAGGTAAATGTACCATCACCATTATTTTTATACCATTCAATTTCGGATGATGTTTCGTTATAGTTGGCAATAATAATATCAGGAAGAGCATCACCATCAATGATTCCAGTCGCAATATTATAGGGTCGATCTCCTGTGAGACCATTAATTGTATTTTTTGTTGTAAATAATTGTCCAAACAAAATAGTGTGAAAACAAAAGACTGATATACAGCTAAGTAAAGTTCGTTTCATTATGATAGATTTAGTTTTGTTAAAGTTAATAATTTATTTAATACTGCCGACCATATCTTCTGGCTTCACCCAACTATCGTATTCATCCTCAGTCACATAGCCAAGATTGATGGCCTCCTCCTTTAAAGTGGTTCCGTTTTTATGGGCTGTATTTGCGATTTCTGCAGCTTTGTAGTACCCGATTTTGGTATTCAATGCCGTTACTAACATCAGTGAATTGTTTAAAAGCTCTTTAATAACAGCATGATTGGGTTCAATTCCACAGGCGCAATTCAATTCGAAACTCATACAAGCATCTCCCAATAAACGGGCCGATTGTAAAATATTTGCCGCCATTAACGGCTTAAAGACGTTTAATTCATAATGTCCCTGGGTTCCACCAACACTTATGGCAACATCATTCCCCATAACCTGGGCGCAAACCATCGTTAATGCCTCACACTGGGTTGGATTTACCTTGCCTGGCATAATCGAACTTCCCGGCTCATTCGCTGGTAGAATAATTTCACCAATGCCACTTCTTGGACCAGAGGCCAACATCCTGATATCGTTGGCGATTTTATTTAATGAAACAGCCAATTGTTTTAATGCACCATGGCTCTCAACTAAGGCATCATGCGCTGCAAGTGCCTCAAATTTATTTTCAGCAGTAATAAATGGTAATCCCGTGAATTCAGCGATGAACTCAGCAACCCGTTTTGCGTAGCCTTTAGGTGTGTTCAATCCGGTTCCAACAGCCGTGCCTCCCAGAGCCAATTCACTCAAATGAGGCAATGTATTACTTAACGCCCTGAGGCCGTGATCTAATTGAGAGACATAACCCGAAAATTCTTGTCCGAGTGTCAAAGGCGTTGCATCCATCAAATGTGTCCGACCAATTTTCACCACCGCCTTAAACTCTTCGCTTTTATCCTTGAGGGTGTCCCGGAGCTTCTCGATTCCCGGAATTGTTGTTTCTACAATCATTTTATAGGCAGCGATATGCATGCCCGTAGGGAAGGTATCATTTGAGGATTGCGATTTGTTCACATCATCATTTGGCTGAATTATTTTTTCGCCTTCGCCAATGGTCATTCCTGCCAGTTGATGCGCCCGATTAGCAATAACTTCATTAACATTCATATTGCTCTGAGTTCCCGAGCCGGTTTGCCAAATCACCAGGGGAAATTGATCATCATGATCACCTGCTAGTATTTCATCACAGACCTTCGCTATGAGATCCCGTTTTTCAATGGGAAGTACGCCCAGTTCGCAATTGGTAAATGCCGCTGCCTTTTTTAAATAAGCAAAGCCATAAATGATCTCGATTGGCATTGAGGCAGGTGAACCAATTTTAAAATTATTTCTTGATCGCTCAGTTTGAGCGCCCCAAAGTTTATCGGAAGGTACCTGGACCTCACCCATGGTATCTTTTTCAATTCTATAACTCATGCTTCATTACATTTAGAAGAAGTACAAAACTACGATCTTAAGACTTAAATCCCGCTTCCGATACCGTATTTTCATTGACCTTTAGACTATTTTTTATTAATATTAGGTTGTTGATAATTCTTATTTCCGGTATTGGAAAACAATTTTGGTTGACTTATCTTTGTGCCCAATACAAAATAATTCGAATATGTTTGAATTTGATCAATATTTAGGATTTTTGGCCTTTCTAACCATTTTAACCATTGGTTTTTGGTTGATGATTTTTCTAATCATGTTCGTTATCCCATATTGGATTGGAGGCTCTTTTATAGAGCGTATGAGAGAAAAGAAGGAAGAAAAGAGGGCCAAGAGAGAAGCTTTGAAAGAATAACAACACTATCGATATAAGAAAAAAAGGAAGCATTAAATGCTTCCTTTTTTTATTTCCGTTTGTGAGATTCTAGCCCTCAAACTCGAGATCGTCATCGCCGCCATTTTGTTGTCTGCGTTCCTGTTGCTTTTTCTGGTTAAATCGGTAGGTGAATGATAAATTAAATGTACGTTGACGCCATTGGAATTCACTGTCTGAATTGAATGTCGGCGTAAAGGATTCGCTTTGACGCTTTCTCGAATTGAA
This sequence comes from Flavobacteriaceae bacterium, assembly GCA_013003555.1. Lineage (GTDB taxonomy): Bacteria > Bacteroidota > Bacteroidia > Flavobacteriales > Flavobacteriaceae > SHLJ01. Next base: position 29,241 of record JABDIV010000069.1, read on the forward strand.
CAAATCACTAATGCGAAAGGCGAGAGAAGCCTTGTCTTCAAGAAGATCTTTACTAAATGCTAAATCGGTCGAAAAAATGCCTTTACTTTTGCTCTGTGCGGTTTCACGAGGTCCTCTATAAAACAAACGTGTTTGCCAATCAATATCAGCCGGGAGGGTGTATTTGGCATTCAGCCTGGCGAACCAGCTTAAATTTTCCGCATCAAAATTTTGACCGGCAAAATCACCTCGGGTAACCGATTGAAACAGATTAAAATTGGCATTTAAATTAAATTTTCGACTCGGGCGGTAGGTAGCCGTGATTTCACCGCCATAACGCTCATTCGTCGCCAGGTTAACAGGCGTGCGAATAATTATAGGTACTTCTGTCCCGCCAACATTAGCCGTTTCACCTGAATCTAAACTTATAAAAGTAAAAATATCGGTTGCTCTTTGATAATAGACAGACCCATTCAGGGTTAACTTTCCAAGACGCCTCAAGTATCCCAGGTCAAATGCATCGGATAAACTTGGATCAAGATTCGGATTTCCTTGAAATAAATTGGTAGGACTGCTACGCGAAGGGAAAGGATTGATAAAGCGTGAACGAGGACGTCTGATACGTCTGTTATAACCTAAAGTAATACTCTCATCTTCCGTAATTTCCCATCCGAGATTAACAGTGGGAAATAATTGCGTGTAGGTTTTCTTTTCAAAATCACCGCTAGTAACCTGGTCGATAGTAATTCGTGTATCTTCGAGTCTGAGTCCGAGTAAATAGGATAATTTACCGGCAATTTTGTTTCCATATTGGGTATAAAGGGCGTTGACATCTTGCGAGAATAACAAATTGTTACTCAAATCTGTGCTCAACTCAAAGTTGTTGCCATCGTCACTAAACAGAACCGCATAGTCGGTGTCGAGAGTTTGAAAATTTCCGCGATATCCTAATTCAAATTGTCCGGTTTCACCGATTGGTTTTACGTAGTCAGCTTGTAAAAGGATGCGTTTTTGATCTTCGATTGTTGTAACATCTTCTACATCAATTCCATTTTGATTTATAAGTGATTTCTCGGTTTCCTGACTGTCTTCAAATTGAAAATCCGCCGTTAACTTATGCTGGCTGTCTCCACCAAATTGCTTGTCAAAGTTTAACGAATATTGAATTGTTTTATCCTCTTCTTGTTCCGGATCAAGTCTTGTCGTTCTGTTAATCAAACTACCGCCAGAATCCAGTTCATCCAGGAAATTCGTGGTGTTACTTTCATTATCACTATCCCGATAAACTAACGAGGCCGTGATCGATGATGTTTCGTTAACATACCATTCAACCCCGGTATTGGTGTTGAAACTCTTTCTCGAACGATCAAATTCACGATCTTCACGTATGAAAGTACTGGGATCGTCACCATTAAAAAATTCAGTGTCAGTAAATGAATTCCCGGGGACATTACGATCGTTATAGCTGGTCGTATTGAATACATTGAAGTCGCCATATCGAAAATTAATATTTCCCGATACACCATACGCTTCCGGATAACTTCCATTTACGGTAACAGCACCATTCAAACCTTGTAACTTCGAGCGCCGTAAAATAATATTTAATATACCTGCCGATCCTTCAGCATCATAACGAGCAGATGGCGAGGTGATAACTTCAACACGTTCAATAGCTTCCGCGGGTAACTGCCGCAGCGCATCAGTGGAATTCAAGCCTACCAATCCTGAAGGCTTACCATTGATCAGGATGCGCACGTCATCATTTCCTCTCAAGGATACATTGCCTTCCACATCAACCGAAACCGATGGTACATTATCAAGCACATCGCTTACTGTACCACCTCGAACTGTTAAATCACTGCCAACATTATATATTTTCTTATCAAGTTTAATCTCTACTGTTGTTCTCTCAGCAATGACCATGACTTCATCTAAAGATTCGGCATCGATTTCCATTTCAAATGTGCCTAAATCCTCATTGCTTTGAATGGAGCGATCGCTTAGTGTAATGGTTTTAAAAGAGATGTACTCCACACGTACATCATATGTTCCCTGAGGAACGCGAATACTGAAATCCCCTTCAAGATTGGTTATTCCACCGGTAACAATCTTGTTTGAGCGCTTACTGAAAAATGAGACAGTTGCATACTCCAAGGGCTGCTTCGTGTCTTTTTCTATTACTTTCCCTGTAATCGTTACATTTCGAACATCATCAGATGCAACTACAGAAGACATTTCAACACTTGGGTTGGAAACTGAGCCAGGAGCTTGCTGACTTAGCGAGAACTGAACCAATATCAGGCTCAGCAGGATGGTTAGATAGTTACGCCTCATGATAGAGAAGTTTTGCATATTTGATTGCAAATCTACCCTATGGTTTAATGCTGTCTGGTTAAATTTCTGTTAAAAGAAATTAACGATTCTTTGAACGAAATTAAAGGATATCCAGGATGCGCTGCGGCGGCCTTCCAATTACAGCTTTATCCCCATTGATCACTATCGGTCTTTCGATAAGTTGGGGGTATTTGGCCATGACTTCTATGAGTTCTTCATCACTGAAATCAAGGTCTTTAAAATTCTCTTTCCATATCTTTTCGTTCTTCCTGATCAGTTCATCTGGTTTGATTTTTAAGATTTTGATGATTTTCGATAATTTCTCCGCACTCAGCGGAACATCGAGATATTTAATAACCTTGTAGTCTGCTTTTTTGGTTTCCAGAATCTCAAGTGTTTCACGTGATTTTCGGCAACGCGGGTTGTGGTAGATAACGATCATATCTATTAATTTTTAGAGGGAACTTAAAGATAAGGAATATGATATAAATGGAAAGGATTAATGTCTTTAACCTTTTTGCACCTACAGATCAGTAGTATTTTTTTGACCCATCATCATCAAATAAGACTTCAGAAAGGATTCAAGCCCGCCATTCATTACGGCATCAACATTCCCGGTTTCATGTTGGGTGCGTACATCTTTAACCAGCTTATACGGATGCATCACGTAGTTTCTGATCTGGCTTCCCCATTCGATTTTCATTTTACCCGCTTCTATATCATCCCGTGCCTCCTGTCGCTTTTTCAGTTCGATCTCATAAAGCTGAGAACGGAGCATTTGCATCGCGCGCTCACGGTTATCGTGTTGTGATCTTGTTTCAGAACAGGAAATCTGGATTCCCGAAGGTTTGTGGGTAAGTTGTACTTTAGTCTCAACCTTATTAACATTTTGTCCGCCAGCGCCACTCGATCTGGCCGTTGTTATTTCTATATCGGCCGGACTGATTTCAATTTCAATCGAATCATCAACAAGAGGATAGACATAAACCGACGCAAAACTGGTGTGTCGTTTAGCATTGCTGTCGAAGGGTGAAATGCGTACCAGCCGATGGACACCGTTTTCGCCCTTTAACCAACCGAATGCATAGTCGCCATCTATCTGAATCGTGGCCGTTTTAATACCGGCCACATCACCTTCCTGGTAGTTCAGTTCTTTGATCTTGTATCCCGCGCGTTCAGCAAACATGATATACATGCGCATAAGCATGCTGGCCCAGTCACAGCTTTCTGTACCACCTGCGCCTGCTGTTATCTGAAGTATCGCACTTAAATTATCGCCCTCATCCGAAAGCATGTTCCGAAATTCCAGATCTTCAATTATTTCAGAACTCTTGTTAAAGTGCGACTCTAACTCTTCGGGGGAAGCTTCACCTTCTTTGTGAAAGTCATAAAAGACTTCGAGATCTTCGATATGATTCTTTGCCAGTTCATAATCCGACACCCACTTTTTATTGACCCTAAGGTCTTTCATGAGGCGTTCGGCCGCTTTGGAATCATTCCAAAAATTAGGGTCGAAGGTCTTCTCTTCTTCGTTTTGGATTTCGATGCGTTTGGCATCTATGTCAAAGATACCTCCTTAACGCGCCAAGGCGTTCAATGAGATCACGTATTTGATCAGACGTTACCATAAATTATTACTTTATACAAAAATAGAAGATATAGACATTTATAAAAATAATATGTAGTTTTATGTTCTTAATTTTTCCACATGAAATATATCATACTTTCCTTCGCTTTTTCCATATTGGTATTAAATGTAAACGCCCAATTTCTAAAAGATAAAAAACTTACAAAATATGATGGTTATTTCAATTTTCATTATGAAGAGAAACAGGATAAGATTTATTTGGAAGTTAAAGATTTAGACAAGGATTTTCTCTATGTTAATTCCTTATCGAGCGGAATTGGCAATAATGACCTGGGACTCGATCGCGGTCAGCTCGGAAATACACGAATTGTACACTTTAAAAAGGCCGGCAACAAATTACTTCTCATACAACCTAATCAGAATTATCGGGCGAATACCGATAACGAACTGGAACGGAAAAGTATAGAGCAGGCATTTGCCAAATCGGTACTTTATGGCTTTAAAATACTCGAATCAAATGAAAATGGTCACCTGATTGACTTTACATCATTTCTGATGCAAGATGCCCATAATGTTGCTAATCGACTAAAGCGGGCAAATGAGGGTTCCTATTCTGTTGACGTCACAAAAAGCGCCCTTTCACTCGAGCGAACCAAAGCTTTTCCAAAAAATGTTGAATTTGAAGCTTTATTAACCTTTAAGGGACAGCCAGCAGGATCGAAACTTCGATCGGTTACACCAACGGCCTCGTTGGTTACAGTCATTCAGCATCATTCTTTTATAGAACTGCCGGACAATAATTACAAACCCCGTGAATTCGATGTTAGAAGCGGAGCTATCCCCATATCTTATATGGATTATGCGACGCCGGTTCAAGAGCAAATTAGAAAGCGATTCATCAGACGGCATCGACTTGAAAAGAAAAATCCGGCAGCCGAGATTAGCGAAGCTGTTGATCCCATTATTTATTATTTAGACTCAGGAACACCCGAACCAGTGAGATCAGCCTTGCTGGAAGGTGGGCGTTGGTGGAATCAGGCATTTGAGGCAATTGGATTTAAAGATGCCTTCCGGGTAAAAATGCTGCCTCCAGGAGCCGATCCATTGGATTGCAGATACAATATGATTCAATGGGTGCATCGTTCAACCCGCGGATGGAGCTATGGTGCAAGCGTTGTCGATCCTCGAACGGGTGAGATTATAAAGGGTCATGTTAGTCTTGGAAGTTTAAGAATACGACAAGATTTTATGATCGCTCAAGCTTTGATGGATGGTCCATTCGCTAAAGGTGATTCGAATTATCAACCGATGCTTAATATGGCCATTGCCCGTATTCGACAGTTGAGTGCTCATGAAATCGGGCATACACTGGGATTTGCTCATAATTTTGCTGCCAGTACGAACGACCGCGCATCTGTGATGGATTATCCACATCCAACTTTAACCCATAACGGAAATGATATCGATTTCAGCAATGCCTATGATATCGGAATAGGTGAGTGGGATAAAGTGACTGTTGCATATAGTTATTCGCAATTCGTAGAAGCTACAGATGAAAAACAAGCGTTAAATAATATTCTTGAGTCGGCTTATAAAAGCGGATTGCGCTTTATTACAGATAGCGATGCTCGAGCCCAGGGCGGTGCCCATGCGTTAGCGCATTTATGGGACAACGGAAAAAGTGCAGCGGAGGAGCTACAAAATGTTTTAAAAATCAGGGAAATAGCAATGTCAAATTTTTCTGAAGATAATATCAGAACAGATGATCCATACACAGTTCTTGATGATGTTTTTGTGCCACTTTTCTTTTTTCATCGTTATCAAACGGAAGCAACGGCTAAGCTAATCGGCGGCCTTGATTACAATTATGCGGTAAAAGGGTCGAGTCAGTTTACTGTTAATCCTATTGATGGTGATAAACAACGGGAGGCACTCAACAGTTTATTAAAAACGCTCGACGCAAAAACACTGGCAATACCTGAGGATAAACTTTCCCTGTTTCCACCAAGGGCATTTGCTTATGGTCGTACCCGGGAGTCTATTAAAGGGAAAACAGGCGTGGCTTTCGATCCGCTGAGTGCAGCTTCAACTGCCAGTGATATGACCCTCGGACTTTTACTTCATCCCGAACGGGCTAATCGATTGATTCAACAACAAAGCCTTGATCGGAATCAACTTAATTTGGATCAGGTCTTAAATCAACTCGTTGATATGAGATCTTCATACAATTATCCTTCTTATCTGAATGAAGTGGAGTTCATGGTACATGAAAATGTTCTTAAGCACATAATGAACCTGGCAAGCTCCGGGCGATCTTTCACTCAGGTTAAAGCGATCGCCTATAGTGCTTTAGACAAGGCTGAAAAGAACCTGAGTATGAATAAACCGTATGATGCACAATTGCTGCGAATGATTAGTCAGTTTAAAAAAGAACCCGCAAAATTTAAGGTGCAGCCATCTCCTCAAATTCCGGATGGATCACCAATCGGAAGCGATATTTGTAACTACAACCCTAATTAATTCAAAATGACTATTGATCTGAGGAGTGACACGGTAACCAAGCCCTCAAAAGGCATGCTGGAAGCCATGCTCAAAGCCGATGTTGGTGATGATGTCTATAAAGAAGATCCAACTGTTAATGCCCTTGAAGAACGCGTGGCCGATATGTTTGGTAAACCACAAGCTTTATTTTTTCCGTCGGGAAGTATGGCAAACCAGGCCGCAATAAAATTGCATACCCGACCCGGTGAACAATTGATATGTGATAAGTATGCTCATGTTTTCAATTATGAAGGCGGTGGTGCGTCATTTAACAGTGGTGTTTCGTGTAAACTCATCGACGGAACTCGTGGGATGTTCACAGCAGATCAGGTTAAACAATCTATCAATCCACCTGATTTTTATCACAGTCCGTTTACCCGACTTGTGGCCGTAGAAAACACCACAAATAAAGGCGGTGGTGCTTGTTGGGATATCGAAGAAATCAAGCGAATTAAAAATGTATGCACCCTGAACAAGTTGGGATTTCATCTGGATGGAGCCCGATTGTGGAATGCCTTAGTAGCTAAAAATGAAAAACCAAAACAATACGGTGATCTTTTCGAAACCATATCTGTTTGTTTTAGTAAGGGTTTAGGAAGTCCTATCGGATCGATATTAACCGGAGATGAAGCCTTAATGGAGGGGGCCATACGGGTGCGGAAAATTTTCGGAGGAGGAATGCGTCAGGTCGGTTATTTGGCAGCAGCAGCGCTTTATGCCTTAGATCATAATGTTGAACGATTGCTTGAAGATCATCAGAAGGCTGCTGAACTTGCTGATGTCTTGCAACAGCTTCCATTCATAAAAACCGTTGAACCTACTGAGACCAATATTATAATTTTTGAATTGGTTCCGGAACTCAGTGAGATTGAATTTTGTGATAAACTCGATAAGGCAGGAATTAAAATAATAAGTATGGGGAGTAATAAGTTACGTATGGTGACGCATCTTGATTATACCGACGAGATGCATGCACACCTTATGAAGATTTTAGGATCGCTTTATTTTTAACTATTTAAATAAGTTCATCCCCCCTAAATCAGGCATGCCATCCTTGGCGACAGCTGCCAATTCCGTTTCATGAATCTTGGTGGCATTCGAAATCGCCTTGTTCAACACAAGGATTAAATAATCTTCCAATTGTTCTTTATCCTTAAGGAGACTATCGTCAATTTCAATTTTTTTCAATTCTCTATTTGCGGAAAGCCGAACCTTTAGAAGTCCGTCGGAAGATTCTTCGTCAATATACACCGTATTTAGTCTTTCTTTAGCTGCTTCAACCTTTTTTTGGGTTTCCTGTAATTTACCCATCATACCCATTAAATCACCAAACATAATTTTTATTTTATAGTTAAAGCGCAAAATTACTAAATTGCCGATCAATTAATCCTTCGGTAAATATGAAAACTATAGAATTATGGTCTTTGTTATTAGTAATGTTAATAATTTCCTGCAAAAATGATCGCCCAATGACACATGATGCTACTGCCCCTGTTGCAAAAAAAGTTGAAAAGAAATTAGAGATTCACGGAGATGCGCGAATTGATAATTATTATTGGCTCAATGATAGGGAAGATCCTGAAGTAATCGATTATTTAAATCAGGAGAACACCTATTTAAAAGAAACGTTCGATGATCGCACCAAAGCGTTTCAAAATACTTTGTTTGAGGAATTAAAGGCGCGGATCAAAAAGGATGATGAATCGGTTCCGTATAAATATAATGGATATTGGTATATCACACGATTTGAAACAGGAAAGGACTATCCTATTTATACTCGTAAAAAGGAATCGCTTGATGCGGAAGAAGAGTTGATCGTCGATTGCAATGATTTGGCGAAGGGACATTCTTATTTCAGACTTACCGGATTAAACATCAGCCCCAATAATGAAATGGCTGTTTTTGGAATCGATACCGTAAGCCGTCGTCGATACACCTTGCATATTAAAAATCTTAAGAACGGTGAGATCTATGAGGAAAAAATAGGAAATACAACCGGTGGATCGACATGGGCCAACGATAACGAAACATTGTTTTATACGAAAAAGGATACGCAGACTTTGAGATCAGACCGTATTTTCAAACACAAATTAGGCGAAGATCCCGAGAATGACCAATTGATTTATTTTGAAGAGGATGACACCTATTTCACCTATGTGTACAAAACCAAGTCAAAAAAGTTTATCGTTATCGGAAGCAGTACGACCTTGGCCAATGAGTATCGCATTTTGAATGCTGATCAACCCGATGGTGATTTCAAGCTATTCACTGCCAGGCAAAAGAATCTAGAACATGATATCTACCATCATAAGGATCAATTTTATGTTTTGACCAATAAAGACGGCGCCAGAAATTTTAAGCTTATGAAGACCCCGGATAACCAAACCTCGGCTGAGAATTGGGTGGATGTCATCCCACATCGGCCGGACGTCCTGCTGCGAGACATAGATATATTTAAGGACTACCTTGTGGTGAGTGAAAGACAGGAAGGTTTGAATAAGATCCAAATTAAACACTGGAATTCAGGTAAACAGGATTATTACATTCCGTTTGACAGTGAAACTTATACAGCCTTTACCACGGTTAATGTTGAATTTGACACTGAAATTCTGCGTTACAATTACACATCTTTAACTACACCGCCAACCGTAATCGATTTTAATATGAGCGATAGGACCAGCGAGGTGAAAAAGGTTAGTGAGGTGCCTGATGGCAAGTTCAACCCTGATAACTACGAATCGAAGCGTGTTTGGGCAACCGCGCGTGACGGGAAGAAGGTGGCTATTTCAATGGTTTATCGCAAGGGGATGGAGCAAGATGGTAAGAATCCGCTTTTACTTTATGCTTACGGTTCGTATGGTTCGACGGTTAGCCCGTCTTTCCGAAGAAATTATTTCAGCTTGATCGATCGCGGTTTCATCTTTGCAATTGCTCATATACGTGGAAGCGAATACCTTGGTCGCGACTGGTATGAAGATGGAAAGCTATTCAACAAGATAAATACGTTTACCGATTTTATTGATTGCTCAAAATTTCTAATCGATCAGAAGTATACCTCTTCGGAACATCATTATGCTCAGGGAGGCAGTGCCGGTGGATTGCTGATGGGAGCTGTCGTCAATATGGCACCAGAACTCTATAACGGCGTCTTTGCGGCAGTGCCATTTGTTGATGTTGTAACCACTATGCTCGATGACAGCATACCATTAACAACCTTCGAATATGATGAGTGGGGAGATCCGAATAATCCGGATTATTACCGCTATATGCTGTCCTATTCACCCTATGACCAGATAAAAAAGCAAAAATACCCTAATATACTGGTAACCACTGGCTTACATGATTCTCAGGTTCAATATTGGGAACCTGCAAAATGGGTTGCCAAACTCAGGGAAATGAAGACAGATAATAATATTTTATTGCTTCGAACAAACATGGATACCGGGCATGGCGGGGCTTCCGGACGATTTGAGGCCCTAAGGGAGGATGCACAGGAATTTGCCTTTTTCTTAGATTTGGAAGGCATAACTGAGTAATTCTAAAAAATTCTTTTATTTTTGCGACGTTTTAGGTTACATTTTATATTTTAGTAACTCATAAAATCTTTTATGAAACAACGAAAACAAGTTATTGATAACGTGTTGGACCTCATTGGAAAAACACCGCTTATCAGACTGAATAACATGACTGCGGATTACGATGGAGAATATCTCGCTAAAGTTGAAGCCTTCAATCCCGGTCACTCCACCAAAGACAGAATCGCCTTATACATCATTGAAGAAGCTGAGAGACGGGGGATTTTAAGTCCGGGAGATACCATTATTGAAACGACTTCAGGCAATACCGGATTTAGTTTGGCAATGGTAAGCGTTATTAAAGGCTATGAATGTATTCTGGCGGTTAGTTCAAAATCATCTGGAGATAAGATCGATATGCTGAAGGCCCTAGGGGCTAAGGTTTATGTTTGTCCGGCTCATGTGAGTGCAGACGATTCGAGATCATATTATCAGGTTGCAAGACGTTTACATGAAGAAATTAAAGGTTCGGTTTATATCAATCAATATTTTAATGAATTAAATATTGAGGCCCACTACATGACCACAGGGCCCGAAATATGGGAACAAACAGCTGGTGAGATTACACATTTGGTTGCTTGTAGTGGTACAGGTGGAACGATTAGTGGTACTGCTAAATACCTGAAGGAAAAAGATCCGAATATAAAAGTTATTGGCGTTGATGCGTATGGCTCGGTGCTTAAAAAATATCACGAAACTCGTGAATTTGATGCCAAAGAAATATATCCTTATCGCATTGAAGGATTAGGTAAAAATCTAATTCCAACCGCTACAGATTTCGATCTGATCGATCAATTTGTTAAGGTTAGTGATGAGGAAAGCGCTCATACAGCACGTTCGATTGCCAAGACCGAAGGATTATTTGTCGGTTATACGAGTGGTGCGGTAATGCAGGCTATTAAACAGCTCAATGAAACTGGTGAATTTAGACCGAATGATAAGGTAATCGTAATTTTTCCGGATCACGGGTCACGTTATATGAGTAAGGTCTTCAGCGATGAATGGATGTCTGATCAAGGATTCTTTGACAGTAAAAACGAAGCTACTGTTAAAAAAGTTCAGTATATCAAATAAAAATATTTAATTACAGTTTAAAGCCTATGATGTTAACAATATCGTAGGCTTTTTTTTATAAGTGTATGAACAATTTCCTGTTAAAGAAATAATTATGCGATGACGTTTAAATTCTATATTTTTGCGTCATCTAACCAAGACTAACAAAAGAATGAACGATCTTTTTGATAAAATATATCGTGATAGGGGACCATTGGGCCGTTGGGCTTCACATGCCGAAGGGTATTTCATCTTTCCAAAACTCGAAGGTCAAATCTCGAACCGAATGAAATTTCAGGGAAAAGATGTGATTACCTGGAGCATTAATGATTATCTCGGACTCGCGAATCACCCTGAAGTTCGGAAAGTTGACGCCGAAGCGTCAAAACTATATGGATCTGCTTACCCAATGGGTGCTCGTATGATGTCTGGTCATACCTCTCTTCATGAACGGCTTCAAAATGAATTAGCAGAATTTGTAAATAAGGAAGCAACGTATTTACTGAATTTTGGCTATCAAGGTATGGTATCAACTATCGATGCTCTTGTAGCCAAGAATGATATCATAGTTTATGACGTGGATTCCCATGCTTGTATAATCGATGGTGTTCGATTGCACATGGGCAAGCGATTTACCTATAAGCATAATGATGTAGTTAGCCTGGAGAAAAACCTTGAACGTGCAACAAAACTGGCTGAACAGTCCGGTGGCGGTATATTGGTGATTTCTGAAGGTGTATTCGGTATGCGCGGGGAGCAGGGACGATTAAAAGAAATCATAGAACTTAAAAAGAAATTTAAATTCAGGCTATTAGTTGATGATGCCCACGGTTTTGGTACCCTCGGAAAAACGGGTGCCGGAGCAGGTGAAGAGCAAGGCGTACAGGACGACATCGATGTCTATTTTGCGACTTTTGCTAAATCGATGGCCAGTACCGGTGCCTTCATAGCGGCGGATGAAGAAATAATCAATTACCTCAAATATAATCTTAGGTCACAAATGTTTGCAAAATCATTGCAAATGCAGCTTGTTGTCGGTGCTTTAAAACGTCTTGACATGCTGAGGACCATGCCTGAATTAAAAGAGAATCTCTGGAACATTGTAAACGCGCTTCAATCCGGGTTAAAAGAACGAGGATTTGATATAGGAACTACTCAAAGTTGCGTTACACCGGTTTATTTGAAGGGCAGTATTCCCGAAGCCATGGCGCTGGTAAAAGATTTACGAGAAAATCATGGTATATTCTGTTCGATTGTGGTCTATCCCGTTATTCCAAAAGGGCTCATCTTGTTACGAATGATCCCGACTGCAACCCATACACTTGAAGATGTTGAGATTACCCTGAACGCCTTCTCAGCCATACGGGAGAGACTTCAAAACGGCACCTATAAGCGATTGTCAGCTGCCGTGTCAAAGGCCATGGGAGAATAAACTCTGCAAGATTCATTATAAAAAAACCATATCCGAACGGGTATGGTTTTTAGTTTTATTGAATCGCTTTTCGATAGGTGCATCGGCGTTTAAAGATCACCGGATTAAAATGCTTCCAGATTTGTTGAATGGCAATGTTATCTTCCAATTCCGGTCCACGAATAAATTCCTTGACTTTTTTCTTTTTAACTTCCTTGTAGAATTCATTAAAGATAATGGCGGTCACACCTTTGTTTTGATACTCTGGTAGTATGCCTATGAGGTAGAAAACGGCTTTTTCGTTATGCTTTTTTGCACGTAACAAATGTCGAATTCCAAATGGGAATATTCGCCCGTTAATTTTCTTTAAGGCATTGGCATAGGATGGCGTGATAATAGCAAATGCAATAAGCTCACCGGCTTCATTTACCACGAATTTGACATATTCAGGATTTAGAAATTTGACGAATTTCTTTTTGAAATATTCTCGTTGTTTTTCATTGATTTCAACGAAAGAAGACAAGGTTGCATGCGACTTTGTAAATACCTTGAACATGTCATCGGTATATGCCATGATCTCTTTTGTACTTTTGAAATTCAAACACTCAAGTTTATACCGCCTTTTTATCAGTTCTTGTGCTTTGAGAAAGGTTTCCGGTTTGATATCGTCGAAGTAAAAATGGCTTTCCTGATATCGTTTTTCCACGGTAAAACCATGTTTCTCAAAATGATCAACATAATAGGGGTGATTATACCAGGTTATCATACTTCCGGGATATTCGAAACCTTCGGTCATGACGCCTACTTTATCAAGATTTGAAAATCCGACCGGGCCTTCCATAAACGTAAGTCCATTTTGACGACCGATCTCCTCAACTTTACCCAATAAGGCTTTAGAAACGGCTAAGTCATCGATAAAATCGAACCATCCGAACCGCATTTTTTTTATGTTCTTTCCATTGACTTCAAGCCAGTTTATAATAGCGGTCACCCGTCCGACAACTTCCGTGTCTTTAAAGGCCAGAAAAAAATAAGCATCGGCGTTTTCAAATACCGGATTTAGTGACTTATTAAAGGTCTTCATTTCTTGATTGATAATTGGAGGAATCCAATTCTCTGAGTCCTTATATAGATCAAAGGGAAATTTTACAAAGGTTCGTAAGTCCTTTTTCGATTGAACTTCTTTAACTGTAATCATAGTTTATTGTCCCCTGTCATTTTTTGTTTTATGAGATTATCAGATTCTCATTTTAGGGTCTCAATTCATTTATCAATTCTGATTGTTGGTAAATTCGCATTCTACTCCTGCTCAGGATCTTCATGCCAGTCCAATCTGTATGAGAGTCCGAAATTAATACTAAAAACCGATGGTGTGTCTTTGGTATTAAAGGTTACAGCTGTGTCTAACTGAAAATCTTTGTTCCAAAGATATGCGCCACCAAGTCTAAAAAGGTTGTCGGCATAAAAATCGCTGGAAATGCCTTGAGCTTCACCAAAAACCGCCCACTGTTGTCCAACCGATTTTGTAAGCGTAACTATATATTGAAAATCGGAATAGTCACTTCCAATGCGATCTTTTAACAGATTGATGACGAATACCCAACCACCGGTGAAGTTATGTTGGGTAGCAACCATAACTTTTGCACTGATGCCTTCTACATCTGGCGCGGTATATGGGTTGTTTTTAGTATCATAATTCATGCCGGCATATACCGAAACTGCCGGGATTAGGAATTTCCATTTAAATCCGCGATTCGCATGATAACTGTATAGATTCGGTTTTTCTTCCTCGCTGTTTTTATAAGGATCATAAAGGAGGTATTTAGCACCGAATGTGAAATTTTTAAAATTACTGCGATTGATTTCCTGATCGATGCTCGAACGTTTATCTGTGAAAGTATCGTTTTGATAGGTGCCTTCGATATTTACTTCCAGTTGTTCCAGGAAGAGGCCGTATCGCGCTGAGAAATCAATTCCGAAACCACGTACATCGTAACGTAACGGGGTATGTTCTTCGTTGACTATATATGGCCCGGCTTCAAATTGTAGCACGTTCTTTCCAACCGAAAAGGCGCTTCGGGATACACCGGGTCTGTTTGAATTAATTTGGTCGGTATATTGACTGTAAACAGGTGATAGCGTAATCAGGGCAAGGACAATTGCGAGATAGGTATGAATTGTTTTCATAAGAGGTTCGTTAATCATCAAATATATAATTTTATTACTTTTTTATGATATTAAAACGACTTTAAAGTCTTAAGAATTGTATTTTTGGCCAAATACACGATCATGGTTCAAATGGCCTCAATTCCGGGATTTTTGCGCACCATACTGATCATTTTATTGATCTATTATGGGGCTAAGATCATTTCTCGTTTGCTTGCGCCTTATTTTTTGAAATACCTTTCTAAGAAGGCTGAAAAGCGATTTGGGCAGCAATTTGAAAATCATCAAACACATAATCAAAGCCAGCACAAAGAAGGAGAGACCGTAATCGATAAAATGCCTGCAGAGGAAAAAGGCCCAAATAAAGAGATTGGTGAATATGTTGATTACGAAGAAATTGATTAATTTTCTGGCTTAAAGCCGATCTTATTTCATGAATCCCATCCTAAAGACTTTTCTACCGCACATTGTTGTTGTTTTTATCTTTGGCCTGGCTTCATTAATTTATTTCTATCCGGTATTACAGGGCAAGCAAATTTACCAGAGCGATATTGTACAATATACCGGAATGGCAAAGCAGCAGAATGATTTTCGTGATTCTACCGGTGAAGAAACCTATTGGACCAACAGTGCATTTGGAGGTATGCCAACCTACCAGTTGGGTGCACATTACCCTAATAGTTTTATAAAGTCGATCGACCGATTCTTTCGTTTCCTGCCTCGCCCGGCAGATTATGTTTTTCTTTATTTTCTGGGATTTTATTTGTTGCTACTTGTTTTAAAACTCGATTATCGCCTGGCCGCTCTCGGGGCTCTGGCTTTCGGTTTTTCAACTTATCTAATCATTATTCTCGGTGTCGGACATAATTCAAAAGCACATGCGATAGCCTATATGCCGTGGGTGCTGTCGGGAATTCTCCTGACATTTCAGAAAAAATATATTACGGGTTTTTTGTTTACAGCTTTGGCTCTCGGACTTGAGATTGCGGCAAACCACTTTCAAATGACTTATTACCTGCTTCTGTTGGTGCTGGTTTTAGGGCTGGCCTATATGATTGATGCACATAATAAGAAGCAATGGCCACATTTTTGGAAATCAACGGGTCTATTGGTTGTTTCTGTGATCCTGGCGATCGGTATGAATGCGACAAATTTGATGGCTACCCAGGAATACGTGAAAGAAAGTACACGAGGGAAAAGCGAATTGACCATCAATGCCGATGGTTCACCAAAAGAAGCTACCACCGGATTAAGCAAGGACTATATAACCGAATACAGCTATGGCATTCTTGAGAGTCTAAATTTATTCATTCCGAGATTTATGGGTGGCGGAAGCTATGAAGATGTCGGTAAGGATTCAGAGACCTATAACGCGTTTAGAAAGCTGGGTGCTGATCCGGTTCAGGCGCTTCAGGAATCAAGGCGCACACCGACCTATTGGGGTGATCAGCCCATTGTAGAAGCTCCGGCTTATCTCGGAGCGGTAATCGTATTTCTGTTTATAATGGCTTTGTTCCTGGTGGAGGGACGACTTAAATGGTGGCTTTTAGGCGGAACCTTATTATCGTTATTGCTTTCCTATGGAAAAAATCTTGGTTTACTTACAGATCTATTTATCGATTATGTACCATTATACAACCGGTTCCGGGCGGTAAGTTCTATTCAGGTTATACTGGAACTTTGCATACCCGTTCTCGCGATTTTTGGGTTATCACGAATATTTAATGATTTCGAACAAAAAGAAAGAAAAATGAAAGCGTTAAAAATAGCTTTCGGTATCACAGCAGGACTAGCTATGGTCTTGATTTTAGGAAAGGATATGTTTTTCGACTTTAGCGGTTTGAATGATGATGCTTTTAGCCAGGCCTATGGTCCTGATTTTATCGAAGCGGTTAAAGCAGACCGGAAAGCACTTTTTACAGCCGACACCTGGAGAAGTTTAATTTTTGTCTGTCTGGCCGGTGGAATCATTTGGGCATATCTGCGCAAGGCCATCACAGAAAATATAACCATTATTGGTTTTGCGGCCCTGATTTTATTTGACCTGGTGGCAGTAAACTGGCGATATGTTAATCAGGATGATTTTCAAAACGCCTCATTGATACAACAACCTTATCGTGCAAACGAATTCGACCGGGCTATTCTGCAGGATACAACTCATTTCAGGGTATTTGATTTAACATCAAATACGACTAAGACCTCTTATTTTCATAATTCGATTAATGGTTATCACGCGGCCAAAATGCGCCGTTTTGATGAATTATTTGATTTCCATATTACCAAAAATAATATGGAAGTGCTTCATATGCTCAATACTAAGTATATAATAGGAAATGATGAAAAGCGTCAGGTCGTGGTTTATGATAACCCTGAGGCCAATGGCAATGGTTGGTTTATAAGTAATTTAAAATGGGTTGATACGGCTGATGAGGAGATCAAAGCTCTGGATAGCATAAATACCAAATCAAGTGCTATAGTAAATCGCACCCAGTTTAAGTTATATTTCGGAAATGACGAACCCAATTCGTTTCAACGCGATTCTTTATCCAGGATTGAGCTGGTGTCGTATCGTCCGAATGAATTGATTTATGAGACTGATAACCGGAATGATGGTTTTGCAGTCTTTTCAGAAAATTATTATCCGCATGGTTGGACGAGTGAATTAGATGGTGTTTCAGTCGACCATATCAGGGTGAATTATGTGTTGCGAGGTATGATAATTCCTAAAGGAAAACACACCATTCGATTTGTTTTCGAACCTGAAGTTGTGAAAACCGGTAGCACGATTACCCTAGCTACCTCTATTATATTTGTACTTCTGGTTTTGGGTGGACTTATCATTCAATTTAAAAAGCGATGAAGAAAACGCTTATCATAGCCTATTATTGGCCTCCCGCAGGCGGACCGGGTGTACAGCGTTGGCTTAAATTCGTAAAATACCTGAGAGAGTTCGATATTGAACCCGTGTTGTATGTACCCGAAAACCCGAGTTATCCGATAATCGATGAGTCGCTTATGGCCGAGGTTCCTGCCGATATCACAATTATTCGAAAACCAATTGTCGAACCCTATAAACTGGCACAGAGACTATCGAAGGATAGTACAAATACGATAAGAAAGGGGATTATTCCCTCAAAAGAAAAGCAAGGATTCATTCAACAATTGATGATCTTTATAAGAGGTAATTTTTTTATTCCAGACGCGAGAAAGCGTTGGGTCAAACCTTCTGTCGAATTTTTATCACCTTTCCTTATTGAAAATGAGATTTCGTCTTTCATAACAACCGGTCCACCTCACAGCTTGCATTTAATCGGACAAGCACTTAAAGAGCGCACCGGATTGAGGTGGATTGCCGATTTCAGAGATCCCTGGACGGGCATTGGTTATCATAATAAATTGAAACTGCTCCCTTGGGCCAAGTATAGGCATAAAGCTTTAGAAAAAAAGGTTCTTAACACCGCCGATGAAGTTGTGGTTACGAGTCCGATCACCAAAACTCAATTCGAAAAGATAAGAACCGAAGCGGTCACCGTTATAACCAACGGCTATGATGATGTTCAAACCGGGGAGATCCAACTTGATAAACGTTTTACCATCTCCCATATCGGAACATTGCTTACCGATAGAAATCCTGATATACTCTGGGATGTGCTTCATGAGCTGGTTTTAGAAAACAACACCTTCAAATCCTTGCTTCAAATAAATTTAATCGGCCAGGTAGGTGTCGAGATCATTCAAAAATTAGAGGAATACCATCTTACACGATTTATTAACCTTAAAGGGTATGTCCCACATCAGGAGGCGGTAAAATATCAACGGCAATCGCAGTTGTTGTTGCTTATCGAGATCGATTCGGAAGAAACCCGCTGCATCATTCCGGGTAAATTATTCGAGTATATGGCATCAAACCGACCCATTATCGCATTGGGACCTGAGAATTCCGATGTTGAACAAATCATCACTAAAACCAATACAGGTTCTTACTTCAAATACGACCAGCGAAAAGATTTAAAGAAGACAATTATATCTTCGTTTGAATCGTTTAGAAAAGGAGAATTAAAAAGCCATGGTGTTGGGATTCAGGCATACCACCGACGAAATTTGACCAAGCTGCTCGCTGATTTAATCGCAAAATAATACATGGGAGTTGTTAAAAACCAATCGTTTTATAATACCCTTACAACCTATATTGGATTTGGGATTGGTGCTTTTAATGTTCTTATTTTATTTACACATTTTCTTGACGATGCCTATCACGGACTAGTTGCATTTGTGCTATCGACTGCAAATATTATGATGCCGCTTTTTGCCTTAGGCGTTCACAATTCCATAATTAAATATTACTCGTCATTCAAATCGAGGATTGACAGAAACCGTTTTCTGACCTTAATGCTGTTATTTCCTTTAGTCTTGATTATACCAATTGGTTTGTTAGGTTCATTTGCGTACGATACTATTGTCCGAATTTTGACGAATCAAAATGAGATTATCAAGGAATACGTTTGGCTAATCTATGTTGCGGCAATTTGTTTTTCGTATTTCGAAATCTTTTATTCATGGGCCAAAGTGCAGATGCAAAGCGTCTTTGGAAACTTTATGAAAGAGGTATTTCATCGTATCTGTATCACAGGTTTATTCGGCTTGATCTATCTCGAGGTAATGGCTGTAGACACTTTCATTTATGCCGTTATTGCCGTATATGTTGTACGTTCACTCATCATGATGATCTATGCATTTGATGTAAGACGCCCGGTATTTCGACTTGGCACTATACCTAATCTTAAAAGTATTATTCAATATTCACTCTTGATAATTATCGCCGGGTCTGTTGCCACTATTATTCTCGAGATCGACAAATTCATGATTGGTGAACTTCTCATCATTGAAAATGTAGCCTACTATGGCGTTGCGATTTATATTGCCACCGTTATCGGAGTGCCTGCGCGATCCATGCATCAAATTACTAATCCCATAACAGCTAAATTGTTAAATGAGAACAATCGTCAAGGACTCGAATCTCTTTATAAGAAAAGTTCCATCAACCTGTTTGTTATCAGTGGATTGATTTTTCTACTAATCATATCCAATATTAATCAGTTGTATGATTTAATTCCCGAGAAATTTGGCGGAGCATTACTTGTAGTGGTCCTTGTTAGCCTGGCAAAATTGTCGGATAATATTATAGGAAATAATAACTCCATCCTTTTTAACAGTAAGTATTATGTCGCTGTATTGATATTTGGCGTTGTACTCGCGCTGGTGGCGGTTGGTCTGAATTGGTGGCTAATTCCAAAATATGGTATCAACGGAGCGGCTATCGCTACCGTAATATCAATTTTCGGTTATAATACAACCAAATTGCTTTTTGTTTTTTTGAAATTTAAATTATCGCCGTTTACAATGAATACGGTCAAGACTATTGTTTTGATTTTAGTCCTTGCCGGCGCGTTTTATTTCTGGGAATTCGGATTTCATCCTCTAATAAACATTGCGATGAAATCACTGCTGATCTTTTTGCTGTACACCCTGGTTGTTTATGTCTTAAATCTTTCTGATGATATCACAGCGATTTTAGATAAGTATGTGCCACGGCTTTAAAGAGAAAATCCCGCAAGGTGCTTTGAGGCATACGACATGCAGGACTTTCCAACTAACCAACCAAAAAAATTATTATTGTCTACTTCGTCTAGTAGCAGACCGCTTGTTTTGAGAGCCCGGTCTAGAGACTCTTGCTTGTTTAGAATTACTCTTTCTATTTCGATCGACCGAACTTGTTCGGCTTTTCATCTTTTGAGCCGACCGGTTACCACTATATTTAGAACGTTTCGCAACCGTATTTGTTTTACGCATTGTTTTGCTGCTCACGCGTTTCATTTCACCTTTTCGGGATTTGGGTTTTGACTGACTCGCAACAGGCCTTGTTCTGTTGACGCTGTTTCTTGATGTCGTTGCCGGACGGGTTTTAACAGTACCTCTGGGTTTGGCCTTTTCCGAACGGTCGGAACGCGGTTTTGCCATAGGTCGTGATTGTCCGTTGCGCGGTTTCTGACGCTCTACTTTATCACCTCGAGAGTTTGAAATGGGACGTGTTCTTTCTGTATTCAACTTGTCACCGCGTCGATTTTTTTGACGATCTAATCGGGTAGAGGTAGCTGCGAGATCACCGCGTCTTGATACGCCATCTTGGCGATAGCGATCCTTTCTTACTGATGATAGACGGGCCACGTCACCACGACGTCCGCGGTTATAGCTTATCGCTGAACGCGGTCTAGCATTATTTCGGTACGGTCTGTAATAATCATAACGAACAGGAGTATAGTATTGACGATAAGGTCTGTTATATACGATACAGAAATTGATGGCCGGGATTACATAATATGAATGCCATGGTCGATAGACGTAATGTCGGTTATATACATTTATAAATCCTGAACAGTGTGAGAATCGGTTATACCTGTTGTAATGAACGAACAGACCACCAACGCGATATACCCGGCCGAAATTATTATAACTGATACGAACATTACCGGCCTGATTAATCCTGCCATAATAATCGTAATAGATCGGGATATTCTCGATCTGGATTACGGCACCATAGCTGTCATATTGAACATATGCGTCATAGCTATAACCTGTATTATAACTAATTCCGAGACCACCAAAGTCGGCATAAGCGCTAAAGTTTGGCCCATAGCGATCTACATTAAAATCGAATTGACCATCAGGGAAAACCGCGAATTCGATACCCTGTTCAACAAATATGAATGAATTACCATATCCTCGATTGTATCGGTTTATGTGATTAACATTGTCGGCTGTCGTTGTAGCGGCAAACGCAGTACCTCCACTGAGAAGTAAACCTGCGAGAATATAGACTAATTTTTTCATAACTGTTCGTTTAAGAATTTGATTCACTTTATATTTAGCAAACAGCATGCCAAAAAATTTTTAGAAAGGCCAATCAACTGAAAATGAAATATTTAAATAATTGGGATTGGAATAAAATAAAACCCACCCAGTATTTGCTGGGTGGGTTTCGTAACTTAAATTGATAAGGTTTATCTGTTTTTAAAGGATCGCTTTTTTTTGCGTTTTTTCATTTTGCCATCCTTCTTTCTGTAGTAATAATAATCATCGTCATAACCACCAAAGTCGTCATTGAACCAATCGTTGTCCCAATCGTTGTGGAAGTGATCGGCTGTGCATCCGGTCATACCGCAAATACCACAAGACTGGTTTCTGAAATTTACAAAACCATGGGTCCCAACCATATCACCCCAGCGATTATACTGGATGGTCAATCCGCCTACTTGCTTCAATTGGCCGTGGCGATATCGCATATAAACAGATCCGATACGCTTAACCCGCCCGCGATGATCATAATTGATAAATACATTTCCAACACGTCTAACTCTTCCATAGCGATCGTGTAGAACGAGTGTACCTCGAAAGGAATTATAACCGATATGTCTTCCCGGGGCGCCGAGAGTTCGGTTAATCGTATTTCGTCTGGAATTGTTGCCACGATAATAATAATCATCTGAAATGGGTTGATTCATCAACTCCGTATTAAAATCGAATTCACCATTAGGAAAGACTAAGAATTCCACACCACGCTCCACGAACAAAATAGGTTGCGTATAACGATAGCGTTTCGTAATTCCTAAATCTTTACCATCGAGATCAAAAGCTTTTTCAGCTGCTGTTGCCCCTGTCATTCCCAAGATCAGAAAGGCAAAAAATAGAGTCATTTTTTTCATAGTAAAAAAATTTAAGATAATGCCTACTCATTTTTAGCTTTTCGGCTTACGCTATGAAAAGGGCGTTTCATTTATCGTGCCAAAAAATGTAAATTATTGTTAATGAGAGCCTTGACTCATTCTTCTAATCGCTCATTTTTTCATAATTTTATAGGGCTAACCAAATTTCATGTCTGAGAGCACTGTTTCATGTAAAAATTGTAATAAGGAATTTAAGGAAGGCTTTGAGTTTTGTCCGCATTGTGGTCAGAAGGCAAA
Organism: Flavobacteriaceae bacterium; assembly: GCA_013003555.1. GTDB lineage: Bacteria > Bacteroidota > Bacteroidia > Flavobacteriales > Flavobacteriaceae > SHLJ01. Next base: position 51,906 of record JABDIV010000069.1, read on the forward strand.
GGATGATCTCACCTTGGGCGTCTTGTTTTATAATACCATAAGCAATTACTTTTCCTTCGACGCTAGATTCATCAAGAGTTTTTTACCCTTAATGTTCAGGCCAGGTTATGTTGCCAAGCAATTTGTAAGTGGAAAAAGGTTACTATATCTCCATCCGGCTCAATATTATTTATTCGTTTCCGTAGTATTCTTTTTTCTGTTTTCCTTCAAGGTAAGAGAATATAATTCGAACGTCGATAAGGCATTAAAAAAGAGTTTTGATAGTGAATCGGTTGTTCCGGGAATCGATATGAAGCCGCTTGATTCAATGGCTGCCAAGGAATTGAGTGAATCGATAAAAAAGAACCAGGCAATTACCGGAATGAGTGATGAAGACGTCGCTAAGCTTGATTCAATCATGGTAGACGGCAACAACAATCCGGGGAATTTAACCTTCAGTTACGATAAGAACAAAGTTGATTCCCTGATCGCTATTGACGCGAAAGAACCCGAAATTCTGAAAGCGATGGGCATGAAGGATAATGCCGGTTTTTTCGTAAAGCGATTTTATCAGCAATTGCTTAAGTTTCAGAAAAATAGCGGGGGCGGGATTGTTCAGGCCTTTTTTGACAGTATTCCCATTGCCTTATTTATTCTGCTGCCGATTTTCGCCGTTCTCTTGAAGATTTTTTACTGGCGACGGGGACGTTTTTCGCACCACCTCGTTTTCAGTTTTTATTTCTTTTCATTCCTGTTTATCCTGATGAGCCTGATTATTGGTGTAAATTATATCGTCGAGATTCCAGACTGGATCGACTGGCTAATTATTCTGTCGTCGTTTTTTTACCTTTGGCTGGCCTTGAGGAATTTTTATCAACAAGGACTTTTCCTGAGTTTAATTAAATCGGGATTCATCTCATTTTTTTATATGCTACTCATTCTCCCATTAGCGCTGACCGTCATGATTACAGCATCATTTTTCTTCTACTAAAGTTTTTTTTGCAGATATTTACCGGTGAAAGATTCCTTTATGTGCACCAATTCTTCAGGTGTTCCGGCTGCCATGATCTTTCCACCATGTTCGCCACCTTCCGGTCCGAGATCAATGATATGATCGGCGCATTTGATGAGTTCGATATTGTGTTCGATAACAATGATTGAATGTCCCTTTTCGATCAGGGCATCAAATGATTTAAGTAATTTTTTAATATCATGAAAGTGTAGGCCTGTGGTTGGTTCATCAAAAATGAACAAACCTCTATCAGCCGATCTTCCCTTGCCTAAAAAAGATGCCAATTTGATACGCTGGGCCTCGCCTCCCGAAAGTGTAGATGAACTTTGACCCAGGGTAACATAGCCTAATCCGACATCCTGAAGTGGCTGCAATCGATTTTTGATCTTTTTCTGATTGTGTTCTGCAAAAAAGCTGATGGCATCATCGATAGTCATATTAAGAATATCGTCGATCGTTTTTTCTTCAAAAGTAACCTCAAGCACATCTTTTTTGAATCGTTTTCCCTTGCAGGTTTCACATTCTAAATGAACATCGGCCATAAACTGCATTTCAATTGTTACTTCTCCCTCACCTTTGCAAGTCTCGCATCGTCCGCCTTCAACATTAAAGGAAAAGTGTTTAGCGAGATATCCGCGAATAAGACTTAGTTTTTGTTTGGCATATAGAGCCCGGATCTCATCATAAGCTTTAATATAAGTGACGGGATTTGATCGAGAAGACCGACCAATTGGATTCTGATCTACAAATTCAATGTATTTAACATTGTTGAAATTACCTTCAATGGACGAATATTGTCCGGGTTTATCGCCGTAACCACCGATTTCCTTAAGTAAGGCAGGATATAGAATGCGTTTAACAAGCGTGCTTTTACCGCTTCCGGAAACGCCGGTAATAACGGTCAACATACCTAAAGGAAAACGAACATCGATATTCTTTAGGTTGTTCTCCCGGGCTCCTTTAATATCGACATAATATTTCGATTCTCGCCGGTTCTCCGGCAGTACTATCTCTAATTTACCATTCAAATATTTGGCGGTTAACGAATCAGACATCAAAATTTCATTAAAGGTGCCCTGTGCAACAATTTCACCACCAAAAGTTCCCGCTTCGGGTCCGATGTCGATGATAACATCTGCGGCTGCCATAATATTTTCATCGTGTTCAACCACGATTACAGTATTACCAAGGTCTCTTAAAGCCTTGAGTACTTCAATCAATTGTTCGGTATCCTTGGGATGAAGTCCAATACTGGGTTCATCGAGGATATACATCGATCCAACCAGGCTGCTGCCCAGTGACGTGGCCAGGTTGATTCGCTGGCTTTCACCACCAGAAAGCGAATTCGATTTGCGATTAAGCGTGAGATAAGATAGACCTACATTATTCAAAAATGATAAGCGCGAACTGATCTCTTTTAGCAAGCGATCGGCAATGGCCTGATCGTGATCACTAAGCTCCAGCTGCTTAAAAAAGGCAATCAATTTTTGAAGGGGCATTTCTACTAGGTCGGTTATGGTAGCATGCCCGACCTTTACATAATTCGCTTCCTCTCTTAGCCGTTTGCCCTGGCAAACCGTACATTTTGTTTTTCCTCTATATCGTGATAACATCACACGATTTTGAATTTTATATGCTTTTGCCTCCAATTCGGCAAAGAACTGATTAAGTCCTTCGAAAAATTCGTTGCCATCCCAGATAAGTTGTTTCTGATCAGAGGTTAATTCGAAATAGGATCGATGAATAGGAAAGTCAAACTTATGGGAATTATTTACCAGTTGATCCCTGTACCAACTCATACTTTCTCCCCGCCAGGGAAAAATTGCGTTCTCATAGACTGAAAGTGCGGTATTAGGAACCACAAGGCCCTCATCGATTCCTATAATATCACCATATCCTTCACACTTCGGACAAGCCCCATAGGGATTATTAAAGCTGAATAGGTGTATGTTGGGTTCGAGGAAGGTAAGGCCATCGAGTTCAAACCGGTTACTGAATTGTTTTGTTGTACCATCCTCAAGGGTTTCGATAAAACATTCTCCTTTTCCTTCAAAGAAAGCCGTTTGGATGGCATCAGCCAATCGGTTATAAAAATCTTCGTCGTCTTGAACAATAATGCGATCGACAACAAGGAAAATCGATGTAATTGTCTCACTAATTTGCTCGGCTTCTTCAATTCTTACGATATTCTCATTTATTTTAAGCCGGGCATAGCCTTGTTGCTGTAAAACCTTAAGCTTGTCTTCCATGGCCCGACCCTCTTCTAGATGAATAGGGGCCAGAAGCAGGAGTTTAGTGCGTTCGGGATGCGATTTTACATAGTCTAATACGTCAGAAACCCTATCTTTTTTAACTTCCTCACCTGATCTCGGTGAATAGGTTTTTCCGATGCGGGCAAACAACAGTTTAAGATAATCATATATTTCGGTTGTTGTACCTACTGTTGATCTCGGGTTGGTAGAATTGACTTTTTGTTCAATCGCAATAGCAGGAGCGATACCTTTGATGTAATCAACCTTCGGTTTGTTCAACCGGCCAAGAAACTGCCGCGCGTAGCTCGAAAGGCTTTCCACATAGCGTCTTTGACCTTCTGCGTAAAGGGTATCAAAGGCCAAACTTGACTTACCTGAGCCCGATAAGCCGGTTATCACTACCAGTTTATTGCGGGGAATAACGACATCAATATCCTTAAGGTTGTGCAATTTCGCACCTTTTATGATGATGTTTTCTTTAGGACTTACTCTTGTAATATCAGTGATAGCGGTCATTTGCGGCGAATAATTTTGCAAAGATACGACTTCTAATTCAGCTTTAAAAATGAATAAATACCTGAATTATTATGTTAAAAAACTTGGTTTCTTTTGTTTTTTAGGAACGATTGTTGTTATCTTTGGTTTATAATAAACAGCATTATACTCTATTAGCCTATAACGTAACATTACTTTTTAACTTTAATGAACCCCAAGCACGGAAGCTATTCTGTGTATAAAAAGTAATGATTATGAATCGAGAACTTATCTCCGATGCTGTTTTGGTCTCCAGCTACATTAACGGTGATGAACAGGCGCTTGCCTCACTCATCGAAAGGCACAAACAGAAAATTTACAGTTTTATTTACTCCAAGGTATATGACCGTGATGTTACCGAGGATATTTTCCAAGATACCTTTATTAAGGTAATTCGGACTCTTAAGCTCGGTAAATACAACGAAGAGGGTAAATTTCTTCCCTGGGTAATGCGTATCGCCCATAATTTGGTGATCGATCATTTCCGGAAGAACAATCGTATGCCCAAATTCGATAATACCGACGAATTCAATATTTTTTCAGTAATCAGTGACGCATCCTTAAATGCCGAAAAAAGCATTATAAAATCTCAGGTTGAAGAAGATGTGAGGCGTTTGATCGAAGAATTGCCTGAAGATCAAAAACAGGTACTTATCATGCGAATGTACAAGGATATGAGCTTTAAGGAAATATCGGAAAACACCGGTGTTAGTATCAATACTGCACTCGGACGAATGCGTTATGCGCTCATAAACCTGAGAAAGGTCATCGATAAACACAATATAATTTTAACAAATTGATACAATAATAAAAAGTTTGCCGCGTTAGCTTATTTAAACAAAACAAATACTGCTATATGGCAAAACTTTACACTAAGAATTTTAAACATTCCAAGACCCTAAAACCGAAAGAAGAAACGGTTAATTTTCTTCTAAGTTACTCTCAGGCTTTAAGTGTTATAAATTGTAATAAATTAAAGTTTGAAGCGCTTCTAAACTAAACTTTGGCGAAAAGCTCCGACGAAAGTCGGAGCTTTTGTTTATAAAACCTTTTTCAGTACAGATTTTCTTCCGATGGTTAAGGTAATAACATCGTTTTCTATTTTCCACCCTCTGGCCGGTGAAAATTCACGACCGTAATAGATGATCTGCAGATGTAATTTATTCCATAATTCTCGAGGGAATAGACGTTTTGCATCTTTTTCAGTCTGAACAACATTTTTCCCATTGCTCAATCCCCAACGGTACATCAACCGATGAATATGAGTATCGACCGGAAAGGCCGGAACTCCAAAAGCCTGCGACATGACTACACTGGCTGTTTTATGTCCCACGGCCGGCAATTCTTCAAGGTCCTTAAAACTTTGTGGAACTTTTCCGCTGTGTTTCTCGATTAAAATTTGAGAAAGCCCGTGTATGCCCTTGCTTTTCATTGGAGAAAGCCCGACCGGTTTAATGATTTCACGGATCTCATTCACAGTCAATTTAACCATGTCATACGGATTGTTCGCTCTGGCAAACAATATTGGGGTGATTTCATTGACTTTGGAATCGGTACTTTGAGCAGAAAGAACAACAGCTATAAGAAGGGTATATGGATCTTTATGTTGCAGTGGAATAGGAGTTTCCGGGTATAATTTTCCTAAAGTTTTAATAACGAAATCTACTTTCTCGGCTTTTGTCATTATTTTTGAATTCAGAAATTCAAAAGTAATAATCTAATCCAATCCTTTTGCTATGAATACCTTAAAAATAGGAGATCCAATTCCAGAAATTACAGTAAATGACGAATCCGGACATGCGGTTAATTTAACCGATTTCAAAGGTAAAAAGTTAGTCGTATTTTTCTATCCGAAGGCCAATACACCCGGTTGTACGGCCGAGGCCTGTAATTTGAGAGATCACTATAAGGAACTATTGAATCATGGTTACGCCTTGCTTGGGGTTAGCGCTGATTCAGAGACCAAACAGGCCAATTTTAAGAAGAAATTTGATTTTCCCTTTCCACTTTTAGCAGATGTCGATAAAAAAGTTATCGAGGCCTTTGGTGTGTGGGGAGAAAAGAAATTTATGGGTAAAACATACGACGGCATCCATCGAAAAACATTTATCTTCAATACAGATGGCCGCGTAGAGCGTGTTATTGATAAAGTGAAAACAAAAGACCACGCTGCTCAGATAATGGAATAAAAAAAAACGACCATTGGTCGTTTTTTTATTCGTCCTTATGTATGACCTCTTCGGTTTCACAGCCGAACAGGCTTTGCTTTTTAATGATCTCAGCAATACCTTTTGGAAGCATATCATGCCAGCCTTCCTCGCCACTGGCGATTTTCTTAAGAACTGTTCTCGAGAAAATTTCGAGGATGTTCGGATTGAAATCGGTGATGTCAATTACCTTACCGTTGTATTTAAAGAACTTATATAATTCCTTCATCCGGGGATGTACTTTGAGATTTTCGCTAGTGGTAACAGAACCGTCATCGTTTTGCATCGGGTAAAGATAGACACGAAGGTCTTTAAAGAATAATTTCCCAAAGGCTTCAAGAATTCCACCACTGAGATGGCGATAATACTTTTCATCAAAGATCTCAACCAGGTTATTAACTCCCATGGCCAAGCCCATTCTATTTTTTGTATACTGAGAGAAATATTCAACCAGTCGATAATACTCTTTAAAATTGGAGATTAGAACAGTCTGGCCCAGTGAGCACAATAATTTGGCCCGGTCCATAAAGTCCTGTTCATCGATTTCACCTTCTGCCCGAAGATTAGAAAGCGTAATTTCAAATACCGTTTGGGTTTTTTCAGGATTCACGCGTGTTTCTTTCAGAAACATTTCAAGCGATCGCTCGTACATATCCATATTAACCTTAGTAACAGGCCGGAAACTACCTCGCAGTGCCAGAATATTTTTCTTATATAAGATTGAAGCCGGAAGAACATTATTTCCATCGGGAGCAAACATGACCGCATCGGTCATACCATTACGAACCAGTTGTAAGCTCATTAATCGGTTGTCAACGTCCTCAAAAAGAGGGCCGGAGAAATTGATGGTGTCTATTTCAATCTGGTCCTTATCCAGGTGGTCATAAAGATATCGGAGTAATTTCTTGGGTTCGTTGTATTTATAAAATGCCCCATAGATCAGATTAGTGCCAAGCATACCCAGGGTTTCCTGTTGGAGCCTGGCATCATTTTCCCGAAATCGGATGTGCAGAATTATTTCATTATAGTCTTGGTAGGGTTCAATCTGATAGCGAATCCCAACCCAGCCATGACCTTTAAAGCGTTTAGCAAAATCAATAGTCGCTACCGTATTGGCATAGGTGAAAAATACTTTATCGGGATGTTTAATTCGGCTGATGCGATCTTCGATGAGATTGATTTCATGATTCAGCATTTTTTTCAGCCGGGCCTCGGTAACATATCGACCATCAGACTCATGTCCATAGATAGAATCACTAAAGTCCTTGTCATAGGCCGACATCGCCTTTGCGATAGTCCCGGATGCGCCACCTGCTCTGAAAAAATTCCTTACGGTTTCCTGGCCGGCGCCGATCTCAGCAAACGTACCATAAATATGTTCATTTAGGTTAATACGAAGTGCCTTCTGCTTTATTGACGGAATGTTATCAAATTCCCGATCGCCTTTCAACGTGATCTCCATGGTTCAGAATTGGAAAATATTTGTAACAAAGGTATTAAAATAAGGACTTCTATAAAATATTTAGCCGTTATTTAAAACTCAATATCCGACGAATGGCAGAACATCGGTACCAAGCACTACATGCCTTTCAATTCCGAGATAAGTGCCTGGATAGTTGTTTTGGCATCACCAAAGAGCATGGAAGTCTTCTGGTTGTAGAATAATTCGTTATCGATTCCCGCATAGCCTGGATTCATACTCCGTTTATTCACGATAATTTGTTTGGCCATATCAACATCCAGAATAGGCATACCATAGATTGGGCTGGAGGTGTCATTTCTTGCAGCTGGATTAACAACATCATTAGCACCAACAACTAGAACCACGTCTGTATTTTGGAACTCAGGATTCACATCTTCCATTTCTGCCAATTTATCATATTCTACGTTAGTTTCGGCCAGTAATACATTCATATGGCCCGGCATACGTCCTGCTACAGGATGAATGGCATATTTCACTTCGACGCCTTTATTTTCAAGCAATTGTTCAAGTTCGTGAATGGCATGCTGCGCTTGAGCAACTGCCAATCCGTAACCCGGGACAAAAATGACTCGTTGAGCATAATTCATAAGAATTGCAACATCACTAACCGTGGCTTTTTTAACTGTTCCAGTGGTTTGAGCATGATGCTCATCGCCACCAACTTCAGTTGAGCCAAATGCTCCGAACATAACATTAATTAGTGATCGATTCATAGCTTCACACATAGCGAATGTCAGGATCAATCCAGCAGATCCTACCAGGATACCACCCGCTAACATCACCATATTATCGTAAAGTATACCAGTAATTGCCGCCGCTATACCCGTAAGGGAATTAAGCAAGGATATCACAACCGGCATATCCGCACCACCAATGGGAATGACCAAAAGGACCCCGTATAAAAGACCAGATAATAAAAGTATCACCGCGAAAACTAGACTTCCAGTTCCTGTGAAAACCATATAGGTGGCATAAGCGATTATTGCGAGAAGGACGACATTGTTTATTAGATTGTACTTCGGAAGTCGAATGTCTTTCCACAAAGTGCCATTCAGTTTAGCCCAGGCAATCATACTGCCTGAAAACGTTAAGCTTCCTATTGCAATAGCCGCCAAAATCGTAACGGTCTGACTTATTTCTCCCGAATTTTGTCCGAATTCTACCAATCCAATGAGGGCAGCACTCGCCCCGCCAAATCCGTTAAACAAGGAAACCAGCTCAGGCATTTTGGTCATTTTGACCTTAATGGCAATGACATAGCCAATAATACCCCCAAGGAGAATTGCACCGCCAATTAAGCCATAAACAAATCCAGGAACCTCCAGGTCATGAAGTAAGATTGTTCCGAGGATGGCGAGTCCCATCCCACCTGCGGCAATCTGATTACCTTTTTTAGCAGTGTCGGGATGTCCGAGAAGTTTGAGTCCTGTAATGAATGTTACGGTCGCAACCAGGTAAATAATACTTAAGTAGATGTTCATTTTTTCTTTTTAAACATGTGTAACATTCGGTTAGTTACCGCAAATCCTCCAACCACATTGATAATACCCAATACTACGGCAACGAATCCCAATCCGAGTGCGATATAATTTTCCGGATCGGCGTTTAACATGACCAGTATGGCACCCACGATAACAACACCGCTTAATGCATTAGCACCAGACATCAAGGGCGTATGAAGAACTGCCGGAATATGCTTAATCACTTCTATCCCGATAAAGATTACCAAGATAAGAATGTAAATCAGCTCCAGATTGTTTTTGATGAATTCAATTATTTCGCTCATGATGCTTGTAAATTTCCATTTTGTCTAACCATACCTTCATGCACGATTAAAGTTTCATCAGTAATCTCGTCCTCCAAGTCCCATTTGAATTGTCCTTCTTTTATAAGATGCATGATAAAGTTGAGCATATTCTTACCAAATAACTCACTAGCGTTCGTCGATACGCTTTCGGGTGCAATTGTTGTCCCAATGATTTTGACACCGTTTTTTATAACTTCTTTGTTCATTTTACTCAACTCGCAATTACCGCCTTGTGTAGCCGCCAAATCAATAATTACCGATCCGTTCTTCATTTGTTCAACCTGTTCTTTTGTTATAAGAACTGGCGATTTCCGTCCGGGCACCATCGCGGTGGTGATCACAAGATCGGCTTTGAAAAGAGACTCATTAACGGCCTCTTTCTGGCGTCTGGCGTAGTCTTCCGATGCTACCTTTGCGTAAACACCCCCTGTTTCTTCACCATTGTTTTTAACCTCTATGAATTTTGCTCCTAGTGATTCTGTCTGCTCCTTGGTTTCCGGTCTAATATCAGTTGCTTCTACTATAGCTCCTAAGCGCTTTGCGGTTGCAATTGCCTGCAATCCGGCTACCCCAACACCATATACCAAAACCCTTGCCGGTGTGATCGTTCCGGCTGCGGTCATCATTAAGGGTAAGATTTTCTTCATTTCGTAGGCACCCCGAATTACTGCTTTGTAACCGGCCAGGTTACTTTGCGAACTCAGAACATCCATGTCCTGTGCCCTTGAAATTCTCGGCATTGCGTCTAATGAGAATGCGGATACTCCGGTTTCCGCAATTTTTTTCATTAATTCAGGATGAGACTTGTGAAATAATTGACTGATTAAAACCTGTCCCTTCTCCACGAGTATTAAATCATCTTCATCAAAGGGGTTTATTTTTACCAAAATGTCAGATTCTTTATATACAACACCGTGTTTATGTGTCTCGGCGCCTACTTTTCTATAATCTGAATTTTTAAAGGATGCCTTTTCTCCGGCGTCTTCTTCAACAATGATTCTGAAGTCCTTGTCGATAAGTTGCTTGGCGATATTGGGAGAGATGGCAACTCGGGTTTCACCCTTCTGAGTTTCTTTTAGAATGCCAATGGTCATAATTCTGTTTATTTACTTGGGTGTGTAAATTTAAGATTAAATTTGTGAATGTAATTTGACATTTATCACCTTTTTAAAAATGTTTTAAATGAAATAATGTGATAATATAAATAGCGTTCATTACATCTTGGAAAGCTATTGAATTTTTCTGAATTATTTTACATTTTAACGTCGACAGGTGTATAAATCAGATGATTTGTAAATAATTTTTTTTGGAGTATCCATCGAACGAACCATATTGATATAAATTAATGAAAGTCAACTTTTTAGGAACAGGAACTTCTCAAGGCATTCCCGTAATTGGAAGTACACATCCGGTTTGTTTCAGCGATGATCCGAAGGATAAACGATTACGGGTTTCTGTGCTTATTGAATGGGACGATCATTGTTATGCAATTGATTGCGGACCCGATTTCCGATATCAAATGCTTCGTGCAAAATGTAATCGATTAGACGGGATTCTTTTTACGCATGAGCATAGTGACCATGTGGCGGGAATTGATGATATCAGACCCTTTGTTTTTCGGCAAGGGGATATGCCAATCTATGCTCATAAACGTGTTTTAGAGGCTTTGCATCGACGTTTCGATTATGTTTTCGATACTGAGAACCGATATCCGGGCGCGCCTTCCGTAAAGGAAATCGAGATAACCGATAGTCCGTTTCAGCTAAAAGGTCTTACGGTATTGCCTATAAATGTGCAGCACAATACATTGAATATTTTTGGTTTTCGTTTTCGGGATTTCGCTTATATTACCGATGCCAAACACATTGAAGACAAAGAAATCGACAAGTTAAAAGGTGTTAAGGTATTGGTCATCAATGCACTTAGGGAAACATCTCATGTCTCGCATTTTAATTTGGAAGAAGCGCTCGAATTTATCGATTTAATAAAGCCAGAGCGCGCTTATTTAACTCATATAAGCCATCTTATGGGATTTCATCAAACTGTTCAGGCCAGGCTTCCGGAAGGAGTATATCTGGCATATGACAATCTAAAAATCACAATCTAATCATGAAGAAAAATTTATATCTCTATCTATTTGTGTTTGCCTTATTGCTGGTCATTTTTCAGTTTATCAATTCAAAAAACATTATTGAAAAATACGAGACGGATATAACGTCTTTGAAAGAGGATCAAAAAACTAGCAAACAAACCATTATGGACCTTGAAGATCAAAACCTCGATCTCCTGTATTTTAATTTAGAGAATAATGATGATGCATTAACCTATTTCGAGCGTGATGGCTATAATACAGCTGAACTTATTCCATTTCTTAAAGATGAATTGTACAAATTGAACGAATTAAAAGATGATCATCCTTTGGTGCCTTATGCGTCTATGACCGATAAACCAATGCTTATCAACAAGGTTAGATTATTGAATCATAAATGGATCATCGCCGATTTTTCAGATGGTGAATATTGGGGAGAAATGTTACTCAACTACGAAATTACCGATGACAGGCAGTTGAAATTTAAAGTAGTTGAATCGCTATTGTATCCGCCGCAATAATCACTTACGCTCTTGCAGCCAATTCCTGAAGCTGTAAAAATTCTGTGGTGCCACACCGTGCCCAACGGGAAATTCTTCATAGCTAAAGTCGATCCCTAGTGATTTAAAAAAGGGAGGTGTTTTCCGGGCCCAATCAACAGGGATTACCTGATCTGCCGAGCCATGAGAGCAATAAAATGAAAGCCTTGAATAATCATTGGATTGATATTCGGGCGGAATTAGGTCGATATTGACGTATCCGCTTAAGGCAACGATATTCTTTATTTTATCAGGGTATGTGAGTGCCACTGCGATGCTGAGGATGGTTCCCTGACTAAAGCCCAACAAAGTGACCTTATCAGGATCAACGGGATAATGTTTAATGGCCTGATCGATAAAGCGGGCAATCTTGTCTCTTGAGGCCAGTGCCTCTTCCGTATCTGTCCATTTTCCCTGAGGCGCGTCAAAATGTATGGAATACCAGGCGTTGCCATATGGGAACATGGTATGGGGCGCTTTCAGCGATATGATAAAATATTCAGGATCTAATTCAGAACTGAAAGAAAACAGATCGTTCTCATCACTACCAAAGCCGTGAAGCATTATAATAAGCGGAGCGTTGGCCTTCAAACTAGAGGGCCTAACAATATGCTCAAGTTCAAACGTATTCGTATCACTCATCGACCTAATCCTGAAAAGAATTTTTGGAAGAAGGCACCGAGTACAGGCGCCGGGGTTGTGCTTCCACCGAGTGCAGTTAATAAGCCATAAATAAAAAGAACTCCAAAGAAAATGTAGAATGCGATTGATGCCAACCAGCTGTCGAAATTACTAACGACTAAACCTATAGCGAAGAAGGTTAACCATAATCCAAGCGATTGCCTGATATGAAATGCAGCAAATTGGTTTTTCTTTTCATTATTCATGAAAAAAGCGATAAGTACACCAAATATGGTTATATAACTGATGACCGCTATCGTTTTGCCTTCTTCAACAGCTTCATTATTCATAATTAATGGGTTTCAAGTACCATCTGGTCCTGGTTAATAATACCATAAACATGTCCGCTCAGTTCCTTGTTCAAAAATATACTGTTCTTCGATTTCGAATGAATTTGGTCTTTACTGAAAACAACTTTTGTATTTGGGGTGAAAAGCGTCGCATCGATACGATTACCGATATTCATTGACGTTGACTCTACCGAAAAGCGCTCTCTACCGCGGGTTAATAGTTTAATAGTTGTCTTTAAGGTAAAAACATTTAATAAGGCACCGAAAGCACTTTCTAAACCGATTGTACCGAATTTCGCATATTCGAATTCCAACTTTTTACTCTCAATATCCAAAGGATTATGATCGCTGGTAACCATGTCTATTGTGCCATCCTTTAATCCATCAATTAATGCAAGTCTGTCAATTTCAGATCGAAGGGGCGGTAATACCTTAAAATTAGAATTAAAGTGTTTTAAATGCTCATCTATAAAGATGAGATTATGAATAGCCGCACTGCAGCTCACATCCAGTCGACGGGCTTTAGCATCCTTGATCAACTCAACCGATCCCAATGTAGAAATAGTAGGAATATGTAATTTACCGCCTGTATATTCCAACAGGCTCAAATCACGCTTAACGCGAAGTTCTTCAGCTAATGACGGGATACCGCTCAATCCTAGCATTGTACTGACAACACCTTCATGCACGACGCCTTGACGAGCTATTTTATCATCAAGAGGAAACGAACTTACCAGGCCATCAAAGGTTGATGCATATTGTAAGGCGACTTTCATAAAGTTAGGATCGTTAAGAGCAATCTGATAATCATAAAAAGAAACTGCCCCAGCCTGACTCATATCGAAGAGTTCAGCTAGAGATTCGCCCTGATTATTGATTGAAAGAGATCCCACAGGAAGTAATCGAACAGCATGCCCTTCGGCGCGACTCAACAAAAAAGCAATGTCCGATCCCGTTTGGGCGGTCGGTTGCGTATTTGAATTTACTACAACAGCCGTAAATCCACTTCGTGCCGCGGTATTAAGGCCGTTTTTTATTGTTTCCCGTTCTTCAAAGCCCGGTTCACCGAAACTAACACTGCTATCGAACCAGCCTTGTGATATATGCAGATCCGTTAGTTTAATTTCTTTACAGCGTCCGGGATTGGGTATGCGTTTCGCAATTTTCGAAATGACTCCGTTTTCAACTAAAATATCGCGAATTTCGTTATTAAAATCGCTTTTCGGGTCGATTATTTTAGCTGATTTGATAAGTACGTTCATCTAAGGAATTTCAGGATGAGCATTTCAACGATCAAAAAAATCAAGGCAAAAATAACAAACCATTTCCATAAGGCATTGATTTCAGTCGTACTTTTTATCGATTCCAGGGCCTTTTTCACAGAATCGGTCGCATTTACTCCAAATTGAGTCTCCAAATCATAATAGCTTAACTGACTTTCCTCCCTGTCATGATTGAACGAAACATTTTCCAGAACTTCTCCGGAATTAACTACCTGATAAATGCCCGCTTGCGTAAGCTCATCAGCTATTTCAACAGTTACTTTTTTCGGAAAAGTTCGTTGTTGCGGTATAAACTCAAGGCCATCAATTCTTAATTTAAGAATGTCGTCCTGATTCATGAGCGTGTTAACATCGAAGCTGTTGTCATTTCCGATGATGTAATAAAGATCAGGAACCTTAAAACTCTGTCTGCCCACTTTGTACAGGGTTGGGACGATGAGTGGTGAATTAATCATATTTGAATTTTTCTCATTCAAGGCGGAGGTGAAAATAAAAGCCCGATTCGATTGAATAAAAAATGGAGCGCCGTCTTCGTATTCCAAAACCGCTCCTGAAGTCGGATTGGTTTGAAAACGAGCGTTTACTTTTGGATATTGAAAATTCGTTATTTCCTGGTCGAAAACATCCGTGTATAACGGATGAGAATAGTTGATCTTGGTTATTCGCTTTTCCTCATCAGTTGTCGAAGCAAATAATACATTACTCACCTCTCTAAGTAATTGATTATAAGTATTTATATCACCATTAATTGAAGGTATTATTAAAATATAACTATCCGATTTAACAAAGGCCGAAAGGGCATTCGTCAAGGCGGTTGGAATGCTCTTTAATTCGTTTAGAATTATAAGATTTTGTTCATTGATCTCATTAAAGTTTAATTGATCGAAAGACACCGAATTATAGGTGAATTCGCGATCATTGAAAACACGCTTTAAATACTCATCGGGAGATTCATTTATACTGAGGACCTTTGTCTTTTCTCGAATGTTTATATTAAAAAACAACTTATTATCGAATTGTAATTGAGAATCATCAATGCGTAATTGTCCGTTTAACACCTTATCATTTGGGATGGTAAAGGTAGCGGTTGAATTTGATTGATTGTCGAGTGCTGTTTTCGCCATTAATACATCGCCATTATATAATGAAATAGGAATGTTTTCAGTACTGCCGTTCGATTGGTTGAGAACCACCTTTAGTTCCATATTATTTGAATTCATATTTCCAATATATACGCTATCAAGGCTAACATTATATTGGGATACCGGACGCAATTGTACGAACTGTGTTATGATGGTACTATCGATAATGCTTTTTGAAAAGGCCCTGTTCTGCTGAAAATCTGAAATCAGAACCAAATTCTTGCGACTGTTGTTTGATTTACTGAACATTTGCCTTCCTTTCAACACAACGGCATCATAATCCAGTTGTTTCCCGGTGTAATCCAATTCTACCAATTCGTTCTGTATACTCCGAATACTCACATTTCGATATTCCGATTCGTTTGTAAACATGCTTATTTTGTCATCATCTTCAGCCTGATCCAGAAGGTCCTGAACAGCTCGTTTCAACAGCTCTCCACGTTCACCTTTCGCCTGCATGCTATATGAATTATCCAGATAAATCACAGTTTCCGATTCGGTCAACAGGCCATTATTTTCAGAAGTAAACGGTTGGGCAAAAGCTAAAATGATACAGGCGAACAGGAACATTCGTGTTAACAGGACAAGCCATTTTTTTAACTTCTGACTCTTTCGTGTTTGTTTTGTTACCGTTTTTAGGAATTCAACATTTGTGAAGGGAACTTTTTTAAAGCGCCGTAGTTGGAACAAATGAACAATAACCGGGATAAGCAAGAGAATAAGCGCATAAAGAATTTCGGGGTTCTTAAATTGCATGTGTTCGGGTTATTGAATTACACAAACATAATTTAAATTATGCTAGAAATTAGAATTACACCCCAGATTTAGGATATTTTTTACATATCACATTAACAAAAAAAGAAGTAGTCTTGCATAGGTTTCATCTGCCATTCTTGCAAATGTTTTCTTATGGCGGATTGTGCCTCTTCATTAGCCACTGTTATAATACTTTGAGGATTACTCAGATCTTTCAAAGCATGGAACGGAAGCATAACTTGATCATATATCGTTTTACCAATCTTATTCGGATTATCACATATCCAAAAGAAGGGTACCCCGGCTTTAACCAGCGATTGCGCTATGGTCTTACCCTTAAAACCGGCACCCCAAACGGTTAATTCTCGGGAGGGATCATGATTTAGTTTCAGGAAGTATTTCAGTTTAATATCCAGAAAATAATTTTGAGCATAATGAACATGTGTCCTTGATGTGCGGTTGGGGTAATCACGCCAGCGATGTAACAATTGGTCACTGGGAATACATTTCAAATCGTTTTCATAAAATCGAAAAGTCAAATCATAATCTTCAGGATACCTGTCCGGAAAAAAAGCACCGCACCGTTCAAGGTCCTCCCTATAAACCATCCAGCAAGGCGACGGGATTACACATTCCTTGTAGATCTCGGTATAATTAGAGCCTCTTTCAGTCAATTTATTGAGCCAATGCTCATATTTGCTATATCCTTCACTAATCCCATCATCACCGAAATACTGAACCTGACCGAGCGCAACATGGCCAAACCCTGAATCCAGCAACTGACCTGCCATATGTTCGAGTTTGTTCGAATACATGATATCATCGCTATCCATACGGGTTATGAGTGTTCCTTGGCTTTCATGAAATGCATGGCGAAGGGCTTCAATTATGCCTGATCCGGTATTTCTGAAAAGTTTAATCCTCGCATCTTCTTCGGCCCATTGTTTTACAATATCATAACTGCTATCGGTCGAATGATCATCGACGATAACGAGCTCCCAATTCTTATAAGACTGATTAATTATCGAAAGCAAACAGTCATCGAGATAGGCAGATGTGTTTTTAAAGGGAGTAAGTATGCTTATAAGGGGCAAAGCCATAAATTGAATTTGAATGTTGTGAATTTAACAAAAACTTATAGTGGTTTTAGCATTCCACCATTATTTTTGATGTTTGATAAAATTAAAAAGTTAGATCTGATGAAAGCATACCACTATATTCTTGGTTTAGTAATTTTAGTTTCGTCCTGCGGTACTAAAGTCAACATAAATGACCTGGCGATCAGTAATCCTATTGCAGCGCAAATCGATCTGGTTGAGGTTGTTGATGATAAAGTTACTGTGACCATAGATCCCGGACGATTTACTGAAGAAACCATTGTTTATCGATTACCCAAAGTTGTTCAGGGAACCTATGCCGTGAGTGATTTCGGGAATTTCATTGAGTCTTTTCAGGCGTTAGACTATGAAGGAGAACCTATTACAGTGGAAAAAACCGATACGAATTCATGGACGATCAGCAAAGCAGCACAGCTTGATAAAATCACCTACCTGGTAAATGATACCTTCGACATTGAAGGGGGCAGTATTTCAACACCCTTTTCTCCCGCCGGAACAAATATCTCCCCGGATGTTCATGTTCTTAATCTTCATGGCTTCATAGGATATTTTGATAATTTAAAGAATGCCCAATACAGTCTAGAGATCAACTCATCGGTTGATTCTAAGCGAAGTTCTGCTCTTCAACAAATCGAAGAGAGCTTAAGTCAGGACGGTCAGACGGTAAGGACGACCTATTTCGCTCCACGATATTTTGATATTACCGATAATCCAATGATGTATGGGAATATTGATGTGGAAGAGTTCAAAGTTGGCGACATTACTATAGTATTGAGTGTTTACTCCCCAAAACAAACGCATAGTGCAACTTCGATAAAGGAAACCATGTTTAAAATGATGGAAGCTCAGAAGGCCTATCTCGGAGATCTTGACAGCACGCCGCGATATGACATATTTTTATACCTGGCTGACATGGAAAACAGTGAATCTCCGGGAGGATTTGGAGCTTTAGAGCATCATACCTCTACAGTAGTCGTTCTTCCTGAACAGACGACGAAAGACATGTTAGATGAATCGATGATTGATGTTGTTGCTCATGAATTTTTTCATATTGTTACGCCTTTAAGTGTACATTCTGAAGACGTTCATTATTTTGATTATAACCAGCCTTCATTTTCCAAGCACCTCTGGATGTACGAAGGCGTTACGGAATATTTTGCACAACATTTCCAGGTTTATCAGGGATTGAAAACAGCCGAGGAATTCTATGCTACACTTGTTGAAAAAATCGGGATGTCATTAAATATGAATGATAGCATGAGTTTTACTGAAATGAGTGAAAATGTTCTTGACCAGCCTTATGCCGGAAATTATTTTAATGTTTATCAAAAAGGAGCCCTGATCGGTATGTGCATTGACATTTTAATGCGTGAGGGAAGCGATGGGCAACGCAGTATGCTTTCCTTGATGAAAGAACTTTCTTTAAAGTATGGAAAAAACCGCCCCTTTACCGACGATAATTTATTTGAGGAAATAAAAGCGATGACTTATCCTTCCGTCGGTGATTTTTTAATGAATCATGTTGAGGGGGAAACACCTATCAACTATGATGTTTTTTTCGAAAAAGTTGGTTTAACCATGGGTGAAGCACGTGTTGAGACCAATTATATTATGAACGCCGGTAATCTCATTTTAAGTGCAAACCCTGTAAACGGTTCAATTTTCTTTACCGAGGCGGTAGCCGATAACAGTTTCTGGAACGAACAAGGCGTGAAACCGAATGATGTGATAAAAGTGATTAATGGGGTAACGATCAGCCTGCAAAATGCCAACGAGGTATTCACCAATGTCTATCAATGGTCACCGGGTCAGGAGATCGAAGTTAAACTCGATCGGGATGGAGAAGAAATTATAATTAAAACCACTACCACACAATCTTATACAACTGGTAAAAGTTTAATTCCGATGGAAACAGCTTCTGTGAAACAGACCAAACTTCGCAAAGCCTGGTTGAAGGGTTAAAGTATGGCAACAAATTATTCCGATGGTTCTAAAGATTGTCGATATTGATATAAGCTGTTCTAATTTGAGTGGTTTCATCACTATTGGTCCATGTGATGAACAGTTTATCCTTGTGAACCGCTATTCTCGGGAATCCACTGGATCGCTCTATTGAAGTAACTTCAACAGTGTGAATGTCTCCGAATTCGCCATTTTGCGATAAGGTTTGTAATTTGATATGTGCGTCTCCATCGAGCTTATCCATCCAACATACAACAACCCGTTCATCACTAATCCAGCTGATATCAACACGCCCAAGCGGATTGATTTGATCTGGCCGGTAAGGTTCCTCAAAGACCTGTTCTGAATTATTATAGAAACTCACTTTAACTTCGGGTCGGTCATTGTTCAGGGCAAACCAGCTAATGGCTACTTTTTTATTCCGGGATGCGATGGCAGGCCCATTGACAGGGCAACCAAAAATCTTCCAGTCATCATTATATACAGTCTGTGGGTTCGACCAGCTTCCGTTTAAATACCTGCTGAAATAAATATCCCTGATTTCCGAATCTGACCGGTTTCTATAAACCACAATTGGGCCTTCTGAAGTCATAGCCATATCGGTTTGACAACAATCACAGACGCGTTCGTCTATCAGAAATTCTCTTAATAAATTACCGTTGGTGTCAATTATAGCTGATCTCAAGCTCATTTGTTCCATAATGCTTGAATCGGCCTTCGCATAGGCATACTGGCGACCGTCGAGCCAGGTTGCCATCAAGGTAGAATCAGATAACCGAAGTTTACTCACAAAACCATGTTCGGTTTCCGTATCGTCGTTATGAGGTTTAAAGGACGGCATCCAGCTTTTTCCGTCATCATTGCTAATAGTGAGTTTAACATCGTATGCATAGGTGTCAGGACCGCTTTTTTCCAAAAAGTGGGCAACAAGATTACCATCGTTCATTGCGCTTAACGATGGAAAATCGGCCCAATTTACAAACCATTCTGAACCGGTTGCAATTGTTTTGGCATCGAGCCATCGGCCGGACTTGAATTCAGAAAATAATAGGCTATGCTCATCCCGGCTTATTGGTTCTATCCAACTTAACAAAAGCCTTTCATTTGGTGTTACATACAAACTGGGTTCTGCCGAACCAATTTTTGCCGGTGTATCGATAAAAAAGAAACCACCACTAGTTGTATCAACGCAATTAAATAACAGACAAATTGACCCAAGAGCGATAAGAATCCTCAATCGATACAATACCATCAGTATTTCGCTGCTTTTCCTTTTGAGGATGATTTTTTAATAAATTCTCTTAAATCGTCATTCGCTTTAATGAGATCTTCATAACGTAAATACATCATATGGCCACTGCGATAACCCTTAAAAGTAAATCGATCTTTCATCTTACCGCTTGGATCGACCTGCCACATGGTATACTTGGCATTAAAATAGGTTGTAGCCCCGTCATAATAACCCGATTGTGTCAAAACATGTAAGTACGGGTTTTGGGCCATTGCCTGACGAAGGTCATCACGTACCGAATCATTGTCATTATTCCATGGGCGAACGGGTCCGAACATATTATACTTGATGTCGGTTTTAAAATTTAGTTTTTCCCTTATATAGTAGTTGATCCCTGGGGTGAAAGAATGCAGCCAGGAGGTCAGTTCGGCACTGTAATCCGGTCCCGTCCCGGCTTCAATACGATCGATACCCAGATAACGTGAATCAAGACGACCAATGGTTTGGCCCGTTTTATCACGCAGAAGATCTTTCCAGAAAAAGCGCGTCGGTACATCGAGGTTATGCTGAAGGATTACCTTCTCACTCAAGCCGCTGTAATACGACATTTTTTTCGCAATCTCAGACCTCTCAGCATTACTGATAAATCCGCCTTTGGCAATGGCTGGAATGAGTTTATTGATAGTAAAGTCTTCCGACTCCGGGAGAACGTCCAGCAGATCTTTCTGCTGAAGTTCAGCAGGCAAGGCTTTGTGATGCCAGGCAGCTGCTGTATAATAGGGTAGGTTTAAGGCCGACGAAACCGGTCCTCCAACACGTATAACCTTGTAATCGGCAGGAGAAACAAGGATAACCCCATTTAAATACATCCACTGACTGTTCTGCAGTTCGAGCGATAATCCCATGACTCGTGTTCCACCATAACTTTCGCCAATAATATATTTAGGAGATTCCCATCGATTTTTGCGACTTACGAACGTATTAATCCATTCTGCCAGGTATTTGATATCTTCATTGATTCCAAAAAATTGCTCACGATCTGGCATCTTTCCTTCCTCATCCGGGATCATCCTGGAATATCCTGTATTAACCGGATTCACAAAAACGATATCCGCCACGTCGATAATCGAATAGGGATTGCTTTTTACACCATAGGGTTGCACAGGGTAGCCTTCATCATCAATCTTCAAAATCTGCGGTCCCGTGTACGCGATATGCATCCAAACTGAGGCGGATCCCGGACCACCGTTAAATGATATGATCAATGGCCGACTGGCCCGATCCTTTATATTATTCCGCTCATAATAAGTGTAAAATAATGTAGCTATTGGTTTGCCCATATTATCCCAAACAGGCTGTGTTCCTGTTGTTGCCGTATAAGAAAAACTTTGGCCTTTCACAGTTGTCGAATGAGTTGTAACGACCATGGTATCGATTGGGATTTCACGATTTTGCCCAAACGAGCTAATACATAAGCTCAGAATAAAAGCTAGAATAAAATTTTTCATGTGATATTTAATTTCGCGGTTAGATCGTTAAAGGTAATTAATTTAAACAGTTACATGTTGTTAAAAATCTTCGAACACCCCTAGTCCGAATAGCGCGAAATCATATTTTACGGGATCATCCGGATCGATAGCTCGTAATGCCATATCTAATTCTATGACCGCCTTGGCGTCGTTCTGTTTTCGTTCTAAAAGGCCGAGTGATCGTGCAACTTTTCCGGTATGCACGTCCAGGGGGCAAGACAGTTGGGAGGGACTTAATGATTTCCATATCCCAAAATCAACACCCGCGTTATCCGACCGAACCATCCAGCGCAGGAACATATTAATTCGTTTGGCCGCCGAATTTTTCAATGGATCGCTAATATGTTTCCTACTTCTTTTGGCATGAGGAATTTCAAAAAAATGCTGCTTCATTTTATGAATGGCATACTGCAAAGACTGCGGTTCGGCATATTTTGTAAACAAGGCCTCCAATCCGCTATGGTTATTGTAAATATGTTTGAGACTCAATACAAATTGTCGAAGATCAATGTCATTAAAGGTTCGATGTTTAAAGCCTTTTAAATTATCAAGATCTTGTTCGGTATGGTTCATGACAAAATCATAAGGGGAAAATTCCATACGATGCATCATTTTGAAGGCATTGTTTATTATGCTTTTTCTATTGCCCCAGGAAATGGTTGCACTTAAAAATGCTGAAATTTCAATGTCCTCTTTTAACTCAAAAGAATGCGGTACCTGGATGGGATCGCTGTCAAGGAAGGCAACGGTATTGTAATATTCCACCTTAGCATCGAGGAATGCTTTAAGCTCGTTTTTATTTAATTGATCTGAATTAATAAAATGAGGATATTTAAATAATTACTATTCGATTATTTTTCCATCAACCATCACAAGTTTTCTATCAGCCATATCGGCCAGTTCTTCATTATGTGTGACTATTATGAAGGTTTGTCCGAATTCATCTCTAAGTTCAAAAAACAGATTATGCAGATTTTCGGCCGACTCAGTATCCAGGTTCCCTGAAGGTTCATCGGCAAAAATGATTTTAGGTTTATTGATCAATGCACGGGCAACGGCCACACGCTGTTGCTCGCCACCGGAGAGTTCATTTGGTTTGTGATTATACCGGTGTGATAATCCGAGAAAATCGAGTAATTCACGGGCACGATCCTCTGCCTTTGATTTGGTAACACCTTTTATCAGTGCCGGTAGAATGACATTTTCCAAAGCTGTAAATTCAGGTAATAGTTGATGAAACTGAAAAATAAAACCAAGGGATTCATTTCGAAAACGCGCCAAATCTTTATCCGATAGTACGATCACATTGTGATCGTTGATCATCAATTCAGGGTTTTCTTTAACATTGGGCTCATCTAATGTTCCAAGTATCTGTAGCAATGTTGTTTTTCCCGCTCCTGAAGGCCCGACAATCGATACGATTTCTCCAGCTTTTATTTCGAGGTCAACACCTTTAAGCACATGCAGGTCATCAAAGTATTTGTGGATATTTTTTGCGTGTATCATTAAGCCCAAAAACTTGGCTTGAAAATACTACATAATTATTGTATGAGCAACGATTAAATGCTAGATTTCCGTTTGAAGATCCCCTTCAGGTTATTGTAGTCGAGAAAATAGACAAGCCGCAAGGAGAAGGTATGCTCTATTGGCTGTTCAAACAGATTATTCAAACTGCTGGCATAACTCTCATCTGCAGCGGTATTCGAATTGAACAACTGGTTTCTGTATAAGGCAATCAATTGACTGCCTGGTGCAAATTGCCAAGAATATCGAAGGTCAAGATTCCATGTCATGAAATTTATATCCGGATCAAATCCTATGTTGTCGGTAGTGTATCCTGCCTGCTGGTCGAGTCGTCCGTTTTCCTGTAACGCAAACATGTCGTAATCATAGGCTACAGTGGTCCAATAATTTCTGAAGGTAAGAGTTAAGGCGTGAAGAGGATTAAAATTATAACTGCCGGAAATTCTGTTGGTAACACTGGTTTGATCTCGCTCCCCGAAAATGATATCTGCATCATTGTTGGTAACAAAACCTCGGTTGCCTTTATTATTCCGATAGGATAGATCGTAATTAATTCGGAATTTATCATTAAACCGAACGGTTGGTTCAATTCCCAACCAATAATTAAAAAGATCGCGTCCATCTTCAAATAAGGTTCCGAAACCGGCGTTACCTTCGATCGAAAAGACCTTGTTGTTATTGGTTTCGAACCAGACGTTGCCGTTCAACCAATTCTCGTAAACAAAAAACCTGTTGTTTTCTGTATCACGCGGTTCAAAATAATCATATTGCTTACCGATCTGTGTGTTCAAATTGCCGCCAAACCAATGCAGTTTTTTTGTCTGACCGTTGATACTTACCCCTAAATTGTTTCCGGTATACGTGCCCGGATCGAATAATTGGTTATAATTTCCAAAAACATAAACACTGAAATTATTGAGCTTTTCAGTAGGCTCGAAAATGCGGTAGGATGCATTGACGAAAAAGTTGCTAAAATTATTCCGGAACTGAAGTCCGAGATCATTTATATCGTAGGAACGGTCGGCCATTGAATACCCAATACGGCCTCTATATTTACCAAAGATCTTTCCGGCCGAGATCCGCGCACTATAACCCACCTCATCGTCACCGGTTAAATTTAGGCGACTCATTTTAGCCTCACCATTGACGTTATATTTATTTGATTTCGTGGAAATATCATAAAGCAGGCCGGTGACATTCGCATCTCTGAATTCACCGCTTCTAACAACATTGGTATTGACCAGGCTTATGGATGAATTCCTGTTAAATTGCTGGTCGATCACCAGGATATTGTAATTCGCGAAAGGTTCAACAACCACTTTTCTTATATCACCTGTAGCGGTATTTTCGATAACGGCATCGGTTTTTTCCGTAATAGCGTTAAAGAATCCAATACCTAATCCTTTTTTAGTGCGGCCTGATACCTTTAAAGCATTCAGGGTTTTGACTTCCGAAGGAAAGTCCTTAAGAATCTCATCTTCAGATAATTCCACAGAACCCGTCGGCGCATTTCCGACGCGTCTTGAAAAGAATAGATTGCCTTTATTGAACAGATCAACCCCTTCCTTAAAGAATTGTCGTTGTTCGGAAAACGTCTGTTCAAAGGGACCAAGATTTAACGTTACATTATCAAATCCGGCCTGACTGAAATCTGGAATAAGGGTTGCATCTAAGGTGAAATTTTCCGTAATCCCGTATTTGACATCGAGCCCTATTCTGTAATCACCTTCCGAGTCACCGTCATAGGTTTTCTGGAGAGAGGAGACAAATGGATAAAAACTCAGGCGGGTCGGTGGTTCTATGTTTCGAATTCCCGTAAGTTCGCCATGGTATATTCCAATATTCCCCTGGGTTCGATCTATGGGATTCCAGGAGTATTGCGAGTTGTCTAGACGGAAGCGCCGGTGAAACTGAATGCCCCACGTCTGAACCTTTTCATTAGAAAAACGCAAGGCGGCATAAGGAATTTTCATTTCGATTACCCATCCGTCTTCGACGATTTTCACCTGGCTGTCCCAAACGGCATTCCATCCAAAATCCTCTCCGTTATCCGGGCTTGCGACGGCATCGGCCTGGGTTCCCGAACTAAAGACAAAGAATTCTGTATCATTTTGGGCATCGTTATTGGGATTAAGCACAACACCGAAGAAATCGGAATTTCCGAAATTATCCCTTGTTGTAAATTGCCTTTGAATCTTCTCAGGATCATCTTTCAGAAACGCTCCAATATAAATCGCATCATCGTCATAGGTCATTTTAACGGTTGTGCGTTGTTCGGCACTCAGTGTTACTCCCATTTCTGGTCGAAATTGAATAAAATCAGTGGCTGATTCTGCCATTTCCCAAGCCTGATCATCAAGTATTCCATCGATTTTGGGTGCATCAGAAGTCTTATTGATGTTGAGTGATTTTTTCCCCTGGGCATTCGCTGAAAGAATGCAAAATACCAAAAGGAATAACACGCGATAAAGGTGTTGCATTTCGAGATTGATTGAATTAGGTGGTTGTTGTAATGACTATTTTTTTCAAATGATGTTACACTACAATTACAAAATTAGGCTTATTAAAATGCTGTTTTCACAAGTAAACGTTAAATGCCTGCCATTCGTGTTAATATTTTGATAAGTTCATGAAGGCATTCCGACTGAAATAATTTATTTACATTTAGGTTTTAAAGCACGAAGTATATGTCAAAACAATTTGATGAAGGAAGTTTTAACCTCGATCCCGCGATAATGGAAAAATATAAGGACATTATCACCTATATTGGTGAGGATGCGAGTAGGGAAGGATTGGTTAAGACACCCGAAAGAGCGGCAAAAGCGATGAAATTCCTCACACAGGGTTATGGAAAAGATGCCTCACAAATTCTTAAGAGCGCCATGTTCAAAGAAAGCTATGACGAAATGGTCATCGTGAAGGACATCGAGATCTATTCATTGTGTGAGCATCATATCTTACCTTTTTTTGGGAAAGCACACATAGCATATATACCTGATGGATATATCGTCGGTTTGAGTAAATTGCCAAGAATTGTAGATGTTTTTGCGAGACGACTTCAGGTACAGGAACGACTAACAGAACAGATTCTGGATTGTATCAATTTGACACTAAAACCTAAGGGAGTTGCTGTGGTTATTGAGGCCGCTCATATGTGTATGATGATGCGCGGTGTTCAAAAACAGAACTCGGTTACTACAACCTCAGGATTCAAGGGAGCCTTTGAAAATATTGAAACTCGCACTGAATTTTTGAAACTTATAAGTGAAAAATTGTCATAGAACGTGATTGGTATATTTATTGCTATTGAACGGGTAAACGATTTATGAATTTCGACAATACAGGCAAAAACACGAAACTGGCATTGAGTTTAATTTTTGATGCTCTCGGTTATGTTTCATTCATCTTCCCCCCATTTGATTTTGTTTGGGCACCTACCGCAGGTTATTTAATGACTAAACTTTACAAAGGTAAAGCCGGAAAAATCGCAGGGATTGTAACCTTCATCGAAGAGGCTCTGCCATTTTTTGATATCATTCCTACCTTCACCATTATGTGGTTTTACACCTTTGTTTTCAAAAGAGCAGAAGATCAACAAATTATTGAAATAGACTGATTAGCTTTGTTTGGCGAGGCTTTTAAATTCGTCCCTTACCAATTTCTGATGTTTTGGTTTTACACCAACAAATTCAAATGCTTCTCGTTTAGACTCAACCACATTAAAACCGACCGGAACACTACCCATTAGCATGGAAAACAGGCTAGATAATACCTGCTGCTTTGGTTCCCTAGAGATAAATGCATGTTGTCTTTTACCTAGTACTCCCGATGCTTGTTTAATGTGATCGGCCACGGCTGCCAACTCTTGATTTGTAATATTAAAATCACAATTCCCAAAATCTGTAACGGCATTGAATTCCGGATTGTAATTTTCGGATGCTGTCATTTTTACCAAGTGATTTTTTAACAGCTGAACATCGATAGTTCCACGATAATAAACAAGGGTTATTTTAAAGTCTGGAAGGACCTTAAATATTATTTGGCCGGCCATTTTGTGTTTGGTTTAGAGGGATAAATCGAAATTACTTCTTCTAAAGTAAATAAAAGGAATGATCAAAGCAAATTTGAATAATCCAATTTAACTCGATTGCAATTCAGTAAACACTTTGTTTATAACCGAAAAGTACATGGGATCAATTCCAGTAAAACCTAACGCTTCGCGAATGGAAGTAACGACATTAAATTTTACCGGTAGTTCTCGAGTTTGCATCGAAAAGATGCTAAGTTTTGCCAATTCTTGAGGCGAGTTAACAACATAGACCTCCCGTCTATTACCACTGTATTCAGGATGTGAAACAAAAAATTTGGACAGATCTTCTATTTCGGACCTGTTGAATGGAATTTCGCCAGACGTAAAATCATAGATCATGTTGACTTCTGGATTAAAATCAGGATCCGCACAAATTTGGTCTAAAAAACGCTTTGGCATTTCGATACTTAATATTCCCTCTACACGGATCAAGGTAATAGGAATATCAACGAGGATGCGGTATCGTATTTGGTTGGACATAGCAATTAATAAAGGGATATTGTATTTCTCCTTCTAAGTTAAGAAAAAATTCAATCCCTTATTTTGAATTACAGCGAATATGTCAGTCCAAAACTTATATTACGTCCGATATTTGCAATGCCATCACCTTTTAACCTGGACAAATGGTTAACGTAAAATTTATCGGTAAGGTTTGTTCCTGTTACTGAAATCATTAATGGCTTATTAAATAATTTCAGTTGTCCACTTACACCCGCACTAAGAAGGCTATATCCAGTTGTTCGTGTTTCAAATGTACTCGGGTCATTTTGATCGAACGCATGACTCAATGTTATGAATCCTGATGCTTCCTTTACCCAGTCGGTATTGAATTCAAAACGGAGCGTATTTCTCAGCCTGTTTGCCGGGATCAGCGGTAAAGCATCCCCATTGTCTTGTTCGGCCTTCACCATATCAAAACTACTTTCAATATGTAACCAATCGAGAGGGTGCGGATGGTAATGTAGTCCGATTTCACCGCCATACAGCCTGGCGTCGTCCTGAAGGTAAACATAAACGGCGTTGGTTTCGACAAAATCACCATTAGGTGAAATAAAAATATAATTCGAAAGCAGATTATAAAATCCGTTGATGACAAACTCAAAATGTTCCGACTTGTATTCGACAGCTAAATCCGATTGAAAATTTCGCTCGGTTTTCAGGTCGGGGTTGCCAATTTCATAACGATTGGTTCCTTCATGAACACCATCTGAGGCCAATTCGGCCAGGTTAGGGGCCCTAAATCCGGTTGCAAGGTTGATGCGCGCAATCATTTTCTTCCCGAGGTCATATCTCAAACCTGATGCGATATTGAAACTGTTATAGGTATTATTAAAGTCATTCGTTACATCGATATTCCTGTTATCGAACCTCAGCCCCAATTGAAGATCGAGCATATCGAAATGCAAGTGGGAAGTTGCTAATAAACCGAAGTCTCTGATATTGGCATCGGGAATGAGTTGTTCCTCACCGAAGTTTTTGTTCTCCTGGAACATACCCTGAATGCCGACAATTGTTTCGAATCGTTCGCTTTTCGGGAGGGTATATTTAAGATCGTAATTGAAGGTATTTAGTTTCATATGCAGGGCAGGTCCCTCTTCGACTGGTTCTGCTTCTTCAGGCTCTTCAAATTCCTTGCGGTTGTTGTGAATATAACCCAGGTTGAGGTCCATGCTTCCCTTATCAAAAAACCAGCTTGACTTAGAACTTAAAATATGATTCCCGATTTCCTGGTTTGGCAAAAGAGGGTCCCTGTCAGTGTTTTGTATTCCGATCTCCTCCGGAAGTCCGAGTTGAGCATTGTTAAAATTATATCTCAGATCTGTTTTAAATTTTGCTACTGAATACCCAAGTCCGATCTTGATGTCATGTTCTTTAAACCGGGAATTGGTCACGCGATAACGGTTAGTCTTATAATCAGCATGTTCTGCCAGACTTCCCCTCAAAAGGAATTTGAATTTATTGCCTGACGATTTCACACCCAGATTAGTCGAAAAACCTTGGGTATTTGAAAAGTATCTGCCGCCAAAATCAACCAATGTGCTGTCCTGAGCAGCAAATCGTTCAGGGTTAAGGTATAACACCCCTCCAAGAGCGTCAGACCCATACAACAATGATGCGGGACCTTTAATGACCTCTATGCTTTCAATCCCCGAATCGGAAAGGCCCAGGCCATGCTCATCACCAAACTGCTGATTTTCGAGGCGTACACCTTGAGCATAAACCAAAACCCGGTTACTGCTCAAGCCCCTTATTACCGGTTTCCCTATACTTACGCCGGTTGAGATACTCGATACACCTGCAATCTCTGAGATACTATTTGAAAGTGTGACCATCCCCTTATTTCTTAACTCGTTCACCATGAGTTGTTCGACCTTCATAACATTCTCGCGTTGCAATTTGTGAAATGGAGTTGATAATATCACCTGTTCCATTTCGATAGCTGAAGGTGTCAATTCAATGAGCAGTTCAGATTCATTGGGAAGCTGAATCGATTTTGAAAATGTCTGGTACCCAATTATCGAAACAATTATCTTGTAGGAACCTGCTGGAAGGTCTTCAAGATAGAATTTACCATCATCAGCGCTGCTTGTTCCTTTTTCAAGTTGTGGAAAATAAATGTTTACGAATGACAACGGGCTCTTATCGGATGCATCAATAATTTGCCCTGAAAGACTGTTTTGGCTAAAGGAAATAATTGGAATGAAAGTGAACAATATCCAATAAATACTGAATTTCATATAAAATTTGATTAGGATTATAGATAAGTTTGAATTACTTAGAAAATCTTAACCAACAGGAGGCCCACGTTGAAAGTTTAAGTCGCGATGCGGTTGCCAAAAATTTCGACAATAAAATGGTACAACCGTCTCAAAGACCGCATCTGTATAAAGTTCCGAAGAATGAAATTGAACAATTAATTGTGATCCCAGTTTGAATTTCTGAAATTCACAGTCCCATTCCTGTTCATGTAAATGTTCATTGATCGGTGAAGTACATAATTCGTGTTGATGATCATTTAATCCATGAGCGAGTTTCACGACAGTAGGCATGCTCAAAGCTAATATAAGCAAGAGCCCGGTAAATCTGTTTATCAGGTTATGTTTATGACTCCGATTCAAACTGTTTAGTGAATTTTTTTAATCCAAAACGACCAACCATTTTCAAGGCAAAATTAAAAAAGAACTTATACTCCTTAAACAACCAGCCAAACAAAACTAATAAGACGGTATAAAAGGGGAGGATCAGAAAAAACTTAAGAATATAAAAACCTGCAATGGTCCAGGCATTCATGTCGAAATTTGATTTGATAAATCCAATAAATTCAAAAATAGGACGGGTTACAATCAAAGATAGTGATCCGGTAACAGCAAAGACTATAAAGATTCTTATCACTTTCCATCTCTGATCAACTTTCCAACGTCTCTCAAGAAATTTGAATAGGAGTAAGGTGATTTTCAACAGAATAACAAATAAAACAATGGTCAGAAGGTAAACCAGTATGTCACTGTTAAAGCCAAACAACATGGCCAATTTATAGCTGGAATAGCCCAGACCGATCAGCCCGATAATCGGATAAAATAATTGCCAATTCGACGTGATTCCCCAACGGAGTTTAAATCCATTCATAGCATGACGTTATACCGCTGGCAAAGATAATGGATTTAACTAAATTCTCGGAACGAATCCGGATAACCTTTGGTTATAGGTTCTCTGGAAATAAATAAAATAATAATAGAGCAGATAATTCACTTCGTACCCATAATCGATGTTCCTCTCATAATTGATTTGCCATTCGTAAAGTTGGGGGTCATAACGAGTGGGATTAAGCACACGGTTATTCCATTCGGTAACATAAATGATGTTCCTGCTCTCGAGGAAGGATTGTTCGTAATACCCCCTTGGCTTGGCTCTGGACATGAGCCAGCTATTAAATCCCGGTTCAATAATAATGATTTCATATTCAACCTTGTCGCTGCTAATAATTACGGTATCACTCGCCACAGCTGCTGTTTCAGTTGAACCTGACTCTGAAGTTCTATAGGTATTGCATCCTGCGATAAGCGAGGCAATAAGAAGAACGATAAATAGATTTTTCATTAGCTTTCTTTTCTATTAAAGATACAAAATCATTCCAAATCAGGCTGTTAAGGGATTGATAAAAACTAAAAAACCGGGCAAAGTGCCCGGTTAAAGTTTCAGTTAAGACCAGAAGTTATTTTTTTCCAAAAAGTCCGCCAAGTAAACCACCAAGGCCACCTTTTTTCTTTTTAGAATCTCCACCTAAAACCATACCGGCGACATCGTCTATAATACTACCGTCACCATCGGCATCGAGTATTGATTCCAGGAAGCTCTGTTCCTGTTGAGGAGAGTTACCTTTAAGCATTCCACCGAGGAGCCCCTCGAGTCCGCTTTGATCTTGTATACCTTGTTGGCGTTTTTCCTTACCAAGGACACCCATCAAAATAGGTGCAGCCACTTTCAAAATATTGCCAACCGATGAGGCATCTATTCCTGATTTGCTGCTTAATGCGCGTTCAACATTTTGTTGCTTGTTGCCAAGAACATGACCGAGGATTTTACCACCATCATTCATAACATTGTTATCAACACCACCACCGAACAAACCGCCTAAATTATCGAGGATACTCCCGTCGTGTTTTGAATTAAGCGCACCCAGCAATCCTTCAGCTCCCTGGGGCGATGAAGCATTTCGTTTCATAGCTTGCATCAACACAGGCATGGCCATTGTTAATATTTCGCTTGTTTTGTCTTGAGGTTGTCCAGCTTGATTGGATACCCCATTGATAATGGTTTTTCCAAGATCACTGTTTAATAAATCTAAAATTCCTGACATTTTAATTTTGAGTTTAAGGTTAATGTAAAAATTCGGCCTAATTTACGAAAAAAGTCCTAACGTTTTAATAGCTAGGACTTAATTGGTTTTCATGAACAAAGCATATCAATCAAGCATGCTGTGTTCTCAGAATACTGATTATTTGTGAAGCTAACTCAGTACCAATACGATCCTGGGCTTCGGTAGTGGCAGCACCAATATGAGGTGTTAAAGAGATTCTGTCATTCATCAGAACTTTGATCGCAGGTGTTGGTTCGGTTTCAAATGTATCCAGACCTGCAAATCTTACCTTATCATTCTCGATGGCTTCAATGAGTGCGACCTCATCGATAACACCACCTCGAGCAGCATTTATAATACCAACCCCGGATTTCATTTTATCGAACTCCGCCTTACCTATTACATAATTGGATTGTGCCGGTACATGAAGGGTAATAAAATCGGATTCCTTCAAGACAACATCCATCGGTTTCGTTTCAAGGTTAACCATGATATACTGGCCGTTGTAAAATTCGACTTTTATGTCGGCATCGGCAACGAATTTATCACTTGCAATAACTTTCATACCAATGCCCAGGGCGATTTTAGCCACTTCCTGGCCTATACGTCCCAAACCGATTATCCCCAGAGTTTTTCCTCGTAATTCAGTTCCTTTAGCGTAGGTTTTCTTTAAAGATTTAAATTTTGTATCACCATCCAGTGGCATATTCCTGTTCGCATCGTGTAAAAATCGTACCCCGCCAAAAAGATGTGCAAATACCAATTCAGCCACTGAACTCGATGATGCTGCAGGAGTGTTGATAACGTGGATGCCTTTACCTCTGGCATATTCCACATCTATATTATCCATTCCTACACCACCTCGACCTATGATCTTAATACTCTGACAGGCATCGATAAGGTCCTTCCGTACCTTAGTTGCGCTGCGAACCAAAATAACATCGATGTCATTTTCATTGATGTAATCAATAAGTTGCTCTTGAGCCACATTGGTTGTAATTACCTCAAATCCGCCCTGCTTAAGTGCCTCAACTCCGCTGTTTGATATACCGTCATTTGCTAATACTTTCATAATTCTATATTGTTATGCTTTTGATTCTAATTCACTCATCACCTCTACCAACATCTTCACACTATCTATCGGAAGTGCGTTATACATCGATGCCCTGTATCCACCTACGCTTCTATGGCCATTCAATCCATTGATGCCGGCCTCTTTCAACATGGTGTCAAAAGTCTCCTTCAGATTGTCGTTCACCAGATTAAAGGTTGCATTCATCATCGACCTGTCTTCCTTAACCGCATAACCCTTAAATAACGGGTTAATATCGATTTCAGAATACATGATTCTCGCTTTCTTGTCGTTGATCTCTTCAATGACCGGAATTCCACCGAGATTTTTTAGCCATTCCAGCGTGAGCATCGAAGTGTAGACAGCAAAAACCGGAGGTGTATTAAACATACTGCCTTTGCTGATATGTATTTTGTAATCCATCATCGATGGAATTTTACGTGATACTTTCCCTAAAATATCTTCCTTTACAATGACAAGGGTTGTTCCGGCCGGACCCATATTCTTTTGAGCACCGGCATAGATCAGGTCAAACTTGCTAAAATCAAGCTGACGTGAAAATATATCACTACTCATATCACAAACCATCGGAATGGGACATTCGGGGAATTTTTTCATTTGGGTTCCGAATATCGTGTTGTTCGAGGTGCAATGAAAATAGTCATAGTCTGATGGGATATCATATCCTTTTGGTATATAATTGAAGTTGGCACTCTCTGATGACGCTACCTCATAGATATCGTCATAAATTTTTGCTTCTTTTATCGCTTTTGAGCTCCATGTACCTGTATTTAAGTATCCCGCTCGTTTTTCAAGAAGATTTAAAGCCACCATTATGAATTGTGTACTCGCTCCACCTTGCAGGAACAATGCTTTATAACCTTTACCTTCAAGGTTTAGAAGTTCAAGTGCCAATGAACGAGCCTTTTCCATTACATCGACAAATTCCTTACTTCGATGTGACATTTCAATAAGTGACAATCCACTATTGTTAAAATCCAAAACGGCTTCTGATGCTTTTAGCATAACCTCATTAGGTAATATACAGGGCCCCGGACTAAAATTGTGTTTTTTCATGATTTAAAAATTACTGGGCAAAGGTCTCAATTAATTGCCTAAAAAGCACGGTTAAATGCTAAAAATTCGTTTATATTTTTAACAGGAAATCAACAGTATCAATACCATCGGCATAGTCGTTTAATTTCGGCTTTTGGGTTTGGCCAAATGCCACTTCATTTACAAAGAATCCATCGGAGACGAAACATTGAATTTTATTTGAATCCGCCTTAAGTTTATCCTTGATATCTTGACGTGAATTATAATAGTCGAAGAAAACAGTTGCAATAGGTGAGGCATAATTCGAATCTTCTTTAAGCATCAGAAAACCATTCTCGAGCATATCATAGTTGCTCATAAGATAAACAGCCTTATTATAATCATAGTTGTTGGCGTATTTTTGGTCATTGATTACTGAACGCCAGCTATACATGGCATTAAAAAATTTATCGAAATCGTAATTCTTCG
Source organism: Flavobacteriaceae bacterium (assembly GCA_013003555.1). GTDB lineage: Bacteria > Bacteroidota > Bacteroidia > Flavobacteriales > Flavobacteriaceae > SHLJ01. The sequence continues at coordinate 86,868 of JABDIV010000069.1, forward strand.
GAATAAATAATTTTGAAACACTTCTGCAACCCAGTCCGAAATACCTGAAAATATCTTCGGCAAGACCAGCCATCTGGTCCTCCGACTCATCACCGGATAAAACAGCCACAGAGTTTCTGTTGCGCCTGATCAGGGCCGGTACATCCCTGAAATAGTAATCAAAATACCGGGCAGTATTATTGCTCCCAGTTGCTATCACCGCATCAAATCGCTCCAGTTTACCATCGGAAAAAGCAATTTTAGAATTGAAGCCAGGTTCAACATGTTTGAGATATTGCACCAGGTAGGGTAGCAGATGTTTATCCTGAGAGGCCAGTTTTACTATGATATTATGACCACTGATCAAAATCGAAAGAAAATCGTGAAAGCCAACCAATGGAATATTCCCAGCCATGATCACCGCTATGGTCTTGGATCCTGTTTCTGAAAAATTATAAGATGAGAGCCAGTCATTCAATCTTTCTTCGGTAAGGCATTCCGACCATGAATTAAATGCGAATATGAGATTATCGTTTGTAAACCAACCATTAGCTTCATGCGCCAATTTTAATTGATGGCGCATCCCATCATAAAATAGTTCATTGCCATCAACATTGGGATCAATACGATATTTATCATGGGCAAATTGCCTCATGAATTTTCCCAATTTTGCGAAGGCTGTTAATCTATTCTGAATATTCATAGGCCTGTTTTGGTAATGATCAGTTTTGGCTTTATTTTTGCAGCTGCAAATTTACGCAATCAAAAATAAAAATTGTTATGGCTATTATAATTACCGATGAATGCATCAATTGCGGGGCTTGTGAACCCGAATGTCCGAATACGGCCATTTATGAAGGTGCTGACGATTGGCGTTACAAAGACGGAACCAGTTTAATCGGTGATATCGTACTTCCCGACGGAAAAGCGGTCAATGCTGATGAGGCTCAGGAACCGATCAGTGATGAATTATACTACATTGTTCCCGATAAATGTACAGAATGTAAGGGTTTTCATGATGAACCTCAGTGTGCTGCAGTATGTCCGGTTGATTGCTGTGTTCCCGATGAGGATCATGTCGAAACCGAGGATGTACTCCTGGGCAAGCAACGATTCATGCATCCTGAGGATTAGAACGTCAAAGTCTCAGAAGCTTTAATTTCCGAAGAAAATAGAAAAGACACCTTCTTCATGAGTTATTTCAACCGGATTAAAGTCGGTATGGATCAAGAAGGACATTATTAGCACGTTTTTACCATTGACGACTTTAGCGATAAAGTTTTCGAATTTAAAAGGGAAAGTTGTTATGAAATTTTTTTTTGATACGCGATTTTCTTGATTTGACACAACGTTTAAAGAACATCGATTTAACCAAAGAATTGTTAGCGCTTTCATTCCATACTATTGCAATAATTATTTACATTTGCGGCCATAAAAGAAACCCATGAAAGCAGGAATTGTCGGCTTACCGAATGTTGGAAAATCTACGTTATTCAATTGTTTGTCAAATGCAAAGGCCCAGAGTGCAAATTTTCCATTTTGTACAATCGAACCTAACATTGGTGTGGTTAATGTCCCGGACAAACGACTGACGAAACTAGCTGAGTTGGTTGGTCCCGAGCGTGTTATCCCGGCAACAGTTGAAATCGTTGATATTGCAGGTCTCGTCAAGGGAGCCAGCAAGGGTGAGGGATTAGGTAATCAGTTCCTTGGTAATATAAGGGAAACCGATGCTATTCTTCATGTGCTTCGATGTTTCGAAAACGATAATATCGTTCATGTTGATGGGAGCATCGATCCCATCCGGGATAAGGAAACCATCGATATTGAACTTCAGCTCAAGGATCTTGAAACGGTTGAAAAGAAACTTGATAAGGTTGGCCGTGCAGCAAAAACCGGAAACAAGGAGGCGCAAAAGGAAGTCGCTGTTCTTAACGATATCAAGTCTCACCTCGAGGCTGGTGAGTCGGTTCGTGCCATGGATATTCCCGAAGATGATTATTTAGCCTTTGTCAAAGGCCTGCAACTCATTACCGATAAACCGGTGTTATACGTTTGTAATGTTGATGAAGCGTCAGCCGTATCTGGAAACCATTATGTAGATAAGGTAAAGGAAGCCATCGCCAATGAAAATGCTGAACTTCTAACATTGGCCGTTGGAACCGAGGCCGATATAAATGAACTGGACGATTATGAGGAACGCCAGATGTTCTTAGAGGACCTCGGACTTGATGAACCGGGTTCATCAAAACTTATCAGGGCGGCCTACAAATTGCTGAAACAGCAAACCTATTTTACGGCCGGAAAAAAAGAGGTAAGAGCCTGGACCGTTACTATTGGATCAACAGCACCGCAGGCCGCTGGCGCGATTCACACCGACTTTGAAAAAGGATTTATCAGGGCCGAGGTGATCGCCTTCGATGATTTTATTCATTACGGCAGTGAGCAAAAGGTAAAAGAAGCCGGAAAAATGCGCGTTGAGGGAAAAACCTATATCGTTAAAGACGGTGATGTTATGCATTTCCTCTTTAATGTTTAACTACATTTTGTAGCTGCAATTTTTCAGCTTATCTCTACTGTTTTCTCAACAAAATGGGTAATTTTATTGTTAATTACTTTGTGCGTACCGTATTTCTTTTATTCTGTTGAAATACTATATTAGCAGCTTATGCATTTTTGAAGAGTTATGGCCCAAAAATCTAACTATACCGAGGAAAACATCCGTTCGCTGGATTGGAAAGAACACATCCGGATGCGTCCGGGTATGTATATCGGAAAATTAGGAGACGGCTCTTCACCGGATGATGGCATCTACATTTTGTTGAAAGAGGTTATCGATAATTCGATCGATGAGTTTGTCATGGGTGCCGGAAAAACGATTGAAATTTCCATTCAGGGTGAGAAGGTTATTGTCAGGGACTACGGTCGTGGAATTCCGTTAGGGAAGGTAGTTGATGTCGTTTCAAAAATGAACACCGGTGGAAAATATGATTCCAAGGCGTTTAAGAAATCTGTCGGATTGAATGGAGTTGGTACGAAGGCCGTTAATGCCCTGTCGTCCTATTTCAGAGTGGAATCAACCAGGGATGGTAAATCAGCATCTGCTGAGTTCGAACTTGGAGAACTCACCGAGCAGGACTTCCTCGAAGAAACCTCTAGGCGAAAAGGCACCAAGGTTTCGTTTGTTCCGGATTATAAAATATTTAAAAAGTACAAATACCGAAATGAGTATGTGGCCCGCATGCTCAGGAATTATGTATATCTCAATCCTGGTCTGACCATACTGTTTAACGGTGAGAAGTTCTTCAGTGAAAACGGATTAAAGGATTTATTGGGTGATAATACATCTGAAGGAGATATGCTTTATCCAATAATCCATCTTCGGGGAGAAGATATTGAAGTCGCGATCACCCATAGTAAAACCCAGTACAGTGAAGAGTATCATTCGTTTGTAAACGGGCAGAATACCACCCAGGGAGGAACACATCTCGCGGCCTTTCGTGAAGCTTTGGTCAAAACCATTCGAGAGTTTTACGGTAAGAACTATGATGCATCCGATATCCGTAAGTCGATCATCTCAGCGGTTGCACTTAAGGTAATGGAACCTGTGTTTGAAAGTCAGACCAAAACCAAATTGGGGTCTACAGAAATGGGGGGAGGTTTGCCGACAGTTCGTACCTATATCAATGATTTTTTGAAGCGTCAGCTCGACAATTATCTTCATAAAAATCCGGAGGTTGCTGAAAAGATCCAGAAAAAAATTCTTCAGGCGGAGCGCGAGCGAAAAGAGTTATCAGGAATTCGAAAATTAGCCAGGGAACGTGCAAAAAAGGCGAGCCTTCACAATAAAAAATTAAGGGATTGTCGCGTGCATTTCGGCGATCAAAAAAATGAGCGACGTTTAGAAACAACATTATTTATCACAGAGGGAGATTCTGCTTCGGGCAGTATCACTAAATCACGGGATGTCAATACTCAGGCCGTTTTCAGTTTGAGGGGGAAACCTCTGAACTCATATGGGATGAGTAAAAAGATCGTTTATGAGAACGAGGAATTTAACTTGTTGCAGGCAGCCTTGAACATTGAGGAATCCATCGAGGACCTGAGGTATAACAATATTGTTATTGCGACTGATGCTGATGTCGATGGCATGCATATTCGATTGTTATTGATTACCTTCTTTCTTCAGTTTTTCCCCGAATTGATCAAGGAAGGCCATCTCTATATTTTACAGACACCCCTCTTCCGTGTTCGGAATAAAAAGGAAACGATTTATTGCTATTCAGAACAAGAACGTAAGAAGGCTATTGAAAAATTAAAACCAAAACCAGAAATAACCCGATTTAAAGGACTGGGTGAGATTTCTCCGGATGAGTTTAAACACTTTATTGGTGACGATATCAGACTCGATCCGGTTATGTTGGATAAGGAGATGTCAATTGAGGAATTGTTATCATTCTATATGGGGAAAAATACGCCAAACCGTCAGGAGTTTATTATTAACAACCTGAAGGTAGAATTGGATTTAGTTGAAGACGATCATCATGAGAACAAATAACGGGAAGGTCAAAAATACGATCATTTCTATTTATTTCATCCTCATTGTGCTGGCCGTAATTGTGACGGCGTTATATAGCTCGTTTAGTGAAGAGAGTCAAAATCCAGCGATTACCATACTGATTATTCTTGGAATATTTATTGTATTGCTGATCATTACCCATAATGTATCAAAGTATTTTGAATACGATAGCGACGGCATCCAGGTGGTAATAATTAATAAGGGATTGTTGGTGTCTGAATATGTTAACTATCGAGAGCATCGGGTCGAATTTGAAAAGGACGATTTACTCGGTTACCGGTTTCGGGATTTCATATTTTATAAATCCATGGTCATAACCTTAAGGGATAAACAAGGAAAAAAACATAAGGAACGATTTAACGTTACTCTGGTAGGCCGCAGGAAGCGAAAATACATCAGACAATCATTGAGTAAGATCATTAAGGAAAACAGAAAAACAGTTAAAAAAGCATAGATGACGGAAGAGAATCAGGATATGGAGCATGCTGATAATGGGAATCACGAAACCATCACCCGGGTTTCGGGAATGTATAAGGATTGGTTTTTAGATTACGCATCCTATGTGATACTTGAACGAGCGGTTCCGGCGATTTATGACGGATTTAAGCCGGTTCAAAGACGGATTTTGCAATCGATGAAAGACCTTGATGATGGCCGTTACAATAAAGTAGCCAACATTGTCGGGCATACTATGCAATATCACCCCCATGGTGATGCCAGTATAGCAGATGCCATGGTTCAAATCGGTCAAAAAGAACTGCTTATCGATACCCAGGGTAACTGGGGAAACATACTTACCGGAGATAGTGCGGCAGCTTCGCGATATATCGAAGCCAGGCTTTCTAAATTTGCCCTCGATGTAGTCTATAATCCCAAAATAACCGAATGGCAGTCTTCCTATGATGGAAGAAAAAAGGAACCTGTACATCTGCCAGTAATGTTCCCCATGCTTTTGGCTCAGGGTGCTGAGGGAATTGCGGTTGGATTGTCAACCAAGATTTTACCACATAACTTTAATGAGCTAATCGATGCTTCGGTTAAGCATCTTCAGGGGAAGCGCTTTAAATTGGTTCCCGATTTCCCAACGGGTGGAATCGTTGATGTGACCAACTATAATGATGGGATGCGAGGGGGAAAGATCAGAAGCCGAGCGCGTATTTCACAATTGAATAAGAATACACTGGTTATTTCTGAAATTCCGTTTAGCACAACGACTACCTCTCTTATCGATTCCATTCTGAAGGCGAATGAAAAAGGAAAGATAAAGATCAAACGAATTGAGGATAATACAGCAGCGGAAGTAGAGATTCTGATCTATCTTCCATCCGGAATATCTCCGGATAAGACCATAGATGCATTGTATGCATTTACGAAATGCGAGAATCCGATCTCACCATTAAGCTGTGTTATTGAAGATCATAAGCCTCTATTTATAGGCATTTCCGAAATATTAAGGCGTTCAACAGATAATACTGTTGAATTATTAAAGAGCGAATTAGAAATTAAGCTTAAAGAGCTTGAGGAGCAATGGCATTTTGCATCACTTGAACGTATTTTTATCGAAAACCGAATTTATCGCGAGATTGAAGAAGAAGAAACATGGGAAGGTGTTATCGGTGCTATCGATAAAGGCTTAAAGCCACATATCAAGCATTTGAAACGTATGGTGACCGAGGAAGATATCGTTCGGTTAACCGAGATACGAATTAAGCGAATATCAAAGTTCGATATCGATAAGGCCCAGCAAAAGATCGATGCTCTGGAAGGTCAGATCGCAGAGGTAAAGCATAATCTTGAAAATCTGATCGATTATGCCATTTCCTATTTCAAACGCTTAAAAACTGATTACGGAAAAGACAAGAAACGCAAATCAGAAATTCGGATTTTTGATGATGTTGATGCGAAAAAGGTGGTTATACGAAACACCAAGTTATATGTAAACAGGGAAGAAGGATTTATCGGTACATCTTTAAGACGTGATGAATATGTCTGTGACTGCAGTGATATCGACGATATTATTGTTTTTACACGAGACGGAAAAATGCTTGTCACAAAGGTTGATTCGAAGACTTTTGTGGGCAAAAATATCATTCATGTAGCGATATTCAAAAAGAAGGATTCACGTACGGTTTATAATATGATTTACCGCGATGGCAGCCGGGGTCCATCATACATGAAACGATTTACGGTTACCGGAGTGACACGTGACAGGGAATATGATCTCACACGAGGGAACAAAGGTTCTGTTATTTGGTATTTTACAGCGAACCCTAACGGTGAAGCCGAGGTGGTTACCATTCTTCTGCGTCAGAAAGCTGGATTGAAGAAGATAAAATGGGATATTGATTTCGCGGAAATATTGATTAAGGGACGAGGCTCAAAAGGAAATCTCGTTACAAAAAATGCGATAAAACGGGTTGAGTTAAAATATAAGGGTGTTTCTACCTTAAAACCCCGAAAAATATGGTTTGATGACACGGTGCAGCGGCTCAATGTGGATGGCCGCGGTGAGCTCATCGGTGAATTTAGAGGCGAAGACAGGCTTCTTATTATCAAGCAGTCGGGGATAGTTAAGACCATCATTCCTGAAATGACAGCGCGCTTTGAGGAAGATATGATCGTCCTGGAAAAATGGGTGCCTAAAAAACCCATATCTGCTATTTATTATGATGGAGAAAAGGAAAGATATTATGTCAAACGCTTTCTTGTGGAAAACGAAAATCGCGAGGATGTCTTTATTTCAGAACATAAAGATTCACAACTTGAGATCGTTTCAACCGATTGGAAACCCATGGCCGAAATTGTCTTTGCCAAAAAACGAGGAAAAGACAGGAAGGATAATATGGAAATAAACCTTGAGGAGTTTATTGCTGTTAAGGGTATTGGAGCCCTCGGAAATCAGCTTTCTAAAGAAAAAGTAATACAAATCAACCTATTGGACCCCCTGCCTTTCGAAGCGCCTAAAGAGTTGCATGCCGATGAGATCGAAGTCGTTGATGAAGAGGTGATCAAGGAAGCGCCAAAAAAGGACGATATCACTAAGCCCAAAGACTCCAACGGAGAGTCTAAAGATTTGGATATTGATGATGAAGGCCAGATAACCCTGTTCTAATAGCTCGCATCGTTTATCTCGATCCAATGTCCGTCCGGATCTTGTATATAAATCTGTTTGACCCCATCAGGTCGCGACGCAACTGTTTCTTTTGATCCAAGCCAATCTTCAAACGGAATATTATTCTGCTGTAAGTGGTCGATAAAGGCCTTTAAATCGGTTGCATTAAGTGCAAAATGAACGCCCTTATTTAAAAGAATTTCGCTATTATTCTCAATAAGATGAAGTTGTCTGTTATTTCCAAGATCAAACCAGCGCAAAATTGGATTATCTCCGGGAGTACGAATCTCTTTTAACTTTAAGATTTCGCCGTAGAATGCTGAACTTTTATCAAGATCAGAAACAGGAATGGCGGTATGATCGTATTCCAGTTTGAACGATTGTGCAATAATCTGGTTGGTTAAAACAAAGGTGATTAATATGATAAATAGTTGTTTCATTTCTCAATTTTTTCATAAGATGTTACAATACCCCTGATGAGCGCAGAACTAAACCCGTAATGTTCCATCTCATTCAATCCGGCAATCGTACAGCCTTTAGGGGTGGTCACTTTATCGATTTCAAATTCAGGATGCTCTTTGCGTTCTATCAAGAGTTGCGATGCACCCATAACCGTTTGATTGACAATTTCATTCGCCGTTTTTGCACTAAATCCGATTTGAATGCCCCCTTGAACCATGGCTCGCATAAATCTCATGACGAAGGCAATTCCACAGGCTCCCAGAACGGTGGCAGCTTCCATCAGATCTTCATCAATGGTGATGGTCGTGCCAATTCGATTAAAAAAATAATCCACCAATTGTTCATCTTCAAGAGATGCATATTGCGAGCATAAACAAGTTAGCGATTCCTTGACATCAGCTCCTGTATTTGGCATAGCCCTGAATATTGGGAGTTGCTTACCGATTGCTTTTTCTATTTGATCCATTGAAATCCCTGTTGCTAGTGATACGAGTTTGTGATTACCCGGATTTAAAGAGGGACCGAGTTCTTCAAGCGTTTTAAGAATATCATGGGGTTTAAGCGCCACGATGATCAGGTCAGATGACTCTACGGCGGCTTTATTGTTCGAGGTGACAACAATACCCTCAGCCTTGAACGGCTCAAGAACTTCGGTATGACGTTTGGTTGCTGTGATATTCTCACTGGGGTAGGTGTGATCATCGATAAGGCCTTTGAGAATGGCCTGTCCAAGATTACCACATCCAATAATCGCGATTCTTATGTCCTTCATGCTGATGAGCTTTGCTTTATGATTTGATAAATTTAAGATAATTAGTCGTCACGGGTTAAAGAGATTGATTGAAATGAATGGATACACTCTATATTTAAATATTTTGTATTTTTATAATGTGATATTTACGAATAATTTATTCTAAGATGAAAAATTTGTTCTTTTTTACGTTTTCAATAATTTTTTTCCTTTCAGCTACTGCCCAAAGCGACTTGAATACGGTGCAGAAAACCGATGACGAATACGTTTTGAATAAACCGTCAAATCAATCGTATAGGTATGTACAGTTTCCGCGTCCAAATTTTGTTATTAAGCGTGGTGGAATTGCTAATTACAGGGCATTAGTGGGTGTTAAACTTCGAATTCACTCAGTTGACGAATCAAAAGAGTTGGTCTATCTAACCCGATCGGATGGAAAAAAGTTTTTTAATAAATATAAACTTGTAAGTGCCGATCTCAATAAGGCGGTCAATTCCGGTGAGCTGTCAAAGGTTAAACCCTAGTTAGGATACAAGAATATTTTCAAAACGAACTGTTAGCAATAAGAAGGGTTCAGGACTGGTTATTCTTTAATTCTTTAGATAAAATTGATTTGAACCGCGTTTCACTGATATAGTGATCTGCGAGCAGTGTTCCATTGTTTATCAGGGCAAAGGTCCCATAACCACTTGGTCCGTTCTGGGCTTGTTTTGGTGTTTGAAGTTCAATAATTTTTAAAGAAATCTTATTTTGTTTGGCGACTCTCGAAATGGCTTCAATTGATTTGAAATGCCACGGACACTGGTTTGAATAATAAAGTTGCCATCCCTTACAATTCTGAATTTGTTTATCCCAATTGGTAAATCGTGGTTTAACAGCCGGGTTTTTGAAAGATTTATAAAACAATTCAAATCGATCTTTCCTTTCGGCTTCTTGATACTCATTTTGCTTAAAAATGCTTGAATTGGCCATCCATGGACCAGTGCTTGTCATTACACAAACGCCGTCTTTGCCAATCCTTAAGGCTTCTTGTTCGCATAATTTTATAAGATGGGAACCCACAGCTTTATTTCTGTCCTTTTTTGAAAATAATGCGATACAATGAATGAATAAATAATTTGATGCTTTAATAGGTCGCCAGGCCAATTCCGACGGTATAAATTCGATAAAGCCTGACTGCTTTCCTGCCTCGTTAATCGCAAGTATAATACGTAAACCCTTATTTAATTTATTTTTAAACCAGTTTACTTTTTGCCTATATCCCGGTGCTTTCTTGTCTTTAATACAGAAAATTCCGTACTCTTCAACATTCCCGGGTATAACATCAATATATTCCATGGTCGAACTAGGGAATTAGATAGTCATTAACCAGCATCAACGCTACATAAACGGTGGTTAAACACAACCAAATGACCTGAGGCCACAACCATTGATTCTCATTCATATTCGAACCTTTAAGTTTCCTTTTATATTTCAAGGTGGCGATTAGCGTAACAATATTTAACACCACTCCTATTTCCAGTTGTAACATAAACGAGGTCAAAAGGGGGTAAATCAATACAAGGACAAGGACAACAATACCAAGTTTAAAAGTAGGATTGTTCCATTTTTGAAGGTTATGGATATTCTTTAAAATGAGGATCATAATCAATATAAGAATGAGCCATATTATGGTTGCGATTGAATCGATCCAGTCAAGGGCAGCAATAATTTCACTCATTTTAGTTGTTTTTAGATTCTAAGTAGATTCTTAATCGATCTTTAATAAAATAGTTCCAGCCGGTCCGGCAACTATCCCGACTAAATTCAGGAATATTCTGCGGAAAGGTGTGTAAACCATAAGTTGATACTCTGAGATTGGTACCGTTTCTCACATTGATCAATTCAAATTCCACCCGACCTATACCAGGATACTGCTTATATTGCCAGTCATAGACAATACGTTTCCCTGGAATGACTTCAAGTATTTTCCACTGATGTAAAAATTCCCGCTCTTCTGAACGCACGTTGAATTCGGTGTAAAATCCTTCTTCAGCTTTAAAATCCGGGATATTGTTAAAAAACCACTGAATCATTTGTTCGTGTTCTGTTATCGCCTTCCAAATCACTTCTTCAGGAAGATCAAAATGGTGTTCAACAACGACATAGTCTATATTACTTTCCATAATTATTTTTTTTAGAATCATAAACGGCAACCGCAATTTTTGAATCGGCTGTTCCATAATACAGAAACCATCGATCCTTAAAATAAACCAGGCCTTCTACAAAGCAAACTTCATTCACCTCTCCAACTTTTTCATAGGGTTTATCGGGATGAATGAAATACGAATCGGTACGATCGATAAGCTCGTAAGGTTTAGAAGCATTAAAAAGAGCTTGACCCGCAGCGTAGGTGAATTTGGGCAGATCCGGATCGTTATAATTTTCAGCATTGCTGCCATTATAGATGAGTAAAATGCCCTGTTCTTTCAGGATGGCGTATGGTCCCGGTTCAACAAGGCGACTATCAAATTTCCCCATTCGCGGGTGAAGTACCGAGATACGTGCATTACTTTCTTTATTTAAAGCAGGTTTCCAATTAATGAGATCGTCTGATGTGGCCATAAATAGATTGGTGTCACCATAGTACATCCAATATTTTCCATTTATCTTTTTTGCAACCACACGGTTTCCTTCCATAGCTGCAATAATGGCTCCGGCCTTAGACCAGGTATCTGCAAAAACAGAATCGCTTAGCACAGGGCCATGCTTTTCCCATTTCAGGAGGTTGCTGGAAGATGCCAGACTTAAACGTGCCGTCTTGCCATCGTAGGAGGTATAGGTCATTATGTAGCGACCATCTTCACTTTCAACGATTCGTGGATCTTCAACACCATCGAAATAACAGAAATAGCACGTTTCAGAATTTGCTTGTTCTCCCTGCAGCTTGCGATAATTCCATTCGAGTGAAAGCATATTGTCGCTATCAGGATAGAATACCGGTTCAGGTCGTTTTGTAAAATTGAGTCCGTCAGTACTTGCTGCCATTCCAATCCTTGAGGTGCCATTTTTATCCTGGGCACGGTAAAGAAGATACACCGTATCGTTTCTCACCACCGCTGTGGGATTAAGAACATTTCGTTCCTCCCAATTAACAACTTCTTTGGTTATTGGATCGACGAATTTTAAATTGGCCGAAGGTTGCAAAATGGGATTAAGACTATCAATCTTTTCAAAATAAGGAAAGGCCCAAGAGTCCGTTTCTGATAAAGGCTGCTGTTCAATCTCATCGCATCCCAATAATAGTGAACAGAATATGAAGATAAATAGCCATCTATATGTTGATATTGATTCAATCATATCGATCAATTTTAATTCAAATTTTCACTGAGGTCCTGTCCGAACTGAAGCAAATAATCATTGCAATCGTAAATTGCAAATTCGCGCATACCGTATTCAAACGTCTCGAGCGGGTAACAAATCTTAACCTTATCCTTTAACTCAGCCCACATCAAATCGACTGTATCGGTATAAATATAAAGTCCACCTGTTATAAATGTATTGGGATGATCATCTTCCGTAAAACGAACCGAAAACATGAGTACGATATCATCGCGTTCTAATCGGGCCCAATCATTCTTCACTTGGTTTATGCAGCGAAAACCCAATACCTCCTCATAAAAACTGATGGTTTCTTTCATATTACTGGTTTCCAACATCGGAATAAGTTCTTTAAGACTCATTTTTTATTGTCGTTTTATTTAATTCTTTCTGAAAACACAAACTGTTTTGAACACCTTCATAGGGTCCGTAATTCGGGATGATGTCATATCCCCATTTTTTATAAAGTGAAACCGCTTCATATTGCCGTTTTCCTGTTTCGAGAACACAATATCGAAAGCCTAATTCCTCAGCCCAATATTCTAATGCTACCAGGACTTTTCCTGCAAGACCCTGATGACGAAAAAGAGGAGCTGTAAACATTCTTTTGATCTCCATTGCCGAGCCGTTAAAATCTTTCATCGCACCGCAAGCGGCCGGTGTATTATCGACATAGATCACAATGGTATGATTTAAATCATCGATACCATTAAATTGCATATAAAAGCCATGATCATCACCATCGCGCACGGCTAATTCTGCATTTAAAGCGACAACTAAAGCTTTAAAATCAGCATTCTTGGAATCGGTTCTGGATAGCTTGATCATTCTTCGTTTTTTTAGATCAATCTAATTTAAAATAAGGATTGTAGATAATACCTACCACATTATCCCAGGGATCTCTCACCGTTGCAACCATGAGTTCACCGCCGACATTATTCGGACTTTCATGCTCGTTTGCTCCAAGGCTTAACAGATGTTTATAGGTACTATGAATATCGGTGACACCCCAATAGGCAAGGACATTGTCGGTTTTCGATCCTTGAGGTTCAGTTTCCGGTAATAGCCCAAGTTCATAACCTCCAATATTAAACCCGACATAAAACGGTTCGTCGAAATAAGGTTTTTTATCAAATGCCTTAGCATACCATGTTTTGGCTTCATTTAAATTGCTGACCATATAACAGGTTGTTCTTAATCCGAGCATAGGCTTATGGTATAAGATCTTCAGTTGTGGTTATTGATAGTATTTTAAAATCGAAAACATTTTCACCTTCAACCGGAATGCTTACGGTCCATGTTTTTCCCGCAGAAATACTATCGGTTCGTGCGGCTGAGGACACCAAAATATTCTCCTGATCGTCGATAAACTGTATGATAAGTTCAACGCCAAATGCTGTATTGGTGGTATTATTCTTCAGAATCAATTCTGCGGCTTTAATGCCTTCCTGATCGGTTTTAAATTCCGAAAACTCAATCGAAATATCATCGACAGTCTGATCATCACCGAGATTCAATACAAACAGCAATCCGGCAACCGCTAAAAGAATAATGGCGAAATAAAAATATTGACGGTTCATCTATTAAATGTTTACTTTAAATATAGCGATTTTTCCGAAGTCGGAAAACAATTATATCTGTCCTTTATCAATCTTTATTAAAGGGGTTTTCGGACTTAATCCTGTGGATAGGTTAACAGTAACTGGGCCACTTGCAGGCCATCATAAAGAACATGTGCATAAACCAATGGCATAAGCCTTCTTTTTTTATAAAAAAACCAGCAGGCCACAAAACTTTTAATGGTGATTGTAACAATTCCGTATGATCCCTGATTCCAATGCACAAAACCCATGATAAGACTGGTAATAAGGATTACTGCTAGTATCCATCGAAGGTTTTTAGAAAATTTCCAAAGACTACTCAACAAAAAAACGCGGATTAATTCTTCATAAAACGCTACACCGATCCAGAGAACGGGTCCGAACCATAAAAGCAACAGAATTGGCTTCTCCCGCATTTCGAGCATCAAGCCGAGTAGTTCCATGTTCGAAGGTGAATTCAGGAGACTGCGCAATGATATTCGTTCTAATGCAAATAGAATAAAATAGAATGCGGTAAGAAGCAGGCCCCATTTCAAATCATTAGACCAGCTACCACCTGTTTTATTAAAATCCGATAGTGGTTCTTGTAAAAAGTAACGCTTAATAAGCAGGACGATTAAAATGCTAATTCCACCAAAAACAAGCGGATACCGAATCATATCCTGGGCTGAAAAAACGCCCTGTTGACCAATTCGAAAGGCGAGGAATACCCCATAAGGAATCAACACAATTACAAGGATGGCGATAATCGATTTAAGAAATTTCGGCTTGGCGTTCACTCTTCTCTTTTTATATATTCCAGAGCTGTGTCTTTGCCATCTAAATAATCGATGAACGACAATGGGACCAAAGCATCAGGCTGAACGGACGGAACAGCAACACCATCGAAAATAGTGATCCAAAAACACTTTTTCCAGTCGTCACATCCATTTTGCCAGTCGTGATAAGCTGTCCATATATGGACTTTAATTTCTGAATTTGGCAGGGTGAGCGGTAACCCGCCATCAGCCCAAAATTGAAGATTATCACCGACGGGTTCCCCGATGATTACCGCCTTTTCTTTCAATTGATCTTCGGCATAAGCTACGGTTAACAGTCCAGCAGAAAAGGTGCCATTACCAGTAATTACATAAAGCTTTTGCCCGGTTGTCAATTCAGTTTTCACGGCATTGATAAAGGGTCGAACCATATGATAATCACCTCCAGGGTTGAATCGCAGATCCAAAATCACTTTTTGTAGTTTTTTAAATTCCGGATCCTGGATAACCGATTTGAGATAGGGTTTGACTTCAGACTCTTCGGTATCCCAATTTTCATTAACCTGAACATACAATTTATCATCGAGGAACAGGTGATTAACATTTCTATCGAGATGCATCAATGGCAGGCTTACGGCGGCGGTTTGAATGCAGTTTTTCCACTCAGAATTTTTATATTCGGGTTTAGGAACTAACCAGCCTTCCGGCGTATATCCGGGGACATCCTTATCCTCGATACTTGCCGATACTTCCATATCAAAAGTGTTACCGGATAGATCAATACATTGAATTCGCAAGTGATCGGGGCTTGACGCTAATCCGATGGCATGTAAGATTTCAGGAGACATCAAGAATAACGGACTATTATATTTGAGGTGAGTTTCAGCTCCACCACGGTATGGTTTCAACTTTTCGAGAAGGTCTGCGGGATCCTGACCTTCGATTGTTACAACTAGTGCCCCCACCAGATCGTTATATTCCGTTTTAGCCATTACAATGTATAAACCTTCTTTAAACCAGTGAAACCGTAATGGAATAGCATTCATTCGTTTTGCCCGCCCGGCGGCACTAACATTGGTGTGCGCATTGTCGGCAAGGGCGACAAGCTTTGCGATTTCCATTTCAAACACAGCCAGGCTCACAGGTAAACGGTCTTTAAGATCTTCTATACCGTTTAAGAAATCCTCAACTTTTTTATCCGTATCCCAACTACGATCTAATTCGGGGTAAAGGCTGAGATAATCAAGATCCTGAAGCTGTGCCTCTGCCAAGTCCTTTGGAGGTTGATATGATACCTCAGGGGCTGAAACGACGAACCGATTATAGAAAACAAACCCAAAAGCCAACAAAATGATTATGGTAAAACCGATTGTCCATAAAATTCGTTTAATCCATTTTTTTCTCATAAGTTTTTTAGTTGATTAATGCCACCAAAAAAGATGAATGATATTCAATAAAAATACAATAAAAAAACCCCTTTGTACATTGAACCAAATACCAGTTCGCATCATAACGCTAATGGTAAAATGGCCAGATCCGAAAACAAAGGCCTGGGTTGGTGATCCAATCGGCATCATAACGTTACAACCTGTTGAGAGTGACTATGATCTTAATCAATCTAGGCTTGATGCCGTATTTGAAATCTACAAACTCAAAAATACCGAGCCAATCAAGACGATCCCGATTATAACCGGATATTTATTTGATTTCAAGATGATGGAATAACTTCAATCTTAATAAGCGTTTAGAATGAAACCCGTCACATTTTTTCATTTTATCAATTAGGAATATTGGATTATTAATTTCAATAATTTTTAATTTAAATGTATCTTCCACCGAAATTAATCTAGTCAATTTTAATCATGATTTTTAGGGTTGTTGATACATGGCAAACTTTTATTTTGGTCCTCATATTGTCGGTCATTCTTTTTAGCTGCAGCGATTCGGGTATCGATTACAAAATTACGACCAAAGTTAATCCTAACAGGATTGCTCCCTTAACCGCGGAATTAACCATCACTTCGGAAATTCCATGCAGAGCAACCGTTAAGGTTCTCGGCGCTCAGCCTCTTGAACAGATAATAACCCAGTCATCTGACAGTCTTGTTGTGCCTGTTTTAGGCCTTTATCCCAATTCGGAGAATAAAGTCCTTGTTACTTTGGAACATGCCGGTGGTCAATTAACCGATACGGTTTCAATAAAGACAAATCCATTACCACGCTGGTTTCCTACAATAAAGATCAATACATTAGATCGCGAGGCGATGGAACCAGGGCTTCATGGTTGTGATATGCATTTTGCCAATAACGGTGTTTTTAGGTCCATGCCGTTCATTTTTGATGATGCAGGCCAGGTGCGTTGGTATTTGGATCTTGGTTTCCACGGAAAAATGGTCAGTCCGTTTCAACGAGCACAAAACGGTAACATTCTTATGGTAGGCCGTCATTCGATCTATGAAATTAACATGCTTGGTAAAATTGTGAAGCAAACTCAAATCGACAAGAATTATGGGATGCATCATGATGTCCTCGAATTACCGGACGGTAATTTGCTGGCTTGCGTAGGAAAGCGTGACGCTTATATCGATTTAAATGGTGAACAGGTCTTATCTGATAGCGATTTTATCATGCATTATGATCGAAAATCAGAACAAATCACAAAAGAATGGGATCTAGGAAAAAACCTTGATGTTGATCGGGCCGATTTAAACTTTTTTCGTCCGGGTGACTGGCTTCATATGAATGGACTTGTCTTCGACTCTAAAGATGGTTCCATTATCGTTTCGGCCAAGAATCAGGGCTTAATTAAATTGAGTTCTGATGATAAGTTGCAATGGATACTCTCTCCTAAAAATAATTGGGGACGATCGGGACGTCGGGGTGATGGATTTGATACGAATCCTTTTTTGTTGACCGCCATAGACTCTAATGGAAATCCTTATCAGTCTGCCATTCAAAATGGAATGGAAAGTGCGTCTGATTTCGATTTTCCATGGGGACCACATGCCCCAAAATTTTTACCCAACGGCAATTTACTTGTTTTCGACAATGGGACCTATCGGAATTTTAACCATTCAAATAATTATTCACGTGCGGTAGAGTATGAGATTGACGAGTCGGCCATGACGGTAAGGCAAGTCTGGCAATACGGGAAAGAGCGCGCAGAAGATTTCTTTTCATCAATTGTTAGCGACGTTGATTATTTACCCGAAACAGGCAATATATTAATCACCTCGGGCTATCTTCACCCTAAGACTACCCATTCCGGTAAAATAGTTGAAGTCGATAAATCGACGAATGAAGAGGTCTTTGAGGCCACCCTTTTCTTCAAAACATTGAATGGTGATAAAAC
The DNA here is from genome assembly GCA_013003555.1 of Flavobacteriaceae bacterium. GTDB lineage: Bacteria > Bacteroidota > Bacteroidia > Flavobacteriales > Flavobacteriaceae > SHLJ01. The sequence goes on from JABDIV010000069.1 coordinate 104,822, forward strand.
TGTTGCAGGATGGGGACAGACCGATATACTTTATCGCTCACAGCGAATGCCTTTAATCAACTAAACTAAGTTCCTTACTTCTAACTAAAAAAGCTGGCATAGTCCTTTGTAAATTGATGAATTGACCTTGGTTCGCAACCGGTTATCTTTTTAAAGTCATCTGTAGGTTTATCATTTGATTTAGCCCAGGTTTTGCTCATTTGAGTCAGGTCATCAGCCAGCCAATCAGGAAGTCCTGCAGCTTTCATCCCATGATTATGTGCCTCTGAAGGCACCTTGATGTAGTTAATAATTCGATTAGTAGTCTCGGATAGTGATTTTGCAACATCGGAATATCCTATGGAAGAGGGACCAGTAATTACATAAGTACCATTATTGAAATTGTTATTGATAAGACAATGATAAGAAGCCAAAGCAACGTCACGGGCATCCACCATTGGAATCTGTCCATCTCCAATAGATTCGTAAAACACATCTTGTTCCTTAATGGTGGGAAGACTCATTAGCATGTTTTGCATGAAGGAATGTGGGCGTAATATCACATATTCCAATCCGCTGTTTTTTAAATGATCTTCTATTTGTCCGTGCCAATCGGCCAGATGAACAGGTGAACCGGTTTCTGCGACTACAGCCGAAATCTTAACTATCTTTTTTACACCTACTGAATTGGCATGATCAATGAGTCCGTTTTGGTGATCAATATTTTCAGGAGATGCTCCGGTTAATAAAAAAATGGTATCAAAGTCTGTCAATACATTACTGATTCTATCCCAATCGCCAAGAGTTCCCTTTACAGTTGAAATCCCAGATTTTTCCAATTCTTTAGCCTTTTCCGAATTTCTCACAAGTGCCTTAAACTCAACTTGATTTTTGTTCAAAATATTCAAAAGTTCGCGTCCTGTTGTACCAGTGCCTCCGATAACAAGTATTTTATTATTCATTACAAAGTAAATTTTCAATCAATTGATCATTTAAATTTACTGAAATATTTTAAAAAATGTTTTTGGATATATATGTTTTCAGGCTGTTTTAACGCTACTGGCTTTTGAAAGATCCAATTCTTTAATGCTGATCTCACGCATTTCAACCTTCCTGATTTTTCTGGTCACTGTCATCGGGAAACTATCGGTAAATTTGAAATAAGTTGGGATTTTGAAATGAGCGATATTGCCCTTGCAGAAGGTTCTCAATTCATCTTCGGAAGCCTGTTCACCCTCCTTGAATTGAATCCAGGCCATTACTACTTCCCCATATTTAATATCGGGTACGCCAATAACCTGAACTTGAACTATTTTTGGATGCGTAAACAAAAATTCCTCAATTTCTTTCGGGTAGATATTTTCGCCACCGCGTATTATCATGTCTTTAATCCGTCCAACGATTTTTATATACCCTTCTTCGTCCATGGTTGCAAGGTCCTCAGAATGCATCCATCCGGTTCGGTCAATAGCCTGACGAGTTTGCTCTTCATCATTCCAATACCCGAGCATAACGCTATAACCGCGCATGCAAAGTTCACCGCGTTCTCCGAGGGGAACAATTAATCCGGTTTCAGGATCGATTATCTTAATTTCAACATGTGGATGAATTTGACCTACCGTTGCGACTTGCTTATCAAGCGGTGTTCCTATTTTGGTTTGTGTGACCACCGGGCTGGTCTCGGTCATTCCATAACCGACCTGAACATCGGTCATATGCATTACCGATTGAACTTTTTTCATAACCTCAATAGGGCAGGGCGATCCCGCCATAACTCCAGTTCGCAAGCTGCTAAGATCGAATTTATCGAAATCGGGATGTTCCAATTCGGCGATAAACATGGTTGGCACCCCATAAAGAACTGTTCCCTTTTCCGCTTCGACAGTTTCAAGAACAGCGAGAGGATCATATCCCGGGCTCGGATAAATCATGGTAGCCCCATGGGTCATACAACTTAAATTACCCAATACCATCCCGAAACAGTGATACAAAGGTACCGGGATCACAACACGTTCTTTATCCGAAAAATTCATTCGGCCTGCCGTAAAAATCGAATTGTTCAATATATTATGATGACTTAAGGTAGCACCTTTTGGGTGTCCTGTCGTTCCGCTGGTATATTGAATATTGATAGGGTCATCAAAGCATAACGTTTCAGCCCGTAATTCCAACTCCTTTGGTTGGATTTCCTCCGACCGATCTAAGAATAGTTTCCATGATAGCATTCCTGCTGGAGGATTATCCGACAAGCTTACTACAATTTTCAGATTCGGGAGTTTTTCAGCTTTAAGGTTACCTATTTGATCGGTTGACAGTTCCGGTGCTAAACTCATGACCATGTCATGATAATTCGAGTATTTAAACTGGTCCTCGATAACGATCATTACACAGCCTGATTGATTTAATGCGTAATTCAATTCATTAACCCTGTAAGAGGGATTGATATTGACAAGAATAGCACCTACTTTGGCACATGCAAATTGAATAACGGTCCATTCAGATCGATTTGATGACCAGATGCCCACGCGATCCCCTTTTTTAATATTGACCGATAAAAGGGCTCGTGCGCATTTGTTTACCTGATCACTAAGTTCAGCATAGGTCCAGCGAATATTTTGATGACGTACAACCAAAGCTTCATTTTTGTGATATCGCTTCACGGTCTCATCAAATTTCTCACCGATAGTAAGCCCGATCAACGGCTCTTTACTTATGCCACAGGTATAACTTTTAGACACCATATCATTATGTTTAGGGTTACTGTTAAGTTCGATAAATTAACAAGACGAAATTATAGAAAACCTCTTGTGAATTCTATGATATTAGTCAGGCTTAAACTAAAGAGAATTACCGATAAAGCGTTTAACTATGACCATTTTCAGAAAAGAAAATTGCCGATGATAAATTTAATCCGATACTATAAATTGAGGCGCATTCCGATGCTTCGTTCCCTGTTCATAACTGTAGGCGATTTCAAGGAGAACCGGCTCACTCCATGCACGGCCGAAAAAAGATATTCCTACCGGAAGGTTATCAATAAAGCCCATTGGGACTGTAATATTTGGGTATCCCGCCCGCGCCGCAGGTGAAGAACTACCCACGTGAAAACTATCGCCATTCACAAGGTCGGTTTTCCATGCTGGCCCACCTGTAGGTGCTATTATTGCGTCAAGGTTTAGTTCATTCATAACCCGATCTATGCCGTCTTGCTGACTTCCTGTCGTGAGCGAAACAAGGGCATCTAAATACTCCTGTGAGCTCAAGGCTTCCTTTTCATTTGCCATTTCGAGATAACGTTGATCGTAATATCGCAGCTCAATGGAGTCTGACTGATTAAAAGCGATTAATTCATCGATGGATTTGATCGGGGCTTCGGGCCCAAGTCTTTTAAAATAGGAATTAAGACCATCTTTATATTCAAACAGCATCACCTGGAAAGACGGGCTTCCCATGTTTTTTAAGGTGATATTATCGATCTCGATGACTTCAGCGCCTTGCTTTTTGATGTGATCAACGGCCTGATAAAAAAGCGAATCTACCTTATAGTGCCTTCCAACTGGTCGTTTATAGAGAGCAATGCGTTTACCTTTAAGTCCGTTATCATTTAAAAACTGCGTATAATCACTTACGAATTTATCTCTACTTCCAAGGGTTTTCTCGTCTGAATTATCCAGGCCTGTAAGAACACTAAGGCAGATAGCAGCGTCAGTCACCGTTCGGGCCATAGGTCCTGCTGTGTCCTGGGTATAGGAAATGGGTATTATGCCGCTACGGCTTATCAAGCCCACTGTTGGTTTGATCCCGACTACACCGTTATTATTAGCCGGACAAACAATTGATCCATTGGTTTCAGTACCGATAGCGATCATGCATAAATTAGCAGAAACTGCTACACCTGACCCCGAACTTGAGCCACAAGGATTCCGATCAAGAACGTATGGGTTTTTGGTTTGTCCGTTTATACCACTCCAGCCACTTGAAGACAGTTCTCCTCTGAAGTTCGCCCATTCACTCAAATTGGCCTTACCTAATATAACAGCACCTGCCTCTCTTAATTTCCGTGCCACCCAACTATCATCTGGGGGAAATGAATTTGCAAGTGCTCTCGAGCCAGCTGTTGTTGGCATTTTATCATGGGTATCGATATTGTCCTTCAATAAAACAGGAATGCCATGCATTGGACCACGTATTCTCCCATTTTTTAATTCTTCATCAAGGGTTCGTGCGATAGCCAGAGCATCGGGATTTACGGTTATTACTGAATTTAATTGAGGACCGTCCTTATCGATAAATTCTATGCGTTCAAGATAGGCTTGAACCAGATCCTGAATCGTGAAATCTCCATTATTTAATCCTTTTTGAATTTGAGGAATCGTTGCTTCGAGAAATTCAAAATCATTACTATCAACCTCTGGTTTTTGAGAAGGCCTGTCTTTGCAGGCATATAAGGTTGAAAAAATAAAAAGAATAGCGATGAAGTTTTTCTTTCTAAGGTGAATAAACATAGCCTGTTATTTTGGTTCAATTATTAATACAACAGCAGTGCTGTCTCCAATATTTAGGGCTTCATGCCAGACAACACCTTGGCTGAAATAATGGCTGCCGCTAAAGAAATCGACCTCACGAATACCCGTAGTATCCTTTAACCTGAATCGACTTCCGTGGAGCGCATAGGCGAAATGTGGCTTATGATAATGTCGCTCATGACCCTCATTGGGCTCAAAGGTGCATTTTAAGATGCGCATTTTATCATTGTCCTCCATAACTTCGCATATCGACTTATTTTTCCATCCGGCCTCAAGTGGATCAGGTAGATCATTGGTCTTTCTGCAGCTGAAAATAACAAGTAAAAACAATAAAATTGCCAATCTAAGTTTCCCGGAGAAACTGAAAATCCCATTCATTTCGCTATTTCTGTTTCAATTTATAATGTGGCCTTTAATGCATCTGCAAATTTGTGCATATGCGGAATGGTACCCGTACTGATCCTGCACCATTTGGTAAGTGGTGGAAACGGACGCCCTATTGCCACATCTTTTGCCCTCATTTTAGGGATAAGGTCATTGATGTTTTTACCCGTCTCGAAGAATACAAAATTGGTGTGTGAGGGTATATATTTTAATCCCAGTTCATTTAGGGTATCATAGATAATTGTTTTAGCTTCATTATTCTTGCGGATGCTCATCGTATAAAATTCATCATCATCAAGAGCAGTTGTAGCACCGATAAGAGCCATCATATTTGCTTTGGCCATCACATTTTGACGAATTCGTTCGGCGATGTCGGGCCTTGCAATAAGGTAACCCACACGAAGTCCGGCCAAACCATAAACCTTAGAGAAGGTGCGTGAAACGATAACATTTTTGCCTGCTTTCACCAAATTAACCATTGATGGATAATTTGAATCGGTGATATAATCATAATAGGCCTCATCAGAAAAAACAACTGTTTTCTCAGATACTGTATTACAAAAATCAACAAGATCTTGTTTTGGTATTAAGGTCCCGGTCGGGTTATTAGGATTACATAAAAAGACAAGAGATGTTTTTTGAGTAACACGTCGTTCCATTTCTTCGAGGTCATGGCCCATTTCACTATTTAACGGAACACGATTGATGTAGGCCCCGAACTGTTCGGCATAAGTCAAAAGAGACTTGTAAACCGGATCGGCAGCGATAATCTCGCCTCGATTATTGCCATAAGTCAATCCTGCAGCTTTAAGACCCTCTGTCGATCCTGCGCACATGACAATATGTTCACGGGTAAGGCCTTCTTTTTTTGCAAGTATTTCTGCCAGTGCATTCATTTTCTGATAGGGATAGCGGCAACCCATATCAAAACCGTCGATCATGGCTTGCCTGACTTTTTTAGAGGGACCAAACGGATTTTCGTTAGAATTGAGTTTAGCAAAATTTGAGATAGACCCAACGATGAATTCTTCATTGTGAGGGTTAGCTAAAACGTCAAAAGGCGTCAATGCTGCTGCAATTCCACCGAGTCCGCTAAGTTGTAACCATTCTCTTCTGTTTAATGACGCCATGTTATTATGTTTTAGTTTAATTTTTATTTCGTTTTATATCCTGGTCCTCGAACAACTCGCCCCGGAAGTTTACCAGTATGTTCACCGTTTTTCAGTACCTGTTCCCCATTTACAAAAACGTGAACCATACCCGATGCTAGTTGATGGGGGCTGTTAAAAGTAGCATGATCGGTAATCGTTTTAGGATCGAAAATCGCCAGGTCTGCAAAGAAGCCTGTTTTCAAAAGTCCACGGTCTTTGATCTTTAAATTCTTGGCTGGCAGAGCAGTTAGTTTATGAATGGCTTCTTCCAGCGGAATCACGTTCTCATCGCGAACATATTTACCGAGAAGTCGGGCAAAGTTTCCATAGGCCCTTGGATGGGTATTCGATTTTAAAAAAACACCTTCAGGAGCCATTGATCCGGCATCAGAACCAAAACTCATATAGGGTAAAGCGATCTGCTTTTTAACATTCTCTTCCGACATTAAAAAATAAACCGTTCCCACCCGACTGCCATCCTCAATAACCAGGTCGATGGCAGTTTCCTCGGGAGATTTATTCCGCATTCTGGCCACCTCTGCAAGGGTTTTACCCGTGAGATGCTTAAGGCTGTCATTTTTAAATCCAATTAAAAGCACTTTTTCAGGAGATTCGGCCGACAACATTAAATTTTCCCATTGATCGGTAGGGGTTCTCATTTCGGTAATGACCCGCTTTCTGACATCGGGATCTCTCAGTCGTTTAGCCCATTCATCATATCCACCTTCCTGCACCCACGGTGGCATAGATGCATCCAAGCCTGTAGCACCGGCAATGTAGGTGTACATGTCGGTTGTTATATGGAGACCGGCCTGCCTCGCCGAGTCAATCTTAGCAACTACCTGATCATATTTGTGCCAATTTGCCTTTCCACTCATTTTTAAATGATAAACTTCAGCTCTTATTTGGGCTTCATCAGCAATGCGAATGAGTTCGTTCAGACTGTTTAAAATGTTGGCCCCTTCGCTTCTCATATGAGAGATATACATGCCATCGTATTCTGAAGCTATTTTACACAATTCGATAAGCTCTTCGGTGCTCGAATAAAACGCAGGCGCATAAATTAATGATGATCCCACACCAAGGGCACCTTCTTCCATCGCCTGCCGAACCATGTCCTTCATACGGGTCAGCTCTTCGGCATTGGGAGCTCGATTTTCGAAACCTAATTCATGAATACGCAATGTCGTTGCCCCTACGAACGAGGCAATATTTGGTGAAATACCCTTTTCAACGAGGTATTCAAGATATTCTGAAAGTGTATTCCATTTAATATCAAATTTAATGTCTCCCTGGGCGACCATTTGTTGGTTTTTCATGGATTCATTCATAGGCCCCATCGACCAACCCTCACCAAATACTTCAAGAGTCACCCCTTGTTTGATGTCACTCATTGATCGACCATCTTCTATAAGTGAAATCGTTGCCCAGCTAAGCATATTTATAAAACCAGGAGAAACAACCAGGCCGGTTGCATCTATTATATCATTTGAGGAGGCAGCCGAAAGGTCACCAATGGCTGCGATGGTATCGGCCTGAATCGCGATATCACCAACCATTCCTTTATTTCCACTGCCGTCAACAATGGTTCCATTTCTGATGATAGTATCATATTCTGGAGCGTTTTCGCATTGATAACAGGTTAATCCGATGACCAATGTAATAAATGCCGCCCTTACTGAATTCATAGTTTTATTTTTTAATGATATTTCTTCGATTCAAATTTATATATCCGACTAAGTCTGTTAAGAATTAAACATGCTATTTTAGTCACCCAGGTTAATGATTTAGTCGGTAAGTTCTCAATAATGAATACTTGAGGAAGATTGATAAGGCCATGAGGTTTTCAACCGATCTAAGATACTAAATATTTCAATTGAATAGATGACTCAACCTTTACCTGGGACATGTTTTCGTGAATTCAATAAACGCCCAATTAGCAAGGGTCCAAGAACAAGATAAATCATTGCTGTATATAGTCCCGGGAAATAACCACCAACATATAATGAGGTTCCCAGATGTGCCAGGCCATTGAACATTATTCCGAATAGAATGAAAAAAACCGGAATGATTAAAAAGCTACCTGAGCGCCAGAAAAGTGTAATACCACCAAGAATAAAAATAAAGTAGGCTACCATGTTAAAAACTAGCCAAATATCGGTTGGATATGGTGGTTGATTGAAAAGTGCAGGCAGTTCAATTACGAACCCTGTAAGGTATTCCTCGGTAAAATGAAGAAATTGAACACCCAGGGCGAAAAGATAAAGCGGCAAAACCGATTTCGGATCGGGAACCCTTTTATCAAAACTAAGCTGACAAAAGATAAAGCTTATGATAATACCAGGAACGAAAACCAATACCAAACCGATTGATCGCGATACAAACCATAGGGCAAGGATTGAGACCAAGGCAATTACCACGGAAATAATAACGGGTTTTTTGAAAACCATCAGCTAGTGGCCGGCAATCTTTTTAAGTAAAGCCTGAGTCTAAGTTAATCCAAATATGATATACAGCCTATTCCAGAACAACTATATTCTTTACTTCGCATATCTGCTTTAATTCATTTGGCCAAACCGAAACGGTGACTTCACCCAAATGGGCACAACGAAGCAAATACATATAAGTTCGCGCCTGTCCGATTCCTCCACCAATGCTCAAGGGTATTTCATCATTCAAGATGGCCTGATGGTAGGGGAGTTCAAGAAAATCGAGCTGACCTGACAATTCCAATTGCAGTTTCATTGTTTCTTTGGTCACCCTTACTCCCATGGAAGTAAGTTCATGCCGGCGTTTGGTTACCGGATTATAGACCAAAATATCACCATTTAATCCAAACATTTGCTCACCATTTTTCATGATCGTTGGTGTGATCCAGTCGTCGTAGTCGGCTGCCCGCATTTCGTGGGGATAACCATCTTTTAATACCGCCCCTATACCGATGATAAATACGGCCGGATATTTCTCAAGGAGTTTATTTTCTCGTTCCTTTCTCGGAAGATCTGGAAACATGGCCAAGATTTCTTCGGCATGAATAAACTTCAATTCTTCCGGAAAATCAGGATAGCGATCATCATTTAATTCCGGGAATTCTTTTCTGGCCATACGTCCGGCATCCCTAATTACAGCCCAGATATTTTTTACGGTATCTTTCAGATAACCGAGGGTTCTGTCTTCAGGGGTAATGCGCTTTTCCCAATCCCATTGATCAACATAGCAGGAGTGATCGTGATCGAGGAAATAATCTTTTCGTATGGCCCTCATATCGGTATTGATACCTTGACCTTCTTCGCATTCAAATTGCGCCAGGGCCATGCGTTTCCATTTCGTGGCTGCCTGAACGACTTGGGTCGGAATCCGCTCCTTTAGTCCGAGACCTGCCGGAAATTCAACCGGAGTTCTTGAACCATCTCGATCGAGGTAGTCATTTACACCACTATCTTTTCTTACGATAAGCGGCACCTGGACCATTTGAAGGTTGAGCTTCTCTGCAAGTCCCTTTTCAATATAGTCTTTGACCATATACAATGCTTTCATGCGGCTCAATGGTGGCAGTACCGGGCTATAATTTTCAGGAAGAATTTTACTGACTTCGTCATAGGTGCTTATTCCGGGTCCTGCGAGATCTGCTTGTTTTGATTTCATTCTTTTGTGGTTTAATTTGGATATTGCCGAGTAGGTTTCTCGATCTTTTTGACATTTGGATAACTCTCAAAGTTAAGGATTCAGAACTGTAAAAAAAGTGACAAATCTCAGTTTTAAATGTTCAATATTAACGATTTCATCAAGGGATACTTCCTCTAAAAAAGGTTCAATGACCCGAGATCATTGAACCTTTATTATCATCGGAAGTATTTTTACCAGATTAGTACGTCAACGTACCTTCACCTTGATTGCTAAATACACCTGAAGTTGGCCCTGTAAATTCAAACACGCCGTAAAGCCTCAGTGTACCGCTAACATTTTCAAAACGGCCAGTTCCACTGTAATAATAGTAGTCATTATAAAAGCCGTTTTCATCTTCACCTCCTCCTATATTATAGAAGAATAATTGGTCACCATTAGCTGCAATTTGATACCCGTTTAAAATATGAATGTCACCAAAATCAGTACAGTATGTAATGGTAACACTAAAATTTCCGATCAGGGTACCTTTTCCTTGTCCTTCTATTAAGACTTGAACCAGTCCCTCATCACAGACATCAGGAGTTACAATTTGGAATGTTCCGGAAGAGCGCATTTTAAACGGGCGTTCAACCTGCACCCCTCTCTTTTGTGATTCGTCGATAGGCTCATCGACATCACAGCTAATAAAGCTTATGGCAATCATAGCCATAAACAATAAAACGAGTCTTGCTTTCATTATGTTATTAATATATTAAAAAGGTTAAAAGCAATACTTCCGAATGCAGTTTGAAAATAGTCGATAATTGAAAATTAAATTATGACTTTTGTTAGTTCGATTTAATTATTTTTTTTAGTCATTTAATCTCTAAAACTAACTTTGCTCAACTAAAACTTCCTTTTGAAAGACCAGATCCCTGATTTCATCAAGCACTGCCGGATCTTCAATCGTTGCAATGGCTGTAAAGGGTTTCTGATCTACAATATTTCGCATGGTTTTTCTCAATATTTTACCAGATCGTGTTTTTGGTAATCTTTTGGCAAAATATACCGTTTTAAATGCAGCTACAGGACCGAGGTTGTCACGTACCTTTTGTATGAGATCTGCGGAAATAATTTCCTGAGGCGTGGTGACACCATCCTTTAGAACAACAAATCCTACAGGAATCTGACCTTTCATTTCATCGGCTATGCCAATCACAGCGCATTCTGCAACATCGGGATAGGTTGCAACGATCTCTTCTATGGTTGCTGTTGATAACCGATGGCCGGCCACATTTATAATGTCGTCCATGCGTCCGGTAATATATATATACCCTTCGGCATCTTTATAGGCGGAATCTTCGGCATTGTAAAAACCGGGATATTTGGTGAAATACGCTGCGATAAACCGTTCAGTGTTCCTCCATAGGTTGGTAAGAAAGCCTGGTGGGGTAGGTCGTTTAATAACAAGAGAACCTTCTTCTTGTGGCCCGACTTCCTCTCCATCTTGATCGAGAATGGTCATGTTGTACCCAGGTACACTCACGCTTGATGAGCCTGGTTTAACGGGTAGTAGTTCTAATCCAGGCATATTGGCAATCATCGGCCAGCCACTTTCTGTCTGCCACCAATGATCGATAACGGGGATATTTAGTAATTTCTGTGCCCATTTTAAAGTTCCGGTATCACATCGTTCTCCAGCAAGGAACAAATAACGCAATGACGACAGATCATACTTAGATTTAAGTTCGCCGTTTGGATCCTCTTTTACGATGGCACGAAATGCTGTAGGTGCTGTGAAAAACACATTGATATTATAATCGTTAATAACACGCCAGAATGTACCTGCATCTGGTGTTCTAACCGGTTTTCCTTCAAACAACACCGTGGTACATCCTTGAATAAGCGGTGCATAAACGATATAGGAATGCCCGACAACCCAACCAACGTCGCTTGCGGCCCAAAAGACATCACCTGGTTTACAGTTATAAATATAATCCATGCTAAATTTCATGGATACTGCATGGCCACCATTATCACGCATCACCCCTTTAGGCTTACCCGTGGTACCTGAAGTATAAATTATATATAAAGTATCGGTCGATTTTACTTCGACATATTTAGCGGGCTTTGATTTGGCTTTGAGAATCTGCCAGTCTATATCACGAGGTTCGATCATTTCGGCTTTATATTCTGGGCGTTGGTACAAGACCACATGATCAACTTTGTGGGCTGCAAGATCGAGAGCCTGGTCAACCAGCGTTTTGTATGGTATAACTTTTTGAACTTCTATACCACACGAGGCTGTAAGCATGACCTTTGGTGTGGCATTATCAATTCGCACCGCTAATTCATTTGGTGCAAATCCACCAAAAACCACTGAATGAATAGCTCCAATCCTGGCGCAGGCTAGCATAGCGAATACGGTTTGAGATATCATTGGCATATAAATGATGACCCGATCTCCCTTGGTCACACCAAGGCTAAGAAGCATGCCGGCTACCATTTCCACTTCATGTAGTAACTGTGCGTAGGTATAAGTCATTTTTTTATCAGTCACCGGAGAATCGTAAATCAGGGCGAGCTGATTGCCTCGTCCTGCCTTTACATGACGGTCTAAGGCTAAATAACTCGTATTTAAGGTGCCATCGGAGTACCAGCGATCAAATCCTTCATCCGATTTTGAATAAATAGTTTCCGGAAATTTAAACCAATCGATTTTTTCGGCTTGCTCTTTCCAAAATGACTCATAATCAGTAATGCTTTTTTGATGAAATGCCTTATAAGTTCTCATAAGAAATCAATTTTTATATCAAGGATAAAGGTCTGCCATATAAAGATTAAAAAACATGATTTTGATCAGATAAAACAGTATTTTTAAAAGAGATATACTTAAATGGAAAGCCTTGTTTTTTTGCAAATTTCTTTTGTAAATTGCGCATGATAATTATGAAAAAAATTCTATTTCTTTTCCTGGTTGTGCACTCCTTATTATTACATGCACAGGACGATTATATTTCTTGGTCGTCCTTTCAATTACAGACTGATCTTACTGACAAATCGGTATTAAGTGTTAAACCAATTTTCAGACATAATGAAAATTTGAGTCGATATCAGAACATGTCGGTCGACATTATTTTTAAGCAGAATTTAGGCAAAGGCTGGTCAGGTCAATTATTATCACGTTCATGGTTTATTCCGGACAGTGACTACAGGCACTTTATTTTTTTTGATATTGCAAATACCCTTGGAAAAAATCAAACTAAAGTAACTAACCGTTTACGATATCATTGGGCCTTCGAGATTGCCGGTAACACTGATTTAGATTTTTTTCGTTGGGCGACTAATATTAGTTTTTTTAACAAGAAAAAGCTAAGACCTTATGTCACAATAGAACCCTGGTTACGTGCCGATGGTATATATCAGTTTCAATTAATCCGATATGAGCCCGGCATTAAATGGATCTTTAATGAAAAGCTCAGCCTTGATTTTCAGTATCGCATCGAGAAAACCATTAACAGGGAGCCAGACAACCAAGTAAATGTTTTTGTTATAAATCTGTTGTATAAAATTTAGGATGCATATTATGTCTAAATTTTATCAAGAGCTGACCATTCCGGAATCCTACCGAAACTAATTATCTAATTAGCTATTACGGTGAAAATACCAGGATCGGGTTTTAGTCTTTCATCAGTCATGCCTTTATGCTCGTAGGGAATGGTGTTTAAAACATAGCGCATGGCCTCTTTTCTTGCAATATCCTTGTTATTGCCTTTAATGACCACCCAGGGTGATTTTTTTGTACCGGTCTTATCGAACATGGCCTGTTTATATCGGGTGTAATCTCCCCATTTCATTTGAGCCTGGATATCGACTGTGCTTAATTTCCAACTGATGAGCGGATTTTCCTTACGCTCATCAAGTCTCTTTTTTTGCTCGTCTTTATCGATAGAAAACCATAATTTGATTAAATAATAGTCATCATCAATAAGGATATTTTCAATGGTGATGACCTGTTCCATGAACTTTCTGTATTGCTCTTTTGTGCAAAAACCCATGACAGGTTCAACCACTGCGCGGTTATACCAGCTCCTGTCGAAGAATACTATTTCACCCGGATCAGGTAAATGGGCCAGATAGCGTTTGAAATACCATTGACCACGTTCAACATCAGATGGCTTATTCAAGGCTATAACACGATAAAACCGAGGATTGATATATCGGATAAATCGCATAATAGCTCCGCCTTTTCCGGCGCTATCCCTGCCTTCAAAAACAATGATCAATTTCTTGTTATTTTCAATGATCCAGTTCTGCATCCGAACCATTTCAACCTGTAGGTTGATATATTCCTGATCGTTCTCTAAGGCATGTAAATGCATACTACCGATTTCAAATTTATTTTTTTACTTGACAATTTACAAGCTTCAATCGCTAATCGTTGGTCATGATGAACAACGGCAGCATTTCGAAGTTTTTGTAATAGGGATGTAGCCGTTCCCGGTTATAAAACTTATCGATATTGATGAATTTTTTAGTCTCTGTTACGACCTCTATCGGTACATGATCATAACGACCATTTTTTAGAACGACCATTCGTCCATCGATACCGCTTAAGATCAAATCAAGTGCGAGGTTTCCATAGGCCGTTGGCACAACCGAATCGATAAAATCAGGATCACCACAGCGTACCAGGTATCCCAGTTTTTGATTGATGACATTAACTCGGTTGCCATTGTTGTATTTTGGTGATACATTTTTTAATGCCAGGGATACTTCATCGCCGATACCACCCAGTTTCGCATGACCGAAAGCGTCTTTTTCGCCATGTTCAAACATCATTTCACCACCTTCGAAAGTTGCACCTTCAGATACAAGCACAATAGAGTATTTGCTTGGGTTTTTTTGACGATCTTCGGAGAGCAATTCTGCGAGGTGATCGATTTGGAACGGCGCTTCCGGAATTACACATCTATGGGCAGCTCCGGCAAGTGTGGGTAGCATCGCCGTAAAACCCGCATATCGGCCAAATACTTCAAGAACAAGGAATCGTTCATGGGAGCCAGCAGCTGTACGTAAACTATTCGAAAGACTTATGGTACGCGTTACACAGGTACTAAACCCGATACAATAATCGGTGCCGGGAACGTCATTATCCATAGTTTTTGGAATAGCCATTACCTTAACACCATTTTTAAATAAATGGACGGCATAACTCAAGGTGTCATCCCCACCAATTGCAATGAGATAATCAACACCAATCCATTCCAGGTTTTTAATGACTTCAGGTGTAAGATCGTTGATATCCTTTTTATAAGTATCTTTTAAATGTTGGGGAACCATATTCTTTGATACATGACTTGCCCGGGTACGGGATGTGTGTAAGAATGTACCCCCGGTTCGTGCTGCTTTATTTACCCGCTCCTTGGATAATTCCATGAAATTATTACTGTTATCATGCTTTTTATCACGCACAATATCTACAAGTCCGGCCCAGCCGCGTTTAAAACCAACTACTTTATAGCCTTCGCGTATTGCCCTGAATGTTACTGCGCGTATCGCTGGATTCAGACCGGGTACATCACCGCCGCCCGTGAGGATCCCAATCGTTCCTTTTGATTTCTTAGTCTTCGTCATTTTATGTTTTTAGTTTGGAAATATTTATTTATGAAATGAAATCCGAAGTTAATAAAATTATCACGAATTTAGAATAAGAATTGCTTTCAAAAACTGAGCAATGTCAGCTTCTTTAAGGATTCGATTGCATTATCTTTACATATCAATAAAAAATATATCACAATGTCTGTTAATATACACGAGTTACTTGGGAAAGAATCTGATTATCTATTAGGTCATAACTGTCAAACCATTAGCAAAGATCGGCTTCATTTGCCTGGCCCCGACTATGTAGATCGGGTGTTAATGCCATCTGACAGGAATCCGGCAGTGATGCGGAATTTGCAAACCTTATTCGACCACGGCCGATTGGCAGGATCGGGTTATGTTTCGATCTTGCCGGTTGACCAGGGAATAGAACATACGGCCGGAGCGTCTTTTGCGCCCAATCCGATATATTTTGATCCTGAAAAAATAGTTGAGTTAGCTGTTGAAGGGGGTTGTAATGCAGTGGCTTCCACTTTAGGCGTTCTGGGATCAGTGAGTCGGAAATATGCCCATAAGATTCCATTCCTGTTGAAACTGAACCATAACGAATTGCTGACGTATCCCAATAAATATGATCAGATCATGTTTGCGAGTATCGACCAGGCCTTTGATATGGGATGTGTGGCAGTTGGTGCCACGATTTATTACGGTTCGCCAGAAAGTACAAGGCAGATACAGGAAATCACCGAAGCCTTTGAATATGCACATGAACTGGGATTGGTCACAGTATTATGGGCCTATCTGAGAAATTCAGCCTTCAAAAAAGACGGGACTGATTATCATGTTTCAGCCGATATTACCGGACAGGCTAACCATTTAGCATCGACCATTCAAGCAGACATCGTTAAGCAAAAACAAGCAGAGAACAACGGTGGTTTTAAGGCTATACAATTTGCCAAGACCCACGATAAGGTTTATTCTGAATTAACAAGTGATCATCCGATAGATCTTACGCGTTACCAGGTGGCCAACTGTTTGATGGGACGTGCCGGACTGATAAATTCTGGAGGAGGTTCTGGCGAGAATGACCTGGCCCAGGCCATAAGGACAGCTGTCATCAATAAACGAGCAGGCGGTATGGGTCTGATCTCAGGACGAAAGGCATTCCAAAAACCGATGAATGAAGGCGTTAGATTATTAAATGCTATTCAGGACGTTTATTTGGATAAAAGTATTTCTATTGCCTAGAATGTATTAGGATCGAAAAACTCAGGTATTTGTTTTTTGAATTTTAAATACTTTTTGTGAAGTCCGCCTGATACGTTATTGACGTCAAATTCAATAATAAAGGCATTTTCTTCAACCGTATGTATTGCTTTATACCTGCGTTTTGTGCCGATACGAATGATCACCACATGAATGATATCGAAATCTGACCATTGACCGGATGTTCAAAATCCTCTTGCACCTTTATAAACGGTAATCCCCGTCGGAAACCGACGTACCCGTTTCTTTATTGATAAGATCGGTAAGGGTTTCAATTTCACTCAGTGCACGTTTGTAAATAGAATCTTTGGCTTTTGTAAGGTAGATACTTTCGTAAAAGATATTCTGAATTTCCACACCGAATAACTTTTCCGGTTTTACGGCCTTATACGTGGTGTAATTTATCGTACCGCGTAATTCCGGTGACAACTCATTAATAATGATCTCCCAATGAATATCTTCCAGTTTATTGGCGAAATTGTAGGTCATTTCCAGTTGTTGAAGCGCCGAAGTGATCCCGGAATTTTTTAGAAGTTTCAGGTCACCGCTGTTTACCAATGTTTCGTAAATATTACCGCTGCGGTGAAAATCGGAATATTGCGACAATGTCATACTTATAAGAGCCAATGAATCAACCCTTGATCGATCACCTGAAATGATTATTTTGTTGGCATATTCGTAGGCCTTAGAATAATAATCGTTATAAGCTTTAACCTTTAACAGTTCGTTCTTATCTGATGTTATCTGACGTTTGATATCGAGATAGGATTTCTGTTCATCAGCTTTCAACAATCTTTTATTGTTCCAGTTGTTTATCTGAAGGGCAATAAGAATTCCTATGACGACCAGGATAATCTCACCAATCGCATAAATAAGATATTTACTTAGCTTATTCTCATGCAAGAGTTGATGTCTTAATTTTTTAAAGAAGCTGATCATTCTTGACTTTTAATGAAGCTGTGTCTTAACGATTGCGGTTCATTCTCTCGAGGAAAGATACAAGAACCAATCCAGCACCGACTCCTATCAGGATGCAGGCAACAAATACCATGACATCCGTTCGTAGGTAAATAAATCCTATCCCAAGTCCGATTATGGTTGTTCCTCCAATGGCCCAACTGCTTTTGTCATCATGTTTTTCAAGCATTAATAATGAATTTTATGGGATGCTAAAATTAAGGCCAACGACCATGAAAACATATGATATTAATCAGTTTATCGAAAGGCAGTTGCAGAGACCTTAAATGGTCCTCATGACATATATCATTTTTCCTCTGGCATAGTTAAAATATATTCGTAGAGCAATAACTCGATTAAATCTATTATCATGAATAAGAAACGCGTTTTAATAATGGGAGCCGCAGGCCGTGATTTTCATAATTTCAACACCTACTATCGCGACAATAAAGCATATGAAGTCGTTGCTTTTACAGCTGCTCAAATTCCAAACATACTTAATCGAAAATATCCGGCTGCCCTGGCAGGATCTCTTTATCCTGAGGGCATTCCCATATACGATGAAAGCGAACTCGAAACACTCATTGAAAGCTTTAAGGTTGACGATGTTGTTTTTGCTTATTCAGATGTGTCTTATTCCAACCTGATGCATAAAAGTGCCATTGTGAACAAAGCCGGGGCCAATTTTCTCCTCTTAGGTCCGAAAGACACAGCTATAAAAAGCACGAAACCCTTGATAAGCATTGGTGCTACACGCACGGGATGCGGTAAAAGTCAAACATCCAGGAAAGTTATAGAATTACTGATTGAAAGCGGACTTAAGGTGGTAGCGATACGACATCCGATGCCTTATGGAGACCTTGAGGCGCAGCGGGTTCAGCGTTTCGCCAAACTTGCCGATTTGGATAAGCATGACTGCACAATTGAAGAAATGGAAGAATATGAGCCACATATTGTAAGAGGGAATGTGATTTATGCAGGCGTAGATTATGAGGCCATTTTAAGAGCGGCAGAGAATGATCCCGACGGCTGCGACGTGATTGTTTGGGACGGAGGAAACAATGATTTCCCATTTTACAAATCAGATCTTCATATCACCGTTACCGATCCGCATCGCGCCGGCCATGGTACTGAGTATTATCCCGGTGAGGTGACCCTACGGATGTCTGATGTTGTGATCATCAATAAGATAGATAGTGCACCGCCTGAGGGTATAACCGCTATCCGCCAATTGGTTAAAGAGATCGTTCCCAAAGCTGTTGTTATAGAAGCAGCCTCTCCGGTTCGTGTAGAAGATCCTGCGCTTATCCGTGATAAGAAGGTTCTGGTTGTAGAGGACGGACCAACCTTGACCCATGGTGGAATGACTCTGGGGGCCGGAACGGTCGCTGCAGAGAAATATGGTGTTAAATCAATGGTTGATCCACGGCCATTCCTGGTTGGTCAGTTAAAGGATACCTTTAGAACATATCCGGGAATCGGCACATTATTGCCGGCAATGGGTTATGGTGATGATCAGCTGCGTGACCTGGAGTTTACTATAAACAGTACTGATGCTGAAGCCGTTATAATTGGAACACCTATCGATTTAAGTCGTGTTATTGATATTAAAAAGCCCCACACACGAGTCTTTTATGATCTTCAATCGATTGGAGATCCCGATTTGAAATCTGTGATCGATCAATTCCTGATCTCACAAAACATGGGAAAGCGAGTTGTTGAAAGTGTTGGCTAAGCTATTAAGACCTGAAGATCGGAAGCTGATACCTCATTAAAATCTGTGAATTCAGCAGGTTCACGGCTGGTGATCTCCAATGGAATCCTTTCCAACAGTTTATTGAATGAGTCGTTGTTAAGACCATCAACAAATCTGGCAAAGGAATCGGTCTCTGTACTCGTTTTAAAATAACGACGGTTCATTTTTCCTATGGCTTTAAGCATGGGCAAATACGGCTGTATGTCGGTTGTTGTAGAAGCCGCTTCGCTATCCAGCCAGGCAATCGGAACCTTCTGTATCGATAGTGGTTGAAGCTGTTGCGCTTTGACCAATAATTCGATATCAAAGGCGAATTTCTTTTCAATCATATCATCAACAAGGTCGTCAACTATTGTTGCGCTGAAGGCCTTAAATCCACATTGTGTATCTATGATATCGTCTAAATTAGGAATTAACCGTTTCCATAAGTAAATAAATAATTTTCCCCGATCATTTCTTGATCCGGCTTTAAGTACAACTGATTCCGGTTCTCGTCTTGACCCAATAGCTGATAATTTGCCTTTGTTTAAAACCGGTTGAATTAAATTACCAACCTGACCGAGGTGTGTCGATAAATCAGCATCGGTATAAACAACAACATGTTCTGAACCTGATCTGCCTTGTATTGCCTGCCACATCCCGTAAAGGATAGATCCGCCTTTCTGACTATCGGCGGTCGATTGCAAACCCCTGGTACAGGGTATAGATGCCGAGATGGCATCTTTTAGAAACAGTACCTGAACACAATCTTCAAGTTGGTTCGAGTCTATTATTTCCTCAGCGATATTTCCGCTGCCTTCCGGGCAACCATCGTCGACAAGGATCAACTTCCAACTGGCATTTGAATTGTCGCTGAATAACCAACGTAATTGTTCCACTTTTCGAACCAGGAAATTCTCCCCATGGCTGTGTTCTTTGTGACTTTTTATTCGATTATGTTCCTTGTAAACCGCAAAAATAACCGAAACATGAAACGGATTACTTTGCTTATCCATGAGTTGTTTTGAACGTGCCATTTTCAGGGCCAGGAGAGGGGCGACGTACTTCATCTTTTCCTGAAGCAGCAAGTTGTGCATCGATAAAATCTCATCAGTTGTAGAAATGCTTAGCAGCCAATCGGCGGCATCATAAAGTTGTTGTTCATGTTCGATATTAGTCAGGTCGATTTCATCTGGACAAATGGCGATAAGTCTTTTCGCCAAATGGCTGATGTCTTCTGAATTATTATCTGTCATCGAAGTGATTGAAATCATTATATTGATTAATTCTTTGTTCCATTTACAGTAATTCCAAACGATGCGATCTTCATTTCAACACCCTTGACTTTGCCATTTTCCTCAGAAAATTTCAATGAAATATTTCCATCGGTCGATTTGAAATTAAGATTGTCAATCGGGATAAGATAGCCGCTCATGCCGGCATTGGCAATGACCATTTGGTACACCCCATCAACTTCTGAGATTTCGATTTCCACCGGGAATTGTTGCACGGGGTAAACGCCGAGCACATCTCCGCTAAGGTCAAACGACTTGTAGCGGTCTGCCAAAGGCGGATAATAATTATCAAGCTCGTTAAAATCGGGAAAGTCTGCATTTATCGTTAAAGATTTCAGATTAGCAGCATCCGGTATTGTCACCGAATAATTGTCATTGTTATTCCATATTGTCGGTTTCAAAATCATATAATCGTTTCGGATTCCTTCGCCATCTGTATATTCCATACTTAAACTAAGTGGCACCGGTCGTTTCCCAACTTTTTTTACAAGCAGTTTTCCATCTTTAAAAGCGAATAACGAAAGATCAGGATAACCCAGTTCGAAATACCAGGAATTCCAGAACCAACTCAGATCTTCTCCACTAACATTTTCAAAGGTGTAGAAGAAATCATAAGGGGTTGGTGATTTTTTCGCCCACCGCCTGATATAGGCCTGGTAACATTCCAGAAATTTTTCTTCCCCCAGGTATTGATATAACATACCATAGGTAAATGATGGCAGCGAATAGGACTGATAGCCATAGTTACCGCTCATGTATTGAGAGGAAGTAACTGTAGGCAAATCACCAATACTACCAGACATGCCCTGAACACCCGATTTCAAGGAGCTATAAAATGAACCTTTGTTTGGGTTATCGTTGAAATATTTATAGGTAACCAGGGAGGTGATGAAATTGGCCCAGCCTTCATCCATCCATGCAAAACGACGTTCATTGATCCTGACATACATCGGAAAATAGGTATGAAACAATTCATGGATGGTAACCCCTTGTCCGGGTCCTGCATTATTGGCCATCATCGGGAATTCCATACCCCCGCCTCGTAACCCTATGAAGGTTGTGAAGGCCGGATAGGGGTAAGCGACACCCGGAATATCTTCAGAAAAGTGCTTCATGGTTTTTTGCTGAATTTTAGTGACTTGCCCGTACCGACCGGCAGTTGCCCGGGGAAATGCAGTGCTGATAAATACATCACGTCCATCAACCTTCTGCGAGAGTCCGTCCCAGAGATAATGATCGCTTATAGCGAAAGCGAAGTCGATTACTTCATTTGCTTTATAATGCCATGTACCACTTTTAAGTTTCAGATCAGTGATATCTTCACCATTTACAATATTTACAAGATCGGATGATGTCTGTGCCTGCTTGTATTTTTTTAAGATGGGCTCTGGTAAAATGTCATCGCTGTTTTGAAGGGTTCCTGTTGACCAGACCAGGAAGTTGTCAGGAGCCGTGATCTTGACATCAAAATTGCCAAGGTTGTTATAGAACTCGGTACCGAATGTATAATCTATGCGGTCCCATCCAAAAACGTCATCATAAACAGCAACTTGCGGATACCAGTAGGCTACAAAGAAAGAGGTACTGTCAATAGCTCCGGTACGTCTAACGGTAAGCGGCACTTTTTGCTCCCATTCAAATTCCATTTTGAGCTGATCGCCAGACTTCAATGGCTCTGACAAGAGAAGGCTCATATTGGTCCCGCCGCGTCTTACCTGATCTGGATTAGTGGGGTCATAGGATTGTCCCGCTACCTTGATCGATTTTAAGTTTACCCCATCGCCGATATCCTCAACATTAACCGGCATATCGCGTTGGTTTCCTTTCTTGAAAACATCATAATACAACCGAATGACGACTTCATTAAGATCGTCGGGACTGTTATTTTTAAAGGTCACTGTTTCCCGTCCGTCAATTCCACGAGTCTCGGGGGTGACGTCAACTTCTATGGAATAGTCCACTTGATTTTGCCAGTAATTTTTACCGGGATTGCCATCCATCGACCTGGTTTCGGTTTTATAGGCTTCCTGAATTTCTTTTGGGATGTGCAACTTGCTTTGCCCCATCAGATAAGGGCTATAAATAAGCAGACTTAATCCGATGAAAACGAATTGTAATTTCTTCATGAAAAAGGAATTTATTTTTATGATATCAAGGATAATTAGATCTTTTTGTCAGATCGAATGATTAAAGGTACGAAGAAGGGTGATTTAGATGGCCTTTTAAATTGTTAAATAAATGCATGCTAAATTAGTTTAAATGTAAGATTTTCCTTAAATTAGAGAGTTAATCCTCTATAAATAACGGCCTTAGTGGATTAAACAAATTCGCACTTCCGCCATTTTTGTCCGGCGAACTACCTAGCTTACCCTTTCGGATTTTGTTGTTATGTTTTATGCAGAATCGCCCCAATTTGATGCTATTAATCAACCCTGTCGGTGTTTTGCCGATAGCTAAAATTATACTCATGAAAAATTT
>JABDIV010000076.1 GCA_013003555.1 Flavobacteriaceae bacterium
AAATTTTAATGTGTTTTATTACAGTCAGGCCCGCAGCATGGCCCGGTTTGGTCTGCTGATCTTAAATGAAGGGCTTTGGGAGGATGTGCCGTTGATTACTGACAGCACCTATTTTTCAGATATGGTAAACAGTTCTCAGAGCATGAACCCTGCTTACGGTTATTTATGGTGGCTCAATGGTAAAAATTCATTTAGACTACCGGGTAGTACCGATGTTTTTCCAGGGGAACTTTTACCCGACGCACCTGATGATCTTTTTGCCGGTCTGGGATTTGCCGATCAGAAGTTATATGTGGTTCCCAGTTTAGATCTTGTTGTTATCAGGATGGGTGATGCAGCCGACAGCTCAGAATTCGGGCCTTCGGGATTTGATAACTCGCTTTGGGAGAAATTGAATACTGTAATTCAGTGAATTACTTAAAAAAACTATCAACAAACTCAAACTTGTTAAACACCTGAAGGTCTTCAACACCTTCGCCAACGCCGATGTATTTTACAGGGATCTGAAATTGATCGCTGATCCCGATTACCACACCACCTTTGGCTGTACCATCAAGTTTGGTAACCGCGAGGGAGCTGACTTCGGTGGCTGCTGTAAATTGTTTGGCCTGTTCGAAGGCATTCTGACCGGTTGATCCATCCAGAATAAGAAGTACATCCTGTGGCGCATCGGGAATAACCTTTTGCATCACACGCTTGACCTTGGTGAGCTCATTCATCAGGTTGACCTTGTTATGAAGTCGTCCGGCCGTATCGATCAAAACCACATCTGCATCGGTAGATACAGCGCTCTGCAAAGTATCAAATGCCACCGAGGCAGGATCACTGCCCATGTCTTGTTTAACTATAGGCACGCCTACACGATCTGCCCAGATCTGAAGTTGGTCAACGGCCGCAGCCCTGAAGGTATCGGCAGCGCCTAGCACCACTTTCAGGCCTTGTTTTTTGAATTGGTATGCCAATTTTCCAATAGTAGTGGTCTTGCCCACACCATTAACACCAACAACCATAATGACATATGGCCCATCGGTCTCGGGAATGGTGAATTCGGTTTCCTCACCAATATGGGTCTCCGACAATAGGCCGGCTATTTCTTCTCTAAGGATTTGATTCAGTTCTTCGGTACCCAGGTACTTATCACGGGCAACACGTTCTTCAATACGTTCAATGATCTTTAAAGTTGTATCAACACCTACGTCGCTGGTCACCAAAACTTCTTCAAGATTATCGAGCACCTCATCATCCACCTTCGATTTACCGGCTACGGCCTTACTCAATTTATTGAAGAAGGTCGTCTTCGACTTTTCAAGCCCTTTATCAAGGGTTTCCTTTTTTTCGGAAGAGAATATGTTTTTGAATAAACCCATTAATCGTTTTTTGATTAGGCCTGCAAATAATTTGCCTAAATGGTATTACTGCTAAATTGGCAGAATTCGAATTGTAAAGATAAAATAAAAGCTGCTCCCAAATATGGAAGCAGCTTTCAAATTATATAAGTACAGTTAGTCTTATCCTTTGTTAAAGAAATCACTCACATCTTCAGGCGCCATAATTGATTCAACAAACATATAAGCACCAGTTTTAGGTGACTTTACCATTTTAATAGCCTTACTTAGTCGTTTTGATCCGGTTTGTAAAGATGCTACTGCTTTCTTTGCCATGATATTTTATTTAGAGAGGTAAGACCTCTTATTATTTAATCTCTTTATGAACGGTCATTTTCTTCAGAATCGGATTGAATTTCTTCAATTCAAGCCTGTCCGGCGAATTCTTCTTGTTCTTGGTTGTAATATACCTTGATGTTCCAGGTTGACCTGACTTCTTGTGTTCAGTACACTCTAATATAACCTGAACTCTGTTTCCTCTTTTAGCCATAATTCAAATTTTCAGCTTCTGCCTGATTATTTTAAAAATCCTTTTTTCTTAGCATCCTTAATGGCTGCAGATATACCAATTCTGTTGATTGTTTTTAAAGCCGCAGTAGAAACCCTTAAGGTAACCCAACGATCTTCCTCAGGAATGTAAAAGCGCTTTTTGATCAAATTTGCATTGAATCGACGCCTGGTCTTGTTCATCGCATGCGATACATTGTTTCCAAACATCGCTTTCTTTCCGGTAAGTTCACAAACTCTTGACATGAATTTTTGCTTTAAAAATATAGCTTCGTTTAAACGAGCTGCAAAGTTACAAATTCTTTAATACAAGGCAAACCTTTCTTTTATTTTTTCGAAATTTCGGCAAGCATCAATTCCAGGGC
>JABDIV010000083.1 GCA_013003555.1 Flavobacteriaceae bacterium
GACTAGGGTTAGAGGATTTACGCAGGATGATGCTCATATTTTTTGCACTCACGATCAGCTGGATGAGGAATTTAAGAATGTCATCGACCTGGTGCTATATGTATTTGGTTCCCTGGGATTTGAAAATTTCACAACCCAGGTATCCATCAGGGATCCCGAGAATCCTGAAAAGTATATCGGGGAACCCGAAAACTGGGATAAAGCCGAACAGGCCATTATTAGTGCTGCAGAGGACAAGGGACTGGATTATGTAATTGAAACAGGTGAAGCGGCTTTCTATGGTCCGAAGCTTGATTTCATGGTGAAAGATGCGCTTGGCAGGGAATGGCAATTGGGTACAATTCAAGTAGATTATACCCTTCCTGAACGATTTGACCTGACCTATAAAGGAAGTGATAATGAATCTCACCGTCCAGTAATGATCCACAGGGCTCCATTTGGAAGTATGGAACGATTTGTGGCAATTTTACTCGAGCATACAGGAGGAAACTTTCCGCTTTGGCTTATGCCCGAACAAGTTATCATTTTAACGATCAGTGAGAAATACGAGAAATACGCGCAAAAAGTTTTAAATTTGCTAGAAAATAACGAAATTCGCGCCCTCATTGACAACCGCAATGAGACGATGGGAAAAAAGATTCGGGATGCCGAAGTAACAAAGATTCCATACATTTTGGTTGTAGGTGAGAATGAAGAAAGAGATAATAAAATCAGTGTCAGGCAACATGGTGGTGAAAATTTAGGCACGATTAGTGTAGAGCAATTTACCGAGGTTGTTGAAACTGAAATCAGTAAAACCTTAAAAAAGTTTAAAGAATAATTTAAAAAAACGAGCCATAGCAATACGAAGAAGAAGATCAAGAGGTCCAGCGAGAATAATCAAACAGGACAAACACAAGATCAACAATAAGATCACTGCACCCGAGGTGCGACTTGTTGGTGAGAATATTGACGTAGGTATCTACAAATTACGAGACGCCCTGGCAATTGCCGACGATTTAGGGGTAGATTTGGTAGAGATTTCACCGAAAGCCACGCCTCCTGTTTGTAAAGCAATGGATTACAAAAAGTTCCTATACGAGCAAAAGAAGCGGGAAAAAGCTTTGAAGGCCAAGGCTACAAAGATCATAATAAAGGAGATCAGATTTGGTCCGAATACCGATGATCACGATTATGAATTTAAAAAGAAGCATGCCGAGAAATTCTTAAACGATGGAGCAAAGGTTAAAGCATTCGTATTTTTTAAAGGTCGTTCGATAATTTATAAGGATCAGGGTGAGATCCTGCTTTTAAGGCTAGCCCAGGATTTGGCTGAAGTTGGAAAAGTTGAACAAATGCCCAAACTTGAAGGAAAGCGAATGATAATGTTCATCGCTCCGATTAAAAAGAAATAATAAGCGAAGTATAAAAACAGCATAGCAATGCCGAAAATGAAAACAAAATCCAGTGCCAAGAAACGATTTAAAGTGACTGGTTCTGGTAAAATCAAAAGGAAGCACGCTTTTAAGAGTCACATTCTGACTAAGAAATCAAAAAAGCGAAAGCTGGCGTTAACTCATTCAACATTAGTACATGACCATGACGCCGCTAACATTAAGCAGCAATTACGAATGAAGTAATTGCCCGGTTATAAACAATTATTAACCCTGGAGTCAGGCTTTAAAAGAGATCATTTGATCCGCCTGCTACAAAAAATTAAAAATTATGCCAAGATCAGTAAATTCAGTTGCTAAACGCGCCAGAAGAAAACGCGTGATGAAGCAAGCAAAAGGTTACTTCGGACGAAGAAAAAATGTCTGGACAGTAGCGAAAAATGCGGTAGAAAAAGCGATGCTTTATGCATACAGAGACCGCCGAAATAAAAAACGTTCATTCAGGGCACTTTGGATTGCCCGAATCAATGCCGGTGCAAGAGAGCATGGCTTATCTTATTCCAGATTCATGGGAGCGTTGAAGGCCAATAATATCGAATTGAATAGGAAAGTACTTGCCGATTTGGCCATGAACGATCCACAGGCCTTTAAAGCCATAGTCGATAAGGTAAAATAAGATTTTAAAATACTTCGCAGATAAAAATCCGATTCAGTTTTTGAATCGGATTTTTTATTGTTCAGAAATTGAGTTTAACAACATCTAAAATTGAAACAGGATAAAAAAAACCCGATTCAATTGAATCGGGTCTTCATTTAGTTGATTAAAATATTTTCAGTCTTATTATTGTAGGCTTACCGAATGTATTTAAAAGATTAATTGATAAACTTCCATTCATCAATTTAACCTTGAGGATCTCTACCTCCTCCATCACCTTTTTCACTGACTTGAGGATCTCGTCCTCCGCCATCGCCTTTTTCACTGACCTGGGGATCTCTTCCTCCACCATCTCCTTTTTCACTAACTTCAGCTTGGTTTTCTTCACCCGGGCTTAAGTTTAAATGTTCCTGAGAAGGAAGGGGATTAGAATCTGGTCCGTTTTTCATAATGATTAAATTTAAGTTTAAAACATACATTAATTATAAAAATACGTAATTTCATACAAAAAGCACCGAATTTGTACTATTTTTC
The DNA here is from genome assembly GCA_013003555.1 of Flavobacteriaceae bacterium. GTDB lineage: Bacteria > Bacteroidota > Bacteroidia > Flavobacteriales > Flavobacteriaceae > SHLJ01. Next base: position 2,563 of record JABDIV010000083.1, read on the forward strand.
TGAACCAACCGGGATATTAAATGACTATTAATCAATTTTTTAAGGAATGTCACAAGAGGGAAATATTTAAAAGCCTCTCCATATATATTGTTTCCGGATGGGTTATTTTACAAGTCTTATCTGTTATTTGGAAACCTCTTGGATTACCTGATAAAAGTGTCACAATTCTGATTATTGGATTGCTAATTGGTTTTCCTATCTATATTTTATACATCTGGAAATCCCGTTTGAAATATTCGGTCGCAACTGATTTAAATGATCCAATTGAGGTAAAAAACAGGAAGAATTTTGAACGGTATTTCTTTACTAGCTTTGCGATAATTTCATTCTTTAGCGCAGTATCTGTATTCTGGATCTTTAATAATTCTTATCTGGACAAAATGAATTTGGCTGAATTCAGTGGTTCAGATAAAATCGCAGTCTTAAACTTTAAAAACAATACGGGAGATACAAATTATGATCAAATAGGAAAATTGGCGATGAACTGGATCCTTCACAGTATTACTGAAAATAAGGTTGGTCAGGTCATAACTGAGGATATACTTGCCAATTACGCAGAAGCAATTCAAAGCAATTCCAGTGGAATTACCTCCAGTCGTGACATTTTAAAAACCTTTCTCCAACCATCAGAAATTGTAGAGGGTTCATATTTCCTGAAAAATAACAATCTCGTTTTAAACGGTTCAATAGTGGATGGGAATTCTGGGGATATCTTGTTTTCATTCCAACCGGTAGAATGCGATAGCGAGAGTCCATTCGACTGTATTGAAGAATTGAATCAACTCCTTTTGGGATATTTAATTTCAGAAAGTTCTGATCTTCCAAGAATTGCACCTACCCCACCAAAATATGAAGCCTACAAAATTTTTATGGAGGCTCAGTCTATTTATGGTTTTAATAATGATCTTTACCTTGAATTATTAAATAAGGCTATTGAGATTGACAGTAACTATTTCGATGCTCTTGTCAATAAGGTGATGTATTATGTCAATCGGAATGATTTTAAAACGGCAGATTCGCTTCGGCTGACCATCCTTCCACAGACTGGCCATACCAGTAGGATGAAAAATTTGATGAATTATTACCAGGCGACAATTAAAGGGAACAACCGAAAAATTTATGAAACATATTTAAAGGAATATGAAGTCAATCCATTCAACATCAGAACAAATCAAACGCAAATGACCCTCGCTCTTCAAGCCATTAATAAACCTGAATTAGTGAAGTCCTTCTATGACGAACTCCCAAATGATGAATTCGATCTTGAGAATTGCACCTTCTGCATGTACAGGGTTTACACCAAGGCAATAGCCGACATAGAGTTGGGAGATTACTATAAAGCATTTGATCTTCTGGAAACTGCCATGCGTTCAAATGATCATGTGCTGCTGAGAAAAGCGGCGGTCACTACCTATGTTCGCACCAATGATATTGAAAATCTCACTGTATTTTTAGATCAAATGCAAATTTTATCGGATGCAAAAGTCTGGGAGGAATGCAACTTATTAGCGGGGAAAGAGATCCTTTTGAATACAAAAGACAAAGAATTGGCTAGTTGGTTCTTTGATAATGTCATAGAGGCTTCAACCGATAAAACAACCAGAAATGTGGCAAATGCTTACTATTATAAACGCGATTTCAAAAAAGCCGAGGAGCTTTATAAGAAATTGCTTGTGAGTGATCCCGAATCATTGAATCATCTCTCCAAATTAGCAATATCCTTATTCGCTAATGGAAAGGATAAGGAATCCAGTGACATTATAAACAGAATAAATTCATTGAGAAGCGACTACGATTTAGGTTATATAGATTATGCAATGGCTCAGATATTTTCATCTCGGAATGACATGAAGAGTGCATTAGAATATCTGAAGGTATCAGTAGCCAGAGGCAGATGGTATACTCAGGAAACTTTTAAGAATGACTTTCATTTTAATCCAGTCATTAACAGTCCTGAATTTGATGAGATCATGAATTTTTGGAATAAGGGTCTCTGATTTCATTATTAAGCCCCTTCTTCACCATTACTAAAATCTAGTCGGTTTTCTCAAATTTCAAATCTTATCTATTACATGGATTGCTTCGTATTTTTTATTCCAACGATTACAGATGGAAAAACGATGGCTAAATTCAATTTATTTTTAGGGATGAATTCAAAAATTAGTATCTTAAGTTACTTCCAATTTGCCAACCAGGGCTTAACCTTTTAATAAACCAACCAATTCATGAAGCAACTCGATAATCATCATGCCTTGCTTATCGGTGTAGGGTATGAACAAAAGGATGTCTACATGAGACATGATGCCAAAGCCGTTTATGAAGTTTTGGTTGATGAGAATTATGCTGGTTACAAGCCAGAAAATGTAAAATTACTTATTGGTGAGGATGCTACAAGAGAAAAAATCAGGGGTTCACTTGATGATCTGGCCAGGCGAACTAATTCAGATTCCAAGGTATTAATCTATTATTCTGGACATGGCAATGGCTTCACAAGAGATGGGGTGAACATGTACTACCTGGAACTTTATGGATATTATGATTACGGTGATGACGATTATAATATAAAACCACGATTAGATGCTCATGAGATTCGGGAGCATCTTAACAAGATCAGTGCAGATCGATTGACCTTTTTATTTGATTGCTGCCATGCCCAGGGTATGACCAAAGGGGGTGAACTGCTTACAACAGCAAATAAACTTGATGTCAATCACAAATGGGGAAAGAGTGATGCCGTAAAGGAAGAAAACATGAAAAGTGAACAGATGGTACAACTTTTAGATGATGAGGAAGGTTTTGCCATTATTTCTTCCTGCAAAGATCATCAGAAATCATTACGGCATAACGAACATACAAATAGCCTTTTTACCACATGTTTGATAGAGGCTTTAAAGGGTGAAAATATCTATAATCCTAAAGATCCTTTCGTAAGGCTTACCGATGTAGTCAATTATTTAAGTGAAGAAGTCCCCAAACGCGCACAGGAATGGAAGAGAAAGCAAGACCCATTCTTTAATTTGTCATTTGATGATAATTTTGAATTATGCAAGGTGCCGCGAAATAAGATTGCAGAAAGACTTTTGATAGAGTTTGAGAAAATGGATATCAAGCCTGCCCCCTCTAAGACTAAAAGAGCAGTTAAGAAATATTTTAGGAAAAGTGAAGGTGTGAACAACGTACTCATCCTTGCCCATGGCTTCACAGGTGAGGGCCATGAAACCTATGGAAAAATCCCATATTTACTCATGGGAAATGAGAAAATGAACGGCTGGGATATAATGCCATTCGGTATCAACCAGAATATTATGCCCGCTATGGGCAAAGGTGTCTGGGCTTCAATTGAAAACCTCAACCGCTATTCGGAGAATCTAAGGTCAAGACTGGCTAATGAATTTAACAGTTACGACCGCATTGCCATAGTAGCATACAGTCTTGGCGGTCTTGCAGTACAAAAGGCAATTCTTGCATCTGAACCGGAGATTAGAGAAAGGCTTAGTCATGTTATTTTAATTGCTACTCCCAGCAACGGGATCACGAATGATGCTTTTAAAGAACATTGGAAAAATCAGATTCATGATCTGATTAAAGGATCATCTTACATCAATAATTTACGATCTGAATGGGATAAGACCTTCAAAGACAACTACCCATTCCATTTGAAGGTTGTTGCAGCCACTAAGGATGAATATGTATCCAAGGAATCTTGCCTGGATCCATTTGGTCAAAAATACTGGGAGATGGTAAGTGGAAATCATCATAGCGTGGTAAAACAGGAAACCAATGAGAACGATACCTATCGGCTCATTCTTGATACCCTGACCAACAATCCATTTTCACGGCTATACACAGATCAGGAGGAGGTGAACCTATTGTTAGGTGAGTACGACAGGATTATTGATGAACTCATGCCTGATCTGGAAAAATTAAATGAGGGCGCTTTGGAAAAACTAATCCATGCTCTTGAAGGATCAGGAAAAAGGAAAGAAGCCATTAAGATTCTAAAAACCCATAAACTCACACAGGAGGATTCCGATATGCTACGTGCTTTAGGTGATCTGTACAAGAACAGGTATCTCAATGACAGCCATTTGGAAGACGCAGAAACCGCAATGAACTGTTATAAACGATCGTATGAAATTGCCAAGAATGAAAAGGATAATGAAGATGTTTATCTTAGCGCGATTGACCTGGCATTTTTGAACCTGCTGTTAGACAATAAGACGGATATGTTAGCTTATGCAGAAGAAGCCAGGGACTTGGCTGAGCACATGCGCAATAGTTTGAACAAATTATGCACTATGGCAGAAGCCTTTCTCTTGCAGGATGACATGGACAAAGCACGATCCTATTATGAAAAAACAGCAGCTTTGGCTGGAATAAAGGAGAAAATTGCCATTTATTCAAATGCATTTACTGCATATTCTAAACTTAGCGGGGTTGACGACCCGGCAGACGAATTCATCCTATTCTTAAAGGAGAATCTTCTGACATGATTACGGTGATTATGAATGGAAAAAATCCACATGAAAAAAATCCGATTCAGCTTGAATCGGATTATTATTATTGAGTTAGTTTATTACCATAAATTAAGGGAGAACATCATAATACCTTAAAGGGTATAATTCCGAACGTCCAGCTAAATTATGTTAACCGTTACCCGGTTCCTCCCGGATCAATGGTTCCACCGCCCTTTGGAGTTCCATCATCATCGGTATGGTCATCATCGCTATCGCTATCATCTGTGTCGATAGATTCTGCCATCCTTGACTGCCCTCCCGGGTCAATTGTTCCACCTGGTTTAGATTGACCACCCGGATCAATAGTTCCTCCTGGCTTCGATAGACCTCCTGGATCTATCGTACCTCCTGGCTTGGCTTGTCCGCCCGGGTCTAAGGTACCACCTGCATTTGATTGGCCATCCTCTTCAGCGAACTTGTTCAGTTCTGAATCGGAATCGATTTGTTTAGACATAATGGTTGAATTAATTAATTAAGAGTATAAATTAGCAAAAATGTGTAACTTAAGCAAATAAAATCCTACAGATAGGAAGCCAATTAAATATACCTCATAGCCGAAATGAGCATCCGAGAATTCTTAAAAGAGTGCAACGATAGAGATGTCTTTAAACGGGTGTCTATCTATATTGTGTCAAGCTGGGTAGTTTTGCAGGTGCTGGTTGCCATATGGTCACCCCTTGGAATACCCGAGATATCAGTGACTTATCTCATTCTTATCCTCCTAATTGGATTCCCTTTTTACCTGTACTTCTTTTGGAAAGCCAAATCACATTTGATCCTAACCGATCCCGATGATATGGAGGAGGAAGAAGAGGTTTTGAAAGTCAAAAGAAAACAATTCAAAACCATGTACTTCAGGTCGCTGGGGTTTATCAGTGTATTGAGTATTGCATCAGTGGGTTGGATTATCAATAATAATTTCATCGGGAGCAATTTTATACCACAAATCTCCACTGATAAGATTGCCGTTCTCAATTTCGACAACGACACAGGTGACAAAGATCTTGATATTGTTGGGAAAATGGCGGCAGATTGGCTCATTCACGGAATAACAGAAAACCATTCTGGTGAAGTCATTTCCTCTGAAGTTATCGATAACTATTCAAATCTCTTAACGGCTCAAATCGGTCCGACTGCAGAGAATGCCTTTACGTCCTTTTTCAAAACGGACAAGGTGGTGAGAGGTGCTTATTTCTTACGAGAGGATAAGCT
>JABDIV010000096.1 GCA_013003555.1 Flavobacteriaceae bacterium
TGTGTTAATTTTAATCCTTTATCAGGTTGATAATTTCAGGCAGTAATGCCAGGGCAGTGACCATTAGGGCGTCCCGTTTCTTTTTTTGCTTTGCTTTCTTTCCATTTTTTTCAATATCTACGACTTCGTTTTCGGCCTTTTTCGCTGCACGTATCATGACTACGGAATTGAATGCTTCATCGTTATAGTTTTCCTCAGCATGCTCATATCCCAAACCAATGCCGTCCTGATAGAACTCAACAATATTGCCTTTTAAATCGGTTAAAGTGTGAAGGATCAATTCAAGGTTTTTTGCATTTGTTGGCTGCAAAGCAATTCCATTAAATTGTGAATATGCAAGAATCGAAATACGGCTTTCATCACTTAATCGCTCAGATATCAACTTAAAGCCCTGTTTAAGCATGACCAGTTGCTCCCCTGGCAGTTCCTCGGAATTCACCTGTATGATGAATGATATGTTGTGGTGTTCGATATCGCCAGCCTCATAAGTTCTGACAACAAAAGAAATTAAATCTTCAATATCGACTGATTTAGTTTCAATTTCAATAGGAGCTTCCTGCGCTTTAATCACTGTTATGCTTAACAGTAAAATTAAATAGTTGATAAGAGTTTTCATCGGTTTTGAATTTTAAGTTACCTAAAACTAATTATCAATCCGGTGAAAAAAAACAGTGAATGAGCCTGTCGGTGGTTTTGATGAGTGTACGGCCTATTTGATCAAGGCGAGGGTCCGTTCCCTTGAAACTTTATGAGTTTCGGTTTCAGCGAACTTAGGTATGGCAAAAATCTCCTTCGGAATTTCGTATTTATCAAGATCCTCGAAGGCGTTTTCAGAAAGTTCATTTGTCTCGGCTTCCACAACCAGGATTACACGCTCACCGAGATCTTCATCTGGCAATGATGTTATAAAAAAACGGGGTTCTATTTTTGAAGAAAGTTTGCGTTCAATACTCTCAGGATGCAATTTTACACCTCCGGAATTAATGACGTTGTCTATTCGACCAAGCCATTCAAACTGAGTGTCTGAATGCAATTTGACGACATCATTGGTGATTATGGGATCGTCAGACAAGTGATTGGAATGAATCACCAGACAACCGCGGTCATCAACTACTATCTTATTCCCGGCCAAACACTGAAAATATGCATCACTATCTTTTGTTCGATGGTTTAAGCGCTTTACCGCGACATGACTAGCTGTCTCCGTCATGCCGTACGTTTCATATACGTCGGTAGACTTATCCTGGACAGCCTCCACCAGCGAATCGGGCACCCGGCTTCCGCCAACGATGACACGTTTGAAACAATCGAGACGTGACAGCGCATTTTTAAGCTGAATAGGGGCCATTGCGCAGAGATCATATGGGTGTTGATCACTAAATAGCACATGAGACGAGGGTTCGGCTGTATCGAGTTCTAAACCAAGGATCATAGCCCTGACCAGCATCATTTTTCCCGCAATAAACCGTGCAGGCAAACAAAGTAAACCCCTGTCTCCAGGTTCTAAATTGAAAAAATCCCCAGTATTTATAGCTGAATTAACCATAACCTGCTTTCGTAGCCTAATGGTTTTGGGGTCACCCGTTGAACCCGATGTTTTCAGGTCAATATAATCATGATCATCTAACCAGTTCAACATAAATTCTCCAACCTGTATTTCATAGGGATCCCCTTCTTTTACCAAACTGTAACCAACCTCCTTCAGGTCCTCGTGTGAATAATGTATCCCATCTAGTTTGAAACGGAAATGTACCTTATCGAAAGTCGGTACTGAGGGTTGATTATTTGTTCTTTTAAATTGCACTTTATTCTGTTGGCTTATTTATCTAACTGCTAAATTAAGTTAATATTTAGTTTTCTAAAATTTTATAGTCATCCTCAATAGGTTCAGTTATGCGACCAAGAAGTTTCTCCCTCCACCCATGCCATTTATATCGTTTTGCCATAACAACTAAAATGATGGGGTAAAAAATAAACACCGGCACAAGTATATCAAGCATAGAATTCTGTGCTTCTTCGGCGGTATACCTGAAAATCGCATCTGTTTGCAGGGCCGACCAATCGGCGGTGATCAATAGGGCAGCGAGCAGATTATTCCCGAAATGGAAGCCAAGTGCCAATTCCAGGCCTTCATCCATTAAGGTCATGACACCGAGCAGAAGCCCGGTACCGATATAAAATATCATCGTGATAAAACCCATTTCTGCGACTTCGGGATTCGCACTATGCATCACGCCGAACAGTATTGAGGTAAAGATCAATGGGAACCATCTATTTTTTACCATTATCCCAATTTGTTGCATAAAATACCCCCTAAACAAGTATTCTTCCAGTCCGATCTGGAAAGGAAACAATACTATACTGATTAGGAATAAAATCGAAAACTTAACCGGATCGAACTGCAATTCTATGCCCGATGGATCAATGCCATAGGAAATGGCAAAAAATCCCAGAGTTAAGATAGCCACCAGGGCGAAGGAAAAGAAAATGCGCGACCAATCTATTTTATTCCGTGATGTTGTTAGAGAACGGATGCTTCTTTGATGAATGAATTTTACGAATACAAATAATAAAACAAGCAGAACCGCGAAGGGAATGAGATTAATAGCCAGGTTCAAATTTGAAGGAATGCTTTTCATGAACTCATATGCTGCTTCCATATCTTCAGGACTCGACATGAGATAAACAATAAAATTTACGACAAACATACCGGATATAACCGCCGCTGTTAGCAAGAACATCCAAAGCTCGTTCTTTCCTCTATAAGCTTGCTGAATATAATTCATTGATTTTCTAAATTAAAATGCCAAAGGGTTTCTGGTTCATGCCGCAATGTACCATTTTTTACAACCAATGGCGATATAAAATTATTGGTGTAAAGACTTCCGGTTCCCAGTCCCTGAAACATATTCGTCCCTAAATTATAAGTGTATTGCGCAATTGCATTCAAACCCACATTGCTTTCCAAAGCACTCGTTAACCACCAGCCAGTCTCATTGTTATTTGCCAAGTCTATCCATTCGGTTGTATGGGCAAAACCGCCAATCAGACTTGGTTTTAAAATAATGTATTGTGGTTTAACGCGGTCAAGAAGCTTCTTTTTATTCTCTGGCTGATGTATCCCGATAAGATCTTCATCAAGGGCGATCGGCAATGGTGTTGATTCACAAAGCCGGGCCATTTCATCATACTGTTTGGCCGCAATGGGTTGTTCGATAGAATGCAGATCAAGGTCGCTTAATCGTTTAAGGCGTTCCAGAGCATTTTCAGGTTTAAAAGCACCGTTGGCATCAACACGAATTTCAATAGTATCGGTAGTAAATTGCTTTCTCAATTTCGATAGAATATTGAATTCGGTTTCGATATCGATCGCACCGATCTTCATTTTAATACACTTAAATCCGCTTTCGATCTTTTCCTTGACTTGCTTTTCCATAAAGGATTTATCACCCATCCAGATCAAACCATTAATGGGAATGGCATCATCTCCGGTGGTAAATTTTGAAGGGAACAGAATAAACGGATCGTGGCTTTCAAGAGAACGCAAAGCCATTTCCAACCCAAAAATAATGGATGGGAAATCCTGGAGATGTTTACTTAACTCAGCCCACCCAAGCGTAATATTTTTACAGACCCATTCCAATTTCGATTCGTAATCCGGGACATCGTCAATGCTTAATCCACGAAGGAGCCCACATTCGCCTATTCCGGTATTTCCATTATGATGGAGGAAGATAAACCAGGTCTCCTTTCGGGTTAGAACACCTCTGGAGGTTCCGCCAGGTCTTTTAAAATCGAGAATATAACTCCGGTATGATGCTGTCATTAAAGTTCAAGTGATTCACCAATACCGAGCAGCATGAGATCCTTGCCTTTTTCAAAAAACTTACGTTTTGCCAGGTCATGATCGATCTCAATATAACCAAAGGTATCATAATGATAACCCAGGATTTTATCACACTCAACAAAATCGCTCGCCAGAATGGCGTCGTCAATACCCATTGTAAAATTATCACCAATGGGTAGAACAGCAAGGTCTAATTTCGTTTGAAGCGGAATCAGTTTCATATCATAGGTTAGCGCCGTGTCTCCGGCGATATAAATGGTCTTGTGTTCTCCTTCTATGACGAAACCACCGGGTTGTCCGCCATAGGACCCATCAGGAAAACCAGAGGTATGAATGGCATTGACATATTTGACCTTTCCAAAATCGAAGCTCCAGCTACCCCCATGATTCATCGGGTGTCCCTCAATTCCCTTTTCCTGAAAATGAGTGATGATTTCAAAGTTCGATATAAGTACAGCGCCTGTTCGCTTTGCAATCGACTCAACATCTAAAATATGATCCTGGTGTGCATGCGTAATTAGGATAAAATCGGCCTGAAGGGTATCTGTATCAATATGACTCGCCTTTGGGTTACCTGTAATGAAGGGATCGACAAGCAATGTATGTGAACCCAATTGTATCTGCAGACTGGCGTGGCCTAAAAAAGTAATTTTCATGATGTGCTGTTTTGACTATAAAAATACGAATTAAATAGCATTGTATATATGCCCAATTCCGAGTAAAATTGCAAGCACAAAGGTTGATAAAGCTACCACTTTCAACTGCGAATCGAGTTGCTTTGGTTTATCGGTTCGAAATACAAAAATCAGATGTTTGATCAAGGGAATATATGCGAATAAAAACAAGAAATTAATGGGCGATGTATAATACAGAACCCCAAACAGAATGCCAAGAATCATCGCCAGAGAAACAATGGTCACATGATAAATTCTAGCTTTTTTCCAACCGAGTTTAACCGCAACGGTGATTTTACCTGAAACTTTATCGGGAGTAAGATCCCTCATATTATTCAAGTTAAGCACAGCAACACTCAGTAGGCCAATGACACTGGCCGGAAGAAAGACGACATGATCCACTTGCTTGGCAAATAAAAAGTAGGATCCGATCACGCTTAGGAGTCCGAAGAAGATAAAAACCATGAGATCACCCAGGGCACGATAGCCATAGGCCGTTTTTCCGATGGTATATTTAATTGCGGCATATACCGCAAATCCACCCAAGACCAGGAATATCAGGCTGTATTCTACATATTCGATACCGAATGCTATAAAGATCGTTGATATGATCAGGGTAATTACGATCAGGATATTTATTCGAATCGCATGAAACATTTGCTGTGGAGTAATCATACCGCTTTGTATGGCCCGTTCAGGTCCGATGCGGTCCTCATTATCGGTGCCTTTAACCCCATCGCCATAATCATTGGCGAGATTTGACAGGATTTGTAAACCAACGGTGGTAAGAATTGCCAGGACAAATGTTAACAGGTCGAAAAAACCATTATAAAAGGCTAGAAATCCACCGAGGATAATTCCTGAAACAGATAAAGGCAAGGTGCGCAATCGAAATGCCGACAACCACAATTTAAAATCGTTCATTGAGCAAATTCAATTTAAGGAATCCACTTCTTATCGAAGTTCGGTTTTCGTTTTTCGAGAAATGCATCTCGACCTTCTTTGGCTTCATCTGTCATATACGCCAGTCGGGTTGCCTCACCTGCAAACACCTGCTGACCTACCATACCATCATCGGTGAGATTCATCGCGAACTTAAGCATTTTAATAGATGTTGGCGATTTCGCAAGTATTTCTTGTGCCCATTCATAAGCTACGGTTTCAAGCTGATCATGAGACACAACTTTATTTACCATGCCCATCTCACATGCTTCCTGAGCCGAATAATTTCTTCCCAGGAAAAATATCTCACGTGCTTTTTTCTGTCCGACCATTTTTGCGAGATAGGCCGAGCCATAACCGCCGTCAAAACTTGTTACATCGGCATCGGTTTGTTTGAAAATAGCATGCTCCTTACTTGCAAGGGTAAGATCACAAACAACATGCAGACTGTGCCCGCCTCCTACTGCCCAACCGGGAACAACAGCGATAACAACTTTTGGCATAAACCGGATAAGACGTTGAACTTCAAGAATATTCAGGCGATGATATCCATCCTCGCCGACATAACCCTGATGTCCCCTCGATTTCTGATCGCCACCGGAGCAAAAACTCCAGACACTGTCTTTTGGCGATGGTCCTTCAGCGCTAAACAGAATGACTCCGATTGACGTATCTTCCTGGGCGTCGTAAAACGCCTGATAGAGTTCACTCGTTGTTTTGGGTCTGAAGGCATTTCGAACCTCTGGGCGATTAAAGGCGATACGGGCTACACCATTGTATTTCTTGTAGGTAATATCATCAAATTTTTTTGCAGTATTCCATTTAATATGGTCCATCTCTTGTGTTGAATTTCAGCTTGACAAATTTACTACTTATTTATGTATAAAAAGATTCGGGTATTAAACCTCCCCGATCCAAATTGTTTTTTAGTTGAACCATTAAGAAATAACATATTGATGGTTATTTAAGAGAAATACCATCTTCCTCGATGGCAATGAGTTTGGCCTTATATAAATGACCAATTGCCTTTTTAAAACTCTTTTTACTCATCTGAAGCTTATCCTTTATCGTTTCGGGTGAAGATTTGTCATTCAAGTTAAGATAACCATCATTTTTCTTCAGTAATTCCATTACCCTGTCGGCATTTGGCTCGATACTTTTATAGCCTATCTGATCAAGCACGATATCGAGCTTGTTATCCGGTCGCACTTTTTTCACAATACCTTTAAATTCATCGCCAACGTTTAGCTGCCTGTAAATGTCCCGCTCATGTATCAACCCGAGATGTTTTTTGTTCACGATCACATTCATCCCGATTTCCGCCGGGTGAGAAATTATAATATCAACCGTATCGAAGGTTTTGACAGTCAGGTTTTCATTCGACAAAAATCGATTGGTCTTACTCGATGCGACAAGACGTCCGCTGTCTTCATCTAAATAACAGTATACCAGGTACCATTGCCCTGCTTTCATACGAAAAGCCTGTTCCTTGAAAGGGCAAAACAATTCCTTGACGAGTCCAAAATCGAGGAAAGCGCCAAATTTATTTACCTGATTGCATCGCAATACAGCAAAATCACCAGGTGTAATTAAAGGGGTATCGGTCGTGGCTACGGGACGCTCTTCATTATCGAGATAAACGAAAACCTTAAGCATATCACCTTCGGTATATTCGGATGGAACATATCGATTGGGCAACAGTACTTCACCACCATCCTCATCACCCAGAAATAAACCGGGTTCGCGTTTACGCAAAATTTTAAGCTCGTTGTATTTACCGATTTCTATCATAGAATCTTGATGGTTGCCTGTATTGGCTTACCTATAAACATGTTCTTTGCCAAATTGTTTTACCAAAAGGTAATAAACCACGGCCCGATATTTCGTGCGATGGGTACGCCCGTAAGTTTCCAAAATAGATACAATTGGCGTATGCAGGTCCTCGTCAGGATCGAGTCCCAGTTTCTCGATCATAAACTTTTGTTTCACCCGCTCAAGCTCGCTTTCCTCAGAACTGGAAATATTACCTGAATCCCTGTTATATATTGAGGGGCCAAGTGCGATGGTTACCCGTTTTAGCAATTCAAGATCAGGCTCTACATTGAATTTATTGGCGAGGTCATCGGCATATTTCAAAATGAGTTTATCACGTTGATTCATAATCGGTTATTTTATGTTTTCGAAGTATTCCAACAATGCGGTATCATTCTTTAGTCGTGGTGTAAATATTTCAAGAAGCTTAGGCTTATCCCCTGCTTGAAAGAATGAATCAAAGGTATCCTTTAATTCTTCCAAATCCGTTGCCTTCGCATAATCAAATCCATAAAGCGAACATAGTGGTTGAGCGTTTAAATCATGTACTGTTTCAAAGTATTTATCAAAATTCCCGGTATTCTTATGTCCGGGAAGTATCCTGAAAATCCCACCGCCTTCATTATTGATTAAGATTATTCGAAATGAAGCCGGGATATAGCTATTCCACAAGGCGTTGCTATCGTAGAAAAAACTGAGATCTCCTGTTAGGAAGACCGTCTGTTTTTCCGTTCCTGCAGCAAACCCTATGGCTGTTGATGTCGATCCGTCTATTCCGGAAGTCCCCCGGTTACAATACACTTCAAATGATGCATTGAGCTTAAATAGCTGGGTATAACGAATAGCCGAACTATTACCGACCTGTAAAACAATGTTTTCGGGCAGCCGTTGAAGGATGTGATCAAAAACCTTCAGATCGGTAAATTCCAATCCTGAGATATATTTTTCATGCATTCGGGCGCGATGCGCCTTTATCAGCTTCCATTTAGGCTTGTAGGAACTTTTATTAACCCTAACATATGACAGAAATCGCTCAAAAAAGTCATTCGGATGTGAATCTACATGAGCATTTAAACAGAAATAGGTGTCTAAGGCAGGATGCTCGCCTACATGCCAGTGTTGTCGGGGTTGGTATTCCCTTAAAAATGCCTTTATCTTTTTGGAAACTATCATACCACCAAGCGTGATTAATATCTCGGGCTGTAATTCTTTAAATCCCTCATCATCAAGGGGTGCAATGATCTTATCGATACTCGGAAAAAATTCGGGTTGATTTACGTTTGAATTCGTTTCGGTAAAAACAATTACGCTCTGGTCATTTGCCAGTTCATCCAACCATTTTTGATCGATATACCCCGGATTAGCAGTCCCAATCAGAACCATTTTCTTTTGGGAAGAATTCCAATCATCAGCCAAATTGAAGATTAATTCATCATTTATCAGGATGGTCTCCTCCTCCACTGGAGGCGATTCAATTTTAACATTGAACGAATCAACAGTTTCATATAGTGGCTCGGCAAAGGGTACATTTAAATGCACGGGGCCAGAATAATTAATGGCTTTCCGAAATGTTTTCTGAATAGCAGCATTATTTTGTTCTTGGATCGATTTTTGAATTCCGATAAATCGTTCAAGACGGTTCTCGATCGCCTTCAGAATCATCGGATCATCATCTTTCTCCTCCTGCTCCGGGTCGATGTCTTCTTTTAAATTCGTACTCATCAATACATGGGAACCAAACACGCCCTTCTGATCGATGGTTTGCCCGTCCCCTATTCCGATCAGATGTTTCGGTCGGTCGGCAGACAGCACGATCAACGGAATATGACTGTAATAGGCTTCTGCGATTGCCGGGAAATAGTTGAGTAAAGCACTTCCCGATGTACAGACTAAAATAACAGGGTTTTGTGTTTGTTGTGCCAGGCCCAAAGCGAAAAAAGCAGCACTGCGTTCATCGACGATGCTGTAGCATGAAAAATAATCATGACCGGTAAACCCAATTGTTAACGGGGCATTGCGACTTCCGGGAGAGATAACCACATGCCTTAAGCCGTGCAATTCAGCATGTTTTATAATGGCCTGTGCCAGTGGAATTTTAGGAAGCGTCATCAACGTTGCAAAGGTATTATTCCTGAAGCGAAAAACCAATCACCCCAAGCATTGTTTTTGATTTAGAAACGGTTTCATTCCATTCCGATTCGGGATCGGAGTCTTGAGTGATTCCACCACCCACATAGATTTCAATCGATTTACCGAATATTTGCATGCAGCGCAGGTTGACATATATTTGGGAGGAATTGCCTTTATCAATGTTCCATTCGCCAAGAAACCCGGTATAAAATGACCGTTCATAACCTTCATTATCCAAAATAAAACCAAGAGCTTTTTCTCTGGGCATTCCACAAATTGCCGGACTGGGATGCAGCGCCGAAAAAACATCATTTATATCATATTTTAGGGGCCGTAAATGCGCCTCTATTTTGGTTTCAAGATGGGCGAGATTTCCTGCCATAACGGTATTTGGACCTGATAGCTTAACTTCCGATGTCAAAGGCTTTAATTCCTGGACTAAAAAATCGGTTACAATTTGCTGCTCGTCCCGCTCTTTTGAAGTCCAATTCACCTCATTGGCCGTTGCAACTGATTGTGTTCCGGCCAGCGACATGGTCGTTAGGTGATCTTTATTAAGATTAAGAAGGAGTTCGGGTGTTGCGCCCATCCAAATCCCAATTTTAGGATGACTAAACAGGTAAACAAAAGCGGTTGGATATTTCACCGCCATAATCTGAAACATCGCCATAGGCGATTTCTTTAATGGGACTGTGATTTTTCGAGATAAAACAACTTTCTCGAACTCATCATTTTTTATATATGATTTCGCCTTATTAATTTTTTCTATGTAAGCAGGCATTCCATCTTCAATACTTTCTGAATGAGAAATTAAAAGGTCACTTATTACAACCGATATCGCATCTAATTCACCATAAAGTTGTATCGATCTTGAAAATGGTATCACATAGCCGGGATCTGCTTTTTTAAAAGGCGCAAAAATAAATCCGCCCAACTTATAGTCCTTTAGCGGATAAGCGTTATCGTCTTGTTGCAGCAGGGCACATATCCGATTATCGTCAGGCTTTCGATAGACCACGTAAGGCAAGGCTTTATCGCTATGATGCTTAAGCTGATCCAGTAAGGCCTTGGTTGTCAACATCTTTTATTTTTTTCTGGGGAGGGCTATGGTTGAAAGTCGACAAACCGATACCAGCTTGCTCTCTTCGTCGGTAACCCGAATATCCAATAACTGCGTTGTTCTTCCTTTATGAATGAAGGTAGCCTTTGCGTAGACATAACCTGAACGCACACTTTTTAAATGATTGGCTGTAATTTCAATTCCTCTGACAACAATATTATCGGTATCGACGAACATATGGGCCGCAAAGCTTCCAACGCTTTCAGCCAGGGCGGCTGTAGCTCCGCCGTG
>JABDIV010000112.1 GCA_013003555.1 Flavobacteriaceae bacterium
CTCAGGTCAAGAGAGCTTGTCGAAAAAATGGACGCAGGAGTACTGGATCATTTTACCCTTGATAAAAGATATTTGCGAAAAGACGGTTCGGTTCTATGGGCGAAGACTACGGTTAACGCGGTTCGAGGTAAGGAAGGAGGCGTAAAATACCAGGTAGCAATAATTGAGGATATCACGAAGGATCGGGAGCGCCAGTTGATGGTTGATGTCATTAATAATGTGGCTAAGGCTATCCTGGGAAAAGTTAATTATTATGAAATTGCCTGGGAGATCGTTCATGAAATCGCCGACTATTTAGGATCCGACGACTGCGTGATTTATATACTGGAGCCCGGCAGTGATCAACTTGAACAAGTTGCTGCTTATGGACAAAAAGTAAAAGATCAGGAGATCGTTAATAAAATAAGTATTCCTTTAGGGAAAGGTATTGTCGGAATAGTGGCAAAGACCGGTGTTCCTGAAATTGTTTATGACGCGTCTAAAGATCCAAGATACATCAGGGATGATCTTCAACGATTCTCTGAGATATCCGTTCCTATCATTTCAAAAGATAAAGTCATTGGTGTCATTGATTCAGAGCATAAGGAAAAAGGATTTTATTCAGAAGATCATCTTGAAACCCTGGTTAATATTGCTCGCATCGTATCTATGCAGCTCGATAAAGCGATCAATATTACATTGAAGGAGAAGGCCGAGGAGAAGAACATACAGCTTCTTGAGGCTTTAGAACGCAGCAACGTGGAATTACAGGAATATGCTCATGTCGTATCTCATGATTTAAAATCACCGCTTCGTAGTTTATATGCCCTTGTCCATTGGTTAAAAGAAGATAATCAGGAAGTCCTTGATAGCAATAGTTTGAACAATATGGCCATGATAGAATCAACTCTTCAAAATATGGAGCAGTTAATTTCTGACGTATTAGAGTATTCAAGTATATCAACCGGTACGTCTGAAGTGGTCGAGGTCGATTTAAATGAACTCATTAAAGAGGTTGAATCGAATTTGCACGTTCCGGATCATATTCATCTGAAAATAAAAAATAAACTTCCGGTTTTGAAGGGTGATCGTACGCGATTTAGTCAATTGTTTCAGAATTTGATCAGCAATGCGGTTAAGTATAACGATAAGGAAGTCGGCCGGATTGAAATAGACGTAAAATCAAAAAAAACGCATTATTTGTTCTCCGTTTCAGATAATGGAATAGGAATTGATAAGCAATATTATGATAAGATATTTGAGGTGTTCCAGGCTTTAAAGTCTTCTAAACAATCCACCGGTATTGGTCTGTCGATTGTTAAGAAGATCATCGATTTGTATCAGGGTGATATCTGGTTAAAATCGGAAAAAGGAAAAGGTACCACGTTTTATTTTACCATAAAAAAATGATAAATGGAAAAGCCAAATTTGGACTATATTAAGAAATTATCAGGCGGAGATATAACTTTTGAAAATCAGTTGATTGGGGTAATCAAAAAAGAATTTCCATCAGAGCTGAAAACGTTTCTTCTCAATATGACACAAGAGCGTTATCCCAAAGCTGCTGAAAATGTGCATAAACTTAAGCATAAATTTAGTATTTTGGGACTTGAAAAAGGTTACGAGCTAGCTGATGTTTTCGAGAACAATCTTAAAGAAGGTAATCCTGAGAAAATGCCTGCCTTTAAGAGTGTTTTAGATCAGATCACGGCCTATCTCAAAACCATATAGAGTTTAAGATGAATTGTATCATTATCGATGACGAGGCTGCGGCCCGTATGATTATTCAGCAGCTTTGCGCGCAATTAGATGACCTGCAAGTCGTAGAAGAATTCCCTAACGCGATTCAGGCGATTAAATATATGAATCAAAATGAAGATGTAGATCTTATCTTTCTTGATATTCATATGCCTGATTTCACGGGATTTGATTTTATTCAAACACTGACTAATCCACCTCAAATTATATTAACCACGTCCGATCGTAATTTCGCGATAGAAGCATTTGAATATGATTGTATTGCTGATTATTTGGTAAAGCCTGTTGAGCTGCCGCGATTTAAACGTGCGGTTGCCAAAGCTCAAAGCAGAATCAACTCTGCATCATCAACCGAAGCGATTGGGTTGGATTCTTCCGATAATGAATTATATGTCAATATTGACCGACGTTTAATCAAGATTGATATCCCCAGCATTTATTTGGTTGAAGCCAAAGGAGATTATATCCAGGTGAAAACCGAGACAAAAAACTATACGGTTCATTCAACTCTTAAGAAGATAGCCGATAAATTACCTTCCAGCCTGTTTTTAAAGGTCCACCGGTCCTATATAATCAATGTGTCCAAGATCATCGATATCGAAGACAATAGTGTCCTGATTAAAAAGGATGTCATACCGGTTAGCCGTTCTAATCGGCCTGAATTAATGAAGCGATTGAATTTGCTCTAATTCTTAGTCAAAAAACCATTCGTCGACATATAATACATGCTTCGTGGTTGTTAAATATCTTTCAAACGAAATATCAGCGAGAGGGTCCGAAAAAATTGAATCTTTGACCTATGAAATTACATTACTAGCTAGTAAATTTTTTTCATCAGATACTGGGACAAAAGGTAAAGGAAGAACTTCTTTACCTTTTTATTTTTGTAAAGATTGGGTTTTCCGATATACGCCACTCAAAGCGAACGCCTATTTCGGTAAAGGCAAATCCACTAGCTGTAACCGACGCAATATCACTGTATGATCCATAACAGGAAAGTAAACTTCGATTGCTGAATTTGTAACCCAGTTCACCTCTAAATCTAAAAGTGTTTTGCTTATCGTTTTCTTCAATGTATTGAAATCCTGCAGCGGCTGTTAATGCATAGGTCAATGATTTGGGTTTAGCACTGTTGCTGTCTTTAAGAAGATCGAAAAATAGCTCGAATGCGTTAAACCTACTCGGACTGAAATAAAGAGCGCTGGCATCTTCTTTAAAACCTATATTTTGATAATTTACCCCGGCTTTGATAATGGGTAATGATTTGAAGGTGTAATAAAGCGAAGAAAAGAACAAATTTCTTGAATTGCCGTCGTTCTGGCTGGTATAATAAAATTGATTGAACCAACCCAATTTGAAGTTCGTACTGATATTATAATTGATATAAAAGTGATTCTGAATAATCGATTCGTCGATAAGTGTGGCATTGAAGCTTTGTACTTCTCGTTGATAACCTAAATCGATAAACTGCAATTTAATGGCTTCAATCACAAGGCCGATCTTGGTCTGAAATTGAGTATTTCCACCGCTTGAAGATTGTGATGAAAAAATTCCTGCGTTAAAATTGAATTTCACCTTTGGAATAAACTCATATTTCACACCCAAACCTGCAGCGTGAGTATGCGCAGATTCATTTGATTTTGTATTCTGTGTATAGCGATAACCATAGTATGCATCTCCACTTAACGTATAGCTAAACGGTAAATTAACCTCCGACCTAATGGCATAGGCTTGGTTATCGCCATTGTCAAAACTATAAGTCGCCATTGATTTACTGAGTGGCGTATATGTCCTGTAGAGGTCTTCTTTAAACTTGATTGCATCTTTTTGGTTTGGATAGAAACTCAAGGTTCTGTCTGCACTTTCCAACGCATTGGGAATTTGTCCACGGGCTTTTTCAATGTTTGCTTTTCCAAGGTTTCCGTCGAAAGATGAGCTATCGATTTCCAGAAGGGCATCATAATTTTTTAAACCACTTTTGAAATCACTCATGTAGGTATTCAACATGGCATTTAATCCTATTGCCATGGGATCCTTCGGATTGATAACTATCAAGCTATCAATTGAATGTCGTGCACCCTTATATTTTTTGTTCCAGATCAACGCCTGGATATGACGTTCTAGAGTTTGTAACTTAACTACTGAATCATTGCTTGTTCTTGCCAGACTCATCGATTGTTTTGTAGTCTTAAGCGCTGCGCCGTCCTTGTTCTGCAAATGAGCAATTAACGCAAGGCCATTCAACGATTTAATGCGCTCAGCCTCCGTTCCTTCCATCGATCGATATAAGGCTTTAGCCTTAACAAATTCTTCAGAATTGATATAAACATTAGCCAGAGCGATTCGAGCGTCGAGGTCGTCGGGGAAGAATTTGAATATTTCATCTATTGCATTCTCTGCTTCCAAATAGTCCTGATTTAATAGGAGTTGACTTGAATAACCGAGCAGCATATATTTTTTCGAGACCAGGGCATTTTGATTTAATGGGCTTATTTTAAGCGCATTATCAACAGCTTTTAGGGCCTCTTCATATAATTTTAAATTCGATAATGTATTTGCATAACCCAGAGCTGCCGGAAAACTGTTTGGATTTTCAACGAGCAGGGATTCATAATACGGTTTTGCTTTGTCGAAGGATTTATTCCAAAGTAACGCTTCCGCATAATTCAATCGAATCTCAAAATCAGAGGGGAAATTCTCTCTCAATTTTTCAAAGAGGTCAAGAGCCTTCTCCGGTTTTCCATTGAGCCCAGTGGCTCGAGCAAAACAAATTTGTGCAGTTTTATTATCAGGATAATCTTTAAGTACTTCATTGAAAAAAACCTCGGCTTTATCAAAATGGCCCGTTTCAAGCATTTCGAATCCCTCCTGCATGTTTTGGGCGTTCAGCAAAAAGGTAAAAAATATCGTAAGAATAAGGGCAATAGGCTTCATAATTCTGTTGTAATGATTTGTTTCGCAAGTTAAGTATAAGAATGCATTCATTCATCTACAGCAACGGGTCGCTCGTCGAAATTGACTCGAATCTAGTGCCCATTTGATGCAATTTTGCCTCGATGATTTCAATAAATAATCAAATGGCATTACATATTACCGAACAAAATAACATCTTTTTGCTCCAAGGAAAGATAACCTCAAATACCGCTGATGACTTAACCGCTTATTTTAAGGAATTGAGGCTGAGCAGGGGCCGGATTACAATTGATATTGAAGGAGTTGATGAAATTGACGTATCCGGCCTTAATGCTTTGAAGCATATTTATGAATCAGGACAACTATTAAATCAGGTTTCTATAACAGGAACCGGGTGTAAATCCATTTATCAAGAATTAAAAGGAGAATGAATAAAGCATTAAACATTATAGCCAGTATACAAGGCCGAGCTAATTTCAAGCTCACGCAGGAACAGATTTTTATGTTAAGCGTAATTCTGGTCAACGGCGGGAATTATCTATACAATTTAATCCTCGGCAGAATGCTGGGTCCAGAAAGATTTGCCGATGCAGCCATATTGATAACCTTTTTATTGGTTCTGTCGTTCGTTGCGATGACTTTTCAGCTTGCTGTTGCAAAATATACTGTCCTTTTCGAGGGGAGATCGCTCTTATACTTTAAACAACGCATGATGAAATTTGCAATACTAACGGGTTTTGTAATTGGACTGACGGTGGTCATTTTTTCATCATCACTTCAAAAATTGCTCAATACCTCATCCCAACTGATGTTTGTGATTTTTGGCTGTGCGATTCCATTCTATTTTGCAATGAGCGTCAATCGGGGTTTTTTCCAGGGTTCGAAAGCATTAAAGGCATTGTCATGGACATATAAAGGCGAAATGTTGAGTCGACTGTTCTTAACCTTAGCTCTTATCCTTTTATTTCCTTTTCATAGTATTCATATGGTATCACTGGGGATAGCAGTGTCATTTATTGTGGCCTTATTTCCATTTAATTATAAAGATTTTAAAAAGCGAATAGTTTTTAAACTAACCAGGGGACAAAAACGATCAATCAGTCGTTTTGTGATGATCACAGCCTTTTACGAATTGACTCAGATCATTATCAACAATAGTGACATCATACTTGTAAAACATTATTTTGATTCTTATGAAGCGGGGCTATATGCATCTTTGGCCATGATAGGTCGAGTGTTGTATTTTTTAACCTGGATGTTCGTTATGTTGCTTTTACCGACAGTGGTTGAGCGAAAAAAGGAGGGGAAACCCACTCATGAGATCTTGACGAAGTATGCCTCTTATATCTTTGGGATAGCGGCATTAACTGTAATCGGATGCCTCTTGTTTCCTAATTTAATTATCAATCTATTATTTGGTGAACAATACTTATCCATGTCTCATATGCTTTGGCAATATGCTCTGGCGACCGCCCTTTTTGCCCTATCCAACCTGTTTGCGTACTATTATTTATCCCTGGAGAGATATTTTCCGGTAGTCCTATCCGCTGTTTTTGGAATACTTCAGGTTCTTCTAGTTGTAATCTGGCATTCAAGTCTCATCGAAATTGTGCAAATGCAGATTTGGGCGATGGCCATGCTGCTGTTTACGCAGCTCGGGTTCTTTATTTGGGATTATTACACAAGTAGGAAATCTGATTATCCAAATCAACAAGCCATTCACCGACAGTAAATTGTCATCTGGCGTAATTCGACCTCATATCAATTATTTGAATCACATCTTTGTAAAAAATTAATAAAATGAAATTAGCAATTGTAACATCTTTTCCACCAAGTAAGGTAACCTTAAATGAATATGCTTATCATCTGGTAAGAAATTTTCGTCAAAAGGAAGAAATTTCGGAAATCATTCTATTAACCGACAAAACCGATGGTGAAAAGATATTGAATTTTGACCAGGAAGGTTGTAAAGTGACCGTTAAGGAATGTTGGGAATTTAACAACTACTTTAATATTGTTAGCGTAACGAAAGCGTTGAGAGAAGTTCGTCCCGATGCCGTGCTATTCAATTTACAGTTTATGAAATTTGGCGATCGTAAAGTAGCAGCCGCTCTCGGACTGTGTTTGCCATTGGTATGCAAGCTGCATAAGATTCCTAATGTTGTATTGTTGCACAACATCCTCGAGGAAGTTGATCTTGAAAGCGCCGGCTTTACCGGAAATAAAATACTTCAACGGACGTATAATCTCATCGGTAAACTGCTTACACGCTTGATCCTGAAGACTGATTTACTCGCAGTGAC
>JABDIV010000001.1 GCA_013003555.1 Flavobacteriaceae bacterium
ATGACAGACCGCTGCTGCCAGTCCATCGGTCGCATCCAGATTTTTAGGTAATTCTTTAAGTTCAAGTAAAGTCTGCAACATTTTAGCTACTTGTTCCTTCGATGCGTTGCCACTTCCGGTAATGGCCATTTTAATTTTCTTCGGTGAATATTCGGTAATTGGAATCTGCCGGCTAAGTCCGGCGGCCATCGCCACTCCCTGTGCACGCCCAAGCTTCAACATACTCTGGACATTCTTTCCAAAAAACGGTGCCTCTATGGCTATTTCGTCGGGATGATAGGTATCGATAAGGTGCAAAGTGCGTTCGAAAATCAGCTTCAGTTTCAGGTAGTGCCCGTCATACTTTTGAAGGTGAAGTTCATTTAACTGCAGGAACTCCATTGACTTTCCATTGACCTTTATAAGTCCGAAACCCATTATGGTAGTTCCGGGGTCTATTCCAAGAATTATCCTTTCATTAGCCATTAATCACAAAAATAACATCCGCTTAAAGAAACCGAAACTCCAACCGAAATTAATAAAACATCACCATTAAACGAGAAACCATCTACAGCCGGATCATATTTGTCTTTCCCGCTGAGTTTAAATGCATAGGAGAAGTCGGTAAAAATAGAAACCGTCTGAGTAATTCCGAAATGAAATTCCAATCCCGCAAGCCCATTCAAATAGCTGTATTTGTTCTCTGAATATGAACCCAGTGGTTTAGAAATACTTAGTCCCGGTCCAGCATGTGCCACCATCGTCATACGCCTGGGTAAAAAATTCATAGCACCATTAAAATCATATACCGCCTGTAAATTGATCCTGGTATAATTAAGCTTAAACTCCGGAGAATTGTCATCATGTCCTGACCTGTTATAGCTGAAATCTAATTTTGCTCCCCATTCAGGGGTAAGCATATGTTGTAACCCTAAATTAATGCTTGGAAAATTGATGGATTTAAATTCAAATCCATCCGATTTCATGTTGTCAATCGGACTATTTACACCAAGTGCGAATTGAAATTTCCATTGATTCGTTTCTGGCTGTGACCAGGCCAAGCTTGTCAGGCCAAATAAAACCAAAATTAATAGTTTATTAATTTGAATTTTGTTCAAGTTCATTGCGGTTTAAATAGTAATTTGCCACTGATCAATCGAAAGATAGTAAAATGTTTGGTGCCCTTCCGTATAAAACAAAGCAATTCTTTTTATTAGTTATCAAGATCAGTATTGTCTCCGGGGCAGGTTATTTCATCTATAATCGAATCGCTAATAA
>JABDIV010000036.1 GCA_013003555.1 Flavobacteriaceae bacterium
GCGCCTGCTCTACTTCCAGATCTAAGGCTACGGTCGAATAACAACCTGTATTAATGTCTTCGCCCCGGGCGTAAATCGTCTGGGGGTTGCTTGTATTGGTATAGGGAACAGCCAGTTGATTGATCCCCGCATCGGCATCAGCCTGTGTCTCGTAATAAGTCACGGCATAATCAGGATTGCTACCCGTAATCTCATCGTTTTTTATGGTCAAATCAATAGCCGTGAAACCATCAGCAACACTGTCGTCGCAAACAACTAAGGGGCTGGGGGCTACTAAAACAGGCAGTGGATTGACCACAAGATCAAAGTTACCATAAGTAATACATCCTGTAATCTGGTTCTCTATCGAATACCAAACATTCTGAGGATTACTAATATTGTTATAAGGACTGACTACAGCGTTTATTTGAGCCTGTGCATCAGCCAATGATTCAAAATATAATACCTGCATTGAAGCCTGACCATTGATAATCTCGGCGTCCTTAGCTACTAGATCAAATGATTCAATTTCATCGCCAGGATTGTTATAATCACATAATTCAAGAGGTGAAATAGTTATTACATCCGGCAAAGGATTTACTATTAACACTAATTCCACAACATCAAAGCATCCTGTTGCCGCGTTAAAGACACGAGCGTAAACAGTCTGGGTATTGGCAACTGTATTTGAATAAGGAATAACCAACGCATTACTATTGTTTTGAGCGTCGGCAAATGTTTCGTGCCAGCTCACAAAAATTCCAGGAGTACCGCCAGTAATCTCCATGTCTTTTAGCCCAAGATCAAAGTCTGCAAATCCATCATCATCATTGTCGCATACTTCCAAGGGTGTTGGCACATTTGTATTTGGAATCGGATTTACGATCAAATCCAGGGATACTGTATTAAAACATCCCGTAACATTATCCTCAAGTCGGATATAAACGGTTTGAGGATTTGATAAATTGGTATACGGACTTACCAGCGCATTCACAGCGGCGTCAGCATCAGCCTGAGATTCATAATAAGAAACTGTAATCGCGGTTTGTCCGTTAATGGCCTCGGCATCTTTATCATTTAAATTGAATTGTGTAAACCCGTCGGTATCATCATCACATTCCTCTAATGGAGTCATGACTATTACATCCGGAAGTGGGTTTACAATCAATTGAAAAAAGGAAGTCCCATAACAGCTTGGATTTACATTCTCTTCTACCCGAAAATAAATGGTTTGCGGATTACTCGTATTTGTATAAGGACTAACCAAAGGGTTAATATCGGCATCAGCGTCGGCCTGTGTTTCATGATAAGTTACCGTGAAATCGGCTGGGTTTTGTGCCCCGAGAACGGTTGCCGTCTGACTTTCCAAATCAAAATTTCCAAATCCATCATTACTTGCATCATCGCAAATCTCTAAATCCGGAGGCGTATTCGCAACACCCTGTAAATTAACGATCAAATTAAAAACCGGGTTAGCAGAAGCGAGAAAACAACTCGTATCACTCGATGCCTCCACCCTTGCATAAATTGGTTGAGGATTTGCAATATTCGTATATGGACTGACCAACGCATTTGTTCCTGCAGAAGCATCGGCAGCCGTTGCATAATAACTGACTGAAAAAATAGACGGATCTTGTGCACCGAGTATTCCTAGGTCCTGAACCGTGAGATCAAATTGTTCGACACCATCATTACTCGAGTCGTCACATGTTTCTAAATCCGCTACCGGATCAATGGTCGGCAGGGTTGAAAGATTCAAAGTAAAAGATGTCGTTTCATAACAATCGGTGGATAAATATTCGATTCGTGCATAAATCGTCTGTCCATCTGCACCCGGATATGAGCCAGGAGTAAATACCTCATTCGTTTCACTATCTGCATCGGCCTGGGTTTCATAATAGGTTACAACAAAGTCGGCAGGCTGAGGATTGGATGCCAGAATAACCGGATCATTTTGAGTCAAATCAAAAATGTATGGCGGTGGTCCGCCGTCACAGATAACAAGGTTATTCGGTGGGTCAATAATGACTTCCGGATACATTTCTACACAAACCTGCTCAGTATATTCACAGCCAAAATCATCTGTCACGCGATACGTATAACAATGGGTCCCGGCAGTAACTGGCTCAACTGTAATGGTATTTCCTACCGTATTTGTTATAGTTGGATCCGGATCCCAACTTTCCGAAGTCAGAACCGGAGTAAACGTATAGTCCGATTCAATAAGAGATGTATCAAAATTCAAGGACCAGCTAAAAATTGTTCCGTCGTCAATGTTCAAATGATCTTCAATAAAAAGCGTCCACTCCCCATTTAAGGTACTCCCAACAAAGGAATTGAAATCACCAATCGGGAGATAATCTCCGGCCGAAATAGTGGCACTCGGTGTTGGCGTTCCCGAAGGCTCAGTGGGTCCGAGATACAACAAAGATGCAGCCGACATCGTGAAACAGTATTCCCAGCCTGTACCTGGCCCGGTTCCGTCACTGATTATCGGGTTCCCGAGGAAAAGCCCGGCTCCTTGCTGGTTATGTAAAGTAACTTGCTGTCCCGAAGGACTGATAACTATAATTTCTAGGTCACCGATATACGTGTGTTCCATTATCACGCAAATGCTTATCAACTGTGAAGCATCTGTGAGTGTTACACCTTGAAAACAATCAAGCTCAAGAGTTGACGTATAGGTTAAACCACCCTGTGACCCCAAATTAGCCTGTTCCCCTCCATTGGCACAGTCGATATTAAATGTAACGGGCTGTGCAGAGCCGGAAATTGTTGTTGATTCCCCGAAGCATATAGCCGGATCGGTAGCCGTTACACTTGAAAAGTCAGGTCTTGTCGAAACATGAACAAAAACAGATTCAAAATTCGTGCTTGTACATCCTTGCGGATTGGTATCACTCACTTCTAAGGTAACCAGGTAAATTCCCTCATCGTTAAAGGTTTCTGTCACCGATTGGCCTGTATTTGAATTACCGTTATCAAAATCCCAGGAGTAGGTTGCTCCGGTTCCATCAACTGAAAAAATACCATCTCCATTAAAGGTTATGGGATCCCCCTGGCAGATGCGTATGACATTATCGGCATTAACGGCTGGAACCGTACTATCTATTATTGCTTCAATATCCTGACACGGCTCAAAGCAGGAAATATTAGCAGACCACCCTACGGTATTGGCTGTCGCATCACTCATAAAAGTTATGGTCAGGCAACCTTGCGGATTTGCCAGTCCGCCAGGATTGATCTCAGTAAGGGAAGCAACAATGGTACCCGGGTTATTTGTAGCATCACCAGAAAACGTTCCAATCACATCATAGCTGGTATCCGGGCCGTTGTAAATGGTCATCACATCTGTACTTTGGGTAGCCCACTGGGTAAATTGCAGCTGTAATTGTTGTCCCGGGTTATCGGGACATATCGTAAACGTAAAATTTTCATTATTCGAATAATTCCCATTACCACCCGAATCAAGAAATGTTCCTGTACATGTGGTCACCGATCCATTTTGCATGGTATATTGCTGGCCATATACACCGATGGAAAGAGCTGAGAATAGTATAAAAAACAGTCGTTTCATGCTAATTATCAAATTGAGATTTAATGAGAATGAAATAATCAGTCCCATCAACACGGTACATAAAGGATTGCCTTGAATAAAAGTTGAAATCGTATTTCAAGGGGTTGAATGATCGCGGGTTAAATGCCATATCGCGTTTTAAGCCACCTACGTAATAATCGAACAATTTAACCTCTGAAAGCATCGGACAAGGCTTTTGATCTCTTTGATTCGTAATCTGTTTGATCACAACCCGATTTCGAAGAATGTTTTTTACATCCTTTAGCCGTTGCTGCTTACTTAAAATAAGCGCATCGAGTTGATCACCATAAACAGCTTCAAGCTGATCATATTCAATTTTATTGAGCGGCATCTCAACATTGGCATTATAATGAACAGCTATGGCTTTATTTTGGCCCAGATGATCTTGAGCCATTGCACTAATGCTCAATACACTAATTATGGAAAAAATATAGATTTTATGACTCCAGTTCATGCACCCCAAATGATTTTGTTTGAACTTGAAATTTAGTAAAATTTTAATAATACGACCCATTTAATCGATAAAAGGAAAATAAAGCTCAACCTATGAATATAACAGCTCCAATTATTAAAGTCCTACTTTAAAAAAGATTTATTTTATTGCCTATCTTTGTGCCTCGTTTATTGAGAACAATTATTTGTCCTATGAAATTTGAAAATACCTCAGATAATTACGACGCAATGGGAGATGAACACATTGGGACATCTTCAGATACACCATTGCGTAAAGATGCCTTCAAACTCAATCAGGCTGAGAAAATCGATATCATTAAAGATGATATCCGACACATTCTTGAGACCTTGGGTCTTGATCTTTCTGACGACAGCTTGAACGGCACTCCGAATCGAGTAGCAAAAATGTTTGTCAATGAAATTTTTGGCGGACTTAATCCGGATAAAAAACCGAATGCCTCAACGTTTGAAAACAAATATAAATACGGTGAAATGCTGGTTGAAAAAAATATCACCGTTTATTCAACCTGTGAACATCATCTTTTACCAATCGTTGGTAAAGCTCATTTGGCATATATCTCCAGTGGAAAAGTCGTAGGATTATCGAAGATGAACCGCATCGTTGATTATTTTGCAAAACGCCCACAAGTCCAGGAACGATTGACCATTCAAATAGTTGAAGAACTTCAGAAGATATTGAATACCAAGGATGTTGCCTGTGTCATCGATGCCAAGCATTTATGTGTAAATTCACGCGGTATTAAGGATGTTGATAGCAGCACGGTAACCAGTGAGTTCAGAGGACAGTTCAAGGATAAGTCGGTGAGACGTGAATTTCTCGACTATATCAAACTCGACACCACATTTTAGTCCATAGTATTTGAATCTATATTATGCTTTACAAAGACCAGGAGCTTAAAATTTACAATTCTATTTCAGGTGAAAAGGAACATTTTCAACCGATCAATGAAGGTCATATCGGCATGTACGTATGCGGACCTACTGTTTACAGCAATGTTCATTTAGGCAATGTAAGGACCTTCATGTCATTCGACATGATCTTCCGGTACTTCAAACATCTCGGATTCAAAGTTCGCTTTGTGCGGAATATCACAGACGCCGGGCATCTAGAAAACGACGCCGATGAAGGCGAAGATCGAATTGCAAAAAAAGCGAGATTAGAACAGATCGAACCGATGGAAGTGGTACAGATGTACACGGTAGATTTTCATAATATCTTAAGTGCATTCAATTTTTTGGCACCCAGCATTGAACCAACGGCAACGGGACATATCATTGAACAGATCGAGATCATTAAAGAAATTTTAGATAAGGGATTGGCCTATGAAGTGAACGGATCGGTGTATTTCGATGTTCTGAAATACAACGAGTCATATCATTATGGTAAATTGAGCGGTCGTAATATCGAAGACCTCATTCATAATACCAGGGCCCTGGATGGTCAAAGCGACAAAAAAAATCCTCAGGATTTCGCACTTTGGAAGAAAGCTGAACCTCAGCATATCATGAGATGGCCCTCCCCATGGAGCGATGGATTTCCCGGATGGCATTTGGAATGCACGGCCATGAGCACCAAATACCTTGGAGAGACATTCGACATTCATGGCGGTGGTATGGATCTTAAATTTCCGCATCACGAGTGCGAGATTGCCCAGGCGGAAGCCTGTAACGACAAAAGTCCGGTGAATTTCTGGATGCACGCCAACATGCTGATCATGAACGGTAAGAAGATGGCCAAGTCAACGGGTAATTACATTCTTCCGAATGAAATTTTTTCAGGAGATAATCCGCATATATCGAAAGCATTTAGTGCAAGTGTAGCACGTTTCTTTATGCTTCAAGCCCATTACAGAAGCATACTTGATTTCACAAATGCCGGATTGTTGGCAAGTGAAAAAGGCTATTTTAAACTTATGGAGGCCATCAATAGTTTGGATGAATTATCTCATAGTGATAAAACAGATGGCTTCGATGTTGCTGCATGGCGACTGAATTGTTACGATGCCATGAATGATGATTTCAATTCACCAATCCTTATCGCCGAATTATTTGCAGCAGTTAAGTTTATAAACCAGCTCAAGGATCATAAGGCTAGTGTTTCCAAACCTGATCTAGACACCTTAAAACAAACCATGAGAGCGTTCACCTTTGACGTATTAGGATTGGAGAACGAGGGTGTAAAACAAGATAGTGGGAACAAATTATCTGAAGCTGTTGAAATTCTGATTAACCTCAGGGCTGATGCAAGAGCAAATAAAGATTTTGAACTTTCAGATAAAATACGTGATGAGCTCGCTGCAGTGGGAATCCAACTTAAGGATGGAAAAGACGGCACCACATTTTCGACAAATTGATCGATGATCAAAAAGATTTTAATCGCGCCATTTATTTTTCTTGTTCGGGTTTACCAAACCCTTATTTCACCCTTGTTTCCATCAACATGCAGATACCAGCCAACCTGTTCACATTATACGGCTGATGCCCTAAAAAAGCATGGTTTATGGCATGGCGGTAAATTGGCCTTAAAGCGTATTTTTAGCTGTCATCCATGGGGTGGTTCGGGATTTGATCCTGTACCCGATAAACTCGATAATAACGATGGATCCAATTAACTTATCTTCACATTTTAATCCATTTCTATTCTCTATATTTACAATCAAATTCCTGGCTTTATGCATTTCTTACAAATAGTTTGGGATCCTGCTTCAGAAGGCATTAAGATCACCGATAGTTTCACCATTCATTATTACAGCCTTATGTGGATCCTGGCGTTCCTAATCGGGTATACCTTGATGAAACGCATCTTCAAACATGAAAAGGAGTCGCAAGATAATCTCGATTCCCTGTTCATTTATTCAGTTTTAGGCCTTCTGCTAGGTGCCCGCTTGGGTGAAGTATTCTTTTATAGCTGGGATTATTTTAAAGATCATCTGGTCGAAATATTATTACCGATACGGGAAGACCCCAATGGAAGCATTCTTGGCATTAAGGGCTATAAGTTTTACGGTTTCAGAGGTCTTGCCAGCCATGGCGCAGCCGTTGGTATGATCATTTCGATGTATCTCTATAACAAAAAGAAATTGAAGCGATCGGTTTTATGGATCCTCGATCGTATTGTTATTCCTGTGGCCATCGGTGCGATTTTTGTAAGGATCGGCAATTTTTTCAATTCTGAAATGATTGGGAAAAAAGTTGAGGAAGGCAGTTTTGGTATTATATTCAGGCAATATGATGATTTCGTAAGGCATCCGGGGCAGTTATACGAAGCCTTCGGATATATTTTTGTATTTGCTATCCTTTATTATTTTTACTGGAAAACAGATAAAGGAAATAAGCTAGGATTTCTCTTCGGAACATTTCTTGTTCTATTATTTTCAATTCGATTGTTTGTGGAACGCTTCAAAATACCACAGGTAGAGGGTCGGGAAGATTGGTTGTTCTCACTTAACACAGGGCAAGCATTGAGCATTCCTTTTATTTTACTCGGATTATATTTTATGTTTATATATAAACCCAAACGAAATTGATTATGCGACTGTTTAATCAGTACCTGTTATTCGCGCTTATTATCATACTGACATCCTGTAAAGAGACCTCTAATAAGGTCGTACAACCCATCAAGATCGAATTCAAAAATGAAGGCGATCTTCGTGTGGTGGCAGGAACATCCGACTCCTTACGTGCCTCATTTAAAATCGAAGTGGCTGACGACGACTATGAACATCAACGCGGTTTAATGGACCGACAATCAATGGAAAATGACCAGGCCATGCTTTTTATCTTTCCTGATAGCAACCTTCGATCGTTCTATATGAAAAGCACCTATATTCCGCTTGATATTATCTACATCGGACAGGACAGGAAAATTGTTAGTATACGACCTAATAACAAGCCCCTGGATGAAACTTCCATTCCATCCGGACTACCTGCCATGTATGTCCTGGAGGTTAATGCAGGTCTAGCAGAACAATATGGAATGAAAACCGGTGATAGCATTGCGTTCAAAATAAACGAATAAAAAAACCTTTCCGTTTCGGAAAGGTTTTTAAGAATGCTGTTAAAATCTAGATCAGTTTTTCTCTTTCATTTTCTTTAAGGTATCGTGCATGATCGGAGTTGCGATAAATACCGATGAATAGGTACCGACAATCACCCCGACAATTAGTGCGAAGAGTAACCCTCTGAGCGAATCAGCGCCGAAAATAAACATGGCCAGTAACACTACTAAAGTGGTTAAAGAGGTATTTAAGGTACGGCTCAAGGTACTGTTCAAAGCCGAATTAACCGTACGGTCGAATTCCCAACTCGTATGTTCATTCAGAAACTCACGAATACGGTCGAATACGACTACCGTATCGTTCAATGAGTAACCAATCACCGTTAATATCGCCGCGATAAAGGCTTGATCGATCTCCATGCTGAAGGGCATAAAACGCCAAGCTATGGAGAATATTCCAAGTACGATTAAAACATCATGGAATACTGCCGCAACAGCCCCCAATGAAAATTGCCACTTTTTAAATCGCAATAAGATATAAAGGAATACCACGATTAAGGACCCTAAAATCGCCCAAACCGAAGAGCGTTTGATGTCATCGGCAATGGTCGGACTTACCTTTCCGGAGTACATTTTTCCGATGTTGTTCTCCCCGTTAACGAATTGCGCATAGGTTAAACCATCTGGCAAGAATGGCTGAACGGCATCATAAAGATTACGTTGCACCTCTTCATCGGCTTCAGCCGAATTCTCGTCGATTTTATATTTGGTCGAAATTTTTAATTGATTTGGATTACCTATTGTTTTTACTTCAGAACTTCCAAAAACCCCATCGACAGCCGACTTAACTTCTTCGGCATTGACATCCTGGGCAAATCGCACCTGATAGGTTCGTCCACCAACAAAATCAATACCCTGGTCTAATCCCGTGGTAAACAACGACGACAAACCACCAACAATAACAATAGCCGAAACGATATAAGACAATCGACGTTTTTTAAGAAAGTTAATATTGATATTTCTGAATAATCCTTTGGTAATTGGTGTTGAAAATTGAAGTTTACCGCCACGGTTAACATACCAGTCGATTAGCAGTCTTGTTATAAAGATTGCCGTGAACAGCGATGTTAAAATACCTATTAGTAATGTAGTCGCGAATCCTTTGATAGGGCCAGTTCCAAAAACAAATAAAATCAAAGCCGTCAAACCGGTTGTTATGTTCGCATCAAGAATCGATGATAATGCATTCGCAAAACCATCCTTAATGGCTTCTTTCTGCCCTTTTCCCTTAGTTAGTTCTTCACGAATTCGTTCATAAATAAGCACGTTGGCATCTACGGCTATACCGACAGTAAGTACAATACCGGCAATACCGGGAAGGGTCAGTACGGCTCCAAGACCGGACAAAATTCCAAAAATCAAAAGGATGTTCAAAACCAAGGCTGCATCCGAAAAGATTCCGGCGCGACCATAATAGAACAGCATCCAGATCAAAACAAGAACCAATGCAATAATAAATGACTTCTTACCTGTATCAATAGCTTCTTGACCCAAGGAAGGACCAACTTCATCTGCCTGAACAATATCAGCAGAAGCCGGA
This sequence comes from Flavobacteriaceae bacterium, assembly GCA_013003555.1. Taxonomy (GTDB): domain Bacteria; phylum Bacteroidota; class Bacteroidia; order Flavobacteriales; family Flavobacteriaceae; genus SHLJ01. The sequence continues at coordinate 9,649 of JABDIV010000036.1, forward strand.
AGTTTACCAGCGCGTAATACGTTGGCGAGATCCTGAGCTTCAGTTAATGAAAAATCTCCTGTAATTCGTGAGCTTCCGCCACTTATCGGGCCAGTTGTCACACCCGGTGCCGAATAGACAATGTCATCGAGAACGATTGCAATTTGAGATTGCTGATTAAAGGCGCGACCAGTCATTTCTTCCCAGATCTTGGCGCCTTTAAGATTCATATCCATCGATACAGCCGGCTTACTGAACTCGTCATAGATTTGACGCGCATCGGTAATTACCGCACCACTCAGTTCGGGTTTATCCTCGCGGTTGCCTTTAAGGGCATACATATTGACAAATTCAACATTTTCATCTTCAATTCCGAAGGCGAACTTGGTGAATTTCGCGTCGGCAGGTAAAAACGCTTTAGCCTCATCCGTTTGGAGGAAATCCTTTATAGTTGTTAAGTCAGCTTTATTAATAGAAACCAGTGCAGATGGCACTGATGGTGAATAGAAGAAATTCTTTACTAGGTCACTGTCCTGAGCAACGTCGGTGGTATCGATGTCAGACTCTCCCAAAAGTTCATCAATTTGAGAATCTTCGTCGTCAATACCTTCTTCATCGGTCGCTTCCAGTGTTTCTTCCGGACTTGCCTGCGCCTTTAACGCGTCATTTAAAGATGACAGAAAGGTTCCAAAATTTTGCGAATCTTCGACATCCCAAAACTCGAGTTGAGCTGTACTTTGAAGCAGGTTCTTAACACGGTTTACATCTTTAGCTCCCGGTAATTCAACCAGTATTCGACCGGAAGTCCCCAGTCGCTGGATGTTAGGTTGTGTTACGCCGAATTTATCAATACGTTTTCTGAGAACTTCAAAAGCGGATACGATCGACTCATCAATTTTACGTTTTAATATCGGTTTAACCGCTTCGTCACTCATATCAAAAGTAATCTCCTCACTAAGTGTGCGATTAGCAAAAATATCAGGAGAAGCTAGTTTTGAATCACCTTTAATGGCATCGAATGCGACAAAGAAATCATCGAGATAGGTATTTTGACTGTTCTTTTGAATTTCCTCGGCATCATCAAGAGCCTTTCTGAAAACCGGATCTTTACTGTCATTTGACAGGCCGATAAGGATATCCTTTACAGAAATTTGTAGAATAACATTAATACCTCCTTTAAGGTCCAGGCCAAGATTCATGGCCTTATCTTTCACCTCGTTATACTTGAACTTGGCAATACCGAGGTTATATACCTCATCAAGTCCGGAAATGGAATCAAGATAGCGCGTTACTTCGATGCTTCGCAAAGCATCATAATCGGGCTGATCGGCTGAAATCTTTTGAACGGCAAATTCCTTGGCCGCACTTTCTATTTGATTCGCCTTAAAAGTAAATGATAGCTGGTATATACTTACTAATCCGAATAAGATCGCAAATAACTTGACTAATCCTTTATTTTGCATTCTAAATTGATTTAATTTTCTGATTTTTAAAAACGAGCAAATATATGACTTACAAGGACAAAAGCCAATACATTTGGTCGATTTAATAAAAAAGAGCAACGATTAAATTGCTCTTTTTGATAGATGTTTTTTGTAAACTAAAGTGTTGTTATAAAACTCTTTACACGTCGAGCAAGCCATTTGTTTTCTTCACACCGGCTGCGCTCTCTTTCATATGAGCCTTCTCTGCATCACTTAATTCAATTTCCACAATTCGCTCTATCCCGTTTTTTCCGAGAATCACGGGAACACCGATGCATAGATCATTTAAGTCATATTCACCTTCAAGATAAGTTGAGCATGGGAACATTTTTTTCAAATCGCATGCAATGGCTTGAACCAATCCGCTAACCGCCGCTCCTGGAGCGTACCAGGCCGATGTCCCTAACAATTTGGTCAAGGTGGCTCCCCCAACCTTGGTATCCTCTTTAACCTGATCAAGGCGCTCTTCCGAAAGGAATTCTGTGACTTTTATACTGTTTCTAGTGGCGTGTGCAGTAAGCGGGACCATACCTTTATCGCTATGCCCGCCGATAACCATACCGTCAACATCGCTAATTGGTGCATCTAATGCTTCAGCAAGGCGATATTTGAAACGCGCTGAATCGAGGGCACCACCCATACCGATGATTTTGTGTTTTGGAAGATTGGTCGATTTATGAACCAGGTACGTCATGGTATCCATAGGATTACTAACTACAATAAATACGGCCTCTGGTGAGTGTTTGATCAAATTAGCAGAAACCGTTTTTACGATACCTGCGTTGATCCCGATCAATTCTTCACGAGTCATTCCCGGCTTCCGCGGCACACCAGATGTGATAACACAAATGTCGCTATTTGCAGTTTTTGAGTAATCATTTGTCGTTCCTGTAATCTTAGTGTCAAAACCGTTTAACGAAGCAGTTTGCATAAGGTCCATGGCTTTTCCTTCTGCGTAACCTTCTTTAATATCAAGAAGAACAACTTCGGAAGCGAAATCTTTGATGGCGATATATTCAGCGCAACTGGCCCCTACGGCCCCAGCACCAACAACTGTAACTTTCATATATAGTGTTTTTAAGAGTTTTTTTGAGATTGCAAAATTACAAATTTTAATAGTCTTTATGAAAAAAGCTAAAGGATAATTATATGTGAATAGTAATTGATTTTATATCCTTTTTATAAAGTGAAGGATATGGGAAATATCTAACTAAAAAAAAGCCACCAATTTTGGCAGCTCTTTTATCAATTAATGAACTTGAATACTTATTCAGTACTCATTTTAGTATACATGAATACATATTCACCTAACATTTTCCATTTAGTTTCCTTCTTTGGGTACTTCGACATGAAAGCAGCATTGTCTCCAAAAAGCATTTCATAATAATCTTCGAGATTTTTCTTTTCTAACCAAAATATCTTATCTCCTTTTTTAAAGTAGTACGATTTCGCTAATCCTCCTGCTACATTAAAACCACCCATTCCTAAAGATGTTGTTTTTTTTGCAAATGGATCTCCATAAACTTCAATAACTGAGCTGAATCTTGGATTAATTAATTGCATAAGTAACTCTCTTTCATCTTTTTTGTTTTTGAGAGATACCAATTGTTTTTTAAAGAATATAAAACCTTGATCTATTAAATCTGATTGTAAATCTCTACTTCCCCAGCGACGCATATCAAACATTTGTTGTGAAGATTTACCAAATTTTTCAATACCACCAGGATACAAATACATTTCCTTTATGTCGTCAGCATAGAAATCTACTTTCTCACCAGTAACACTATCTTTAAGTTTTACATAATAAATCTGACCTTTCTTTCTATCAACGTCATCTCTGAATCCTTTTACAACTTTTCCATCTTCAAGGATTACCGTAGAAACGACTTTTTGAGAATAGCTATTATACACAGGATCGAACATTAACATGTCTACATTATCGTCTTGAGCACTCATTATACTCGTTGCAGCAATAAGAATCGCAAATAACAATTTTAACTTCATAATTATTTAATTTTTAAGCGTGGTGAAAATAGGTGATAAATTTCTCTCAAAAAAAGCAACAACGTTAGAATACGTCATTGCTTTTAATAAGTTATTATGTTTATTATTTATGCATCTATATTTGCATAAATGGCATTCTTTTCGATAAACTCACGTCGTGGGGGAACCTCATCACCCATGAGCATCGAGAAAATTCGATCGGCTTCGGTACCATTATCGATATTGACCTGCCTTAAGGTTCTGAATTCCGGGTTCATCGTAGTATCCCATAGTTGTTCGGCATTCATCTCTCCGAGACCTTTATAACGCTGGATTTTTGAATTATCACCAAATTCTTTAACGATTTCGTCCCGTTCTTTATCGCTCCAAGCATATTGCTTTTTACTTCCTTTTCTAACGAGATATAAAGGAGGCGTCGCGATATATACGTGACCATTTTCAATCAGTTCTTTCATATATCTGAAGAAGAAGGTAAGAATAAGCGTCGCGATATGGCTACCGTCGATATCAGCATCACACATGATAACGATCTTATGATATCTTAATTTTGAGAGATTGAGCGCCTTGCTGTCTTCCTCAGTCCCAATGGAAACACCAAGTGCAGTAAATATATTTTTTATTTCTTCATTCTCAAAAACTTTATGCTGCATGGCTTTTTCCACATTCAAGATCTTACCCCTGAGCGGCAATATTGCCTGAAACATTCGGTCTCGCCCTTGTTTGGCCGTACCGCCGGCCGAGTCTCCCTCAACTAAAAATACCTCACATTTGGCAGGATCCTGCTCAGAACAATCACTGAGCTTACCGGGCAGACCTCCGATGCTCATAACGGTTTTACGCTGAACCATCTCCCTTGCTTTCTGTGCCGCATGACGGGCCTGCGCAGCCAGTATAACCTTTTGAACGATTATTTTAGCATCTTCGGGATGCTCTTCAAGATAATCGGTTAGCATTTCTGAAACCGCCTGACTCACCGAAGCTGAAACCTCCCGGTTACCCAGTTTGGTCTTTGTCTGACCTTCAAATTGGGGTTCGGCAACCTTAACCGAAATAATTGCTGTAAGTCCTTCTCTGAAATCATCACCCGCAATATCGAATTTCAATTTATCGGTCATCCCAGAATTATCAGAGTACTTCTTTAAGGTATGTGTCAAACCACGTCTGAAACCAGTCAGGTGAGTTCCACCTTCATGGGTATTGATATTATTGACATACGAATGCAGATTCTCAGCAAAGGAGGTGTTATATACCATAGCCACTTCAACAGGTACACCATTTTTCTCTCCTTCGAATGAAATAACATCTTTCATCAACGGCTCCCGGCTACCATCGAGATATTTTACAAATTCAGTAAGCCCTTCTTCTGAATAAAAAACTTCGCTTTCAAACTCCCCTTTATCATCTTTATGCCTTCTGTCGGTCAGATTCATCGTGATTCCTTTGTTCAAAAAGGACAACTCTCGTAACCGACTCGCTAAAGTGTCGTAATTGTATTCAAGAACCTGGGTAAAAATCGTCGGATCGGGGCGGAAGGTGACAACGGTTCCTTTCTTATCGGAAGTACCCACCGATTTAACCGGATAAAGGGCATTTCCTTTTTCGTATTCCTGCTCCCACATTTTGCCGTCACGGTGAACCGTAGCTTTTAAGTGTGCAGACAAAGCGTTTACACAACTCACGCCAACGCCATGAAGTCCGCCGGAAACCTTATAGGAGTCCTTATCAAACTTACCCCCTGCTCCAATCTTGGTCATTACGACTTCCAATGCCGACACCCCTTCTTTCTTATGAAGATCAACGGGAATTCCCCTACCATTATCTTCAGTGGTGACCGAGTTATCTTCATTAATCGTAACACTTATGGTATCGCAGTAGCCTGCCATAGCTTCATCAATACTATTATCGACCACTTCATAGACCAAATGATGCAATCCTCTGGTACTTACATCACCGATATACATAGACGGACGCATGCGCACATGTTCCATGCCCTCAAGGGCCTGAATACTATCGGCAGAATATTGTTTTTTAGGTTGTTCGCTCATATATAATTAATGCTGTTTTTAAATCTTAAATTCTCAAAAAAAAATGACGCTAAAAAGCATCATTTTCGTTGCCAAACAAAGATAACGAAATAGGTGTGGGCCAGCTAATTTTACTAGGATTTACCCCTAGAAGTTATTAACAATTTTTGTGAAAAAAAGCCCCTATTTCAAAACCGCTCCCGAACCGGGATTTGAGCTATAAATAATACGCCCTTTTTGAAAACTGACCCCTGTTGCAATATCTTCTTTTAAAAGCAAGGGGCCATCGGCATCGATATAATCAAGCAAGGGTGCTAATTGGGTTAAATTTGAGATGCCGACAGTCGATTCGGTCATACATCCGGCCATTACCTTTAACCCGAGTTCCCGGGCTGTTTTAATCATTTGTAATGCCGGTGTTATCCCGCCGCATTTCATTAGCTTGATATTGATTCCGTGAAAGGCTTCGGCGCATCGCCTAACATCCTCATAACGTTGACAGCTTTCGTCGGCTATGGTTGGCAAGACAGATCGGGATTTTAAATACCGCATCCCTTCCCAGTCATCCGCAGGCAAAGGCTGTTCGATAAATTCGACATACAATGCCTTTAATTCTTTGGCATTCCTGATTGTTTCATCGACTGTCCAAGCACAATTGGCATCTACCCTGAATAGGGCATCGGTAACTGTTCTTAATTCCCGAATGATACTTATATCATCAGGGGTGCCTAATTTAATCTTATAAATGGGCCAGGGTTTCTCAAGGATCTTCTCTTTCATTATTTCAATGGAATCAATACCGATGGTGTAGTTGCTTAAAATACTATCGGTTTCAGAATTGCTCCAGTAACTTCTAAGCGTTCGATTATTCGCCCGGGCATAATAATCCCAGTAGGCACAATCAATGGCCGACAAGCTAAAATAATCAGTCCGGAGCCCGGGTTCAATCTGATGCCACAAATCATTCGGATGTGTACCATTTACCTTTTCGACCATTGAACGAACAGAGACGACTGACTCTTCAATCTTTTCAATTGAACTTGAATAATAGGGATTTGCGGTAGCTTCGCCATAACCGGTACAGTCACCATCTGAAATAGAAACAATCGCCGTCTGCTGTGTTTCCACGGTATAGCGGGAAATCCTAAACGGTCGCTTCAGCGGCATGGAAAAGGCCTTAATTTTAAATTTAAGCATGACTTCAAATATAAGACAACAGTGTGAAAATAATTGATTGAGAAGCAATCATTGCCCCTGATTTTAGCACTTTTACAATCCTTAAGAAATTATTTCCTGGAATGATATTGAACATCAAAAAATTCGAAACAAATGTCATGTATTGGTCTAAAGATATGGTGGTTTTTTCGTATCTTTAAGGATAACTCCCAGTACCGTGACTCTTTCCGGTATGGTTATTTTTAAAATCTCCTGAATTAATAGCAAACTTAGGGCTCCTTCCTTCATGGACTTAAATTGAACATTAACTATTTAAGTTATGACATGAAATTTTGTATTAACCAATAAAAATATTTAATCATGAAAAAGCTGTACCTAATTTTTTGCTTCGCCCTTATTCCTCTAATGGGCCTTTCACAAAATGTAATAACCGTTGATAATCGTGCGAATTCAGGAGCCGATTATACCAGTGTTGTTGATGCACATACCAATGCCATTGCCGGAGACACCATCCAGGTTCATCCTTCAGCAACTAATTATGGCAATTTAACCATAACCAAACAAATTGTTCTTGTCGGGATGGGACATAATCCGGCAAACTCAGCTGATAATGTTAGGGCCTATGTTGTTGGAATCACCATAAGCAGTTTCGCCTTTAATACCGTGATTACCGGACTGCGAATCAATGCCATAAGCGCATCCACCAATACCGATATAAGCGGCGTTAAGATTCTTAACAATTATATAAACAGCAACGTAACCGGAACGAGTAACGGGAATGCTGATAACTGGATTATTGAAGGGAATTACTTTGATGCAGGGGGGGTCAATCCCAGTGGGTCTGATGGATGGATTGTAAAAAACAACCTATTCGATAATACAACATATGCCATGACAAATTTTGATAACACCTCAAGTTTCCTTAATAACTTGGTACTTTTAACCTCGATCAATTTTGCCAATACCTGTGTCGATCCTGTTGTTAATAACAATATCATCATTTTAAGAGATCCTGGTGAGTTAACTGTAGGACTAACAAGTTCTACGATTGCATTCAATAATTGCCTCACCTTTAATCCCAACGGTGGTTCTATTGGTGCGCTTCCCGGAAATAATAACCTGGACAATACCAACCCGCAATTTGTCAGCGCGCCATTTCCATCAATAGATGACCTTTACAACAACGATTATAGTCTAGGTGGCGGATCTCCAGGTGTAAATTATGGCACCGATGGAACCGACATCGGGTTGTTTGGTGCGAATTTCGTCTTTGATAACAATGGCCGACCCGATCTTTGGCCTTATATGACCTCTTTGAATATAACCAACTCATCTGTTCCAATGGGTCAGAATATCAATGTTGAATTCACCGCATCCAAGAAAAATTAGTTTGTTTAATCCTAAAATCAAAAAAGATGAAACAACTAATTTTCATATGTATGGCGTGTATCTTGAGCATCGGTTATGCTCAAATTGATCAGGCCGAATATTTTATCGATTCCGATCCCGGTGTAACTTTGGGGACCCCCATAACGATTAACACCCCCGGTCTCGATATTAATGAGAGCTTTACGGTAGATACCGGCCCTTTGAGCAATGGTATTCATACGTTATTTGTAAGGACACGTGATGTTAATGGTGTGTGGTCATTATATTATAAACACACCTTCCTCGTACACGATTTTGTAGATACGACACCGGCAACCGAAATAGTGGCAGCAGAATATTTTGTGGATGCCGATCCGGGAACCGACGGTGGCACAGATATCCTCCCGATAACATCAGGCTTTGATGTTACAGAATCACTGGCAATTTCGACCGCCGCTATTAGCGACGGTATTCATAAACTCCATGTTAGGGTCAAAGATTCTGACGATCGCTGGTCTTTGTACTATGAATTTAATTTTCTTGTACACACGTTCACCCCTCCAGTATCTGTTCAAATCAACAAGGCTGAATATTTCTTTGATACCGATCCGGGTACGAACCTTGGAACACCCATTGCGATCACACCGGGATTCGATATCGATGAAACAGTACAACTTCCTACAGGCGGGTTAGCAGAAGGACTTCATTACCTGCATTTGAGAACACGAGATGAAAATGGTGTATGGTCGCTTTATGAAGTGTTTGAATTCCTGGTTGAAGAGGCGCTAGGAACCGACGATGTTTTATTGCTTCAAATTAAGGTTTATCCAACTGTCACCAGCGATTATGTCACAATCGATTCAGAAGTGACACAAATCGAGAAGATCACTTTATACGATATTCACGGCCGTGTTATAAGTACAATGCTTAATCCTGAAAGGCGTCCGATTCAACAGGTCGATGTCAGGTTTTTGAGCAACGGAACCTATATCATGCATGTACAAACCGAGGATAAAGTATTGACCAAAAAGATAATTAAAAACTAAAAAAACGAAGGCCGGTTAAGATTAACCGGCCTTTTTTATTCGGATTAATATGCATCCTCATGAACCTGAGATATGGCTCTGCCACTCGGTTCATTCATATTTTTAAAGGCTTCATCCCATTCGAGTGCGATTTTTGTGCTGCAGGCAACCGAGGCCTCCTGGGGTACGCTTAAAGCGGCGGCATCGCTCGGGAAATGCTCTTCAAAAATGGAGCGGTAATAATATTCTTCTTTGTTTTGTGGCGTTTGAATCGGAAAACGGAAATGCGCATTCTCCATTTGTTCATCTGAGATCTTTTGATCGACCATCTCCTTCAAGGTATCAATCCAGCTGTAACCCACGCCGTCGCTGAACTGTTCCTTCTGGCGCCAGGCCACGCTATGTGGCAGGTAATCTTCGAATGCTTTACGCACAACCCATTTCTCCATTCGTTCGGATGTGATCATTTTATCTTTCGGATTGATGCGCATGGCAACATCCATGAATTCTTTGTCTAGGAATGGCACACGCCCTTCAATACCCCATGCGGCGAGGCTTTTATTGGCTCGTAAACAATCATACATGTATAATTTATTCAGTTTCCTGACTGTCTCTTCATGAAATTCTTTTGCATTCGGAGCTTTATGAAAATATAGATAACCCCCGAATAACTCATCGGCTCCTTCTCCAGACAACACCATTTTAATACCCATCGATTTAATAACACGTGCCATCAAATACATTGGAGTTGAAGCCCTGATAGTCGTGATATCATAGGTTTCTAACTGATAGATCACATCGCGAATCGCATCGAGGCCTTCTTGTATCGTAAATTTAATTTCGTGGTGTACTGTTCCGATATGATCGGCTACTTTCTGTGCAGCTTCGAGGTCGGGAGAACCATCAAGTCCGACTGAAAAAGAGTGCAACTGCGGCCACCATGCCTCTGTCTTATCATCTGATTCTACACGCATCTGGCAATATTTTTTAGCGATTGCAGAGGTCACTGACGAATCCAACCCTCCGGAAAGCAAAACACCATAAGGCACGTCACTCATCAATTGACGGTGAACGGCATCTTCCAGTGCTTTTCGAAGCTCAGCAATATCAGTCTCATTATCTTTTACAGCATCATAATCGGTCCAGTCGCGATGGTACCATTGAACACATTTTCCGTCTTTACTCGACATATAATGCCCCGGTGGAAACAATTCAATCTTGGTACAATACCCTTCCAGCGCTTTCAACTCGGATGCCACATAAAATGTTCCATGTTTATCCCACCCCATGTATAAGGGAATGATTCCCATGTGATCACGAGCGATAAAATACTCGTCTTTTTCGGAATCATATAAAGCAAAACCGAATATACCATTGAGGTCATCTATAAAATCAATGCCTTTTTCCTGATATAATGCCAAAATAACTTCACAATCGCTTTGTGTTTGAAAATTATAAGAACCCTCGAAATGCCGGCGTATGTCCCGATGATTATAAATTTCGCCATTAACGGCAAGGATTATTTTTTTATCCTCGCTATAGAGGGGCTGCTTTCCCGAAGCGGGATCAACAATGGCTAATCGCTCATGAGCCACTATAGCTTTATCATTATGGAAAATCCCGCTCCAGTCGGGGCCGCGATGTCTGACCTTTTTTGACATTTCCAAAATTTGGGGCCGAAGTTCTTCAGCCTTTTGCTTAATATCGAAAGCACATACAATTCCGCACATAATATTTTTATATTAAATTGAATACAAAAATGAACATAAAGATTTTAATTATAAACCTTTTTTTATGATTTAATTACTATTTATTACTTTTTATGATTATTATAGTTAAATTTAGAATTTGCTATGGTGATTATTTGAATTATAAATTTCGAATGTAAACTTTAACAAGATTTTGCGACTTTAAGGAAGACGAATATCTAATTTTACGAAACTAACAAACAATTAATTCATTACTATGCAAAACAAATCTATTTTCAGTGCCCTATTATTTTCTTTACTCATGATACTCGGTGTGCAGGCGCAAGAATTCCCCGGACTTGATAAAAGTCCGATGGATGCAGCATCTTTTCCGAGCAGCTATCGCGAATCAAATAAGGCTATTAAGATCGTTTACAGCCGTCCGCAGTTAAAAGGTCGATCACTTGATAAACTCGCACCCAAGGGTGAAGTTTGGCGTACCGGAGCTAACGAAGCTGCTGAATTATCCCTTTATACCGACATGACCCTTGGCGGAAAGGATATAAAAGCGGGCACATATACGTTTTACGTAATCCCCGGTGAAAAAGAATGGACCGCCATTGTGAGCACCGATCTAAACGTATGGGGTTCCTATTTTTATAATGAAGCCAATGATGTGGCTCGAATTAGTGTACCCGTAAAAATGGGTGACGAATCGGTCGAGGCATTTGCCATGGCTTTTACAGAAGCCGAAAATGGTGTCGATTTACACCTGGCCTGGGATAAAGTACGCGTATCGGTTCCCTTCAAAAAGAAGTAGGCTAAACACCTAAAATATAAAAAAAAAGGCCTTATTACAAGGCCTTTTTTTTATGGAATATTGAGATATTTATGAGTTTGCAACGACACCTTCCATTTCGGGTTTTGCATGACATATTCAACAATTAATGGCATGACCTTATCTCGTCTGCTCCATTCGGGTTGAAGGTACAACACGCAGTCTTTACGAACCTTTGATGCTTGTTCTTCAGCAAATTTAAAATCATCTTTGTTGTAGACGATGACCTTCAACTCATCAGCCTTACTATAAATGTCACCAACAGGTTTTTTAATTTTCTTAGGTGAGAGACAGATCCAGTCCCATTCACCCGTTAAAGGATAGGCGCCTGAGGTTTCAATATGAACTTTCAATCCTTTTTGTTTGAGTCCGCGCGTTAACAGGGTCATATCCCAGCTAAGCGGCTCCCCTCCTGTTACAACAACCGTATCGCTATATTTTACAGCCTCTTCGATTATTTTTTCGGTTTCGGTAGGAGGATGCAAATCAGCGATCCAACTCTCCTTTACATCACACCAATGACAGCCAACATCGCAACCACCTATTCTGACAAAATAGGCAGCGGTACCTTTATGAAACCCCTCCCCCTGAATGGTATAAAAGGCTTCCATCAATGGCAGCACTTCTCCTTTGTTGATCCGCTTTTGTAGCTCACGTTTTAACATAGGCTGCAAAGATAGGAAAGTTTGATCCTTCCGGGACTATTTAGCCGCTATTACGTCGATCTCGATTTTAGCAGAGGCTGCTAGTCCGGATGCGGCAAAAGTGGTGCGTGCAGGTTTATTTGGAAAATACTGCATATACACCTCATTAAAATCTTGAAAATCACTGATATCGCTCAATATGACGGTGCACTTGACAACACGATCTAAACCTAAGTCATGATGTTCAAGAACCGCTTTGATATTTTCAATCGTCTGTTTGGTCTCCGCCTTGATTCCACCTTCAACTAAAAAGCCTTTGTTGTGATCACGACCAATCTGGCCGGCAAGAAAGAACAGATCTTCAGTTTCAACGGCATCACTGAACGGCGTGTTTTGACGCTTGGGTTCGTGAGAATTATGAAAATTTATTTCACCGGAATTCCATTCGCATGAACTCAAAATAACGATGATAAGGACAGATAAAGTATACGGCATGTATTTCATGGATATTCGGTTTTATTGTTGTTTAAAATTACACTATTTTTATCAAAAATATACCGATATGAGTAAGCGTGATCAGTTTGTTGAAACCATTAAAAAAGGGTACACCTTTAAAGGTGATTATATAACCCTTGGAGCGGGAATGTTAGATAATGAAACCATAACGGAGGCTTTTGTCAATGTTCCGTTGAAAACAATGAACCGACACGGACTAATTGCCGGGGCCACAGGAACGGGTAAAACAAAAACACTGCAGGTCCTTGCTGAAAACCTGAGTGAAAAAGGCGTCCCGGTTTTGCTAATGGATATCAAGGGTGATCTTAGTGGCCTTGCCCAGCCAAGTCCCGGACATCCAAAGATCGATGAGCGGCATGCAAAAATCGGTTTGCCATTTACACCAAAGCCATTCCCGGTTGAGATTATGTCCTTATCGGAACAGGATGGTGTAAGGTTACGCGCAACCGTTAGCGAGTTTGGCCCCGTTCTAATCTCGAGGATCTTAGATGTCTCTGAAACCCAGGCCGGTATTATCGCCGTAATTTTTAAATATTGCGATGATCATAAATTACCCTTGCTGGATCTAAAAGATTTCAAAAAAATTCTGCAATATGCCACATCCCAAGGCAAAAAGGAATTTGAAGAAGCCTATGGTCGGATATCAACGGCCTCTACCGGAGCTATTCTTCGGCGCCTCGTCGAGCTTGAGCAACAGGGTGGTGATTTGTTTTTTGGAGAGAAAAGCTTTGATGTGAAGGATCTTGTACGAACAAATGCCGACGGACAAGGCTATATAAACATCATTAGACTTACGGATATTCAAGACAGGCCTAAGTTGTTTTCAACCTTTATGCTAAGCCTGTTGGCCGAGATCTATGAAACCTTCCCAGAACAAGGTGATAGTGACCGACCAGAATTAATCATGTTTATCGATGAGGCTCATCTCATTTTTAACGAAGCTTCAAAGGCTCTGCTCAATCAAATCGAAAGCATTGTAAAACTTATTCGAAGTAAAGGCATCGGATTGTATTTTGTCACGCAAAATCCCACCGATGTACCTGAAGCGGTGCTCAGCCAACTCGGTCTAAAAGTCCAGCATGCCTTAAGAGCCTTCACTGCCAAGGATAGAAAGGCCATTAAACTTACGGCTCAGAATTATCCTGATACCGATTTTTATGATACAGCCGAAACACTGACGTCACTTGGAATCGGAGAAGCTTTGGTTTCTGCTTTAGATGAAAAAGGCCGGCCCTCGGCTTTGGCAGCTACAATGATGCGGGCACCCATGAGCCGAATGGACATTCTCACCTCTACTGAGCTTTCCCAGTTGTTAAATGATTCGAAACTCGTTATGAAATATAATGAGGATATCGACAGGAACAGTGCTTATGAAATGCTTAACGAAAAAATCAAAAAAGCCGAAGACCTGAAGGCAAAGGAAGACGCCAAATTGGAAAGAGATAAAGAAAGAGAAAAAGAACGACCAACGAAAACCAGACGTCGAAGTTCGAGTCGTTCTACCCGTCAAAATCCGGTAGTCAAGGTCTTAACCAGTGCAACCTTTATACGGGCCGTATTCGGAATTCTAAAGAAAGTCATTTAATCCTTTCCAATGAAATTTGCAATTAAACTTATCCTTATCCTGGCTATTGTTTTATCGTGTAAACAGGAACGGACCGATCCCTTTTTAATTCAAAGCAATCAGATCGGGCAGCTTACCGATTCAACCCAGGTTGGGGAATTGGATTTAGTTTTTCCAAATGATTCGGTTTCTACCTTTATTGGCGGCGATGAGTTTACAGGTAAGATCAATGACATCGAAATATATGAAACCAGTGGAAAAAAGCTTTTAGTGCTTACGCCCTTTGAAGCACTGGATTCGACATCCACCATAAAAACCATTCGTGTAATCGATTCCCGATTCAAAACACCTGACGGAATATCTTCAACAAGTACCTTTGGCGAGATACGCAAGAACTATAAAATCTCAGGAATTCAAAATTCATTGCGTAATATAATTGTTTCGGTTGATGACATCAACGCCTATTTTACGATTGATAAGTCGGAATTACCTCCGAATATGCGATATGATATAAATTTAAAAATCGACCCCATCCAGATTCCCGATAAATCAAAAATAAAGGACTTTTACATTCAGTGGTATTGATATGAAACCTTTTAGAATTCAACGGAACCCAATTGTCATACCGACAGATGATGATAAAATCATAAAAGAGCATTTTGGCCTGGCAAGTTCAGGTCAGTCCGATATCAGTATCGCACATATGGTGGCTCCCCCTGGCTGGAGTGAACCCTTTCAAACACCTGAATTTGATGAATACACCTTTATCATAAAAGGTCGGAAGCAATTCTGCATCAATGGTGAAACAATCGTTCTGAATGCCGGTGAATCAATAATGATCTCAAAAAACACCCGAATTCAATATGCTAACCCTTTCGATGAACCCTGCGAATACCTGGCCATATGCAAACCGGCCTTTTCACCAAACACTGTTAATCGAGAGGATTAAATGATTCAAATTATCACGAAATTATTAGGGCAATCGATCAATATCCTAGGATTGATCGCCCCGAGGAAATCGGCCCATCTGGCTCTGCGATTATTTTCAACACCTCAAAAAGGCAGGCTAAGTGAATCTCAGCATAAATTCATGTCATCGGCCAAACAAAAGAGCCTTAAAGTAAATGACCTTGTTGCCATGACCTACCATTGGCCCGGAAGTAAGGATACTGTTCTTTTATTACATGGCTGGGAAAGCAATGCGGCCCGTTGGAAACTATTCATTAAACTACTGCGATCACATGATTACGATATTGTCGCGATTGACGGCCCGGCCCATGGGCAATCAAGTGGCAAACGATTTAATGCCTTGCTCTATGCCGACTTTATAAAGACCGTAACAGAGACGTTTCGGCCAAAAATTATTATCGGACACTCAGTCGGTGGAATGGCTGCCGTATTCTGTTTACATGAAAATAATCATTTAAAGGTTGACAAACTTGTGCTGCTCGGATCACCCGCTCATTTTGTTGGCGTCCTCGAACGCTATGTTGATTTAATGGGATACAGTAATCGCGTTCACAGGACTATTGCTTCGGAAATAGAAAAAAAATATGGGCATGGCCCGGAATACTTTTCAGCAGCCGAATTTGCACAGGATTTGAATTGCAATACACTTATTATACACGACAAAGACGATGCTATCATTCCATATTCGGATGCCCTGTTGTATAGTTCGAACTTTAAAAATTCAAAACTGATTTCAACCGAGGATATGGGGCACAGCCTGAATAACAAAACGGTTCATGCATCCATCATTGAATTCATGTTAAGCTAAACTTTATCGTACCTTTACCGCATGCAGGATCAATTGGTCAGACTCAATAAATATTTAAGTGAAATAGGATATTGCTCCAGGCGTGCAGCTGATAAACTAATTGAGCAGGGGCGCGTAATGGTTAATGGGAAATCAGCCGAAATGGGTATGAAGGTTTCACCAAATGATCTTATTCTGGTCGATAATAAATCGGTCGAGGCCAGAAAGGAGGAGTTTGTTTATCTCGCCCTGAACAAGCCTGTGGGAATTGTGTGTACAACCGATACCCGGGTAGAAAAGAACAATATTATCGAGTTTATAAATTATCACAAACGCATTTTTCCAATCGGAAGACTCGATAAAATGAGTGAAGGTTTGATATTACTTACCGATGACGGCGATATTGTGAATAAAATCCTCAGAGCAAGCAACAGGCACGAGAAAGAATACATTGTTACGGTCGATAAACCCATTTCACAAACGTTCATTAAACGAATGGCCGGCGGTATCCCGATTCTTGGAACGATCACCCGGAAATGTAAAGTTGAAAAGATTGACAATACCACTTTTAAGATTGTTCTTACCCAGGGTTTAAACCGTCAGATCCGTCGTATGTGCGACTATTTGAACTATGAGGTACGATCGCTTAAGCGGACGAGGATCATGCATATCAAATTGGATTTGCCTTCCGGTAAGTACCGGGAATTAACAAAAAATGAATTGTCGGAGTTAAAACAATTGTTGAGGTCCTCGCGAAAAACTTCATTAAAAAATTAACCCCTCAAAGATTTCGTTTTGTTAATTTATTGCAAAGTAGGATTCATTCAAGGATTCCCATGATTATATTTAAATAAAAAAATGAAGTCTATATTATCAATTATTTGTTTGTTTGGGGTTCTTTGCCTGAACGGACAAAACGAATTTGAACCTAACGAAGATTATCCCTATGGGAGTCCGAATCCCGAGGCACCGGCACAATTAAAAGATTACGAACCACTCATCGGTTTGAGTGATTGCAAATCGGTTAGTCGAAAGCCTGACGGCAGCTGGAACCCGGAAATTGACATGACCTGGGAATTCAGATATATCATGAACGGGATGGCAGTACAAGATCAGACGCTAAAGGACGACGGCGCCCATGCGGGTAGCATCCGACAATATATCGCTGATAGCAGCCGTTGGTATGTCCACTATTATTCAAACACCATTCCAACAGCTGTACTTCCCGCCTGGGAAGGCAATCGTCAAGATGATAAAATGATTTTATATCGTGATCAAAAAGCTCCCAACGGCATGGAGGGTATGTACAAAATAACCTTTTATGAGATGCGTCCGGAATCCTTTAAGTGGAAAGGCGAATGGGTGAACAAGGATGAATCAATCATCTATCCCACCTGGACCATTGCATGCAAAAAACGTAAAACCCAATAAATTCTATGAAGCAAAATACCCCTCCCTTTCATTTAGCAATTCCCGTACATAATCTTAAGGACTGTCGTGAATTTTACAGAGAAATTATTGGATGTAAAGAAGGCAGAAGCAGTGACCATTGGGTCGATTTCGATTTCTTCGGGCATCAGCTGGTAATTCACTTCAAACCTAAAGATGAAACCGATTTACATACGAATCCTGTTGACGGAAAATCGGTCCCCGTACCGCATTATGGTGTGGTTTTGGCCTGGGAAGAATTTAAACCTTTTGCCGATCGCATACGGGATGCCGGAATCCCCTTTATTATTGAACCCTATATTCGCTTTGAAGGACAGGTTGGCGAACAGGCTACCATGTTTTTTAATGATCCCTCCGGAAATGCGCTCGAATTTAAAGCCTTTAAGAATATGGATCAATTATTTGCCAACTAAATATAAGGCCTTATTTCCCACTTTGTGATCTCCGATCACGGGCAATCAGGGTATTTTTCAGCAACATGGCAATGGTCATCGGACCTACTCCTCCAGGGACGGGTGTAATGTAACTGGCCTTTTTACTAACGTTTTCAAAATCGACATCACCTGTAATGTAATAGCCTTTTGCTTTGGTCTCATCGGTAACGCGGGTTATCCCTACATCGATAATAACAACATCTTCATTAACCATATCGGCGGTAAGAAATCCAGGTACGCCTAAAGCTGTTACGATAATATCGGCTTGAAGGGTAATGGCCTTAATGTCCTTTGTATAACTATGGGTTAATGTAACCGTTGAATTTCCTGGAAATCCTTTTCTTCCCATAAGAATACTCATTGGCCGCCCCACGATGTGGGACCTACCTATAACGACCGTATGTTTTCCCTTGGTTTCAACCTTAAAACGTTCTAAAAGGGTAAGGATGCCAAAGGGTGTTGCGGGAATGAACGTCGACATATCGAGGGCCATTTTTCCGAAATTGGTAGGATGAAATCCATCTACATCCTTTTCAGGATCAACAGCCAGTAAAACTTTCTGAGCATTGATTTGTTTAGGAAGCGGCAACTGTACTATAAATCCGTCGATTTCATCATTGTCGTTCAAGTCATGAATAGTCTCTAATAATTCGACCTCGCTCACCGTATGAGGCAATTGGATAAGGGTTGATTCAAAACCAACACGCTCACAGGCCTTTACCTTACTTCCCACATAGGTTAAACTCGCACCGTCACTGCCAACTAAAACGGCAGCCAGGTGGGGTACGCGTTCGCCATTCTCTTTCATTTCCTGAACCTCCTTGGCTATTTCTTCTTTAATATCGTTGCTGGTTTTTCTTCCGTCAAGTAATATCATAATGGGTGATTTTCAATTTCTGTTTCGTTATTTGCCTGTTTAGCGCGGCATATTTTTCATCATTTGCATCATTTTACGGCCGCCTCCACCTTGCATCATTTTCATCATCTTGCTCATTTGATTGAATTGTTTCAGTAGTTGATTTACCTCCTGTACCGAGGTTCCTGATCCTTTTCCTATCCGTTTTTTCCTCGATGCATTAATAACAGCGGGTTTAGAACGTTCTTCGGGAGTCATAGAATGGATTATCGCTTCAATATGTTTAAAAGCATCATCGTCAATATCCATATCCTTTACCATTTTACCGGCCCCGGGAATCATCCCGACCAGGTCTTTCATACTTCCCATTTTCTTCACCTGCTGAATCTGCTTTAAGAAATCGTCAAATCCGAATTGGTTTTTTGCGATTTTCTTCTGCAATTTCCTGGCTTCCTGCTCATCAAATTGTTCCTGGGCTCGTTCAACTAACGAAACAACATCACCCATGCCCAGTATTCTGTCGGCCATTCGCGCCGGATAGAACACATCGATGGCATCCATCTTTTCTCCCGTACCGATAAATTTGATGGGTTTATTTACCACTGACTTAATCGATAAAGCGGCTCCACCCCGGGTATCCCCATCGAGTTTTGTAAGGATAACGCCATCGAAATTGAGTATATCATTAAAGGCTTTGGCAGTATTTACAGCGTCCTGACCGGTCATGGAATCAACGACGAACAAAGTTTCCTGCGGATTTACGGCCTTATGAATATTCGATATCTCGTTCATCATGGCCTCATCAACAGCCAATCGTCCTGCCGTATCGATAATCACAACATTATAACCGTTAGCTTTGGCATGTGCAATACCGGCCTTGGCCAGAGAAACCGGATCACTGTTCTCTCGGTCGCTGTATACCTCAACACCGATTTGATCACCAACTACATGCAATTGATCGATAGCCGCCGGACGGTAAACATCACAGGCAACCAATAATGGTTTCTTTGTTTTTTTATTCTTAAGAAAATTTGCCAATTTGCCTGAAAAGGTAGTTTTACCCGATCCTTGCAGACCTGACATCAGAATTACGCTTGGCGATTCCGAAAGATTGATACCGGCAGCATCACCTCCCATCAATTGAGTTAACTCATCCTTGACGATTTTCACCATTAACTGCCCGGGCTGAAGGGTAGTTAATACATTTTGCCCTAATGCCTTTTCCTTTACACGGTTAGTAAAATCCTTGGCTATCTTGTAGTTAACATCGGCATCTAACAATGCACGACGAACCTCTTTAAGGGTCTCAGCTACATTTATTTCGGATATGCTCCCATGTCCTTTGAGGACATGAAAGGCCTTATCGAGCTTATCACTTAAACTATTAAACATGATCAAATCTTTCTTAAGAGTCGCAAATTTAATGATTTGGTCACGATTTACGAAGTTACATTAACAAAAAAAAGCCACCCTGGGCCGGGTGGCTCTACTAACTAATCAACTTACTAAAAACAACATAAAGATTAAGTAGTGGGATCAATTAATTACATTCTCTTTGTAAAAGAATTTGATTGTTATTGGCATTGTTTATCAACACCATTTCAGTTTCGCTGCACTGTGCAACCAACCATTCGCCGGTTAATACCTGGAATACGTTATTAAAGGAGCCTATAAGAAGGTAGACACCGTTGGCAGAATCACCTGTAACCGACCAGCTTCCGGTAGCTGCGGTTCCAAGACCTTCAGCTATAAGTTGACCATCAGTTCCGAAAAGTAAATCTACAGTACTAAAGTCATCACTTCCATCGACTGAAACAGGAACCCAATGGCATTCCGACAGGAACAGTGCGATATTATCGGCCGTACATGGATCGGGGTTGCAGTTTTCAACATAGAGATGAACTTCAAATACCTCATAAATCGTTGTGCCGGCAAGTACTACACGTGCATATATTGTTTGTGGGTTAGATGTATTAACATACGGTGAATTCAAGGCTTCTACTCCAGCTTCAGCGTCGGACAGGGAGGCGTGAAATGTAATTTCAACGTCATCTTGCGGACAATTCGGGAAGGCGAGATTAAGATCGAATTCGGTTAAACCATCAGTTGTATTATCATCACAGATAACAAATTCTACATTGCTGAAGCATTCAAAAGCACTTGTATCGACAGCGCATTCACAATTTTCATTCAACACACCGAGATTACCATTGGCGTCTTCGCACTCATCACCCACATTTGCCTGCAATTCCTCACAATCGAACGTTGTATCAGTAATACAATCGCAATTTTCATTCAGCACACCGCTTACACCGTTTGGGTTTTCACACGGATCACCGATATTAGCTTCATAGTCGGGACAATCGAATTCATTGACATCGGTTTCGCATTCACAATTCTCATTGATAACACCTACCACACCATCGGGCGTTTCACATTCATCACCAATATTGGCTTCGTAGTCGGGACAATCGAACTGATTGACATCGGTTTCGCATTCGCAATTCTCATTGATAACACCTACCACACCATCGGGCGTTTCACATTCATCACCAATATTGGCCTGAAGATCTTCACAATAGGTATCATTGGTGCAATCTTGTTCGAAGACGATATAATGATCTCCATTTATGAATTTCAATCGATCGGCATCGCATTCAAACAATCTCCATTCACCCGATAGCTCATTATATGGCGCAGGCAATTCAAGGACTAAATAGATTCCGCTATCGGTAAGTGAAATATTCCACTGGCCTGTGATGACATCACCATTCGGAACAACCACGGTTACTACACCACTTCCGTCGAAATTAAACGGACCGTTGAGTTGATTACTGGCGACATTAGATCCTGAATACCATACACATTCGATGAGGCTGTTATTGACCACCTGTGCCGAACAATCGATATCGTTTTCACATTCTCTTTCGATAATGACATACTGAGCGACGTTAGTCGCATTTTCTCGTACCAGTTTAAAGCGGTCATCATCACATTCAATGATCAACCAATCTCCTCCCAGGTCTTGATCAAAAGCAGTGAGCTCAAGTAGGGACAGGATAACTCCGGCGTCGGTCTCAGAAACTTCCCAGTGACCCCCTATAGCACTTGTTGTGCTGCCTTGTGAGATTTCAAGGGTACCATTTTCATTGAAATAGATATCATAATCAATGAAGTTATCATCGCCATTGAAGGATACGATATTCCAGTAACATTCAAGCAAATACATTTCAACATCGCCGGCTTCGCAATCATCAGTATCGTCGATACAAAGCTCATCGGCTGCATTAATAGCTGCTTGTAACTCCTGATTGCTGTTAACTTCAATGGTAGACCCATCTGAATAAATTAAGGTCACGGGGTAATTCAAACTCGCCAGAATAGCACCTCCAGCAGGGTTTTCCTCAAGTTCTTCAAGGAAAATGTAGAGGGCTTCATCGCTTTCTATAACCACAGTATCTATGAGCTGGAAAGCAGAATTATATATTGAGAAGGAGATTGGGTATACAAAATCAACACATTCGATTACATCATCTTCATTTTCTGTACATTCTTCGATAAAGGCTTCCAGTTGGTCCTGGTTTTCAATGGTGATCTCGGTATAATCATTTAAGATTATTGTGATCGGGAATAAAAATTCCAGGAAGTCATTATCGGAATCAAACTCGCTAAAAATCTCTTCAAGGATCTCAAGATCTTCCAGTGAATCGATTGTTATCGTAATTCCATTTGCAATAATTGTTACGGGTAAATTAATAGAAAAGCAGTCGGTACCATCCATAACATTATCTACAGTACCATTATTTGCAGCGGTTGAACGCATCAAGCGGGCAACTGCCGAATCGGAAGTTATGGTATCTTCCTGGTTCTGGGTTTCTTCCAATACCTCATTCTGACAGGAATTAAAAGTAAACAGGGCAAAAAGGGAAAGGATTAAAACAAGTTTGAAATTAGGTTTCATAAGTTTTGGGTTTATTTAAACTGCAATTTTGTTAATAAAACAGATTCCGATCAAAAACTCCTACCTTCAAAATACTTTTTTTACATTTATCCTGTGAACGCCTCTGATAACCATAAGGATATAAGGTCAGACATCTGTGATGAAACCTTGTTTTCGTCTTTGTTTACCAAATATGCCAAAGACCTGCATGATTTTCTGTATTACAAATATGGAGAACGGCTAAATCCTCAGGATAAAGTTCAGGAAGCCTTTATCAAGTTATGGGAGAATTGTGGCAAGGTGAGCCCGTCTAAAGCCAAATCCTATCTGTTTACTGTCGCGAACAACCTGATGCTTAATGCAGTCGCGCATGAAAAGGTGGTTTTAAAATATCAGAAACTTAAGCCGAAGTCGCATACAAATGAGGATCCTGAATTTTTAATGCAGGAAAATCAATATATGAAGAAACTTCAAACAGCGATCGCCAATCTGACTGAAGCT
Source organism: Flavobacteriaceae bacterium (assembly GCA_013003555.1). Classification (GTDB taxonomy): domain Bacteria; phylum Bacteroidota; class Bacteroidia; order Flavobacteriales; family Flavobacteriaceae; genus SHLJ01. Next base: position 32,895 of record JABDIV010000036.1, read on the forward strand.
CAGCGAACCGCATTTTTATTAAATCGCATAGAAGGTAAAAAACACAGAGAAATAGCCGATATGTTAGGTATTTCAACCAAAGCAGTTGAAAAACGAATTTATAGCGCCTTAAATAAATTAAGAGAAGACATTAAAGAATTATAGGAACAGGGGTAGGACTTTTTGCAACACAACTGTTTAATAGATGAAATGACACGAGAAGAACTCATACGGAAATGGCTCGATAATGAACTATCGGCCCAAGAACAGAAGGCTTTCGAACAGCTTGAGGATCATGACGATCTTATCGTCTTATCTAAGCGTATCAAAGGTTTTCAGGCGCCTGAGTTTAATATAGAACAATCACACAATGCCTTAATGTCTCGTATACAAACTGCTAAAAAACAACGAGGCGTCAACTGGCAAAAATATGTATTACGCATTGCTGCCGTTTTGGTCATTGCTTTTGGTGCTTATTTTTTCACATTAACACAAGACACAAATGTGTCGACATTGATGGCCGAAAAAACAACCATTGCATTGCCAGACGATTCGGAAGTCGTCCTCAATTCCCAATCCGTATTGTCGTTTAATGAACGTGACTGGAAATCATCCCGCGACATTGAGCTGAACGGCGAGGCCTTTTTTAAGGTGGCCAAAGGAAAATCATTTAATGTAATGACAAGCGCAGGAACCGTAACCGTTCTGGGCACCCAATTCAATGTGAAGCATAGAGAAGGAATTTTTGAGGTCGTTTGCTTTGAAGGCTCCGTAGAGGTTAAGAGTTCGAGTCGCCAGGTTGTTCTAAAACCCGGCGATCAATTCCTTTTATTAGATGGGAAATATATTGCTGCCGAAAAAGACAAAAGACAAAAACCCTCATGGATCGATAATGAGAGTTATTTTAAAAGCATGCCGTACGGCCTTGTGGTTACCGAATTTGAACGACAATATGATGTCGAGATCAATATCGATTCGGTAGACACCGATCAGCGCTTTACCGGAAGTTTTACACACAATAATATCGATCTTGCCCTTAAATCTATAACTTTACCTTTGAATCTAAAGTATCGCCTAACAGATGGCCGTACGATTATGTTATCGCGTGAGTAAAACGGTTTTAAAAACCATTTTCTTTTTCTTTTTACTCTTTGGGAATAACATGACTTTTTCACAAGTCAGTTCCCAGGGCAAACTACCGCTTAAATCAGTTTTAAATCAAATCGAACAAGACTTTAATGTCAATTTCACCTATGCCGATGCCACTCTTGAGGGTAAATTAATCGATGCGCCAGAACCGGGCATTAGCTTAAATCGTTTGCTCCGGATACTCGAAAACCAAACAGGGCTTATCTTCGAATTATTGAACAATTCAAACATCATTATCCGGGCTAACCTCACTGAAGACCTGACCGCTACCCAATTTTTAGATGAGGTATTGGTTGTTAATTACCTCACCAAAGGGATATCATTAAAAAAAGACGGTGTCGCCAATATTGAACCGCAGGAATTTGGCATCTTACCCGGATTGATCGAACCCGATGTTTTGCAAACCATTCAGGCCCTTCCGGGGGTTAGCAGTATTGATGAACGCGTTTCCAATCTCAATGTAAGAGGTGGCACCAATGACCAGAATCTTCTCTTATGGGACGGCATTAAAATGTACCAGTCTGGCCATTTTTTTGGTTTGATATCAGCTTTTAATCCATATTTGACCCAAAACGTGATCGTTTCAAAAAACGGTACTAGTGCGGTATATGGCGACGGTGTTTCCAGCATTATCGATATGCAGAGTTCAAAAGAACCGGGAGGTGTTTTTACGGGAGGGGCAGGTGTAAATTTGATAAGTGGGGATGCTTATGCAAAAATTCCTGTCAATTTGAATTCAGAACTTCAAATTTCAGCTCGTCGATCGATTACCGATCTGCTTACAACACCGACCTATGATAACTATTTTAAACGAATTTTTCAGGACACTGATGTCACTAACCAGGGCGGAAACATAATTAAACAAAACGAACGGTTTTTCTTTTATGATGCTACAGCCCGCTTTATCTATAATTTATCGAAAAAAGATAAAATAAGGGTTAATGCCCTGGCCATTTATAATAACCTTAATTATGATGAACAGTCGACCATCAATGACGTTAGCGAGGCATTAAACAGTCAGCTCATCCAGCGTAATCTGGCGGCAGGAATTGAGTATGAACGCCAATGGAATGACAAATTAAATACTACTGCACTTATGTATTTATCGAATTACACCCTGGATGCCACTAATTTTGATGTGATTAATGAGCAACGGCTGATTCAGGAAAATGAAGTTTATGATGGCGGACTTAAACTGCATGCCACCTATGAATTAGAGGACAACCTTCGATATTTTGGCGGTTATCAATTCACTGAAGTTGGGATAAGCAACCTGGAAGATGTCAATAATCCTGTTTTCAGGCGATTTGTGAAAGAGGTGCTTCGATCGCATGCCATGTTCAATGAGGTTAAATTCGTTTCCAATTCGGGAAATACCTCGGCAAGACTTGGGTTACGCACCAATTATATCGAGAAATTCAGCGAGTTTTATGTCGAACCTCGATTGAGCTTCAATCAGCGGTTTTTAGATCATTTCAGGCTCGAGCTTTTGGGGGAAATCAAAACGCAATCGACCTCTCAAATAATCGACCTTCAAAATGATTTCCTCGGTGTAGAAAAACGCCGTTGGATTTTATCAAACAACAGCAACATTCCCGTTATCAAGAGCAAACAATTCTCAAGTGGTATTCATTACAATCACAAAGGCTTACTGATCAGTTTAGAAGGATTTATAAAACAAGTAGAAGGGATCACAACACGGAGTCAGGGCTTCCAGAATCAATATCAATTTATTGATGCGATCGGTGGGTACCGCGTAAAAGGATTTGATTTTTTAATCAACAAACAATGGACCGACATCAGCAGCTGGTTGAGCTATTCATTGAGCAAAAATGACTATACATTCGAAGATCTGAATTTCGGTGAGGAATTTCCGAACAATACAGACATCCGCCATAATATGACATTCGCCGGTACTTATTCAATCGATAAGTTAAAGATCGCCCTTGGGATGAATTGGCGAAGTGGTAAACCATTTACCTTGCCCGATCGGGAAAATCCCATAACCAATTCATTTATTAACTACCAGGAACCAAATGCTCAGAATTTATCCGATTATTTCCGAGTCGATATTTCAGCCAAGTATGAATTTCAGCTGACCGATAAAACAATAGCGAGCGGTGGGCTGTCGTTGTGGAATGTATTGAATAAAAAAAATACCATCAACACCTATTACCTCATTTCTGATGAAGGGACACTATCACGCGTTGACAATGAATCGCTCGGGATCACTCCAAATTTTAGTTTAAGAGTAGAATTTTAATTTTCCCTTAATTTGAACTAAATTAGACATCAACCAACCATCTTTTGTATATGCGATTTAAAGGACTTCTATTAATTCTATTATTCGGAATTAATAGCTCGGCCCAGAATGATCAAATTCAGGAAAACACCTCCTTATTTCTTATACCCGAATTTCATGTTGGCAAAACCATCGACGCCAATGACGGTTTTCCACAAACAAAATTGCAAACGGCGGTAATATTAAGCCTTGGCCTGCATAATGCCTCGGCAAAAAATGAGTGGGCATCTCGTTTAAATTTTCCAAAAACGGGTTTGGCCCTTGCATTCATCGATTTTGGAAACTCGGAAAAGGTGGGTCAGGCTTTTACCGTTCTTCCCTTTGCTGAATTTAAATGGCTTCCCAGATTTTATTTGAATGTTGGAATGGGGGTTTCTTATATGAACACGCTTTATGATGAGGTGTCGAATCCTTTTAATAAGGCTATAACTACAAATTTAAACTGGTCGTTCCGCTCCTTTCTGTACTATTCGGTATCCAAGCAAAAAAAAATGGATTGGCGCCTTGGTGTCGGGTATTTCCATCATTCAAACGGACATACCAGACTGCCAAACCAGGGATTAAATTCGATATTAGCCAGTGTTTCAGCTAAGATTAATACCAAATTCGATCATGCGACAATTGATAAGCCTCGGTTTGATCAAACATCCCAAACCTATATTTCAGGGCGGTTCGGATTTGGGATTAATACGTTATCAAAAGAATTCAATTCTAAAAAAGAGGTTTACACGCTTGCTTTCAGTATTGGAAAGATCATCAACAAAACCTTCAAATTTGGAGGAGGATTTTATTATCGGTTTTATCAGCATTATTACGATTATATTAAAAACGAAGAGGAACTAGTAACTGAAGAATTTCCCGTGTTTCTCGAAAACCCATTCGGCTATGCCAGTAATTTTGGCTTATACGGGACTGCAGAGTTGTTACTCGGCCATGTTGGGTTTGAATTTGAACTCGGACTTAATATTCATAAACCTTTTTATCAAATCGACTGGAAGCTTAATGAAGGCTATTCCTATCCAACCGGCAACGGTGATGAGATGGTTGTTGTACTTGGCGAATTGAACTGGTATTATGAAATCAAACGAACGGTTTCAAGCAGGATCGGACTCAAATACTACTTCATAAACACAAATCATGCCCCTAAAAACAACATCTTTCTCGGAGCGCATATTAATGCCAACCTGGGTCAGGCCGATTTCACCGACTTAAGCCTCGGTTATGTTTATCGATTCGATCTATAGAGGTAATTTAATAAGATAAGAATAGTTTGTAAAAGCGTTTATTCCGTTTTACATGCGTTCGGGGAGTTCAATCCCAAGCAATCCGCAAGCACTGTTAAGTGTTCTTGAAACCATTTCAGAAAGTTGAATGCGGAAAATCTTTTCATCTTCTGATTCGGCCCCCAGGATGGATACATTTTGATAAAATGAATTAAAGGCCTTAACAAGGTCGTACGTATAATTCGCAATAAGCGCCGGACTATAATTCGACGCAGCATTGGTAACGACCTCCGGAAAAAGCTCTAATTGCTTGATCAGTTCCTTTTCCTTATCATGAAGAATGGTCACACCCGATCGTTTAGAATAGCCGGAACCAGCTTTCCGTAAAATAGCGCGTATACGGGCGTAGGTATATTGAATAAAGGGTCCTGTATTTCCCTGAAAATCGACCGACTCCTTTGGATCAAAGAGAATTCTCTTTTTCGGATCGACTTTAAGAATGAAGTATTTCAATGCCCCGAGTCCGATCTTTCTGTAGATCTCTACCTTTTCATCTTCGGAATATCCTTCTAGCTTTCCTAATTCATGGGAAATTGACCTGGCTGTATCGGTCATTTCAACAATTAAATCATCGGCATCGACTACCGTACCTTCACGGCTCTTCATTTTTCCGCTTGGTAAATCGACCATTCCATAACTCAAATGATGTAGATTTTCAGCCCAGGTAAAGCCCAGTTTCTTTAAGATGAGAAACAGAACTTTAAAGTGATAATCCTGCTCATTTCCAACGGTATACACCATGCCTTCAACATCAGGGTAATCCTTAAGTCGTTGAATGGCCGTGCCAATATCCTGGGTTATATAAACGGCAGTGCCATCGGCTCTTAAAACGATTTTTTCATCCAGGCCATCATCGGTAAGATCACACCATACAGAACCATCATCCTTGCGGTAGAAAACACCTTTCTCGAGACCCTCCTTTACAAATTCTTTTCCTAAAAGATAGGTGTCACTTTCATAGTAATACACGTCAAAATCAACGCCCAGATTTTCATAGGTCTTTTCAAAGCCATCATAAACCCATTGATTCATGGTTTTCCAAAGATTGACGGTTTCAGAATCACCCGATTCCCATTTACGAAGCATGTTCTGGGCTTCAAGTAGAATTGGCGCATTTTTTTTGGCCTCATCTTCCTCTGTTCCCGAATGAATCAATTCGGCAACCTGAGCCTTATAAACCTTGTCGTACTGTATATAATAATTTCCAACCAGTTTGTCACCCTTAAGTCCGGAAGTACCCGGAGTCTCTCCATTTCCGAAACGTTGCCAGGCCAGCATGCTTTTACAGATATGTATGCCTCGATCGTTGATGATCTGAGTTTTATAAACTCTCTTACCCGAAACCTTGAGGATTTCTGATACACTATAACCAAGGAGAATGTTACGTATATGCCCCAGATGTAAAGGCTTATTGGTATTCGGAGAGGAATACTCAACCATAATGGCGTCTTGACCTTGCGTTTCTGAAAACCCGAATTGTTTGATATCTCTTATTTCATAAAAGAAATCGATATAAGCCCTGTCAGAAATGACCAAATTCAAAAAGCCTTTGATAACATTAAAATCTGAAACCGAATTCTCGTTATCCAGAACAAATTTCCCAATAGCCTCACCGATAAGCGCAGGATTTCCTTTGATGTGTTTAAGCATCGGGAAAACCATAACCGTTATATCGCCATCAAATTCGCGGCGGGTTGCCTGAAACTCCACCGATTCGAGCTCAACATCATATATGGCTTTGACAGCCTTTTTAACACTATTCTTCAGGTGATCCTGTAGACTCATTAGCTTAAAATAACGCGGCAAAGATAAACTTTTTTTAAACCCTTTTTTTGTCATATTTTTATAATAAAAAGGGGGCTAATTCTTAATAAGGCACTAATTCTTATTTATTCGATCGTATGCCTTGCATCTTGTAATACTAAATGATTGATTATTTTGATGTGATCGTGGCTTTGACATGCAAACTGATCAGGTCTGGAGCATGACTTCCGGTGGATATGGTTTATATAAAATGGAAATAAGATTTTCCTCCGATATATATGTTTTTCGCCTTCGTTTAAAGAGTATTTATGCCGATTAACGAATGTTTAATTGCAGCAATGCTAATTTTCGTATTTTCATATATAATTAATCCTCCCTTCATTTGATCATTAGCAAGATTAACAAAGTACCAGTTGCCCCTGGATCTACTTTATACTATGCCTCCGCTTTGCTATTTTGTCGATATGAGGAAAAATTACATATTACCAATTCTGTTCTTATTTGGCCTGATTTTAAATATCAAGGCCCAAACGGCTATAAATGACACTTATTTAATTCTCAATTTCAGTGATGGCACCATTGCTACAAATCAATATTATGATTTACAGGCCAATACTATTAATGATGATTTTATTAATGGCTATGATCTTGGGATATTTGAATCCACAGCAACCTTAATTTTAAACGGTGCTGAGCAAAATACAACACGTTGTAATGCAGATTGGATTACAGACAGTGAGTTGCAATACAGAATATATCCTACTACTACCATTCCTGGTTCAGAACCAGGATTTGTTCCAATATCCATAATTTATAATTCCGATCTTGGATCTGCTGGTTGTGCTGGAACTGATCAACGTCAACGTTGGCAGACAACTCAAGCTGGTATTGATGTATTAAATGGACTCTCTCCTGGAAATTATTATTTAGAAGTATTTACGCTTGCAGATTATGATACAAGTAGTGTACCCGCAGGAATATTATACGCCTCGAATGGAGGGTTTAATTATCGCGGGACTTTTGAAGTAGACGCCGACGATCCACCAACAGCAGTTTGCCAGGATATTACCATTCAATTGGATGCTGCAGGAAACGCAACCATTGTTGCAGCAGATATCGATGGTGGCAGTACGGATGATATTGGTATTTTGTCATTATCGGCTTCCCAAACCAGTTTTGGTTGTGGAGATGTTGGAGCAAATACAGTCACCTTAACCGTTACAGATACGGGTGGCAATTCAGCTACTTGTAATGCGACGGTTACCGTTGAAGATAATGAGAATCCAACAATAACATGTCCCGGTGATGTGACTGTAGAATGTGGCGATGATACATCATCTACAAGTACTGGCAGCGCAACGGGCTCAGACAATTGCAGTTTAACCATCAGTTCATCGGATAGTTTTACGGCTACCTGCGGAAATACCAATATAATATCGCGTACCTGGACAGCGACCGACCCTAGTGGGAATTCAGTTTCTTGTGTACAAACCATTACCGTGGTCGATACCACCGATCCGTCTATTACCCTGCCGGCCGATGCCACCGTGGAATGTACAGGGGATACCTCCTCTGCAGCCACTGGTGTAGCCACCGGTTCGGATAGCTGTGGCACTGTGACCGTTACCCAAAGCGATACATCTGTACCGGGTTGTGGTAACACAGAAACCATTACAAGAACATGGACCGTTACCGATCAATGTGGTAACACCGCCTCCGGAACACAAACCATTACCGTGGTCGATACCACCGATCCGTCTATAAGCTGCCCTGGTGATCAAAATGTAGACTTTGACGGTATGTGTTCGTTTACATTACCGAATTACACAGGACTTGCAACTACAAGTGATACCTGTGGAAATGTTGCTGTTACCCAAAGTCCAGCACCGGGAACAATAATCAATGTAACGACAACCATAACATTAACAGCCACTGATGAATGCGGCAACACCTCGAGTTGCACATTTGATGTTATTCCTGCAGATAATACCAATCCCGTGGCATCATGTCAGGATTTAACCATACAATTAGACCCGGGAGGTACATTTACTATTAACGCATCCCAAATTGATAACGGTTCAAGTGATAATTGTTCTATTGTGAGCTATACACTCTCAAGAGATATGTTTACCTGTGCTGATGTTGGAAACTTCCCAACTGTTACGCTTACTGTGACCGATGCGGTAGGAAACACAGATTCATGTACTGCAACTGTTACAGTCGAAGATATTACACCTCCAGCGGCAAGTTGTGTTAACTCTCCTGTTGTTATCACTCTTGATCCAATAACCGGTGAAGCCTCTATTACAACAGCAGATGCCGATAATGGCTCTTTAGATACATGCAGTAGTGTGACGCTGTCACTTTCACAAACAATATTTACATGTGATGATATCGGTGACAACACCGAGACCTTGACCGTAACCGATGCCCAAGGAAACTCAAGCACATGTACGTTTACGGTGACCGTTGATGCGCCTACAATTACCAGTGGTACATTAACGGGTGAGGTTATCGATCCAATACCTGCAAATCCTCAGCCACCAGATGATTTAATTGAAGTCACAGCATGTCCGGGTGGTATTTCTGAACCCAAGGATATTCAACTTACATTGAATCTTGATGCCAGCAGTACAATTATTCCCGCTAATATCAGCACCTGGCAAACCTCTACCGATAATGGAGCCAGTTGGACGAATGTCGGGGGTACGGCAGGACAAACGCAGGTTACTTTGCTGGATCTAATTACGACAACTCTCGTACGCGTGGTAATCCAAGCCGGTAATTGTATTGAATATTCACCTCTTGCCGTAATACGATTCTTACCACCGGAAGCTCCGCCAACTATTGTCAGTATTAGCGCCACTGATATATGCCTCGGTGATACGGTTACTGTAGTCGCTGAAAGTTATTTTGAAACCCCAGGTGGCGGACAATGGGGTGATGGTGGTTTATTTAACCAGGCTCAACCTGACGGCTGGCGTGTAGATGGTTTGGAAGGCTTCTTCCCTGCCAGTGGTGATAATCAATCTGAACCAACATGGAAAGAAACGAATGGCCCAACTTATCCAGGAGGAATTCGTTATGACACAAGTGATAATACAAAATTTGCAATTGCCTGGGGACCATACACAACTACTTTAGAAACTCCCATTTTTAATACTGTCGGTATGGATCCCGCTGATGCTATTTTGGAATTCCATCATGGCTATTATTTTTGTAATGGCGCTCAGGGATATATTGAACTTTCACTGGATGGTGGAGACACTTATAACATCACATTAAATACTATGCAAGGGGATAACTTAACGTCACCTAGTGATAGTGGTACTCAAGTTAATGGTAAAAATGGCACTAATTGCGGTGGTGGACCAAATGGCCAAAAACCAACATCAGATCCACTTCAATTAGCACAACTAGATTTAGGCGCCTGGGTAGATATGGCAAATTTAAGAGTGCGTTTTACTTATGACGGATTAGGACATGGGGAATGTGAGGACGAAATATTTCCACCACATCCTGGAAACACATGTAGTAATATTCCGAACCAGTTTGATGTTTACAGTACCTGGGCTATCGATGATGTAGGATTCCCGTTTGCTTATGTTGAGGAGGAATTAGAATGGACCGATGAGAATGGTGTTGTAGTTGCAACCGGATCAACAGTTGTCGTCACTCCAATTACTCCGGGTGTACGTGAATATGGCGTAACAGGTTTGGTAAATGGTTGCCGTGCCGACACCGATATCGGAACAGAATTTATCAATATCAATACAAGTTTGGCTTATGCCGGTCAGGACATTACACCTGCCGCAGGAGAATGTGGTCAAGCGACCTTCGACCTTAATGCTTACGACAATACGCTAACCTCTGTAGATAATTTCAATAATGGGGCCTGGAATCCCAATACAACCGAAAGAGGATATTATGTTGTTCCTGACCTGGGTGCCGGAGATATGAATTTTGCTGGAACGAATGTGGGCGGAAACTGGTCGATTATATCTGGACCAGCTGGAACATGTGGTGCTCCTGCAACATTCTCAAGTACAGATAATCCGAGAGCTACCTTTACAGGCGAACCCGGCACCTATGTGCTAAGGTGGACCCTGGATAACGGTTGTTTCGACGAAATGAGTCTGACCATAAACAGTTGTGTCGATATCGATTTTGATGGTGTGGACGATTATGTCACCTTTAAAAATAATTATCCGTTAGATGCAGCCTTTACAGTAAACCTTTGGGTAAAACCAAACGCTACAAATGGAACCAGAACTATGCTTTCGAAGCGGCTTGCCGGTTCGAATACAGGATATGAATTCGTTCTTCAGAATGGAACACCAACCTTTAACTGGTATTCATCTTCAGGTAATGGTTCAATAAGCACAAGTAATAATATCAATACATCGCGTTGGTTCCACTTATCTGTAACCTTTGATGGAGCAGCCTATACCATGTATATCGATGGTATCGATGTTACAGGAGCATCATCAGGTACTATAAATGCTCCCGAAGCTTCACCAGCAAATGTTGAATGCATCGTCGGTGCAAGAGACGGAGCAGCAGGATTTAGCAACAATGCTGAAAATCATTATTACGGCTGGATGGATGAACTCAGCATATGGGATACAGCATTGACAGCAGATCAGATCAGGCATATGATGAACCAGGAAATAGATAATAATGGTGGTGCCGTAAGAGGTGTGATTGTTCCGTTAGACATTCCTGGAATAACCTGGGCTAATCTTGATGGCTATTACAGAATGAACGAAAATTGCGGTTATTTCGCAGCTTATAAAGGTGTAAATGGACGATTGAGAAACATCAATTCTTCCATGCCACAAACAGCTCCGATTCCATATACCTCAAGAGTAGATGGACAGTTATGGGGTACAGACAACACCTGGACGTATTTCGATGTATGGGATCCACCAAACAGTAACGGTGTTGATGGAACAGCCATCGATTGGAATATCGCTGTTATTTCACATGATATTGATTCTGGAGATAGGGATATTACC
>JABDIV010000014.1 GCA_013003555.1 Flavobacteriaceae bacterium
TGTGGTTTAAATTCCAGGGAGCACAATGAGTGAGAAATTTGCTCGATATAGTCGCTTTCGCCATGAGTCCAGTCGTACATGGGGTAAATACACCAGTCGTCACCGGTTCGGTGATGGTGTGCGTATAAAACCCTGTACATGATAGGGTCTCTCATTAGCATGTTGGGGTCGGCCATATCTATCTTGGCCCTCAGGACATGCGCTCCGGCTTCAAACTCACCATTTTTCATTCTTGTAAACAGGTCGAGGTTTTCCTCAATACTTCTGTTCCGATACGGGCTGTTCGTTCCCGCCTGAGTAGGTGTTCCTTTTTGTTCGGCAATCTGTTCCGAAGACTGACTGTCTACATAAGCATAACCATCTTTGATCAGCTGAATAGCCCAATCATACAACTGCTGAAAATAGTCTGAGGCATACAATTCCTTATCCCAGGCATAGCCAAGCCATTTAATGTCTTTTTTTATAGCCTCTACGTATTCCGCCTCTTCTTTAATCGGGTTGGTATCGTCGAACCTAAGGTTTACCGGTGCGTTATATTTTTCGCCAAGGCCAAAACTAATCCCAATAGCTTTTGTGTGACCAATATGAAGATAACCATTGGGTTCGGGGGGAAACCGGAATCGCAATTGTTCGCGGGGCATGCCGTTAGCAAGATCCTCTTCAACAATTTGCTCTAAAAAATTAAGTGGTATATACTCGTCTGCCATAGTATCTTTCTGTTCAGTGAACTAAGCTGCAAAATTAATTAATTATCCGCTGTTCTGTCGACAAACTTGAAGCAGAATAATTATTTTTGAAAAAAAGATTCATGCAACACTCTAATTATAAATGTCCGAAATGCGGTAATCGGACTTACCAGGTTGGTCAAATGCGGGCCACCGGCGGGACATTGTCTAAAATATTTGATGTGCAAACTCAGAAATTTACTTCTGTTACCTGCGAGCGATGCACCTATACCGAATTCTACAAAACCAAAACCAGCGCATTGTCTAATATTTTTGACTTAATGACAAGTTAATGGGAACGGTAAGAGTTGAGAACATAAGGGTTTTTGCTTATCATGGTTGTCTGAAGGAGGAAAAGAAGATCGGCAGTGATTATAGTGTAGACCTGGAGGTAAAGGCGAATCTTCAACCATCAGCCAAATCTGATCTTTTGAGAGACACGGTGGACTACGTTCTTTTGAATCGGATAACCAAAGAAGAGATGCTTAGGCCTGCTCATTTGCTTGAAACCGTGGCAAAAAGAATTTTGACTCGTATTCTTGATGAGGAGCCAAAAGTAGATAAAGCAACGGTTTGGGTGAGTAAGTTAAATCCGCCTATTGGAGGTGATGTTGAGAAAGTAACTATAAAAATGACCGAAAAACGAAAAAACAAAGCCTAAATGGGTATTCACTTATAAATTTTTTACATTTGCTGTCCTTGATTGGCGTCTTGGCCGAGTGGCTAGGCAGAGGTCTGCAAAACCTTTTACAGCGGTTCGAATCCGCTAGACGCCTCAACAGACAAAGGCGCCCGGATTTTAATTCAGGGTGTCTTTTTTTGTGCCTCGTTTATCCTTGATTGGGTTTATCTTCTCAATCCTGTCCTTTATCAATTCCTTTTCCTCTGGGAAAAACCCCTGTACCAACAACAATACTCCGAAGCCTAGTATAACAAGCGCTATTATTCGTTTGGTCTTAAAGATCAGCCTTGGTGTAAGGCGGTTTTTCAGGCGTTTGGCTGCTGCAATCTTCAGAAGGTCAATCAAAAAATATGTAACCAGCATGGTGGTGATAAACACCAGTAGTCCTTTTTCAGAAGAAGTTAGTGAGGTACCAATAACAATGAAGCCCAACCACCCCAACAGCACTCCAATGTTGATGAAATTCAGCAGGAAGCCTTTTATAAACAGTTTGCCGAAATTCTTTTTTATCTCGACGCGATGATACTCCCTGACTATTGCCCTGAATGAGCGAGAAGTCTTTATAAAGGCAATGATCCCATAAGCTACGAGAAGAATGCCTCCGAAGATGAGAAAATTGGGGTCTTCCTTTACTTTTTCCAACAACCGGCTGGTACTAAAAAAAGCAACCGCTATAAAAATGATGTCGGCAAAAATAACACCCAGGTCAAAGATCAGCGCACTTTTAAAACCCTTGGTTGCACTGGTTTCCAAAAGCACAAAAAACACAGGGCCAATGGTAAAAGCCAGGATTAAGCCAAAGGGGATAGCTGCTAAAACATCATCAATCATCTCGTGGATTGGGTTTCCACAAAATTAGGAAAAGATAAGCTATAGCTTACTAATCCATGCGTTTAATTCGGCCGCCTAAAGCTGTGTTTTCCTTAACCGTGGTTGGGTTGCCATAGACGTAAACATCTCCTCCGGCCCTTATTTTTATATCCATGAGTTCAGAGGCATAAGCTCTTACTTCTCCTCCGGCGCGAACCGCTACGCTTGCAGTTACCGCTTTAAGCTCTTCACCATTGAATATCCCTCCGGTGTTTACGCGAATATCCTGGTTGTTTACTGTTCCTTTTAATTCCAGAATACCTCCGGTTACAGCTCTTAATTCAGCTTGCTTGACCTCAATTGGTATTTTGATTTTCCCGCCTTCCTGGCATTTCAATTCAATTTCATATTGTTCTATGGTGTCATCGGAATAAACATAAGCTCCTTCATTGGTGTCAATAACATCTACACTGGTATAATAAAGTTTAATAAAAGTGTCGTCGCCATCGAAGATCTCATCCATGTTCATCCTGATTTTCAGGGTGCCATTCTTGTTGATTACAACAACATCATTGGCGTTCTTTCCGCTGATCTCAAGCCGGTTTTCATCGGACTGGATCATTTCAATATTGATAAGGTCATACGCTTTCAGTTCAGTAAACTCACCAACTGTTTTCGTTATAGGGTTCTGTGAAAAGCCATTTAGGCTCAAAAGAAAGAATAGTAGTGCAAACAAATTTTTCATCGGTTTATGTATTGAGGGTTTTTGATAATTATTTCGATTTAATCCCGAACAAGGGTCGTAAAAATGGTGTTCGGCGTATTATAAATTCATATAAAATCCATGATATTCCAAATGTTCCAACAAGCATTATCACAAATTTCAGGCCGTAATGTATTGGCAGATTCATTAAATAATATCCTAATATTACAATTATGGTCTGATGTAAAATATAGAATGGATAAACCGCCCTGTTCCTGTATTTTACAACTTTACCTTCTTTGTTCAGATAACGTGCACTGAATCCGAAAATTACAATGATCCAACTCCAAAGGTTTAGAATTTTCAGAACCGGAATAAAAAAGGAGCTGTCAACATTTAACCAGAACCAAATGAGAATTGGAAAACAAATGATACCAATAACAGCGGCAATCTTTTTTAGTTTAACAACCGAACTCCAGAACACATCTCCAGTTCCGATTAAAATAAATCCGTAGAGAAGCAGGAAGCTATATAACACCAAAGCGTACCAATCGCCTATTAATGCATGGGTGACCGGAAAAATCGGTTCCATAAATGCTTCCACAAAAAACAATGGAACAGTAAACAAATACAGATAATATGGTGATTTTTCAAGGCGTTCTTTAAACCAGTGAATAAACTTGTTTTTCGGACGGCGCCATTTCAGAAATAGAGGTGTTGCTAATAAAGACATCAGCAATAAATATGGCAAAAACCAGAGGTGGTGCCAGCTAAAGTTTCCAGAGGGATAAATGCCTTCAAAAAAATGTGGATAGAATTGAAAATAATTACCGGTAAAATCCTCGTTCACTATTCGTTCCAGATAGACCTGTGGTGGTATAATAAGTAATATTCCGGCTATAAGTGGTATCCCCAGCCTCCACAATCGCTCTTTCAAATAAACCTTTCCCGATCGAAAAGACATGGCATATCTGGTTCCCATTCCGGATACCACAAAAAGAATTGGTAATCGCCATTGGTTGACAAAGGCCATGGGTAACTGAAACCAGTCTACGATTACATCATTCTTGATATGCCAGCCCCAGGGCACAAAGAACATCCCTACATGATAAATGATCAGGATGTCGAATACCAAAACCCTGATCCAGTCAATGTCGTATCGTCTAATCTTAGCCATAAACTTTTACAGTTTAAAGATATGATAAGATGAGTTGTGTTACACAGTTTTTACTTTTATGAATCATTTGATTTTCCTAAAAGTAAAAAATCAAGATGCTTTTGAACCAGGTCGGCTTTCTTAACCTTAACAATTACCTCCTCACCAAGCTGATACATGTTTTTAGAATTCTCTCCAACCAATGCATAATGCTGTTGATCGAAGGTATAGTAATCGTCTTTTATATCCCTGATTCTAACCATGCCTTCACAACCATTAGAAATAATTTCTACGTAGATTCCCCAGTCTGTAACCCCTGAAATTACACCCTTGAACTCCTGGTCTTTATGGTCCTGCATGAATTTAACCTGCATATATTTAATAGAATCCCGTTCGGCTTTGGTTGCCAGGTATTCCATCTTTGAAGAATGGTTACAACGCTCTTCAAACAACTCTTCGTTTAATGATTTACCGCCATCCAGATAATGTTGGAGCAGGCGGTGCACCATAACATCGGGATAACGACGAATAGGAGAAGTGAAATGGCTGTAATAAGGAAATGCCAGTCCGTAATGACCGATATTGTGAACGGAATATTCAGCCTTACTCATGGTTCTGATTGCTAAAGTATCTACCAGATGCTGCTCTTTTTTGCCCACAACATCCTTAAGTAATTTATTCAAAGATTTTGTTATACTCTGATGGCTTTGAAAATTAACCTTATATCCGAATCGAGATACTAAATTCTGCAGATCAGCAAGTTTCTGATCATCCGGTTCATCGTGAATTCGATAAACGAAGGTTCTGGATGGTTGTTTTTTACCGACAAATTCAGCTACCTTTTTATTTGCCAGCAGCATAAACTCTTCTATTAAATGATTAGCATCGCTGGTTATTTTAAAATATACTCCGGTTGGCTCGTTATGTTCATCCAGATGAAATTTAACTTCCGCTTTATCGAATGAAATAGCGCCGGCCTGCATGCGTTTTTTACGCATAATTTTCGCCAGGTCATCAAACTTAAGAATTGCATCAGTTAATTCCTGAGTTGTTTTATAGGTCTTTCCTGTAAGCGAGTTTTTTTCGGTAATAGTGCTTGATTTCGATTCAATTATATCCTGGGCTTCCTCGTAAGCAAATCTCGCATCGCTGTAAATTACCGTTCTACCAAACCACTGCGATTTAACCTCAGCTTTATTATTCATTTCAAATACAGCGGAGAAGGTATACTTCTCTTCATTAGGCCGTAAAGAACAGGCTTGGTTTGAAAGGATCTCGGGAAGCATGGGAACAACCCGATCAACAAGGTATACCGACGTTCCGCGTTCAAAAGCCTCATCGTCAAGAATAGTACCTTCCTGTAAATAATGCGTGACATCAGCAATATGAATACCGATCTCATAATTTCCATTATCAAGAACTTGAAAGGACAATGCATCATCAAAATCCTTTGCATCCTTAGGATCTATTGTGAAAGTAAGGACATCTCTAAAGTCCCTTCTTTTTTTAATTTCATCCTGGGTGATTGAAGTATCCAGTTTATTGGCATAATTCTCAACCTCCTTCGGGAATTCATGCGGGAGTCCGTAATCAGCAAGAATAGCATGCATTTCTGTATTATGTTCTCCTGGTTTTCCGAGAACTTCTATAACCTTACCAATAGGAGAATCGGCTTTTTCAGGCCATTCTTCAATCTTTACAACTACTTTATCGCCGTCTTCAGCTTTTTTTGTTTTATTCTTCGGAACAAACACATCTACATACATTTTAGATGAGTCTGACACCACAAAAGCGAAATTTTTATTCAGGTGGATCACACCTACAAACTCAGATCTTGAGCGTTTAAGAATATTAGTAACCTCACCTTCCAGTCGTCCCCGCTTTCGTCTTTTAAATACATAAACCTCTACCTCATCTCTATCAAGGGCTTTATTGAGATTATTAGAAGCTATAAAAACCTCTTCATCTAAATCTTCGATATAGATATAGGCGGTCTTGTTGGAATTCATATTAACAAGACCTGAATAATAAGTTGTGGTGCTGTTATACTGATACTTTCCTCTTTCGCTTTCAATTAGGTCGCCCTTGGCTTTTAATCGCTGTAGGGTTTTAATAATTTGATTTCGGCTACTG
>JABDIV010000115.1 GCA_013003555.1 Flavobacteriaceae bacterium
ACATATCCTCACTAAAATCATCATCATTCAATCGGAGGATAAACTTTGCATTTTCGAGTTCATTTTCGGTAGGGGTTCCAAAAGAACGCAAGCTATTGTAATAAAATTTGCGTCCTTTACCAATGGTTTCAATACACTCAATTAATCCAGAATATTCATAGATGATATCTTCGTATAGCTGCCGAATTTCGTCATCCTTAATACGCTCCAATCGCTGTGAAAAGAACAATCGATGAAGCTTATAACCATCAAATTTTATTTTTGGATAATGGAATTCGGGTTCATAACTATACTTTGACGAGAAGAATTTCTTTTTTTCACTTTCAATATTTTGCGGATTGATATAATTAAGAAGTTCAATCTTTTTAACCAAACGATTAAGATTACTGTCAATATCAAAAAGATCTTGGTATCGCTGTAGAATTTGAGGTTCAATCATTTCTTTGTTCTAAATGTGTTATAAAATTTTGTGGCATGCTCTGGGATCCTTTTTTTTAGTTCATTTGCCACAGCCTCAACTACCTCGGGATAAATTATTTGATCCAGTTCATTACAATACACTTTGGCAATTTCGGTTGCCAAAACTAATGTGTTATTGAAGTTTTTGGTAATAAATTTCAAGAAATAACCATTTCCCTGAAATGTATCGTTGATTTTTGAGGTGGATTTAATTTTATTTGGCAGATTCATTTCAGCCAAACTTTGTTGCCACAATTGAACCATTTCACCAAAACGCTGGTTATCGATATTACTGGTCCCTAAATTCCAGGTTGGCACTTCCCTATCCCAACGTTTCCAATTATAGCTATGCATGTCGTAAACAATACAAACACCAAATTTTGACTCCACCTTTGCAATAAGTGCGTCTACCACCCGATAAAAATTATTATGCTTAGCAAGGCTCAGTTCTTTTGCATCAACGGATAATGGTTCTCTCCAGAGCTGCTTTCCCCAGGCTGTTTCAAAAACGGCCTCCTCCGGCGGACGGTTAAGATCGTATTCGAAACGTGAATCACATCCCGCGATAAGAATTGGATGGGAGGCTACCATATTCTTGGTCTCAGGATCTTCCTCATACCAGCGGTCATAACCCGAATGCAAGCAATTCTCCCATAATTCTTTTCTGAAATGATGGCCATCATGTACGGCCCCGCAAACATAGTGCACGTAGTCTTCGATCTTGATTGTAAATGAATAATCAGGACTTACCGCATGAAAGGTTTTTTCCGCTTTAATACGATCAATTATTTGGTCAACACTCAGGCGTTCCATATTCAATCAAGCAATCGTTTTAAAACCGTAAACATGTTGCGTTCCAGTACATCGAAATCACCATCGGAATGAAAGAGCACCATGATTTCCTTAAATAAGGCACTGAGGTCTTCTTTCTTGTAATCATGAAATTTCAATGCATCCTGAATTTTTTGAATACTTTGATAATCATTATCGTCGTCAAATTCATCATGAATACGCTGAAATGTGTTCATATCAACTTTAGAAATGATAACATTTCGTTCGTGATTGGATTCTTTAAAATCGGAATGAGCTGCAAATAATAAAATATAAGCTATTAACTCTTCCTTCGACCAATGAACCTCATTCATAATTAAGCCTCTTCAACAGTTTTACGAAGTTTGATACGTCGGTCCAGGGCTTGAAGTTTATCCTGAACCTTACTTTCAATAAAATCAATAACACGTTCTTCCACCTTTATTTTTGGCTTATAAACTTTGTTGATATACGTGACGCCACCCGGCGACATGACATTTACTTCAACGAGCTTGCCACCGATAACATCGATTCCCACAAAATAGAGTCCGTCACTGACTAATTTCGGTCCGATTTGTTTACATAGTGCTTTTTCTTCTTTGGAAAGGGTGTGCTTTTGAATGCTTCCACCGGCTGATATATTTGATCGATGATCACCTGTTCCCGGCACGCGTCGCATAGCACCGACAGGTTCTCCATTGAGCAGCAAAATACGGACATCCCCTTTATCAGCCCCTTCTATATAATCTTGAAGAATCACGTAATTAGAACTTCCGTCAGAATTGGAGATATAGAAATCCAGAAGGGAATTAATATTTCCCATTGCCGATTTTTCAATTAAAATAACACCAGATCCGCCAAATCCGTTCAAGGGTTTTAATATCATTTTATCGGCCTTAGATTCCTTGATCATGTTAACCAAATAATTCTTGTTTTTGGAAACATGGGTAGCCGGGATAATATTGCTATGACGATCACCAAAAGCGGCGGTATAAAGTTTGTTATTGGCCTCTCGCATACCCTCGAGGGAGTTAATGATAAAGACATCGTCTTTTACCGAATCAAGGAAGTTCAGCATAATGGGATCCAGTGGAGGATTCGCCCTGAAAAAGATCACATCAAAGCCTGCAATCGGTAACATTTCTTCCCGCAGTTCAGCCTTTTTATAAAAACTCTTTAACGATCCAGGTACTTTCTCCATACGGCCAATAACTGTTACGAAGGCACAGGTAACACTATCCCTAATCGTTAAGTTTGAGGGTGTACAGGTGGCCACGCCATGACCGCGTTTTACACATTCTTTTATCAGGGCTAAACTGGTATCATTATCGGGATCGATCTGGTCCCACGGATACATTAAAAAACAAACATTCATAGTTCAATAAAATGAATTCTGATTCAATTAAAAGTAGAAAAATTATTTTACTTCTTCGTAATGATCATCCCATTGCTTTGGCTTGGGCTTCCCGAGTTTCCCAACCGATTTCGCCACGATCATGGAAACAGACGCATCACCAGTGACATTGATCACGGTTCTGCACATATCAAGTGGACGATCAACAGCAAAGATCAAAGCTAATCCGATGGCAAGCTTGTCTGCCGGAAAACCAATCGATTCGAGTACGATAACCAACATGACCATACCGGCACCGGGAACAGCGGCGCTCCCAATTGAGGCCAGTAAAGCGGTCAGTACAATTGTTAGCTGGTCACCTAGTGTAAGATCAAATCCCAACGCCTGCGATATAAATACAGCGGCTACAGCCTGATATAAACTTGTACCGTCCATATTGATAGTTGCTCCTACCGGAAGTACAAAACTCGATACTTCCTTATCAACCCCGATATGTTCTTCAACACGCTCCATGGTGACAGGTAAGGTCGCCGCGCTACTGCTTGTTGAAAATGCAAGGAGCTGGGCCGGACTGATCTCCTTAAGGAACCAAAATGGGTTCTTTTTGGTAATGGTCGCTACTACGATCATATAAAAAACGATCATAAGTAAGAGTCCGACTATGACAACGATTGAGTAATATAACAACGCATATAAGAGATCTGGATCTCCTGAAGATGCCACAACATTTGCCAATAGAGCAAATACAGCATAAGGAGCTGTTAGCATTATTAGATCAACCATTTTAAGGACGACCTCATTCAAGGAATCGAAGAAATCCTTTAGCGGTTTAGCGCTTTTCTCACCTATGAGTAACATAGAGATCCCGAGAAATATGGCAAAGAAAATAACCTGGAGCATCAACTTGTTGTCACTCATGGCCGACATGGCATTTTCGGGAACCATATCCTCGATAAACTGCAATGGACCGCTATCCTTTTGCCTGGTCGCCTCGGATATTTTCGATTGAACAGCATTCTCAGTCGCATAAGTTTCGGTTAATTTTGCTATGGTCTCATCTGAAACACCATCACCTGGTTGGAGTGTATTGACAAGCAATAAACCTATGGTAATAGCCACGATCGTGGTACATACGTAAATGATGATCGTACGAAGACCGATATTTGCGAATTTGGAAATATCTTTTAAGTCGGAGATTCCTTTAATCAAAGAAGCCAGGATTAAAGGTATGGCTATAAGTTTTAACAACTTAACGAAGATTGTTCCAAACGGATTAATCCAATCTTCGATAATCTTCGGGCCTCCACTCACTTGTAACATGATAAAGCCAAATACAACACCGAGCACCATGCCGATTAATATTTTCCAGTGTAATGCGAGTTTTTTCATAAAGAATTATTGTTTTGAGATCTTGTTCAATAAATAGAAATCGGCCATAACCAGGGCCGCCATTGCTTCGACAATAGGCACAGCTCGGGGAACAACACAAGGATCATGTCTGCCCTTTCCTTTTATCTCTGTAGACTCCCCTTTCTCATTTATTGTATCCTGTTTGCGCATTATTGTTGCCACAGGCTTAAACGCAACCTTAAAATATATATCCATGCCATTACTAATACCACCTTGAATACCACCGCTTAAATTGGTGCTCGTGGTGCCATCTTCATTAAAACTGTCATTATGCGCACTGCCCCTCATTTTGGTTCCTTTAAAACCACTTCCGTATTCAAAACCCTTGACGGCATTTATCGATAACATAGCTTTCCCGAGCTCGGCGTGTAATTTATCAAAAACGGGTTCACCTAGTCCGACCGGGACATTTTGAATAACACAACTGATTATCCCGCCAATTGTATCGCCTTCTTTTTTGATGGCTTCGATCTTTTCTATCATCTTTGAAGCTGTTTCAGGATCAGGACAGCGAACCATATTCGATTCGATCAGATTTAAATCTAATTCCTGATAACTTTTAACTAAGGCGATTTCCCCAACGGAAGATGTGTAGGCATGTATAGATAGTTCGTTCAGCATTTGTCTTGCCAGGGAGCCTGCAACAACACGACATGCCGTTTCACGGGCAGAGCTGCGACCGCCTCCCCTGTAGTCTCGAATCCCATATTTTTCCTGGTAGGTGAAATCGGCGTGGCTTGGTCGGTAAACATCTTTTATATGTGAATAATCCTTTGATCGCTGGTCGGCATTCTGTATTACAAATCCAATTGGTGTTCCGGTTGAAGTGTTTTCAAAGATCCCGGAAAGGAACTCAACCTGGTCGGGCTCTTTGCGCTGGGTCACGATCTTCGATTGCCCTGGACGTCGTCTGTTCAGGTCATTTTGAACAGCTTCAAGATCAAGGGAGATTCCTGCCGGGAAGCCATCAATTATACCTCCAATTGCCTTACCATGAGATTCGCCGAAAGTAGTTAACTTAAAAAGAGTTCCGAAGGTATTACCAGCCATTTATAAATATTTGATGCTAAAGTAGTTTGAATATTAGAGAAACAAAAATATGCGTAAGTATTAGTTTATGCTTGTTAAAGAATTTCATAACTATTAATTAACCCACTATTGACGGTTACTTAATTTACCCTTGACCTTCAATTAACAATCACTTCAGATATTTGTAATCCAATCTATTTTGCCTTGCGCCTAAAACGAAAAATTGAAGTTGTAGTTATTTCAGATGTCCATCTGGGCACCCATGGCTGTAATGCCAGTGAACTGCTCACCTATTTAAACAGTATAGCACCTAAAAAATTGGTTTTAAATGGTGATATAATAGATATTTGGCAATTTAATAAGCGTTATTTCCCGGCAGCCCACTTAAAGGTTCTAAAAAAGATCATCGACATGGCCGCAGCAGGTACCGAAGTCATATATGTAACCGGTAATCATGATGAATTGCTTCGAAAATTCAACGACACTCATATCGGAAATATCTCAATAGTAAATAAAGTAGTTCTAGAACTCGATGGAAAAAGAGCATGGATTTTTCATGGTGACATTTTTGATATCGCTATTCAGAAGGCTAAATGGTTAGCCAAACTCGGTGGCTATGGATATGATATTTTGATTCTGATCAATCGTTTTGTGAATTGGTGGCTGGTTAAACTCGGTCGAGATCGTCTTTCTGTTTCTAAAATGATTAAAAATAAAGTAAAGAAAGCCATAAAACATATTCATGATTTTGAAACGGTGAGTTCTGAGTTGGCAATTGAAAAAGGATTCGATTATGTAATATGTGGCCATATTCATCAACCAAAAATGGAAGTTAAGGAGACTACAAACGGATCGACAACTTATCTAAATTCGGGGGATTGGATTGAAAATCTCACAGCACTTGAATATCAATTTAAACGATGGAAGATATACCATTATAACGCCGATAAATTAATGCCATTTTACCCTGATGATGAACCGGTTGATCTTTCCAGGAATCATTTGGTCGCGGCACTTATGGTAGTCGATCCCAAAAAATAAGGAATTCTAGAAAAATAAATGCATCCGGTAATATATCACACAATTATTATCGGTTATTCTCGTTAAAATTCTTGTTAACAAAATGATTGGATTTTTCTTGTTAAGCGATGATTAATTCAATTATTTTACATCTTTATTAAATCAAAAAACATCATTATGAAAAGACTAGATCAGAACGATCAACCAAAAAAAGGATGGCTTAAATCATATACTTTAATAGCACTTTCTCTCGCGGTTTTTGCAATTGCTAACGTATCGTATGGCCAAAGTATTTCGAATCATGCCATCGGTCTGCGATTGGGAGACAGCGACGGTTTTGGAGCTGAAATCTCTTATCAATTGGGAATTGGGGATAATAACCGATTGGAATTCGGACTCGGATGGCGTGATGGAAGCGATTACAATGCTATTCGCGCTATTGGTCTGTACCAATGGGTATGGAATCTTGATGGTAATTTCAATTGGTACGCCGGAGTTGGTGGTGGATTTGCATCATATAGTATCGACAATCTTCCTGCGGGGTCTGATGATTCGGATACGGCTCTTTTGGCCGCCGGGGATATCGGTATCGAATATGATTTTAATATTCCTCTTTTGATTTCTTTAGACTTCAGACCGGAGATCGGATTCGGGGACTTTAATGATGATCTTGATTTTGATATCGCCCTGGGTATTCGGTATCAATTCTAATGGTACTATAAATGACTAAGGAGCCACCTCGAACGGGTGGCTTTTTTTATATTATATCACGCAATACATCACAACGGCGTGCTTCTTTCCAACTACCACCTGTAAAATCGGGGACCGGAATGGACATGCTTGAATTGGCCACCGACAGTTCCGAAAGCGGTGTTATAGCACTCCACAGTATGCCATCATAAACATTGATATCCAATGGCAGCCCCAGATTCAAGCAGCGAATCAACCTGTAGATCATAACAAAGTCCATACCGCCATGACCAACCGCATTGGCATCAATCTGGTCTCTTAATTTCTTCCACAAGGGGTGGTCATAACGTTCTCTGTAGGATTTATACTCCGTTTCATCTAGCCATCTATGACCCCATTTTAACTCGTCATCACCAACATATAACCTCGAAGGATATCCCTGATGGACCGCTTTTGTTCCGGTTACGGTATTGAGCCTGGAGTAAGGCCTACCGGTATGTACATCAAATTGAAGCATAATCGACCGTCCGTTTTTTGTTCGGATTAAAGTCGTATTCATATCGCCACATTCAAAGCCTTTGAATTTGCTGTTCACCGCGGCCGCTGCTTCACTTAAACTTTGTTCTTTTGAACTCATCGATACCAGGTAATCAAAATTATCACCACGTCCTATGTCCATATAAAAACTGACCGGTCCGAGCCCATGGGTTGTATAAAAGTTGCCATTACGTGTTTGATGATGCTTAATTCGCCACTGATTCTCATAATAGGTATCGTGAAGCATATGCATGCGAAGATCATGAATATAAGCCCCTTCGGCATGATTAAGATCTCCAAACACACCTTGATCAATCATATTAAGGATCCATAATTCCTCACCATTAAAACAACAATTTTCCATCATCATACAATGGCGTTTGGTCCGCTCAGCGGTTTCAATAATGGTCCAGCAATCAGACATGGTATATGCAATAGGCACCTCGCAGGCCACATGCTTGCCTTGTTCCATCCCATAAACCGACATTTCAGTATGATATTTCCAGGGTGTGCAAATGATGAGCAAATCGATATCATCACGCTCAGCCACTTTTTTCCATTCATGTTCACCGCCGGAATAAAGATCGGCCTTGTGTTCCTGAATGGATTTTAAATAGGTGTTATTCTCCTGTAGTTTTTCTTCCTTTAAATCACATAGTGCTCGAATTTCAGCATGTCCGTTGGCCACCAAATAATTGAACATTTGTATAAGAACACTGCCTCGATTTCCCATCCCGATCATACCAATTCGAACGGTTTTAATTGCTGGTGTTGCAAAATCAACCAGCGCACCCGATACCTGGCCTGGTTTGAGTTGAGCCTGGATAGCCTCTTGAAGCGATTCGGTTTCATCCTTGGTTTTACAGCCGATTAATGCTGGCGAAACCCCAAGAAATAAAGCGGCTGCAGAGCCAATTCGGAGAAAATCTTTTCTATTCATAATATGGGATTATTTGAACAGAAAGGTAAATAAATTAAATAAATCTGAAATCAGATGGATATACAATTTGCTAGAGCACGTTCGTATATCGCTTCATATA
This sequence comes from Flavobacteriaceae bacterium, assembly GCA_013003555.1. GTDB lineage: Bacteria > Bacteroidota > Bacteroidia > Flavobacteriales > Flavobacteriaceae > SHLJ01. The sequence continues at coordinate 8,350 of JABDIV010000115.1, forward strand.
TCGGAACGATCGAATGGATATCAAATTTTTTCGATTCTTCAATCGCATTTGCCTTGAACTTATCGAGGCGCTCCTGATCTTTTAAGATATAAAGCGCGTTCTGGGCCATATCTTCAATATCACCAACCTCGCTTAAAAATCCTGAGACACCGTGCATGTTAACCTCAGGGATTCCTCCGGTATTACTTGAAATAACCGGAACACCCGATGCCATTGCTTCCAAAGCGGCGAGACCGAAACTTTCGGTTTCTGAAGGAAGAAGGAATAAATCGCTAAAACAAAGTATCTTATCAATTTCACTACTGTTACCGAAGAACATCACCTTATCGGCGATTCCAAGTTTTTCGGTCAACATTTCAGCAGGCTCCTTTTCGGGTCCTTCTCCTACCATCATGAGCTTTGCAGGGATCTCTTTCTGGATTTTATAAAATACCTGAATGATATCCTGAATCCGCTTTACAGCTCTGAAGTTACTTATGTGCGTTATAATGCGCTCCTCTGGCTCAGCCATCAGATCACGCTGACAATCGGTAAAATGAAATTCATGCTTTTCGACATCTATAAAATTAGGGACGACGTCGATATCATTTTTTATATCGAACAATCGAAGCGTGTCATCTTTAAGGCTTTGAGATACGGACGTTACCGCATCAGATTTATTAATGCTGAAAGTCACGGCCGATTTATAAAAAGGATGACTACCTACCAGGGTTATATCGGTACCGTGCAAGGTGGTTACAATCGGCACTTCTATCCCTTCTTCATGTAGCATTTTTTTAGCCATATAGGCCGCATAGGCATGCGGTATTGCGTAATGCACATGCAAGACGTCAATCTTGTGCAATTTGACCATATCGACCAATTTACTCGATAGGGCAAGCTCGTATGGCTGGTAATGAAAAAGAGGGTAATCAGGGACGTTTACCTCATGAAAATGAACATCGTTGCTAATCAACTCCAGACGAACCGGCTGACTGTAGGTGATGAAATGTATTTCATGTCCGCGCTTTGACAATTCGAGGCCCAATTCTGTGGCAACTACGCCGCTTCCACCAAAAGTGGGGTAACATACTATTCCTATTTTCATAATTGGTTAGTCATCTATGGCCTCATATATAAGCCGTTGAATTTCTGTTCTAATATTTTCTCTTAACAGTCTATTTCTTCCAGCGACGGGATAGGTTCTATTCGCCAGGAAGACATATACAATTTCCTCTTCAGGATCGGCCCAGGCATATGTACCCGTAAACCCGGAATGGCCAAAACTCGTCATGGAAATACAGCCACAAGTGGGGCCTTGCTCTCCAAGCTGAGGTTTGTCAAATCCAATGCCTCGCCGGTTATCATTCTCACAATAATAGCAGCGATTAAATTTATCCATTGTCTGGGTTCTAAAGTAGCGTTTTCCCCCGTAATATCCCTTTTGAAGAAACAATTGCATGATCTTCGCTACATCATTAGCATTGCTGAAAACACCTGCATGACCACCTACACCATCCTGCATTGCTGCCCCCATGTCATGAACATATCCTCGTATCTCGCGATATCGAAAGTAATTATCCATCTCGGTTGGTACAATCTGTGAATCGCTAAAAATAGTATGTGGATTATAGGTGGTGTAATTTGCGCCCATTGGTTTTAAAAATCGCTGCTGGATCAATTTATCTAATGGTTGGTCGTAATAGGACTCAATATATTTCTTAAGTATGTAATAAGGCAAATCGCTATAGCGATACCGCAATCGACTGAGCAGATCGCTTTCTTTTATAATTTTCTGAATAGAGTCGGGATAATCTGAACGCAAGTATAAACCGTTTATAACTTCGATGTCAAAGTCTTTGCTTCGTTTATTACGATAATAGTCAGGATGCGGCTGCTTGGAAACCGAATCGAGGGTTTCACGGTAGAACGGGATCCACGGCTTTAACTTCGCATAGTGCGAGAGCATTTGTTTGACCGTAACGTTTTTCTTATTCGAATCTTTATAATCCGGTAAAATCTTTCCCAACTGGGTATCCAATGTCAACGCATTTTTCTCAACGAGTTCCATAAGTAAAGGCATGGTGCTCAAAATTTTTGTTAAAGAAGCAACATCATAAATATGATCCCATTCAACCGGAGTATTTCCATCGTAGGTATGTTTACCAAAGTTCTTATTGTAGATAACTTTACCACGCCTGGCTACCAGCAATTGAATGCCCGGTGTCATTTCTGCATCCACTGCATGTTGAGCTACAGAATCAATTCTACTTAATCGAGCTGAATTCAAACCCACACGCTCCGGAATCGTATAGCCCAGGCGACTTGCAGCAGGAAATTTAATTCCGGTTCCGGCTTTGAAATCATCTCCTACCGACACCGGTAAAACACCATGACTCGGTAATGCTCCAAAAATAATCTGCGCAGCTTTATCCTGAGCGATCTCACTGTTTTGATAAGACACCATTATACTTTCAAAATTTTCATGAGACTTTAAATCAAGCAAAGCATAGGGCTTTGCAAAAATATTCAGGATGATAGAATTTGTTCTGGCTATCTCATATAACCATACCAGATCTTTATCGGCGATCGTATGGCTTTTCCATGGATTGGCATTTGATTTATGGACACCGACAATAACCGTATTGTAGTTGTTAAGCTGATTGATGAGTTTATCAAGTCGATCGGCCTGGATCCAATGAACTTCAGAATATTTTTTAAGGGTATTATAAAATTGATCACCATCTTCTTCGCCCAGATTAACATACGCAATTTTCTTGTTTTCAAGCCGATGCAAAGGCAATTGGTTACCCTTGTTTTTAATAACCGTAATGGCGTGTTCCATAAGGTCTTCATGCAATGCCTGGTCTTTTATTCGATTGAGATCATCGATAAGATTAAAGACACCAATCGGACGGTATTGATTCAGTCCGACCTTGTATTTTGCTTTTAAAACCTTCTTTACAGAATGAGCAAGTCGTTCTTCACCGATCTCCCCTGATTCATAGGCTTGCTTTATTTTTGTAATGCCTTGAGAAACATCTTCAGAAATCAACAACATATCATTTCCTGCCTTAAATGCAGCCAGATCGATATCACCCGATTCGCTGAAATCGGAAACACCTTTCATATTCAGGGCATCTGTAAAAATCAATCCTTTAAACTCAAGGTTTTCCTTTAGCAGGTCATTCACTACCGCTTTTGAAATGGAAGAGGGATAATTCTGTCGTGCTTCAAGACTGGGAACGTTTAAATGGGCAACCATAACACTCGCCAAACCTTTGCTTATCAATTTTTTATACGGGTAAATCTCCACAGAGTCTATACGTTGTTTACTAAAGCTAATGGTTGGCAGAGTTTTATGAGAATCCTTATCAGTATCGCCATGTCCCGGAAAGTGTTTGGCAGTTGCCATTACACCGGCCTGCTGCATGCCTTCCATGAAAGCCAATGCTTTTTCGGTTACATTGTTGCGGTCCTCGCCAAACGAACGATTACCTATAATAGGGTTATTCGGATTGGTATTTATATCGACAACCGGGGCAAAATTAAAATGCACGCCCATACGCTTGCTGTGTTCACCGATATATTGTCCGGTTCGTTTAATCAATCCGTTATCCTGTATGGCGCCCAGGGTCATATTCCAAGGAAAAGCATAGGTAGAATCTAACCGCATATTTAAACCCCATTCGGCATCCATGGCTACAAGAAGAGGCGTTTTTGCAATTGCTTGAAATTCGTTATTCAGTCGCGCCTGCCTTACAGGTCCTCCTTTTGAAAAAATGATACCACCTATTTTATCCTTTTTTATTCGATCCAGAATTTTTGCTTTGGTCTCATCATCCTGATTGGAAAACACCATGACCATAAACAGTTGGCCTATCTTTTCATCGATATTTAAGCTGTTATAAACACTATCCACCCATTTTCTTTGGGCTTCGACATCATAGGATAATAAGGGATCATTCTGGGCATGAGTAATACCACAAAAAGCAATAAAAACGATCAGGACATGGAGTAATTGTAGACGCATAATTTGGGTTCATTCAGTAATAGAACGAAAAACTATGCCAAAATAGCATTTTTAGCAGGAAGAAAATTGAACTTTAAGATAGATTTATAAAGAAGGTAATTAACAACTAATTGAGAAAACGGGCATGCCAACTATCTTTAGCCGGAACTTCCCAAGCATCCTCAAATTCGGCCTTTGATGCCACAAGATTATTAAAGACGATAGTTTCTTTTGAAACAGCCCGATCCTTGGCCATCTTTTTAAAGTCGGTAAGAGATTTGTACGCAATATACTCGCCTTGCTTATACGATACGTTCATTTTATCCATAAGATCGACTTTAAATTCCTGTTCCAATTGTTGAATAAAATGAACCGACGCGTCGATTGAACAACCGGTGGCATTATTCAAGTTTTGATTTAATCCAATTACTATAAATCTCTTATATTTAATAAGATAACCGCTTAGTAAATCACCTCCGTGTGCAGTCCATTGCTCTAAAAATACATCTAAGCGCTGTTTGATTATTTCAATCTCATCTTCGGTAAAAGATCTATTGGCCTGGTATATCCAAATCCGAGCTGTTTCGGGAAGTACATTAAAATCTACTAGCATGGTATTACAAATCTTTAGCTTTAGCAATAAGTTCGGCAACGTCAAGAACCTGAACTTGTTCTTCCGCTTCCTTTGCTTTGATACCATCGGTCATCATGGTATTGCAAAACGGACAACCGGCGGCAATAATATCGGGTTTGGTTTGGAGTGCTTCCTCGGTCCGCTCGATATTTACTTCTTTATCACCGGCTTCAGCTTCTTTAAACATTTGGGCCCCGCCTGCTCCACAACATAAGCCATTCTGCTTACATCGCTTCATTTCAATCAGTTCGGCATCCAGTTTTTTGATGAGGTCTCTTGGTGCCTCATAGACATTATTGGCACGCCCCAGGTAGCACGGATCATGAAAGGTAATGCGCTTGCCTTTGAATGCGCCGCCTTCAATCGTTAAACGGCCGTCATCAATCAATTGTTTCAGGAACTGTGTGTGATGCACGACATTATATGTTCCGCCAAGATCCGGATATTCATTTTTTAATGTATTAAAACAATGCGGACAGGCGGTTACAACGGTTTTGACTTCATAAGCATTAAGCACTTCGATATTGGTCATCGCCTGCATTTGAAAGAGAAATTCATTCCCTGCTCGTTTTGCAGGATCGCCCGAACAACTCTCTTCTGTACCCAGGACTGCAAAATCGACCTTAGCCTGGTTTAATATTTTAACAAAGGCTTTTGTGATCTTCTTTGCCCGATCGTCAAAACTTCCGGCACAACCAACCCAGAACAATACCTCCGGTGATCGCCCATTCGCCATTAAATCGGCCATAGTTGGCACCTTTATCGAGTCGCTCATTTTATTCGTGTTTCCCGTCATCAAATACCTGGATGGTCACTTCTTTCGTGACTAAATCAGTAAATTTTCCCCTGTAACGCGTCGCTTTAACAAGGTGATTATCGATCCAGTGATAGTTTCCGCCTCTGGGTTTACCCATCAAAAGGCTATGATATTTAAAGCCGTGTTTTTTCAGCCAGATCTCGGTATATTCTCGTTGGGCCTCGGTACGCGAGGTAAAGAAACAAATAACATGACCATCGTCATACCATTTATTCAGGGTAGTAAGCGCATCGGGATAGACTTTAGCCGTTAGCATGCGTTCCGGTTCTTCATTAGGAATATCGTCGCATATGGTCCCATCGATATCGATTAAATAGTTTTTAATTCCAGAGGGTAAAACCGGACTTATATGTTGACCACTTTCTTCAACCTGATCGTGTAATAATTTTTCTACTTCTTCTTTTTTCATTTGTTTCGAATTATATCGAAGTTAATATTTTTATTCGTTAGTCCAATTTAAACGGTCCATTTGGTTATACGGCCATGGTGCTCCGTTATTTTCTATATTTTGCATCATATTATTCAATTCGCTTGGCGCTGCCGATTGTTCCATCACCAAATAACGTCTCATATCCATAATTATTGACAACGGATTGATACTTACAGGGCAAGCTTCAACACAGGCATTACATGAGGTGCAAGCCCATAACTCCTCCCGTGTGATGTAATCGTCTAGCAATTGTTTTCCATCATCAACAGGAATACCATTATTTACAATGGCCGATTTACCACGCTCTTCCAGACGGTCACGCGTATCCATCATTATTTTACGGGGTGATAATTTTTTCCCGGTCTGATTGGCAGGGCACTCACTGGTGCATCGACCGCATTCGGTGCAGGTATATGCATTCAATAATTGTATCCAGTTCAAATCGGTAACATCACTCGCGCCGAATTTTTCAGGTTCTGCTTCATCTTCTGCCGGGGCGGCAAAAGGATCGGCGTTCGGGTCCATCATAAGCTGAACCTCCTTTTTAACCGATTCCAGGTTATCGAATTGCCCTAATGGCTCCAGGCTTCCGTAGTAAGTGTTTGGAAACGCCAAAAGGATATGCAGGTGCTTCGAATAGTATAGATAGTTTAGAAAACCGAATATCCCAACAATGTGGGCCCACCATGCAGAACGCTCAATGATATGTAAAGTTTCCGGACTTAAATTTGAAAACCATGGCGCTATAAACTGGCTGATCCAATTTCCACTCCCCATTTCCTGGAAGGGTAAATCGGTAGCATTCATTACCAGAAATAATCCCATGAGGATCATTTCAAAGTACAGGATATTGTTGGCGTCGTTCTTTGGCCAGTTGGTCATTTCTGCACTCCAAAATCGCTTTAGGCGAATGATATTCCGTCGAATCCAAAAAAGGACAACTGAAACAAACACCAAAACAGCAAATACCTCGAAGACACCTATCAACAGACCATAGGCTGGTCCGATACCCGAAAATATACGATGTGTACCAAAAATACCATCGATGATAATCTCAACAACTTCGATATTGATAATTATGAATCCAACATATACGATAAGGTGGAGTAAGGCTGCCACCGGACGTTTTCCCATTTTGCTCTGACCGAGAGCAATTCGGGTCATATTCTTCCATCGTTGCGATTTGTTGTCAGAAAGATCGATGTCTTTACCAAGTCCGATAATCGTCTTTAAACGTCTGATATTGCGAATAAAAAATCCAACGCCCGCAACCAGGACAAAGAGAAAGATAATATTGGGTAAATAGGCCATAAATCTAATTATCCTTATCCTTTATTTCGTTGCCATCGGCATCGTACAGTTTCGGTCTTTTTCCGAACAAAGAAAAATGCACATAGCGCTTCGGGTTCAACTTCATGTCCTGCAACAATTGCTCTAATTGTTTCGAAGCACCTTCCAGGTTATTATAAAGCCCTTCGTTTTTGAGTAATTTACCAATCGAGCCTTCTCCGTTTTCAATACTTCCCAGCAGGGCATCGAATTTCCCTACTGTTGTTTCAAGATTATTTATGGTTTGAGCGAGATTGGCAGACGCAATCGAATCGGTTATGCTAGACAAATTAGACGAAATACGATCGACATTGGTCAAGGTATTATCTATTTTTTCCTCATTCTGCTTTATAAGATCATTGATGGAATTTGAGGTGTTTTTAAAGGAACCTATCGTACTGTTTAATTGGGCGATACTCGAACGCAAGTTTGCCTTTGTTTTCTCATCAAACACATCATTTATGTTATTGAGAAGCGAATCGGCGCTCACCATCATGGTTTCGATCTTTTCCTGAAGCGGTGTTAACTTTTGATTTAACAGTTCGCTCAAACCGGGTTTTAAGGAGCTTTTCAAGGTATCTCCGTTTATAGCCGGATTATCACCGTCAAAGGCAGGAAGAATTGCGATAGCCTTACCACCTATCAGTCCGTTCTCATACAATTGAGCCTCACTATTTTTTGAAAATTTAAAATCATTATCCAAGAGCAGCATCACTTGTAATTTTCCTTCCAACTCGTTCACAAAACTGATCTCCTGAACCCGACCCACCTGGTATCCGTTGATGGTAACGGGAGCGGAGGTATCCAAGCCTTCCACATTATCGAAAACAGCATAGAATCTTCTGGACGAATCCAGCAGGTTTTCGCCTTTTAAATAATTGAATAAAAAGATGATGAGTATCAGGCCGGATATGACCAGCGTCGCCGTTTTTACTTCTCTAGAAATCGTCAATTCGAACGGTATTGGTTCGGGACAAAATTAGCAATTAATTTAAATATTGAACCTTTAATTCGAACTTGTTTTCAACACGGTATTCAGGGGAATTCGTTCGCCGTTTTTATACGCGACAACGAAACAGGTGGCATACCCTTTTTTGATGGCTTCTCTTTTTTTGAGTTTGATTTCTTCATAATCGTTGGTCGCACCATAAAAATAGCGATATATCTTACCTCGTTTTTCTTTCGATAATTCACCTAACCCTTTAAAGTTATATGGTTTGGTTTCAAGATCTCTCGAACTCGCAGCAATCTGAACCTTAAAGACTACGTCTGGATATATCTCCTTATCAATATCTGAATTGCCGTTGGTACCGGAGGCTATGTAATAATCTTCCCCGCTAACATTTAGGGTAGATTTGTATTTTGAAATCGCATCAGCTATCGCCTTTGCCATCTGCTCCTTTCCTCTGGAGGAATGGAGATAATCCCCCTCCTTTTTATTTGAAATAAAACCTGTTTCAACAAGAATACTGGGCATATAGGTGTTGTGTAAAACCCAAAAGCCGGCTTGTTTTACCCCGCGATTTCGTCGTTTTAAACGATCTGTAAAATTGGATTGAACCAAACTGGCCAGCATAATGCTTTGATCGAGATAATCCTCTTGCATCAGGGTAAGCCCTATCAATGATTCAGGAGAATTCGGATCGAAGCCTTCATAGTTTTTCTCATAGTCATCCTCTAAAAAGATCACCTCATTCTCCTGCTTGGCAACATTGAAATTGGCATCTTCAACATGTAGCCCTAAAACATAAGTTTCAGCCCCATAAGCCTGTGTATGATGGGCATTACAATGAACTGATACGAAAAGATCTGCGTCAGCCTTATTCGCGATTGCTGCACGCTCATATAACTCCAAAAAAACATCTGACTTCCTGGTGTAAATCACTTCAACATCTTTGTTTTGTTCGAGTCGTTTGCCCAGTCTTAGAACAATACTTAGGGCGATATCCTTTTCCTTATAGCCATAGCGTGTCGGTCTACCGGGGTCTTTACCACCATGCCCGGCATCTAACACGACTACGAATTTCTCAGTATTGTTTTGAGAAACCCCGAGGCTTGTTAATAAACATATAAATAATACTAAAAGGTATTTGACCTTCGTTTGCATAGTGTCTAAACGTCCTGAATACGGCATTTATTTTAGATCTGTGATCGGTTTTTAATTGATTTATTACTCAAAAAAATATATGTACTTTTGGCAGTTCAAAAACCGAGCCATACTTTTACAAAAATACACCTTAAAGCATTGCGGACAAACCACTATCAAATACTTTTCGCCTTAAGTTTTACAGTGTTTATGAACACGTTTTGCTTTTCTCAGGATATCCCAAAAACAAAGCCTTCAATAGATCCAAGGCCGGTTTCAGATTCTGTAAAGGTGGTTATTGATAGTACCTCTACTCTCCCTATTAATGAACGATTTCAGGACAGCATTAAAATCGATACGACCAAATCAGAGAGTTTTCTTGAAGGCCAGGTAAAATATACGGCTACCGATTATGTCTCGATCAATCAAAGACAACAGAAGATCTATTTGTACAATAACGCAGAGGTTTATTATAATGATCTTCAAATTACGGCAGGTATTATCGTTATTGATTATGAGAAGAATGAGATCTATGCGGGACGCATTAAGGACACACTTGGTGAATATAGCCAACGACCAGTTTTTACGCAGGGACAGGACGTTATCGAACCCGATTCGATACGATTCAATTTCGACACCAAACGCGCATTGGTCTGGAATTCGAAAACAGAACAGCAAGGTGGAACGATCATTGCCGAAAAAACCAAAAAAGAAAACGATTCGGTTTATTTTATTTCGAGAGGTCGTTATACAACAGCTGAAGATTTAGAGGATCCGGAGTATTATTTTTTGATCAGAAAAGGAAAAGTTGTTCCAGGCAAAAAGGTTGTAACAGGTTTAACCAATATGTTCATTTATGATGTTCCAACGCCAATCGGACTGCCTTTTGGTTTTTTTCCCCTGACCAATAAACGGACTTCCGGGGTTATCATTCCATCATTTGGTGAAGACACAGCCAACGATCGTGGGTATTTCCTTCAAAATGGCGGATATTATTTCGCTATCAACGATTATGTCGATCTCGCTGTGCTTGGCGATTATTATACAAATGGTAGTTACGGCCTCAGGCTACAAAGCAATTACGCCCTCAGATATAAATTTAGAGGGACTTTAAATTTTCGATATGAAAATCTAATCAACAGCGAGCGCGGCTTCCCTGATTTTTCCAAATCGAGTATTTATAATATCAGGTGGTCTCACAACCAGGATAGCAAGTCAAATCCGAATTCCCGTTTTTCGGCTTCCGTTAACCTGGGAAGCAGCAGGTATTACCAGGAATCCATCAATCAGCTTAATGCATCAAATTTTCTAAATAATACTTTATCCTCCTCAATATCGTATTCTAAAACATTGCCGGGCGAACCACAAGTCAATATGAGCCTTACGGCTACACATTCTCAAAATACCAATACAGAAATCATCAATATGACCTTACCGACCTTCCAGGGAAGTGTTGGGCGTATTTTTCCGTTTGCACCAAGAACGGGATCAAAAAAGGGGTTGATTCAAAATATTAACCTCCAGTATAATGTAAGGGGCGAGAACCGTATTCAAACAACCGATTCCTTATTCTTTAAAAAGGAAATGTTCGAAGACGCGCGTGCGGGATTTCAACATAATATCCCTGTGAGCACGAACTTTAAACTCCTAAAGTATCTCAGTTTAAGCGCCAGCACCAGTTACCGGGAAGTTTGGACCTTCAACACCATAGAAAGACGCTTCGACCAGGAATCTCAAACGCTTATCACTACTGATAAAAAAGGATTTGACAGTTTTCGCACCTATAATTTTGGAACCAGTCTGGGAACGACCATTTATGGGATGTTCAATTTCGGGAACGATAAGAAAATACAGGCCATACGGCATGTTATGCGTCCCTCGATAAGCTATAACATATCTCCTGCATTCGATCAATATTACGACACTTACGAAGTTATTGATGCTGACGGAACGACTGTGGAAGACGTCGAATATACCCGATTTGAGGGTTCGATTTTTGGAATACCGGGAAACACTTACGGAAGTTCTATAGGATTATCGGTGAGTAATACCATTGAGGCAAAAGTTCGTGATCGGGACACCACAGCTACCGAACCTAAAAAGGTCATGATATTTAATAACCTGAATTTTTCCACCAGTTATAATATCGCTGCTGATTCGTTAAAATGGAGTCCGGTGCGTGTTACCGGAGGAACGCAGCTCTTTAACAATAAAATGAGTGTCAATTTTGGAGCAACCCTCGACCCCTATGCCCTTGACAACAACAACAATAAGATCAATAAATTCAATATCGATAATGGTGGAAGTCTCTTTCGTTTAACCAGTGCGAATCTGACCTTTAATTATTCCCTTAACAGCAAGAGTTTTGAGCGGGATGATCGGGATGATGGAGCCATCCAGGAATCGATAAACAGTGGTGGACGGGCCGATGACTTATTTGGCAAGCCTCAAGATTTTGCCGATTCGCGTTTTATGGATCAACGGGGTGATGATAAGGAAGACGAGACACCTTCTGATCTTTTTTCGCATAAGATTCCCTGGAGCATGCGTTTTGCCTACGCTGTAAATTACAGCAATACAAGACGTCAAAATGAAATTGCCTCCCATTCCCTGATGTTTTCCGGAGACATCGATCTCACTAGGCGATGGACTTTTGGATTCTCTTCAGGTTATGATTTTAAGAATAAGGGAATTACTTATACACAGTTACGATTTGAGCGAGACCTGTTAAGCTGGCGGATGAATTTTAGCTGGATACCCTTTAGCTCGAGAAGCTCATGGAATTTCTTCATCGGAATAAAAGGTAACATTCTCAGAGACCTTAAGTATGATAAACGACGACAACGCGACCGACGATTATAATCACAACCATATGAAACGAATTATCAATACCACGAATGCTCCAGCACCTATCGGACCCTACAGTCAAGCTGTAATGTATGGAAATATGCTGTTCACCTCCGGCCAGATAGCCTTCAATCCAAAAACCGGCGAGCTCGTTTTAGAAAACATTGAAAAAGAGACCGAACAGGTAATGCAAAATCTAAAAGCCGTTTTAGAAGCGGCCGATCTCAATTTTGATCAAGTGGTTAAAACCACGATTTTCATCAGTGATATGGACAATTTTGGGGCGATCAATGCTGTTTACGGATCCTATTTCCATGACGCCACGGCACCTGCACGTGAAACTGTCCAGGTTGCGCGATTGCCAAAAGATGTCAATGTTGAGATCAGTATGATCGCCATCAAAGATTAGTTCTTCTTAAGCTTCGATATGTGGTATTGCACAAGACCTTCAATAGGACGTCGTTGAAAAACACCCACTTTAAAACCCATTTCACCGGCAACTTCATGGATCTCCTCCTGGCTGAAAAAGGCTATTGATCCGGCGAAATGAACCGGCACCTTATCGAGCACATCTTTAAACTGGAAGATCATATTTTTAGCGAATGTCCGAATGCCATTTCTGATTAATTCGGTTGTGTAGGCAGAATCCTTATTAAGGAAAATGAACTCAGCGAAACTTGCCAGATAGGCGTTCGGGTTGGGTTGCTTATACAAATTATATTTGATGAAATCGGTGTCCAGGTTATATTTCTCGGCCATTGAGACCCTCAGGTTTTCTGGCATATGATTAAAGAAATAATCCCGCAAAAGTTGTTTCCCAAAGTAGTTTCCGCTGGCATCATCCATGACCGAATAACCAAGTGAAGCTACTCGTTGGTGTAATTCTTCTCCATCGAAATAACTGCAATTCGAACCTGTTCCCATAATACAAACTACAGCGGCATCATGACTATGACCTACCGTCGCATAAACCGCGGCATAGGTATCTTCACGAACTTCAATCTTAGCATTTGGAAAAAACGTGCTTAAAACCGTATGAAGCATTAAACGCGGTTTTTCAGTGCCACATCCGGCTCCATAAAAGAAGACGTGGGTAACTATGTTCTTATTGGCAATTAATACAGGATTAGATCGAATGGTGGCTTCGAGCTTTGCGGGTGACAGAATAGCCGGATTCATACCACGTGTCCGTTGCTTCTCAAGCACTTGATTTCCATTCATATCAATAGCCAACCAGTCACATTTGGTCGAACCACTGTCAACAATAAATATCATTTATACCGGTCTTTACAGACTGTTTGCATAAAGCGCTAGTTCAATGAGTTTATTGGAATATCCAAACTCATTATCATACCAGGATATAACCTTAAAGAATTTTGAATTGAGCTCAATTCCTGCTCCTGCATCAAAAATACTTGTACGCGGATCACTTACGAAATCCTGTGAAACAACCGGTTCATCAGTATAGCCAAGGATTCCTTTTAATTCACCATCAGCGGCTTCTTTAAAAACCTTTTTAATCTCGTCATAGGTGGTTTCTTTATTTAACCGAACAGTAAGGTCAACGACTGATACATTCATTGTAGGAACACGAAATGCCATCCCGGTAAGTTTTCCGTTTAGTTTAGGAATAACCTTGCCAACAGCTTTTGCTGCTCCGGTTGTTGAAGGAATGATGTTTCCAAGAGCAGAGCGACCAAGGCGATAGTTTTTTCGAGATGGTCCATCAACCGTTAACTGTGTGGAAGTCGCAGCATGAATCGTTGTCATCAATGCTTCTTCAATACCGAAGTTATCTTCTAATACCTTGGCAACTGGTGCCAGACAGTTGGTAGTACAAGATGCATTTGAAATAATTCGGTCGGAAGCCTTAACTTCATGATGATTAACGCCCATAACGAACATTGGTGCATCTTTACTTGGAGCAGAGATCACCACTTTCTTTGCACCAGCCTGCAAATGATAATCGGCAGTATCAAGCGTTGTAAATATCCCTGTACATTCTGCGACGATATCAACACCTGCTTCATCCCATTTTAAATTCTTTGGATCACGTTCGGCTGTTACCCGCACGGTTCGGCCATCTACAACAAGATTGCCATTTTTTACCTCAATTTTTCCTCCAAAACGTCCATGAACTGAATCGTATTCGAGTAAATAAGCTAAGTGTTCAACATCCAGAAGGTCGTTGATAGCAACAACATCAACGTTTGAACGTTTTAAAGTTGCCCTGAAGACAATTCTACCAATCCTTCCAAATCCGTTTATTCCGATCTTCAAATTTGACATAATATTCTGTTTTAATTGTTCTTTATACTGATAATATATCCGATATTCTTAATAATTCTCTATTGATGTCGTGACTACCTTTGGTCACGCTATTAATATGAGTTGACACGATTTTCTCACCATCAAACCCAACCATAATATCACGTTGTCCGTCGAGTAAAAATTCAACGGCCTTAACACCCAAACGACTCGCTAAAACACGGTCGAAACAACTGGGACTTCCACCCCGTTGTAAATGACCAAGAACGGTCACCCGTGTATTATATTCAGGCATGTGCTCATGCACATAATCTGCAAGTTCAAAAACATTTTTTCCGGTTTTATCCCCTTCAGCACAAACCACGATGCTGGATAATTTCCCACTCCGCTTGCTTCGCTTTAAAGATTCAAGTAATTTATCGAGTGCCTGATCCTCCTCAGGAATAAGGATTTCCTCAGCACCTGCACCCACACCGCTGTTAAGAGCAATAAAACCTGCATCACGTCCCATGACCTCTACAAAGAAAAGCCTGTTATGGGAGCTGGCGGTATCACGAATTTTATCAATGGCATAAACGGCCGTATTCAAAGCTGTATCATAGCCGATGGTCGACTGCGTTCCACAGATGTCATTATCGATGGTACCTGGGATTCCAACAACCGGGATATCGAACTCCTCACTAAAAATCAAACCGCCGGTAAACGTACCGTCACCGCCGATAAGTACCATGGCATCAACCTTGTTTTCCTTGAGATTATGATATGCTTGCTGCCGTCCTTTGACAGTTCTGAAATCGGCAGATCTCGCCGATCGGAGTACTGTTCCTCCGAGGTTAATTATGTTTTTAACACTTCTTGGCGGCATGTCGACAAAATCATTCTCGATCATCCCCTGATATCCGCGATAGAAGCCAATGCAACTTACATCGTAATAGGCACAGGCTCTGACTACAGCTCTGATGGCAGCATTCATCCCCGGTGCATCGCCCCCTGAAGTCATGACACCAATTTTCTTAATCGTATTCGGCATTTGCAAAAAATTACCCGTAAAACTAATAAACTTATGGTATAAAAAACCTAAGAAATGTCATTATTTTTTGAAATTGAAAAGCGCAAACGATTTCGTTAATAACTATTTTAAAATCATCGGCTTCTGAAGGAATTAAACGGTTGATTTTGAATGAAAAATCTATTAATTATTGCCGGAAACTCTCGGCTTCTGACTGGTAGTATCAGTGCTTTTAAAATTCATGAATTCGGGCAGGCCATTTTTCTCATTATTTTTATCCTTTTCTTTTAAAAGGGCCTTTTTCTTATTTCCTCTGAATATCTTTTCAAAAAGCTCTTTAAGATTATCAAATTCCACATTGTAGGACAGGCCGACACCCTGGGTATAACCGATCTGTTCTCCGAAGTTTCGAATGCTATTCTCCCTGTTAAAAACCTTTAATGTCAGGGTTCGATCTTCATTCAGCAAGACTTCAATCTCTATATCGCCTGCAACCACCGTTTCATTAACCCCGCCAACGGGTACACCCACTTTTCCATTCACCAGAATGCGATCGCTGAGCTGGGTCGATAATGTTACACCAACGCGGCTATCGGACTCATAATTGGGATTATTATCGCTTAATTGAAAGTCAAAACCAACATCTAATTTACCATCGCTACTTGAAATGAGGCTATTCAGAAGGGCCGCTGCCCGATCTGAAACAAGTCCGATTGCATCCTGAGCGCCAAAACTCAATTCGTTTCTAAAGGATCCCGTCGCTAATAGGGATAATGCCTGGAATTGGCGACTTTCATCATCATCCAACCTATACTGAAGCTCAGAATTAAGTGTGGTATTTACATTTGGAAATCGAAGATTAAACGTAGGATCAGGTTTTTCCAATTCACCTGTAAGATGTATCTCAACCTCAACAGGAATACTTCTGTTAATCGGGTTGTCGAGTAAGATAGTTGGATTAGCCTGAATTTTATCATAGACCGCCCGGATGTTTATTTGTGCTTGCAACGGGTCACCTTCCCAAACCAGGGTTCCACCCGGTAATACATCAAATTCCTTTTCTATCAAACCACCATAAATAAAATTATATACGCCTTCGGTCACGATAAAGTCACCATACATATTGAATTTACCGTTTGTATTTATTTGAGCCAGCAAACCACCATTTCCGCGACCTTTTATGGTGCTGCCCGAATCCCGGTCGATCACGATCTCTATCTCGGCATTTTCATTAACGGTTAGGTCAAAATCCATCTCAAGACCTTTTATTTCATTTAATAAAGTTACCTCACCTTTAAGACGTGCTTCTTTTTCTTCCGGACTTAAAAAATGGATGTATGAACTGTATCCAAAAGCCTCGGTATCGTTAAGTGGAATTTTGAAAACCGTACCTTCCTCTGAGCTTACCTCAGCCCGTATGATAAGTTGTTCGGTCGGACCGATTATATTGATATTCCCATTCACGAAAGCCGTTCCGTAGTATAATGCATCCTCGCTGTCGCCTGTATTAAGCACCAACAATCGATCGCTGTTGATATCGAGCCCGAGCGACCAATTTGACAGGTTCACATGACTCACTTTCCCGTTAAGGATCGATCTTGAAAAGTATTCAGAATCGGTTAATTGAGCATTCTGAAAAATAAAACTCTGATCCCTTAGGGTCACTTGTGTTTCATCCTCCAATTCGTAATCAACATTTAAGTAAGGAATGGTCATCCCAGCGTCAACCAAAGAAAGTTGACCGCTTATATTCGGACGGGACAGTTGGCCGCCAATTCTCGCATTTCCACTAACCTCTCCCCTTATATTGGTAATGTTTCCGTCTCCAAACGGATTTAAAGGTTCAAGCAAGAACCTGTTAAAGGCAACATTGACGTCGATCGACGCGTTTTTCCCGGCTACATCTAAATTTCCTTTTACACGAAGAGATTCTTCATTATCCTCTTTAAGTTGAATGTCGACCGCGTAATTGGTTAGCGAGGCGTTACCAACAATATTTGCCCTGAAGGAACCCAAATTGATTTCATTCATTTTAAAATTTTCGATCATAACATTCGATTCGGGAATATAGATATCATCCTGTTGTTTAATGTTCAAAGAGCCGTTAACAATGCCTTCCAGGGTGAGGTTTTCAACTGTCGGTGAAACCTTTGTAAGTTCGACATCACGGAAATCTAAATCGATATCGGTTTTACCCGAATTAGAGATTAAGCCTTTTAAAAATATTTCCTCATTTTGATGTTTCATCGACAAATCATTTAAGGATATATTTTTTAATCCACGATCGAAAACAATATTATTTAAATGCGTTCCATCATCGTTAATGAACCAGCTATTACCCTTAAACTGTACTTCTGATTGCCTGATTCCAATAACCGACTTATTATTTTCATTGATGGTATAGAAGAGACTCAAATCGAACGCATCGTCGTTACGTTTACCCCCGGTAAATTCAGATTTAACAAACAGGGTGTCATTCTTGGTGACGTTTACGAGGCTGAGATCAGAGACCTTATAAAAATTGGAATGAAGACTATCGATTTCAACAAGGGTGTTAAAAAACGGATTGTCATTATCGACTTGCAGCGCAATATCCTTGGCAAAATTCTCATCGAAACTTATTTCAGGAGAGCGGAAAGTCAATTTAAATTTATTGGCATTACTCTCAACCCGACCTCTGATGTATGTATTCGAGCCGAGTTTAAGTTTTGGGTAAAACACCTCCGCAATCTTGTTATATATACTAAAATTAAAATTGATAAACTGATTATCACTTATGGCAAATGGTTTGTAATTGGTATAAATATTTCCAAGTGAATTTTCAAATAGCTTTCCAATATCTCTAATGACGAATTGACCACTCAACTCCCCCTGAATGATATCTGGAGAATTAATTGTAATAAAACGAATATTTTCGTCGAACCTCGATGTAACTTCAAAATCCTTAAAGAAGTAAACGTCATCCTGATTGGTATACGATGTATTGAAAAAAGATATTTTACCATAGATATCGTCAATGTTCTTGCCCCTCATTTTCATATCAACCACACCTTTGAACACCGAAATAGAATCGCGTTCAACGAAATTTAACCGGTTCAAATCAGCATAATGAACATCGGCTACAAAATCATAATTATTATCAGATTTCGAAAAATCAACTAATCCGTCGAAATCAAGATCGATATTCGCATCCTTTGTTTTTAGAAATCCGTTGAATACTTTATTTTTAATATCTCCTTTTATATCGATGTTTGAATAGTAGTAGTCGTTATAATTCAAACCATAAATGGTCCCTTCAACAAATGAGTTCAAGGCGTCAAGTGTAAAGCCGCGTCCGTCAACATCCAGATTTAATGAAACCGACCCTATCTCAGGATCGTCAACCATTCTGCCCAGATTAAATTCATCCATCACAAGATTACCTTTGTATTTGGCGACATCAATTTCATCGATTTGTTCCATTTTCAAATCGGAGTAAATGATTCCGAGAGCTGTACTGATATCAAGATCCGCCACAATTGTTTTAGAGGTAATTGTTGACCGACCCTGAATGATAAACTTCCCAAACTTGTCGAGGGTTGATGGTAAGGAATTACCAAGGACGTTGGGTAAAAGCCGTCGCAAATCATAATATGTAGACGACAATTCCCTGAACTCGGCAATCATTTCAAAATTATCGTCTTCATTATTAAACAAATTTTTAAATGTGATATCGCCATTGATAAGGGTCCGACCCGGCGCTCTTACCAGTAATCCGGTGGCGTAAAGGTTATTCATGGTGCCGGCCAGGTTGGTGTTTATCAGAATATCATGGTCTTTTCCGAATTCGTTATAGAACAGGTTTAATTCGTCGAGATTTATCCGGGATTCTTTGAATGCAGCCGAAACACCTACACTATCGATAAAATGCTGAAGGTCTTCTCGATCATATGTGAATTGAAGTTGCCCGTTCAATTCAGATGCCGGTGTTTGAATTTTTAAATTTTCAAAGGTCATATCGGTGAGCGAATAGGCGAAATTTGTACTCATGTTTTCGACCTTCAGTCCATTCCGATTCAAAAAAGACAGCTTATTGATACGTACTTTAACATCGGGGCCAAAAATAACAAAGTCCGTGCCGTTGATATTCAGTTCTTTGAATTCTACCGGCAGACCATCGGTTTTATTTTCATCGGTAATCTTGAATTTGCTATCCGAGATGGTGACATCGCTGGATGAAAGAAGAAACGTACTCGGTTCGGTTCGCGGTTGATTATCATCTAATTTTGAAACGAAAACGTCAAGATTGGTATTGGCTTCTCCTCTATATGTTTTTAAATTCAGGTATAATCCTTCAAGGTCAATATCACCAAACGTAAATTTATTTTCATATAATTTTTTGAAGCTCAGTACCGAGGTATTCAACTCGTTGATGCTGATGAGAGTATCTAGTTTATAATCTTCAATGTATATCTCCTTCAATTCGATATCTCCATTGAATTGAAGGCCCAATCTGGCGATATTTATATTCGTTCCGAATTTGTCATTCAACCTTTTGGTCGCATATTTGCCAAGACTGGTTTGAACGGCAGGAATTGAAAGCAGCAACACCAATATCAGGAAGAGCAATACAACGATCGCCAACATTTTGAGTAGTATTTTCCCGACTTTCTTAATGGTGCCCTAAATTATTAAATTAACTTTCGATTGCAGTAATTTTCATCAAATGAAATTAACAGACTTATCCATAATCTCCTGCTTGCTGTCAACTGTATTTTTGCTTTCTTTGTATATACGTTTGAACCCTGAGTTTCAGCCTTTGAAATTATATATAAAATATACAATTATTGTGCCTAATAATAACTAAATGCCTTCAGAAAAAATCTATATTCTTGGAATAGAGTCATCATGTGATGATACGGCAGCTTCCGTAATATGTAACGGCAAGATCTTGAGCAATGTTGTTACGCGGCAAAGCGTGCATGAAGAATATGGCGGCGTGGTGCCCGAACTGGCTTCACGGGCCCATCAGCAAAACATTGTACCTGCGGTACATATGGCACTAAAGAAAGCCAATATCAGAAAGGAAGAACTTCATGCCATCGCATTTACCAGGGGTCCGGGTTTGTTGGGATCGCTTCTGGTTGGATCTTCGTTCGCTAAATCGATGTCCTATGGCTTGAATATTCCTCTTATCGATGTTCATCATATGCAGGCACATATCCTTGCACACTTCATCGATGAGGAAGGTTTTGATAAACCAGAATTTCCGTTTATCGCTTTAACCATTTCTGGTGGTCATACACAAATCGTAAAGGTTAAGGACTATTTTGATATGGATATTCTGGGACAAACCCTCGACGACGCCATCGGGGAAGCCTATGATAAAAGCGGTAAGATCTTAGGACTTGGCTATCCGGCCGGACCGGAAATTGATAAACGAGCGCAATTGGGGAATCCGAAGGCGTTTAAATTTACCAAACCCAAGGTCGACGGTTTAAATTTCAGTTTTTCAGGTTTAAAAACCGCCATCTTATATTTCATTCAGGCGGAAACGAAAAATGATCCCGACTTTATCAGTAAAAACCTCAATGATATATGCGCCTCAATTCAATACACCATTATCGGAATTGTGATGGACAAGCTTAACCGGGCCGTGGCGCAAACCGGAATAAAGCAAATCGCCATTGGTGGCGGTGTATCGGCTAATTCCGGAATACGAGCTGCCCTAAAGAATGCTGAAAGTAAGTTCGGCTGGAAAACCTTTATTCCAAAATTTGAGTACACCACCGACAATGCAGCCATGATTGCCATTGTTGGATATTTGAAGTACCTTCAAGGTGATTTTGCCGATAAGACCATAAGCACCTCGGCACGACTCTCATTTTAATCATGGCTTATAACGAAGAACTCGCAACACGCATACGTTCCCAACTTGAATTATTCAAGGAAGACTTCACAGAAAAACGAATGTTCGGTGGACTGGCGTTTCTTTACAGAGGTAAAATGACTATCGGAATCATAAAAAATGATTTGATGGTTCGTGTTCTATCCCATAAAATGGAACATGAACTTGCTAAAGATTTTAACCGACTGATGGATTTTACCAAGCGTCCTATGAAGGAATTCATATATGTAGCACCTCAAGGTGTAACTACCGAACGGGATCTTTTACATTATATCGAACTCGGTCTTGAACATGCACGTTCAAAATTCTAATTGTTAAAACTTCTGTTGATAAACTTGAGATCATGCGTGACTTCGCAATGATTATTTGAGTTAATTGCGGAAATTAAATCTATTTGAATGAACCGACTTATTTTATTGACAGTCTTTTTGGGACTGGGGCTAAACCTTTCGGCACAGGTCAAACTCAAAAAACAGCTTGACTCTATCAACACAACTGAAAAGGCGAAACAATTTTTAAAAGAACACAAAAAAAGGAACGGAAAGATCCTGACTTTTAATGAAGAAAAGCACAAAACACCCTTCGCCGAGGAAATATTGCAGATGGGACATGGCGGTACAAAGGTGTTTAAGAACGAGTACGAAAACATACATTATAAAGTACTCGACAAAAAGAAAATTCCATACTATCGCGTGAATTATATCATGCTGGACGGACGAAAAATGAGTCAGTCAGATATTGACAATGTCCGGCCACATCTTATCGCTGAAATAAATAAAGGCACACCATTTAAAGACCTTGCACGACAGTTCTCAATGGATCAAAATGCAAATCGAGGTGGTGATAGCGGGTGGATTACCTACGGTGATATGTTACCTGAATTTGAACAACAAGTGATGAACGATGCTCATGTCGTAAATGATGTATTTACCGTTGACGTCGAATCGAATCAATGGTATTACGTGGTGCAAAAAGCTTACGATAAAAAAGATATTACTGAAGTAAAAGTGCTCCGATTGGTTGTAAGTAAAAAGTAATGCAGCTATTCTATAATCCTGAACTCGACGATTCGATAACTGAATTTACAGTATCCAAAGAAGAAAGTCGGCATATTGTTAAGGTCCTGCGCATGAAGGCCGGTGACGCGCTTAATTTTACAAATGGCGCGGGATGGCAGTTTGAATGCACCATTCTTAAGGATGATGACAAACGCAGCCTGATAGGTATCGACAAAAAACACTTCCATTCCCCAAGACCTTTTTCATTGAACCTGGCCGTAGCGCCAACCAAAATGAATGATCGTTATGAATGGTTCTTAGAAAAAGTGACAGAGATCGGGGTAGAAACTATTACACCATTGATCTGCGAACATAGCGAGCGCAAGCAGATAAAAGTAACACGAATGCAAAAGATTATTGAATCGGCTATGAAACAATCCAATCGCTTTTTTCTTCCAAAACTTAACGAGGCAATTTCCTTTAAGGAATTTATAATGTCTGATCAGGATGCTGCATGTTTTATCGCGCATTGTCATCGACATGATCTTTTACCTTTAAAATCTAAATTGAATAAACCTCAGTCCACAACAATATTAATCGGACCCGAAGGAGATTTCAGTGTTAAAGAAATTGAAATGGCTTTGGAGGGTGGATATATTCCTGTAAATTTGGGTCAATCGAGGCTGCGCACCGAAACTGCGGCAATCGTAGCCTGTCACACAGTTGCTTTGGCATATGACTAGATCTATTCTTGTATTGATTATGTTCTTTGGTATGTTTTTAATGCATGCCCAGGAAGTAGCAATTCTAAAATATAAAGGTGGTGGAGACTGGTATTCCAATCCCACGGCATTGCCTAACCTTATTGAATACTGCAACCAAAATATCAATACCGCTATCAATACAAAACCACAGACCGTTGAGGTAGGCAGCACAGATATTTTACAGTTCCCCTTTATTCATATGACCGGTCATGGTAATGTGTTTTTTAGCGAGAGCGATGCTGAAAATCTTCGCAATTATTTGCTGTCAGGAGGATTCTTACACATCGATGACAATTACGGGATGCAACCTTATATTGTTAAGGAGCTGAAAAAAGTATTTCCGAACAAGGAACTAATTGAAATTCCATCGAATCATCCGCTGTTTAATATCGTTTATAATTTTCCTCAAGGACTGCCCAAAATTCATGAGCATGATGGTAAAAGGCCGCAAGCTTTGGGACTTTTTGAAGAAGACAGACTCATTTTACTTTTTACCTATGAATCTGATCTGGGAGATGGATGGGAAGACCCTGAAGTGCATAACGACCCCGAAGACATTCGTATTAAAGCACTTCAAATGGGTGCTAATATCATCAAATTTGCCTTCGAATATTAACGGTGCAAACAACCTTTTATAGCTCGAGATTTAAGAAACGAGAATTTCCAATTGTCGTTGTAACCGATCATGTTCATGGTGAATTAAACATCGGAAGTCTTTTCAGAATATGTGATGCCTTTGGCGTTGAGCGACTTATCCTAACCGGGTTAGAAGGTAGCCTTGGGCGCAAGGTTAGAAAAACATCCCGTTCGACCGAACGAGTGGTTGATTTTGAATTTCAAAGTGATATTTTAAGTTGTGTTATGGATCTTAAAGCCGCTGGATACCACCTCGTAAGTATTGAAATTACCGAGGAAAGCAGAGCCTTGCACCATTCTTTATTTCAACCGGAAAATCCCGTAGCAATTATTGTCGGCGACGAACGATTTGGAATTTCCGAAGCCGTATTGGATCTATCGGATGATGTTTTTCATATTGAAATGTACGGACAGAACAGTAGTATGAATGTTGCACAGGCAACGGCTGTTGCTCTTTATGAGATCACACGTCAATTACTCTAGTCTGGTTTTTATATCTTTAAGCGATGAATTCAAATATAATAGCTCGAGGCATCCTGAAGGCAGTCGCATTTATTTTTGGTATTGCCCTGTTGCTTTACTTTTTATACCTCATTCAATCGGTGATTGTATATATCATGATCGCCGTGGTATTATCTTTGGTGGGCCGGCCGATCGTCCTTTTTTTGCGAAGGCGCCTGAAGTTTAACAATACCCTGGCTGTAATTACCACCATGGTTTTTTATCTCGCAATCCTGGCAGGGCTTGTTTCCCTATTTATTCCATTGGTTGCCGAACAAAGCAGAAATCTCTCCCTTTTAAATATCGATCAATTACAGAGCAACATTGAGAACTTATATCGCGAAATAATTACTTATTTCAACCTCAAAGAGATCGATATTGAGCGGTCAATAAAGGACTCCGGTTTTTTACAAAATATTGATTATTCGATAATTCCAGATTTTCTGAATTCGATCATGAGCAGTTTGGGCAGTTTCAGTGTTGGCCTTTTCTCTGTTCTCTTCATAGGATTTTTCTTTCTTAAAGACAGTAAACTATTCGAGGATGGCATATTAACATTTGTCGCTGATCGCAACGAACTGCGCGTTAAAAACTCAATAACGAAGATTAAAGATCTGCTGTCGCGGTACTTCGTCGGACTAATCATTCAAATACTTATACTCTTTGTAATATATACCACCACACTCCTTATTTTCGGAATAAAAAATGCGGTCGTAATCGCGTTTTTATGTGCCTTGCTGAATTTGATTCCCTATATCGGACCGCTGGTAAGTGCCTTCCTTATGATTTTATTAACCATGTCTAGTAATCTTGGTGAAAGTTTTAGTTCGGTCATTTTACCGACGTCGATTTACGTTATGATTGGTTTTATTATCGCTCAGCTGGTGGATAATTTTTTCAGTCAACCTTATATCTATTCAAAAAGTGCACGTTCACATCCTCTTGAGATCTTCCTGGTTATAATTGTTGCGGGTATTGTATTTGGAGTTGTCGGTATGATTGTTGCCATTCCAACTTACACAGCCATAAAAGTTATTTTGAAAGAATTTTTATCAGATAATAAAATTGTCAGGCGGCTCACAAAGGATCTTTAATTCAGAATTGAACCGGGATTTATTACATAACGATATACAGGAATTCATTTTAAATAATCTCGAAAGTGATGTTCATGACCTGGTATTGAAATCCAAGGAATTTCAAGGTATTCCTATGCCAGTCATTGCCGGGCAAATCGAATCAAAAAAACGCATTCAGAAAAAGTTGCCCACATGGTTTAAAACAACAGGCATTTATTATCCGAATAAAAAACGGCTGGAACAATCATCTTCAGAACTTACAGCAAATTATAAATCGAAAGTTTTTTCAGGGCAAAGCCTGATCGATCTGACCGGAGGCTTCGGTATAGACGCTTATTTTTTTTCTAAAGTATTCAGGAGTGTTACCTATTGCGAAACAGATGCTGAACTCAGCACCATCGCAGCGCATAATTTTAGCGTGCTCGGAGCAGAAAATATTGAGGTCATACATGGCAGCGGAATAAGTATTCTGAATTCTTCTGACCGTAAATTCGATTGTATTTATATTGATCCGTCGCGTCGACATTCCATAAAGGGGCGCGTCCATTTTATCAAAGAATGCGAACCGGATATCACGGAATATCTCAATCTTTTTTTTAATCGCAGTTCCCAAATCCTGATCAAGTTATCACCCATGCTCGATCTGCAACAAGCTGTTCAGGAATTAGATGATGTAAGCCGAATACATATTCTCGCCATAAATAATGAGGTAAAAGAGCTGCTGTTCGAATTAAGAAAGGGATTCAATGATGATATGGAAATTAAAACAACAAATTTTACGAAGACTGGGCATCAGACCTTCTCTTTTGTCTTCACCGAAGAACAACAAATTGAACCGAATTTAGGATCTCTGAAATCCTATTTATATGAACCAAATGCAGCCATTTTAAAGAGCGGTGCGTTCAAAAGTGTCGGCTTAAATTATGGGCTTGACAAACTACATCAACACACACATCTGTATACCTCAGATAAGAGGATTTCATTTCCAGGTCGCGTTTTCAATATCGAAATGGTTATTCCTTACGCTGATAAAAAAGAATTGAAAAAGCACCTTTTAAAAACCAAAGGAAATTTAAGTGTTAGAAACTTCCCGATAAACGTTGAAGCTCTTCGCCGGAAATTTAAAATAAAAGATGGCGGAAAGCGATACATCTTTTTTGTTACCGATCAGCATGACCAAAAGATCGTGATTATTGGTGGAAAGGCATAAAAAAAGGGTTGTCGTTAAACAACCCTCAATCCTTTATTGCTAATAACATTAACCTTAAACTATAGCTATTGAAAGGATTTATTATTATTTGGTCATATCATCTTTCAATGCTTCAAAATTACATTTTTATTTTTTAATCAAATCCCTGTTGATTTTATTTAATTAAGATTTAACATAAAGGAAAATTATTATAAATCTTGATCCAGTCACTTTACCGATCATAACTAGAGCACCTCAAAAA
>JABDIV010000077.1 GCA_013003555.1 Flavobacteriaceae bacterium
AGGTAATTCCAAGGTTAGTGCAAAGGAAAAGCCCGTGTTTAAATGCAGACTTTCCGTTCTTGAAATTCCCTTCGGAATCGGCTTCAGCAATCAGCGGGGTTATGGCAGTTGAAAACCCTATACCCAACGACATCGCTATAAAAATAAAACTGTTACCAAGCGAAACGGCAGCTAATTCGGCAGAACCCAACTGTCCCACCATTATATTATCGACCAGGCTGACAAAGGTATGGCCCAGCATGCCAAGCATAACCGGGGTGGCCAATTTTAGATTATATCGAAATTCTTTAGTGTATTGCTTAAGCACTGACTGAAACTGAATGGACAAATTTAACCTTAACTCCTAATTGAAAGGTCAATTCGTATTATGAATTGTTGATAATTATTAATCCCTTAACATTCCTTTATGAAATTAATATTTATCTTAGACCTCAATTAACATTGCTAACGTTCGTAATCGGTTTGAATTCCAGGTTACTGGAATGATTATGAACACGTAAGAAACTTTTTTCTTCATATTTTAGAGGGATTTTAAAATTATACAGTGTAAAAAGTTTCGAATACGAAAGGGGAATTACTCAAATTCCCCTTTCTATATTTATATACCTGTTGTAACCTGGTTATTATTCCTCTTCTGTCTGATCTTCTTCTGAATCCAATGCTGAAAGTAAGCCCTTTGACTGCAGTATATTATACCATTGAATGATTTTCTTAATATCACTGGCATATACCCTGTCCTCATCATAATCCGGCAAGATGGAAAAGAAATATTCCTCAAGTTCATCCCTCGAGCTTTTATGAGAAATAGAAGTTGGCTCTCCACTTTCCTTATCCCTCATTTTCTTAAAAACCTCTTGTAAGGGAAGTTCTTCCGTCAGGGTATAGATGGCAATTTCACTGAGTATACTGATGTTATTTCGGATATTGACCGAAATCTTTTTTCCATCGATAAGTGATTCAGCCAACAGTCCCGATCTTGTTTGGGTAAGTAAGCGATATAAGCCAGGCTTTTGAGAAATGGCAAGAATTTTGTCTAAGGTAAGATCCATGGTTTACTTACGTCTTTTGTTGAGGTTAGGATATCGCATTTTATAGTCGATCTCAATGTTTCCCTTAGAAATGTTAGAGAGTTTTGATTTGATCAATCGTTTTTTCAGACTGGAAATCTTATCGGTAAACAGCACACCTTCGATATGATCATATTCATGCTGAATGATACGGGCTACCAGTCCGTCGAACTCCTCAACATGAGTTTTAAAATCTTCATCCTGATATTCGATCTTGATCCTGGATTGGCGAAATACATCTTCTCTGATAAAAGGAATACTCAGGCAGCCTTCATTAAACGCCCAGTCATCACCGTTTTCATCAATCATTTTAGCATTTATGAATACCTTCTTAAAGTCCTGAAAATATTCTCGTTCTTCATCACTGAAAACATCGTCTTCAGCAAAGGGAGAGGCATCTACAATAAACATTCTGATTGGAATCCCGATCTGTGGAGCTGCTAAACCAATACCCTGAGCGCCATACATGGTTTCAAACATGTCAGAGATTATCTCCTTCAAATCCGGGTAATCGCTCGCTAGAGGCTTGCACTTCTTCCTGAGAACGGGATCACCATATGCTACAATAGGATAAATCATATTTTCAAATTGTGGTGCAAAAATACAATTCTTCCTGTTTTCCTAATCCGTAGAATGAAAAAAAAATGCCCTTTCGGGCATCTTTCATTATCGTTGTAGAATTATCTTCCGTGTCAGGTTTGAAAATTCTGATTGGATTCTCATGAGGTAGATTCCATTAGCATATTCGCTCAGGTCTATTTTTACATTCATTCTCTCGTCATAAACAGTTTGAATCAAACGTTTTCCGGTGAGATCATAAACTGATATCGCAGCCTGAACCGGTGTCTTAAACTTTATATTGACAATTCCGTCACCGCTTACCGGATTTGGGTGTATGCTGAAACCAGAAAGCGGATCGATTTCCGGGTTGGACAAGGTTTGTAACTGACCATTAACATAGGAGCATACTCCAAAACCGAAATCGGCTGTGAAGGTATCCGGACTAGACAAGGGCGTATCTGGTGGATTTACGGTATAATACAAATTTGTACCATTACATCCAGATTGACTGAACGACTTGCCATCAATAGTGATATCGTTTGGATAATCGTTACAAGTACCAGAAGTGATCTTAAAATGCACCTCTGTAGTGTTGCTTTGGTTACCGATTGACTCGGGACAGTTTTGTCCATAAGACAAGACAAGTCCGGCCAGAAAGGTTAAAGTAAATAAAAAGTATTTCTGTTTCATAACATATTTATAAGTGGGTTATATCTTTAAGACACAAATACCATGCTAAAGTCACCCTAAACAAAAAAAGCTCCCCGAAATGGAGAGCTTTCCTAACAAATAGAGTAATTTATCTCATAATAACAAATTTACGAGAGGTTGCGGAATTTTCAGCTTCAATTCGAAGCATGTAAATTCCATCGTTCACGGTAGAAATATTTAACGATTTAGTACTGGAACTACTAATTTTTTCCGTCAAAATTGCTTTTCCTGTCAAATCATAGACTGTAACGTCAGCTGTAATATTCTGACTGAAGCCCAGATTAACATAATCACCAGAAGTTATCGGGTTAGGATAAATTCTTAATGAATTGATCGTTTCTGAGATCGCATCGACGCTCAGAGTTTCTCTTCTTAATTCACCATTAAGATAATCGCATTCGCCAAAGCCAAGATCCACTGAAAATGAATCGGCAAGCGGCAGTGGTGTACCGGCTACCAGCTGATACTTCAAACTGGTTCCTGTACAACTAGATTTATCAAAAGTCCGTCCCTGTACGGTTATAGAGCCTGGATAATCTGTGCAATCGGTATTGTCCAGGTCGAAGTGAATCAATACATTAGATGTAGAAGCACCTAGTGTTTCCGGACAACTTTGTGAATAAGAGAGGGATGTCGTTAATAATAGTGACAATAATAGCCACTGGGTGTAGTTTTTCTTCATGATTTGGAGCATTTCGAATTAACTACCTCAAAAGTAGATACTTAGAAAATTGCTAGAGTCGAAATCGGATCAATGGAGAAAAATACTCGTTGAGTTGAAACAATATGACAAAATTATCGATAAAATGCAGCTTAATGTGATTCCAGGTAGCTTTGAAGAATTATCGTTGCACTGACTTCGTCCAGCAAGTACTTATCCTGCCGTTTCTTTTTAGATAGTCCCGATTGGTAAAGGGCTCTGGCTGCAAGTTTGGAAGTAAACCGCTCATCTACACGTTCAACAGGTATATCAAACTTCAGATTGAGTTCTTTAATAAGGTCCTGTATTTTAGGTTCTATGGCTGAAGGTTCATTACCCAGTCGTTTAGGTAGGCCGATAACAAATCGTTCTACCTGCTCTGTGTTAATGTATTCGGTTAAGAATTCAATTAAATCTGAAGTATCGACTGCCGTGAGTCCCGATGCGATAAGCTGTAATTCATCAGTTACAGCAATTCCGCTTCTTTTTTCACCGTAATCAATTGCAAGGATTCTTCCCATGGTTGCAAAAATAAATATTGTTAAGTATACAAAAAAAAACTCCCCCGTGAAGGGGGAGCTCTGTGGAAGTTAGCTATACCATTTGCTATTAAGTTGTCCTCATAAACTATTCTTAACTTATAACTAACTTTCCAACCAACCAAATAATATCAATCAATCAATCTAAGGTTAATGTTATTCACATTCATTATTTAAGACACAGACTTTTTTACTAGGTCACATCATTTTTAAAAAAAATCTCAAAAAAATTTTAAAGATCGAGTTCATTGTAAATTCTGAACATAAACTGTGGCTATATAAAATTCGAATATCAACGCTTATGAAAAATAATTAATGGCCGCGTTTCTAATGATTAAAACATAGGGTGATTCAGAAAGCCACAAGACCAGGAATACTATGGTCCCAGAATTTAAAAAAGGGTTAAAAAAAACTTCCATAAGGTTCTCCTATGGAAGTTCTGGTAGTTTTGGGCTAATGGTACGCTATTAATCAATTAAGCTACCAAGCACATGTGTATATAATCAATTTTTAAGGTAATATCGTTTTAGTTGTCTAATGCTTACAGTATTTAAGACACCTGAATTTAAATATGGTCACATTATTTTAGAAAAAAATTAATTTCTTCTTTTAATATTAATAAAAACTCCCCTTCTCAGGGGAGTTTTTTTAGCTAGGAGCGATCGATTAGCTATTAATCAGTTCTCTCCATGCATTTATCAACCAACCAAATAAAATAAATCAATTCAAAGATGTGTATTAAACACTTCTATCTATTCTGACACCGATTTAAAAAAAAGTCACATTTTCGATAAAGACCTCTGATAATTTTAATGATTTATAACTCTATCTTTGCTGAAACTGACTTTGATTCATGAAAGAACTGAAAGCTATTATTGAGAGTGCGTGGGACAATCGGTCCCTGCTAGACAAGGCCGATACCCAGAAAGCCATCCGACAGATTATCAATTATCTGGATAGTGGAGAGTTAAGGGTTGCTGAACCTTCCGACGATGGATGGAAAGTTAATGAATGGGTTAAAAAAGCCGTTGTTCTTTATTTTCCGATCCAGAAAATGGAAACCATTGAAGTTGGTGCCCTTGAATTTCATGATAAAATCCCATTGAAAAGAAATTATGCCGAAAAAGGCATTCGGGTAGTTCCTCATGCTGTGGCCAGGCATGGTTGTTACATCTCCAA
Source organism: Flavobacteriaceae bacterium (assembly GCA_013003555.1). Classification (GTDB taxonomy): domain Bacteria; phylum Bacteroidota; class Bacteroidia; order Flavobacteriales; family Flavobacteriaceae; genus SHLJ01. Next base: position 4,758 of record JABDIV010000077.1, read on the forward strand.
AGGTGTGATTATGATGCCTTCGTATGTCAATATAGGTGCTTATGTGGATTCAGGAACCATGGTCGATACCTGGGCGACAGTTGGTAGTTGTGCTCAGATTGGAAAGAATGTTCACCTTTCAGGAGGTGTAGGCATAGGTGGCGTGCTGGAACCGCTTCAGGCAGCACCCGTAATTATTGAGGACAACGCCTTTGTAGGATCCAGGTCAATAGTTGTGGAAGGTGTTCGGATAGAAGAAGAAGCCGTACTCGGTGCCAATGTTGTACTTACCGCTTCTACTAAGATTATTGATGTGACCGGTGACGAACCGATAGAGATGAAAGGACGGGTTCCTTCACGATCTGTAGTTATTCCCGGCAGTTATACCAAAACCTTTGCCGCCGGTGATTACCAGGTTCCCTGTGCTCTGATCATTGGAAAGCGCAAGGCCAGCACCAATAAGAAAACCTCATTAAATGATGCCCTCAGGGACTATAAGGTTTCGGTCTAAATGAAGATTTTGATCATACAAAAGAAAATGATCGGTGATGTGCTCACATCTTCAGTTATTGCCGAATGCCTGAAAGCGAATTCCAATCAGGTTGAAATTCATTACCTAATCGATGATAATACCGTAGCAGTTGTACAGAACAATCCATTTATCGACAGGTTTGTACTGATGACACCCAGGCTAACAAAGAACAAATGGCGACTGTTTAAATTTATTAAATCGGTGAGGGCAGAACGCTATGATGTTATTATTGACGTTTATAGCAAAATTTCAACCAACCTCATCAGTTATTTTTCCGGAGCAAAACAAACTATCTCCCAGTATAAATGGTATTCCTCCTTTATATATACCAATACTTTTAAAAATGTCCACCATGAAAAAACGAGATCCGGACTGGCAATCGAAAACCGATTGCAGCTTTTAAAACCGCTCAATGCATTTCCTGATAAACCTGTAAAACCCAAAATCTATTTAACAGAAAACGAGAAAAACGCTGCCATAAAAATGTTGACTGAACATTCAATTGATTTGTCAATACCCCTGATCATGATAAGCGTTCTTGGAAGCTCGGAAGAAAAGACATTTCCTCTTTCCCAAATGGCGAAGCTCCTGGATTATCTGGCCAAACATTCCAAACTAAACATTCTGTTCAATTATATTCCAAATCAAAAAAAACAGGCTCTGGATATCTATAATTTTTGTTTACCGGAAACAAGGGATTGCATCTATATTGATGTTTATGGAAAAAGCCTGAGAGAATTCCTTGCAATTACCTC
>JABDIV010000109.1 GCA_013003555.1 Flavobacteriaceae bacterium
AAATCGTTTTCTTATATTCCTAATAATCTATTCTATTTTCTGGTCTGGGTTTAACACACTCGATTTTCAATCGGCGGCTGATCTATTGCCATTAATACCTGCTGTTATATTCTTCGGTGCAATAATGTTAAGAGCCTTAACTGATCTAATTAACCATAAAGTGGTTATACGCATTGCCCTTGGTACATTTCTTGTCTATAATTTCTTTGATGCTGTTCTATACAGACCCTCTTTTTCATTTAGTGAACAGAAGCAACTGATGCGGTATGTAGAAAACCAATTTCAAACTCCTATTGCCGTTGGTTTTGAAGAATATTACGTCTTAGCAGATAAACAACTACCTACACGATTTGTTAGGCTCGCCCCATATGAAGATCATTTAATTCAATCGTCTGCTGGTGGCTGTGAACAGATCATTAAAACGATAAAAACCGCGGAATATAACGCAGTTATTGAACTTAACCGAACTAAAAGACAACGCAGTGAATCAACTCAAAAATTACTTGGAACCAAAGCGTTAAAAAAGGTTCCTGCTTTTCGAGGTGAATGTACTGATTTGATCATTTCTCAGTATTGCACTTCAAATCCAATTGACTCTTTAAAGGTAAAGATACAATCAATCCCATTTGGAGGGGATTTCTATGTTATTGAACACTATGATGTTTGGGAATTCTCCTGGCAGAATGATCAGATCAATTGATCAATGGTAGAAGCAAAGGGTTGTTGATAACAGCAGCTTATTTCCAACAAATTGTGGTTCAGTTAATTGAAGATTTAGATTAGTTGATTAAAGGCATTCTCTGTGAGCGATAAAGTATATCGGTCTGTCCCCATCCTGCAACAGTTTTATCACCATTCAATGTTTCGAAGAAAAGGGTGGCCTCAAAGATCTCTTCATTTGTCGATTTATAGACTTCAACTATTTTACCGGAATGGGTAGTCTTAGGATGAAGATAGCCCGAGGTGATTAATATATTGCCTGCTTCGGGTAAATAATCAACGTCGCTAACAATTGATGAAAAGAAATCTTCAACTGGGCTGTTTTTTAGTGAGACAGCTGATTAATTTAGGAGAATTCGAGGAGTCGGAAAACCGCATTAAGCTTGACCTTAACATCAGGTTACAACATCTTACAATTAGAGTCAGTTAGGGCCTATCTAATTAAAACATTTCCATATATTCGCTTAAATTGAAGAAGTAAATCATAACATTTCTCCATCATTATGAAGCAGTTTATTAAAAAAGTTGCACGGGTGATTATTGAAATAGCATTCCCTATCACATTTCTTTCCTCTTTATGGCTGAAACTGGTTCGAATTATTGGAGTAGGACCAATTAATAATTTGGTTTTCAGACAGTTGGGAATATTGCCATTGTTAGATCATTATTACGAACCTCTGATCAACCCTCAAAAACATCTTAGGAAATCTCTCGATTCTAATCGGAATCTTCCCGGAATTAACTTTAATGATAAGGAGCAGCTTGAAATATTGAAAAGCTTTAATTATAATGAGGAATTGTTATCCTTTCCAATGAAAAACTCCGACGTAACGGTTTATTGTTATGAAAATCCTTCTTATTCATCTGGCGATGCCGAGTATCTTTATAATATGATCAGGCGCTTTAAGCCTAAGCGTATCATTGAAGTAGGAAGCGGCCATAGTACTTTAATGGCCAAAAATGCCATTGATGCCAATCTAAAGGAGAATCCGGAGTATAGCTGCAGACATATATGCATTGAACCCTACGAAATGTCATGGCTTGAAAAAGTTGGTGTGGAACTCATCAGGAAAAAGGTGGAAGATGTAGAATTGGAATTTTTCGGTGTACTTGAAGAGAGAGATATTCTATTTATTGATTCCTCTCATATTATAAGGCCGCAAGGTGATGTCCTTTTTGAGTACTTGGAGGTTCTTCCTATTTTGAATTCCGGAGTTATTGTTCATGTCCATGATATATTCACACCGAAAGACTATCCTGCCGAATGGATTTTCGATAAACATCTGCTGTGGAATGAACAATACATACTTGAAGCATACCTCTCGAACAACCATGATTATAGGATTATCGGAGCATTAAATTATCTCGTACATCAACACAATGAGGCCTTTAGTTCAAAATGTCCGGTTTTCTCTCAACAATCAGGGCGTCAACCAGGTGCCTTCTGGATGGTAAGAAATTAATTTTATTTCCAACAAAATAATTCTATTTTAGTGGTCCTTCATTGTTACCCTTTTTATGTCAAAGCAAATAGTTAAGTCAAAGATCCACTATCATAACCAGTTACAGTTAGATTACTTTGCCGGTGATGATAAGAAAACCATGGTGCCTGTCGATTCCTACTACGTCAACCGGCATATCAATTCCTTTATTGAACTTTCAGGTATCAAAAGAGATCAAAAACTTCTTGAAGTTGGTTGCGGGATGGGTAAATTCACCTTTCCCCTTCTGAAGAAAGGATTTAATATTACGGGACTCGATCTCTCTCCCTACTTATTACAAAAACTTCTGACGCATAATGATAATCGATATTCACTAGAACTGATTGCTTCAGATATTCTGGATATCCCGGCTGAGTACAATGATTCATTCGATCATGTAATTGGATTTTTTACCTTGCATCATTTCCTGAACCCCGACACCTATATCAAGGCAATGTCAAGGGTATTGAAGCCGGGCGGATCAATAATGTTTATTGAACCCAATGCCTATAACCCCTTATACTACGTCCAGATTGCCATTACTCCACGTATGACATGGAAAGGCGACAAAGGAGTTGCGTTAATGAATAAAAAGAACTTTACCAGAGCAGCGAACTATGCTGGTCTTTTGACGCCTGAAATAAAAAAATATGGATTCTTCCCCCCTTTCGCAGTAAATAATAAAATTGGCAGAACGGTAGAAAACGGACTGGAGAAGTTGGAAATTTTCAGACCTCTGTCGGCTTTCCTATTTGTAAAAATGACTAAACCGCTTTAACCATGAATCCAGCAGATTTAATGACTAATGTGGTTCAGGTTAAACCCGGTTTCTTTAAAAATATTTCGGAAGAAAAGGACGTGTCTTACACAAGAAACGGCCATGAGCTGATCCGTAGCTCCGAGTCAGAATCATTTTGGTTCTCCCACCGTTTGAAAATAATAAAATCGATTATTGGAAAATTCAAGCCAGAATCAATTATGGATATTGGTGGTGGAAATGGACAAGTTTCCGAAATGATTCAAAACATGGATATTGCGGTGGTGTTGCTTGAACCACGAGCTGAAGGAGCCCGGAATGCCAGTTCGGCTGGAATAAAAACAGTGGTTAACTCCACCTTTCATGGTGCAGGTATAAAAGATCAAAGCATTAGCGCTATATCCATTTTGGATGTGTTGGAACATATTGAAAATGATGTCGAATTCCTTAAAGAATGTAAACGTATTCTTAAACCAGATGGACTAATCATTATTACCGTGCCGGCATTACCTAAGTTGTTCTCAGAATTTGATAAAGAGGTTGGGCATTTCAGAAGATATAAATTGAATTCACTTTACAAAAAGCTTGAAGAATCTGGATTTCATGTAGAATTCGGGAGTTACTTCTTTTATTTTTTACCTATAGCTATTTTTTTAGTACGTTTTCTTGTCTATCCCTTCAAATCCAAAGAAAAGAGGCGATCAACCGGTCATACCACAAACAAAAGTCTCCTGGGAAAGATAATATCCGTTTTATTAAAACCTGAGTTGCAGTGGATTTCAAATCTGAAAAAAGTTCCTTTCGGATCAAGCTGCCTTGCTATCGCCAAAGCTTCTTAAACGATGACTGAACCTTTTGAATTATTTGCCTTTTATAGTGATCAGAAACGTCTGATTGATTTAATTGATGCTGATGTAGACGGTATAATCATCGATTGGGAGTCATATGGTAAACACAATCGCCAGGAACTTTTCGATACCCAGGTTAATGAACATGGACTCCAGGATTTAAAGACGGTATCATTACACGGGCCTAAGCAAATTATCTGCAGGGTCAACGGTCCGGATTATCTAAACCTCCAGGAAATAGATCTGGCTATTGATAACGGCGCTACCGAAATATTGGTGCCCATGATTAGGAGCTTTGATCAAGCAAAATCAATTATTGATTTAATAAAAGGGAGGGTCCATGTTAGCTTTATGATTGAAACAATTGAGGCTCTTGAGATTACTTCAGAACTGAACAAGTTGGAAGTCAAACGGTTCTTTGTCGGACTGAATGATCTATCAATTGCCAGGGGATCAAATAGTCTTTTTATTCCATTGATTGATGGTACCATCGAAAAACTCAGGCCAAATATTACAAAAGGATTTGGTATTGCAGGATTAACGCATCCGGATTCAGGGTTTCCAATACCATGTCAACAACTCATCAAGGTTATGAAGCAATTTAAGGCTTCTTATGGCTTCTTAAGACGTTCTTTTTACCGCGATCTGAATAAATATTCGATTAAGGAAATAATTGATGCCCTTAAAGCCGAATTTCAAAAGCCTGAAAATGAATCTGCTTATTATTTGAATGAAAAGGAAAGAAGTCGATTCAATCAGCCTCTAATTTAATTCTCCTGCTTTGAATGGCACAATGAAGCGCCCTGGCAGCGGCCCTAATTCGTTTAATAAAGGAATAAGACGAAGAACCCATTCTTTTATGACGTTTTGCCTCTAAATAAACCAATTTATCCACACTTCTTGCCACCAGTATGGTCATATAGGGATATCGGCATTTTTCGGCCAGTCTTATGACATCCTGACGATGTTTCACCGGAAATGCATAGTATGCTCCGGCTTTGTAATGTAGGCCACTGATCATATAAATAATCATTTTTATAATTGTAGAAGTGAACATTCGAGACATCGATTGGTATATTCCCTTACGTCGGATAAAGGCCGCGGTACTATCATTTAAAAGATAGCTTACCAAGGAAGGGATGAGATCAGGATCATCCTGCAGATCGGCATCCAATACCACAATACTAGAACCAATGGCCGATTTGATTCCAGTAAGTGTTGTTAATTGTTGACCAATATTATTTTCATTGATTATAATCTGAATAGCATCATTCTTTTCTTTTAAGGATTTTATCAAATTCAGTGAATCGTCTGTTGAAGCATCATCTATTAGGACCAATTCATACGGCATATCCTCTAAAGCCTTATCAATCCGATTATTCAATTCGACCAGCTGCCTTTCATTGTTATAAACAGGAATAACTATACTAATCATCATTAATTTCTACTTTAAAAAAGTCCTTATACCAGTTAATAGTTTGTTTAAGGCCTTCTGTAAGATTAAAACTGGGCTCCCATCCTAATATGCTTTTCGCAAGGCTAATATCGGCTTTATAGCGACCGCGATCCATTATATTTTTCGGAAAAGTACCTCGTATCACAGGAATTTTCCTATCTAAAATTGATTCAATAATTTGAATCACTTCTGAAGGGCTATGATCCACTCCACTGCCAAAATTTAGGCTGATGGTTGCAAGAGAGTTATCCTCAATCAGCCCTAAAATACCGTTACAAATATCATTTACATGAACATAATCACGTTTAAAAGAACCATCACCAAGCGGAACAGCTGCTCCGCCAAAGGCAGCATTCAATGCTCTATTGATGAATCGATCGTTAAAATCCCATGGACCATAAGCCCTGAATATTCGGCCAACCCTTAAAGGAATTTCATTTTTTTCTGCCAGCCCAATACATGTGTTTAACTGACTTAGTTTTAATTTACCCCTTAAAGTTGCAGGATTTAGGGCTGTGTTTTCACTCAAGATATACCGATCTGGAGACCAGTCATAAATAGTCGAACTACAAATATGAACAAAGCTGGCCAAAGTACCACCCACATCATTATTAGCTTTGAATATATTAATTAAATGATTGTCTGCTATTAATTGATTATGAGATAGTTGATCAACTTCAATTAAACTTAAATGTATAGGAGCAGCACAGTGAATAATATGCTCAGGACGTTCAATTTGAAATAGCTTTTTTAACCCATGCTGATCTTCCAGTGGAACGCTTAACACCGATGTTTCTTGATTCAAGGATTGAAGGCGCCATAGATCTGAACTCGGTCTCACCAAAGCCAACGTTCGCGCTCCTGCCAGTTCAAGCGATCGAACAACATTCGAACCTATAAATCCAGAAGCTCCGGTAACAACTATAGGTTTTCCTTCAAAATATTTACCGAACTTATTCATTAAAATTTACCTTTGGAAAGGATTGGCATCCATCTGCTGATCTGTTTATATGTAGTATTTAAGCGATGTTCAGAAGAGCAAATATAGGTTATGTTTTTTGGTTTTTTGCAGGGATAGTAATCACTTTAGTGTTTTATCATCCCTTTGAACAACCTTTGATTTCAGACCGTGCTTACCTGGTCTATATTTCACAAAGCTTCACAAGAGATTCGGCCCTCTACTCGACTACCACCTTTGGCTATACACCCCTATCAGTCCTAACAATCGGGATTTTAATGAAAATAAGCTCGGTATTTTCAATAGGTACCATTTTAACGGCACGTTTATTTGGAATTGTATTTTATGGTCTTATTTCAGGCTCGATCTTTAGTCTTGCCAGGTCGGTTTTCAAAAACATAAAACTTGCACACCTAACCGCAATACTATTCTGTGGTATGGGATACATTCAAATTCTTTCAGGAATTAATGCTGAACCTAAATTGTGGGTGCTTTTGTTTTCAATATTAGGGATGCAAGCTTTTTATAACCAAAAGTGGTTCCTTACAGGCTTATTCTTCTGCCTTGCAGCCATGAGCTGGCAGGTTGCTGTAGTTAGTTTATTTGCATGTTTTCTTTGTCTTCCCTGGAGGTCTGAAAGACTTTGGAAGTCCTTAACCAGATTGGCTGCCGGAGTTTTATCAGGTATTATCCCAATTGTTCTATATCTGACTATAACAAATCAATGGGTAGATTTCTGGGATTTAGCAGTATTAAGAAAACTGGTTGTAGAAGGTGAGCAAGTGGGGGAATCACCACTATCTTGGATAAGAAAAGGGATTTACCCACATTTTTTATTGGAAGGCTTTCATTTTCTGTTGTCATTAGGTGGAATTGTGGTGGTTTTCATCAATATGATTAGAAAGAAAGGCCCTGGGAAAAATAGTTCAGAAAATCGTTTTCTTATATTCCTAATAATCTATTCTATTTTCTGGTCTGGGTTTAACACACTCGATTTTCAATCGGCGGCTGATCTATTGCCATTAATACCTGCTGTTATATTCTTCGGTGCAATAATG
>JABDIV010000018.1 GCA_013003555.1 Flavobacteriaceae bacterium
GCAGTACCCTGCTCGAGGCAAGCTTTGTCAGACTCAGTTTTTAAAGTTCCAGCTTCAGCAACACACTCTTCTACTATACAGTCACAAACGACAGCATGAGCAATAACATAAACATCACCGGAAAGATCGCCGATGGTGAATGAATCACCTGATGCCCCATCAGGATACTCATTACCGTTCCCATATTGGCCAGGAGCCACTGTAGGCTTTCCGGCTGGATTAGTCGGGTATTCTTCATTTCCAACATACACATGAGTCTCTGTTAGGCATTTGCCTTCCATAGTCTCATATTCCACGGTTACAGTTCCATCGGAATATTCCACGCTAACCGATCCAACTAATTCGCCTTTGATGAGTTTACATTGACCGGCACCGGCATAAAGGTCGAAACTTCCACTAAACCCTTCACTTAAAGGCCCTAATGTCCATCCCCAACGATTAAAATCGTCGTCTAAAAAACAACCGTCCTCATAATAGGCAAAGGCTGTTTCGCACTCTTTAGCACTCTTTAACTGATCTTGTGAACTTAAATTGGTCTCTGAAATATTTTCCACGTTACAACCAAAAAAGACTAATACGGCTGCAAGAGAAACCACTCGAATAATTGATTTCATAGTTTTAATAATTTGATTAATAGCTCCCTAAAAGTAACAAATTATTATAAATCCTAAATCTATCAATGAAAAAAATCTACGAACTACAAAATCTAACTGATGATTTGTATTCAAATCTTAAATGAAATCAAGATATTCAAACTGATCATTTAAGATCAGCTCATCCTGAACACCAAGCCAGTTTCGTAAAATGGTGGAATAAATCGATCTGAAATCTATTTCATACCTGATATCTCCATTGGCATCCAGGCGCCTGAGGTCATCTAGGCCATTATATATACCATTCTTTTTCAGGTTCTTCCCAACTATGAAAACATTATTTGCGGCACCATGGTCGGTTCCATTTGCTGCGTTTTGCCTGACACGTCTTCCAAATTCAGAAAATACCATGATCAAAGTATCATCAAAACTACCTCCCTTCTGAAGGTCATTTACAAAGGCCTCCAGGTTTTTTGAAAAAACGTTGAGCAGCCTCGGCTGAGTTTTAAGTTGACCAGCATGAGTATCATAGCCTTCATGTGAGGTATAAAAAACCTTGGTCTGAATACCCGAATTGATAAATTCAGCCATTGTTTTAAGCTGTTTGCCAAATGAATCGTTAGTATATCGCTGGTATGATCGCCCTTTTCTGGTGGTTTCATAAATATATTCAGCACTTGATTCGGCTTGTATAAGAGTTTTGTATAAATATCCCAGATTATGCTCGCTCAAATGCTCATCTCTATGATGCTTAATCAACAGTTTTAAATACGGATCCTGGGCGGTCCGGTATAATCGGCCCGCATTATTTGTTGCAATTCCGCTGGATTTATCTCCCGTCAGGGCTAAAGAAAGTTTATCGCTGATCTCGATCCCGTTATAAGGTTCATCACCATGCCTGTCGAGATAGCGTCCAAGCCATCCACTGCTTAAATACTCATGTGAATGCGAGGCGGTTTGCCATATATCCATGGACCTGAAATGAGACCTGTCGGGATTGGGGTATCCAACGTTATTTAGAATACATACATAGCCGTTGTCATATAATCGTTTCAGAGGGGTTAGGTTTTGATGCATGGCCAGTTCGCCGTCAATTCGTAATTGAGTATTTCTCTGAATAGCGATCTTTGGCCGATTCCTGTAATAAATGTCATTCCTGTACGGAATAATAGTATTTAATCCGTCATTACCTCCGGATAATTGAATGATTACCAATCTGCGGTATCCTTTAGCTGCACCGACAATCCCATCGAATGCCTGAATGAAACTCGGGACAAAAAACAGGCCGCTGGCCAGGGACGTTTGTTTTACAAAATCTCTTCGCTTCATAATTAACACATTTGATATTCAGGCAGGGACATCAGTTGTACACAGAACGTTTTCTTATTGAGTTTAGATAAATCATTCAACATATTTGAAGTTTCCTCGCTAAGAGATGTTTGCAACATATAGGTTGTCATTTCTTCAATATCTATTCCTTTAAATTCCGATTCGAAGGAATCCCAGTCAGGAACAACGTCAAAAATTTTCTTACCACCAAGATCCGGCCTGAAACGGTCAAACATCGGATCAAAAAACTGACCCTGTTCCTTTATTGAGATGATCCCATTGCTCAACAAAATTGAAGGTGTTTTAAGCCGTAATAATAATGTATTGGTGTTAATCCAATTGCGACCGCCTTTCCATCCTGCCACGTTGGGCGGATACAATAACGGCTGTCCCATATATCGCTGAATGACAACGCTCTCATTTATTTTCCTGAATTCTATGGGTACAGTACGCCTGATGCCAACTATTAATTCAACAGGTGATTTGATTTTACTACCGATATTCTTTTCATCATAAAACCAATCCGATTGGAAAACAAAACGCATCAGTTTATCAATTTTATAGTTGCGATAAAAGACCTCAACCATCTGATCAATATGGTCCTGAACCAGGGTCTCATTAACGAAATAAGCATAGATTTTTTCACAAATAAAGCGCGCGCACTGTCTTTTAGCTAAAATGATATTAACCACATCATCTCCGGTAAAGCGTCCCCGATATCCCAAAAATCGTTTTACGCCCATATCATGCTGCCTGTACCGGAATACAAAACGACCTTTAAAATCATGAAAATAACCGGTTAAGGCTCTTGCGCTTTCCTTAATATCTCTTTCTGTATAATGACCCGGACCCAATGTAAACAGTTCCATCAATTCTCTCGCAAAATTCTCGTTAGGGCTTTTCTTTATATTATGTTTATTATTGAGGTATTTCAACATGGCAGGCTGTTTGGAAATGGCCTTGACAAAATCACCAAAATGGCCCAAAGCATGCTTTCTGAGCGTGTTATTATATTGTTGAACGAATCCTATATGACTATCCCGACAAACAAAATGATTGGCCCAGAATAAGGTCATGCGTTCTCTGAGAGCTGCTTTCGGATTTACCATTCGGTTTACCCATGCATAGTTGAAATCTTTTATCCGTACCCTGCTTCTTTCTATAAACTCCCGTAGTTCTTTCTTGCTCGTCATAGCCATATCGGCCCTAAAACCATTAAACTCCGAAAGATCAATACGAAGGGGATAAACCGATCTTGATGATTCAAACAAATCACCCACAATTTGATCACGGCTTAAACCTGATAGCCGGTTTAATTCCTCCGGCCTCAAGCCAAACCCGGCTCTCCAGTATAAATGTTGTATGTGTCTGCGCTCCATCATTAATTAGACGACCAATACAGTCGATCGTTTAAATCGATATCAAAAACAATTCCAATTTGAAGTTATTAAATGACTCTCAGGACAAATTACAAAAAAACCGCCTCCATAAAGGAAGCGGTCTGATTAATTAAAAAGAATACTAATTTCTACAGATCAAATTTAATCCCCTGCGCGAGAGGTAAATCTGTTGTATAATTAATGGTATTGGTTTGTCGACGCATATAGATCTTCCATGCATCGCTTCCTGATTCGCGGCCACCACCTGTTTCTTTCTCACCGCCAAAGGCTCCGCCGATTTCTGCACCTGAGGTTCCAATATT
>JABDIV010000062.1 GCA_013003555.1 Flavobacteriaceae bacterium
AACGGATCGTAAAAAATTAAATTATGAAAAAAACAATCATTTCACTATTGGTTATATTCATAACCACTGGCCTGACGGCGCAAACCATCTTTAAACTCGATTCCATTCACCAGTATTCCTGGGACGATGGTATGATGGACTGGCGCTTTGACACAAGAGAATTATATACCTATGATAATGGCGGGAGCAAAGAAACGAACCTGCTGCGATTGAACTGGAATGGTGTTAATTGGGAGAATTTTTATCAGTTCAATAAGGATTACAACGGAAATAATGACCTTTCCCAAAGCATTCAACAAAATTGGGATAACACAGGGATGACCTGGCAAGACAGTTCCCGAGAATTATATACATACAATACGTCTAATCTTGCTGTTATGTACCAGTATGCTATTTGGAATGGGGCAGCCTGGATGGTCTTTAATGATAATCAATATGCCTATGACACAATGGGTAACAGGATTGAAGATATCAGGCGTGATTTAAATTTTGCCACCATGATCTTAGAGAATAGCCAAAGGTGGGTCTATAATTATTCCGGAAGTCTTCTGCAGGATGAGATCTATCAGGAATGGCGTGATTTTTTGAGTGCCTGGGAGAATGTTGAGAAAAAAGATTATTCTTATAACGGCAACCAGGATGTTTCGCTTCTGGAGGTACGAGCCTGGCAGACCGTCTCATCAGATTGGTCAGATCCGTACGAACAATCTATATTTTCCTATAACATAGATGAGCTGTTAGAAGAGGTCGTTGAGCAGATCTATGGTTCAGGCATGTGGAACAACTCAACCCGGGGCCTGAATAGCTACACCAATGGGAACCTGACCCAATTATTGGGGCAGGAGTGGAATAGCGGAACAACAAGCTGGGATAATTCCTTCAGGCAGCTTCGCACATTTGATGTGGATGATAACGAGATCGAACTTATTTATGAGAGCTGGGATGATATAGGCTCAGCATGGGATGGATTCCTAAGGGTGGTAAAATTTTGGTCACCTGAAGAAACCTTAGGTGTTAGTTTCGTTGAATTGACCGACGAATTAAAGATCTATCCCAACCCGGTTTCTCATGTCGTTAATATCAATTTTAAAAACCCAACGGCATCAGCTACACAGCTTCACATATATACCGTGAACGGCAAACTTCTTGTTGATCAAAAAATTGATACAGGTAGTATTGATGTAAAAATTCCTATGGTCGATGCCGCGAATGGAATGCTGATCATGCATCTCGAAAATAACCATGGTAAACGAATTTACAAGCTTATAAAAAAGTAAGGAAGTCAAGGTGCCCAGAGAAAAATCATGATTCAATTCTTTAAGAAATGAAAGCATAATTATCCATAACATTTTTATTAATCTGATGCTTAAAACTTAATTGTCAAACATATAATTAGAATTCTAATGAGCTATACGAGGACATATAAGTCAATGATCACAATCCTGGTTCTGCTATTTACCGGATTTCATGCCGAAGCGCAGCTTTTGGAAAAACTAAAGAAAAGAGCGCAAGAAAAGGGTCTGGAAACCAGAGAAGTTTCCTATGACAGTGCCGAAAATGCTAAAAATAGATTGTATAGCGAAGGTGAAGAGCTAGAGATCAATACTGCCAGGGACTTCTTCACAACGGATGTTGAAATGAAGATGTATTATGAAACCGATGAGGTGATTCGAACCCAGTTTTTTGATGCCGAAGCCATCGCTATGCGTACTGAAGGTGTTACCGGACAAATAAAACCAATGTTTCATGATAGTGAAGGCTATTTCTATGCTTTCAACCCGGATGTTGGGGGTTATGAGAAGAATAAATTACTGTCTTCCGGGATGATGGGTTTTATGACAGCAGGGATGATCCCCAAGTTTTACAAACTCCCGGCAGAGCCATATTTAGACGCTTTTAAAGCCCTTGAAGAAAAAGAGATCACACTTAATTTTTTAATATTGGAATTGGCCTTTATATATAAAAAAGATCACTTCGAAGATGACGAGTATTATATAGCTGAGAATGTCACTTGCAACGGCTCTAATAATTGTTTGCGATTTAAATATAATGATCCCGAATATCCCGGCAGCTATATACAATTTGATGACAAGGGCCGGTTAGCGGAATTGTATGTAAACACCATTAACCCAATGCCAGAGGAAGAACATCCAACGGGTAGATTTATTTACACATACAATCCTGTTAGCGTAAATCTTCCTGATGCTGTAGAAATTAAGTCTAACCCTTTTGGAGATATGATCGATCTGAACAAAGGCCTGGAGCCCTGGAGGCATAATAAAAAAGATAATAAAAAGAAAAAAGGTAATTGAATAAATAAAAACAACTAAAAATGAAAACAAGATTTATAAGTATCGTTCTGCTTTGCATGGCTTTATCTGTTCAGGTAAATGCACAAGACCAAAAATCAATAATGCAATCCATGATGGGTGGCAAAAAGGTAGATGCTTCAAAACTACAGGATGTTTACCAGTTTGAATGGGAATATAAAACTGTTATGAAATCTAATAAGGAAACGATGAAGATGAATTATCTGATAAATCCCGACAGTGACTATTTCGGCATGCAAATATCAAGTAAAGAATATCAGCAAATGGATTTTATGTGCATTATAACCGATCCAAAAGCAGATATAATAGCAACTTTTATGAGTGCCGGCGGTCGAAGCATGGGGATGTTAAGTCCGATAAAAGAAGAGAAAAGTAAGAAAAGCGGACCCAAATATGGTTATAAAGAAATTGGCACTAAAGAGATCCTGGGTTATGAGAGCTATGGCATTGAAATAGAAAATGAAGACTATGTGGGTACTATCTATTTTACACTGGACGCACCGGTAAGTTTCAGCGCGCTCTTTTCTGCTTCCAAAAATAAAAGTGCTCCCAAAGGTTTCGATCCTGCTTTGATGGAGGTCCTGGAAGAAGATGCCTTAATCATGGAGATGGATTTTATCCATAAAAAGAAAAAGAAGCAAAGTTTTACCATGACTGCCGTAAGCCTGGAGAAAAAGCAAACCCAGATTAAAACGAAAGATTACCCAATCATGGGATATTAAATTCAAAATGATAAAAAGGCATTTTAAGTATGCCTTTTCTATGTGTTAGAAATACTATTGAATATGATCAATAATTAACATACTCAACGATCTCTAACCCATAACCTATCATACCCACACGTTTGGTTTGTTCGCTGTTTGAGATTAATTTCAACTTATGAATCCCAAGGTCATGTAATATCTGGGCACCGATTCCGAAGTCCCTGGCATCCATTTCAATACGTGGCGCTTTAACGACCTCGCCCGGTACTTGTTCCTCGCGCAGCTGATCCATTCGTTTCAGAAGGTTCATGGCCTGTGCCTGCTGGTTGATAAAAATGATCGCACCTCTACCGGCATCGTTAACCACCTTGAACATATCGTCTAATTTTTGCTCGACATTATTGGTTAAGGTACCCAGGATGTCACTGTTAACCAGGGTTGCATTAACACGGGTGAGCACAGGTTCCTGAGATTCCCATTCTCCCTTGGTCAGGGCGATATGAACCTGTCCGTTTGTAGTTTGTTCGTAAGCCCTTAAACGATAAGCGCCAAACCGGGTTTCTATATCGAAATCTTCTTTCTTTTCAATAAGTGAATCGTGCTCCATGCGATAAGCCACCAGGTCTTCGATCGAAATTATCTTTAAATCAAATTTCTTTGCGACTTTCATCAATTGCGGTAAGCGCGCCATGGTGCCGTCCTCGTTCAGAATTTCAACCAAAATACCGGCGGGTTCAAATCCGGCCAGTCGCGCCAGGTCAACGGTTGCCTCAGTATGTCCGGTACGTCTTAAAACGCCTCCGGTTTTTGCGCGTAATGGAAAGATATGCCCGGGTCGACCCAGATCATATGGCTTGGTGTCTTTATCTATAAGTGCTTTGATCGTTTTAGCCCTGTCGTGAACCGATATACCCGTTGAACAACCATGCCCGATCAAGTCGACCGAAACCGTAAACTGGGTATGATGCATCACGGTATTGTTCTTCACCATCATGGTCAGGTCTAAGTCTTCACAACGCTCTTCGGTTAAAGGTGCACATATAAGTCCGCGACCGTGTTGCGCCATGAAATTGATCATCTCGGGGGTTACCATTTGGGCGGCTGCAATGAAATCACCTTCATTTTCACGGTTCTCATCATCAACGACGATGATGATTTTCCCTTTCTGAATATCAGAGATCGCCTCTTCAATGGTATTGAGTTTTATTTCGGTTGTTTTGTCTAGTGTACTCACTTCAGGCATTATTTCCTTTGATAATTGCGCAAAGATACAATTTTCGATTCTATGTTATTTGTTTGAGATCGTCTTTCATTTTGCGTCCGAATAGCCAATGATATATGAAGAATAATGGAATTCCAAGCAAAACGGCAACGATTATGTTCGAACCCCGATTGATGCCCTGGATCTTATAAAAATTCGTTTGATTGGTAAAGGCCTTGAACATGGCAAATAAAAACAATAAAAGTGTTAGTCCACCCAAACCAATAAGAACTTTACCCCAAACCGGGAAGCCATTATTGTTGAGCACGGCTCCACCTATCCCAAAAATGACATAACTCCAATATAGAACCATCGCAATTCGTGTGTTCTCGTCGTAATCGTTTTTATGACGTAAGGCATTTTCATAGTCTTCATTAAACAGGTTACCGCCAAAGCGCAGCTCCTGTTCTGAAATACCGCGAGACTCCAGGATTGCGAGACCCGAATTTCTGAAGGTCACAGGCATATCATATTGCCGGTAATTCTTAATAAGGTCGATCAATTGATCATCGGAATAGGCCAGGAGGTTTTTATGTTCATCAGTATTTTGATCAAGGGTTGATTTGTCATATCTATCTGAATCATCGACACGCCTGAGCAATCGTCTGACCGGAACGAGGATGCCGTCGAGATTTAAGAGCGAACGATCTTTAGTCGCCCTGTTGGTCAGGTAAACACTTAATGGAAGCATGATACCCGTGGAAATCCAGGTGGCAATAATCGGATTCATGCTGCTATCCTCTGCACTGTTTTTAGCAAAGATCCCGATAAAATGATATGTTAGAAACAGCACTATCGCAATAACAATAGGCAAACCGAATCCACCTTTTCGTATCAATGCCCCCAGAGGTGCGCCAACAAAGAACAGAATGATACAGGCAAAACCAAGGGCAAATTTTTCATACAATGAAATAATATGCTTGTTTACATTTTTCTCCTTGGCTGCAAAGGTGCGCTTTTTCGACATGATAATAGCATTGGTGCTATTAATGGTATTGATGGCAGCATCGATTAATTGAATATTTTTCTTAGGATCTAAAAGCTCATAAACGTTAGAGCCCGTATAAGGATCTGTTGGTTCTTTTCTTGGTTTTACATTCTTTTTCAAGGCCGGAGCTGTACTTCTGTTATACAGGCTGGCGGCCAGCTCCTCCATATCGTTTTTGCGATCCAGTTTCAGGGTGTCTATGGTATAATTGAGTTCCTCGGCTGTTAGCATGCTATAGCGCGTACTGGTATTGCGCTCCTCAAGGTCGACGTTATTGATCTGTGATAAATCGATATTTAAGGTGTATTTCTCAAAGGAACTCTTAACATGCGGTCGTCGCTGTCGTTCCTCAAAATCATCGGGTTGAATGGCGTCGTAGTAATTGCCATCGTAAAGCACCAGCTGCAGGATATCCTCATCTTCGGCGCTGGTCAATTCGCCGGTTTTCGATTTGATCACCGTGAAATTTCCCAAACGACGTGGTTTCTTCTGATGTATGACAACATCGGTCAAATATTGACCACGGTCCCCACTTTTTTCTTCGACCTTGATATTGATATTACCAATCTGGTTAAACTGGCCTTCTGCAATAACCATCGCCGGTTTAACTTTGGCGAGGTTTTTCCGAAGGTTGTAGAAATTGAATTCAGCCCAGGGAATAACATTATTGGCAAAAAAATAGGTGGTGATGGCTAACAGGCTGATAAAAATCGCCAGACCTCGCATAGCCCGTTGAAGGGATATTCCAGTCGATTTCATCGCAGCGAATTCGTAATTCTCGGCAAAACTACCGAAGACCATGATCGATGCCAACAAAATGGTTAGCGGCAACACCAAAACGATAAGACGCGGTGAGACATATAACAAAAACTTAAGGACAACGTCGATCTCCAGGTCCTTTCCGGCTAATTCTGAAATGTAAAGCCAGATGCTTTGCAATAAAAAAATCAGCATGAGAATGACAAACACGCTGAAAAAGGTTTTGAGGTAGGTGGTTAGTATGTATCGATCGAGTAGTTTCACACGGACACTAGTCTATGCGATTGATGAAATAATCGCTGTATTTTGTTTCATCAAATGTAAACAAGGTTTTCGATAAGGGTTCGTTTGTTTTAAAAGAATTAACAGTCAGTGTTGTTTTGGTATCGTTGCTGCCTATCTCGATAAGATTGTAAATATGCTTGGTTTTGACGTCGATGCCCAACAGTACATATTTGATCTCGGCGTTTGAATCGATAGGTACGAGTTTTACATACTGAATCTTCCGTCCCTGAACATTTTGCTCGATATCCAGAGCGTAGGTGTAACCGTTTTCATAGAACGAAAGCATCATACTCGGTGTGATGGTATTTTCATCTTCAGTATTGTCGGAAGAAATAGTAACTTCTTCATCTTCAGGACTGATCGTATACAGGGTTTTCCCGTCATAAATTCGGGTGATACCCAAAATATTCAGCACGTATTTGTCACCGGCCATGACCACATCGCCTCGGGTCTCCTGGTGGATATTCTCTTCGGAATTATCCAGAACATATTTGAAATCGATTGAAATGTTGTCGTAGCTCTTAACCTTTGCCGAAACCTCATCAAGAAGCGTTTTGGCTTTATCGGCGGTCGACTGTCCGGTAGCCAGAAGGCTAACAAACATTAAAGCGGAAACTATATATGATTTCATGTCTTTTCTTTTTTGCCTTATCCCAGGCGTTCTTCTTTTAATAATTGATCGAGGGCCACAAGATCGGGAACCAGCACTTGACGTGCCTTACTGCCTTCAAATTGCCCTACAATCCCGGCAGCTTCAAGCTGATCGATCAGGCGTCCTGCCCGATTGTAGCCCAATTTAAGCTTCCGTTGGAGCAAGGATGCCGAACCTTGTTGTGCTGTAACGATGATTTCGGCAGCTTCTCTGAACAACTTATCCCGGTCCTCTATATTTATATCAAGACTTGTGCCACTTTCTTCACCAACATATTCCGGTAAAAGGTGCGCACTGGCATAGGCTTTTTGAGATCCGATAAAATCGGTTATAAGTTCCACCTCGGGCGTGTCGACAAACGCACACTGCAGGCGAATCATATCGTTGCCCTGGGTAAATAACATATCACCACGACCGATTAGCTGGTCGGCCCCGGAACCATCGAGTATGGTTCGGGAATCGATTTTTGATGTGACCCTGAATGCCATACGCGCCGGGAAATTCGCTTTAATAATCCCGGTGATCACGTTAACCGACGGACGTTGGGTGGCGATGATGAGGTGAATGCCGATTGCACGAGCCAATTGAGCCAGCCTGGCAATCGGTGTTTCGATTTCTTTTCCGGCTGTCATGATCAGATCGGCAAATTCATCAACAACAAGTATGATATACGGCAGGAATACATGCCCGTCGTTCGGATTCAATTTCCGGGCCTTGAACTTCTCGTTATATTCGGCAATGTTCCGGCACATGGCGTTTTTAAGCAGCTCGTAGCGATTATCCATTTCAATACAAAGGGAGTTCAGTGTATTGACCACCTTGGTGGTATCGGTAATTATTGCTTCATCCGAATCCGGTAATTTGGCCAGGTAATGCCGTTCGATCCTGTTATACAATGTGAGTTCAACTTTCTTGGGATCGACCAGAACGAATTTTACCTCTGCCGGGTGTTTCTTGTAAAGCAGGGAGGTGAGAACCGCATTCAGTCCGACCGATTTTCCCTGACCTGTTGCACCAGCCATGAGGAGGTGGGGCATCTTCGCGAGATCGACTACAAAGGTCTCGTTGCTGATAGTTTTACCCAAGGCGATTGGCAAGCGCATTTTCGCCTTCTGAAAGCGTTCAGATGCAATGACCGATCGCATAGAAACAACCGTCGCGTTTTTGTTCGGAACTTCAATACCGATGGTTCCTTTTCCCGGAATTGGTGCGATTATACGGATTCCAAGGGCCGATAGCGATAAGGCGATATCGTCTTCCAGGTTTTTGATCTTCGAAATCCGGATTCCGGCTTCGGGTACGATCTCATATAAGGTAACCGTCGGACCAATGGTAGCCTTGATACTTGCTATTCCAATGTTATAATTTCGGAGTGTATTGACAATCCGGTTTTTATTTTCTTCGAGTTCTTCCTGGTTGATGGTAATGTTTTCGTAATTGTACTTTTTGAGAAGTTCAAGCGTGGGAAATTGAAACTTGCTCAATTCAAGACGCGGATCGAAGCGACCAAAGTCCTCAACCAGTTTATCTGAAAGGTTATCGGTTTCTGATTTTTCTTCAAAAACATGTTTTACTTCCATCTGGAGCTCCTCATCGGCAGCTGATTTTTTGCTCGGGCTCGTTTTCTTGGTCGTGTCACTCGTGCTGCTAGTTTTGAGATCGGAATGATGAGCAATGGTAGGTTCTGCTTTGGGAAGATCGATATCCAGGGCCGATTTTATTGATTCGGCTTCAGAACTTAAATCGTTGTCCAGTGGCACAGTCTCAACTGTTTTTTCCCTGCTAAATTCATTTTTAACCTCTTTTTTAGTGCGTTTAAGCCACGTCCCAATTTGTTCCGGCGTCATTTTTAAGCGGATGGCCAAATAGGTTACCAGGCCAAGGGCGAGCAGTAAAATCGCACCCAGTTTACCGATATAGTCCTGAAGGATCGTATTGATCTCAAAACCGATAGTTCCACCAAGTAAGGCGTTCTTTTCATTGAAAAATCCAAGTAAGACAGAGGCCCATACAATAATTAGAATACCCCAGAACCAATGGCGCCACAACCGGCTCTTTTTAATATTGAGCAATACATAAATTCCGGATAAGAAGATTAGCCCGGAGAACAGGAATGACGGGATTCCGAAGCCGCGATAAATAAAAAGATCGCTCACCCAGGCGCCAACCTTGCTCAGCCAGTTCTGGGCTTTAACTTGTCGTGAGGTGAATTCGGTAAGAATACTTTGATCGGCCTGCCCTGTAAAAAAATAAGATAAAAATGCCGTAAACAGCAATATACCAAGGATTAACAGCAGACTGCCAAAAATTAGTTTTTGTTGGTTGGATAGGGTAAATGAGGGCTTTTTAAATTTGGTTTTTTTAGTTGATCTCCCCCTGGATTTTTTCTTCGCCATTAATCCCGTTTAATTTGAACAAAAATACAAATTACTAACGTTTATCCTAGAGGCAATAGTATATTAAAACATCTTCGGAATATAGATGATCCCACCAACTATCACCGCGGCGATTGCGAAGATAAAAACAGCACCAGCTGCCAGGTCCTTTACAAGGCCGATTCGGCGATGAGGTTCAGGATGCACAAAGTCGGCCAATTCCTCAATTGCTGTATTCAAACCTTCGATTGCGATAATTAAGGCGATAACAGTTATTTGAATTATCCATTCGGTAGGGGAGAGCTCATAATAAAAACCCGCAAAGGTCATCACTATGGCAATAAAGACCTGTACCTTAATACTGGCTTCAGTAGAAATCAGTAAAAAGGCTCCCTTAAAGGCATAGCCTATACTTTTAATGCGATTTAATAAAAAATTTGCGATATTATTCATCGAGCAAGGCGTACAGCGGGGCCTTGTAGTTCGGTTCATTCACAATTTCAGGTACCTGTTCGGTATAAACAACCTTAGATGTTTCATCAATAACAACAACAGATCGGGACAGCAAACCTGCTAATGGGCCGTCAATGATCTCAAGACCATAGTCTTTGCCGAATGACCTGGATCGGAAATCAGACAGGTTGATCACATTTTCAATGCCTTCAGCGGCACAAAAACGATTATGTGCAAATGGCAGGTCTCTTGAAATACAAAGAACGGTTGTATTGTCAAGTTCTGCGGCCTCAACATTGAAGGCGCGCACCGATTGTGCACATGTTCCGGTATCCAGGCTTGGAAATATATTCAGAATTAATTTCTTACCTGAATAATCGGATAAAGATTTAGTAGAAAGATCGCCTGCTACAAGCTCGAAATCAGGAGCTTGAGTTCCAACAGCAGGTAGTTCTCCGGACGTTTGAACCGGATTTCCTTTTAACGTTATGTTTGCCATAGTTTATGGATTAAATTTTGATTATTAAAGGTAGCTAAACTAATAATGCTAGAAAAACAATATAGTCAAATTGTTTAATGAAAAAAAGAGTTAAAAAAAGCATAAAGATTTGTTTTTGTTTAATAATATCGTAAATTTGTTAAACAGAATTGAAAGAAAAGTTGCCATTATTTTAGATTTACTCCGAACAGGCACACTTTAATTGATTTAAATTAGGTTGGTTGAAACCCTTTCTTGCGAGAAAGGGTTTTTTTGATTTTAAAAAAATCCCTGAATGATCAGAGGGTTTTTAAATTTAAATAGTTACGTATTCAATTACCTGTCGACCCTATAACAGGACTCATAGTTAAGAAGAAAAAATAAAATCTTATTCAGTTGAAGCCGGGATTAAAAACTCTTTTTTGAGAGCTGCCTGATCTTAATTCTGAAAGCCGCATACGTAAGGGTTGTAAACGGACTCAGCCAATTGAAAATGGCATAGACAAAATACTCAGCAACCCCGACACCAAGTACTCCCGATTGATAGGCGCCGCAAGTGTTCCAGGGGATTAAAACCGATGTAACCGTACCAGAATCTTCGAGGGTTCGGCTGAGATTTTCCGGTGCAAGTCCACGATCATCGAAAGCCTTTTTAAACATTTTACCGGGAATAACGATGGCCAGGTATTGATCACTGGCAATGGCGTTTAATCCTAAACAGCTAATAACCGTACTGGCAAAGAGTCCGAATACCGTTGTCGCGACAGAAAGAAGAGCTCGCGTTACTCTTGCAAGTGCCCCGATGGCGTCCATTATGCCACCGAAAACCATGGCACAAATTATAAGATAGATCGTCCATAGCATACCTTTCATACCGCCCGAAGAAAAGAGGTTATTCAATTTCTCATTTTCAGTAACGATTTGCGTATCGGTAAAAATGGAAGTCACGACCGAACCAAATCGTGAAGAGCCTAAACCAGTAAGCACCTCGGGTTGAAAAATAAAGGCAAAAATAGCAGCCAGAAGTACGCCGGCTCCTAAGGCTTTAAGCGGTTTGGTCTTCATCAGGATTAGCACTATCACGGCTCCGGGAACCAGGAATAGCCAGGGATTGATATTAAAGGTTGAATCGATGGTGCCAAGTAAACCACTGACGTCCGACGAGCCTGTTGTTTCAATATTAAAACTGATAATTGTAAAAACGATAAGAGCTATTAAAACCGTAGGTACTGTCGTAAAGGTCATATACCTTATATGCGTAAATAAGTCGGTACCTGCCATGGCGGGAGCCAAATTGGTGGTATCGCTCATCGGTGACATCTTATCACCGAAATAGGCTCCTGAAATAATAGCACCGGCAACAATACCGCCTGAGATGCCTAATGCATCTGTGCCAATACCAATCAGGGCGATACCAACGGTTGCCGAGGTGGTCCATGAACTTCCGGTTGCAATGGAGATCAATGCTGCAATGATCAGGCAAGCCGGCAGGAAAATATTCGGACTCAACACTTGCAGACCATAATAGACCATGGCAGGAATTACACCGCTCACCAGCCATGTGCCGGCAAGGGCGCCCACCAGGAATAAAATCATCACAGGAATAAAGACACTTCTTAGGTTTTCCCAAATTTCTGTTAGCATTCGTTTGATGCCAACTTTGTTGAAAAAACCAACAATGGCTGCGACACCTCCACCGATAAGTAATATGAATTGATTTGAATATTCACCCATCATTTCACCATCGGCATAAAAAATATTATAGGCTAACAATCCCATCAGAATTAAAACCGGGATTAGAGCTTCCCAGATATTCAGCTCAATATTTTCAATAATTTTTTGGCCATCCAGCTCAAATTCAGAAATGTTATTTTCTTCTTGCACGCGATTTGAATCTTTGAATTCGTAATGTTACAATAATCTTATTTTTCTTACAAATAAATGGTCATTCAAATGCATTTCATCGAAAAATTCTAAAAATCAACGTTTTAATGTGACTTTTATAGGGGTAGGTTGTGTCATAAAAACAAAACCCAAATGAAGATCCCGGTTTTCATTTCTAATTTTTTGATCCAATGATACTCTTTTCTTTTATTATCCTACTTCTCCTTGCAACCATGCTAATGATCATTCTTGAATTTGATTGCAGGCAATTAGATTCATCTGATGGTGATGTGAATTCCACGTTAACTTCAGAATCTGAAAAACAAGAAACAACTAACGATTTCACCTCTCACTTCAGATCGGAATTGAATAATTCAGTATCAGATGAAGGAACCGTGATTTTAAATAAGC
>JABDIV010000066.1 GCA_013003555.1 Flavobacteriaceae bacterium
CAATATATCTTATTAGAGCACAAATGTTCAATAAGATCAATGTTGCCGATAAATCAATGCTGGAATTGGAGGAAGAATTCAAGATCAAACCAAAATCATTCTTGGAAAAAATAAGTGATTATTTTTAATTTGATCTTAATCTCTCTGTTCATTTTATTGATCCCTTCTATATAATTCGAAGTTTTTAAAGTAGAATATACTCGCTGATTTTATCTATCTTTGAGATAATAATCTATATTTAACAATGAAAGCAATTCATCGTATTATGCAATTCGTTCGTTCAAAAGGGATGAGCGTTAGGCGGTTCGATATTTCAATTGGTGCAGCTAATGGTTATACACTAAGAATGGAGAAAAACAATGCATCGGTCGGAAGTGATGTGTTAGAAAAAATTCATGAAACTTATCCAGAGCTTAATTTAGAATGGATAATTACTGGAGAGGGAGAAATGTACCATAAGAAGGTACGTGATACGCAGATAATTGGAGAAAAGGATTTAGAAAAACTAATAAGTTTAAAATTGAATGAAAAGTTAGATTCTGAAAGACTGAAAATATTAAAACAGCTAAAGAATGAATTAAAAAAGCCATGATAACTTAAGATACCATGGCTTTGATATTTAAAAACTTTTTATTCTATAACCATTTAGCAAAGAAATTCATCATCTCTTCTTTCAATTCATAATGCATCTTGATATATTGACGCATATCATCTTTTAATTTACCCTGCTGCTCATTCATTAATCGTCCATCGATATTCTCAGATAAATCAACAAAGGCAATATTTTTCATTTTCTTTTTACAGCGATGCATGAGTTTTGAGATTTCGTTCTTTTCAATCATAATTCGATTCTGAAATCGTTCTAACGGTTTCGTCGCTCGAATATCATATTCCCGACCCGCTATTTCTTCTAATTTCTCTTGAAATGTATCCATTTCATTAAAATGAAACCTCAATTCTCTTTTCCAGGTTTCCAAATTGAACCTGAGATCGCTTAAATAGGAAACTTTCGTCTGCATAATTCTTAATCTGTTTTATTTATTCGTAATTATTCTTCTTGCTTTACCAGTCCTTTCTGAACATGCTGAGGAACCAATTCATAGGAGTTGAATTCTGAATTAAAGGTTGCCTTACCTTGAGTTAATGACCTCAACTCCGTTGAAAAACCGAACAATTCAGCTTCAGGTGTAATACATTTCAGAATCTGATAATGGTCGTTACTGTCAATCCCCTGGATAATTGAACGCCTGGATTGAAGATCGGTCATTACATTACCCACCATATCTTCCGGAACTTTAACTGTTAATTTATTGGTCGGTTCCAGCAACTTCGGGGCTGCATTTAAAAATGCCTCTTTAAAGGCATGTGCCCCGGCTATTTTAAAGGAAATATCATTACTGTCAACAGCATGCATCTTTCCATCATGAACCATCACCCTAACATCTCGACAGTAGGATCCTGTTAACGGACCTGATTCCATCACCTCTAAAATTCCTTTCATCACTGAAGGCAGATACCTGGTGTCAATTACACCACCGACAATGCAGTTGTAGAAGACAAGCTTTCCTCCCCAGGGAAGTTCTATCTCTTCTTTTCCTCTTAAATTAAAGCCTTGTGGTTCTGGCATACCTTCGTAGAATGGTTCAATCTTCATATGAACCTCGCCAAATTGACCGGCTCCACCAGATTGCTTCTTATGACGGTAACTAGAAGATGCTGATCTTTGAATGGTCTCTCGATAATTGATCTTTCTCTTCTTGAATTCTGGTTCAACGCCATAAATATTTTGAAGCCTCCATTTTATTGTTGACAAATGTAATTCACCCTGACAGCCTAACAGTTGCTGCTTTGATTCTTTGGAATAGGTTAAGACTACCGTTGGATCCATACTATGGATCTTCTTCAACGCATCAAATAATTTCTCTTCCTCAGCTTTATCAACAGCCCCTACTGCTTTAGTAATTCGAGCATCGGGATATTGAATAGGCTTAATTGTAATCTTCTCTTTACCAGCGTATAACGAATCGTTCGTTTCGGTATTTTTAAGTTTCAATGTTGCTCCAATATCACCTACTGTCAATTTGCTAACCGGCTCTCTTTTCTTGCCATCCATTATGAACAACTGATTTATAATCTCAACATCTCCAGTCCGGGAATTAGTTAATCTGTCATTCACCTTTATTTCACCTGATTTAACCTTAAAGTAAGTAATCTGACCAAGATTCTGAATGTGCAACGTTTTAAAAACAAAAAGAGACGTTGGTGCATCAATGGTTGGTTTTATTTCGTTACCCTCGACACTTTGTTCAGGTTTTAAATCGGCTGCGGCAGGAGCCACATTATCAATAAAGCCCATCAATCGTCCGGTACCCATGTCATTAATTGCAGAAACGCAGAACACCGGAAACAACTCATGATTCAGCATTCCTGCCTTTATTCCCTGGCGCATCTCATCTTCGTTTAAGGTTCCTTTTTCGAAGAACAATTCCAACAACTCCTCATCATTCTCTGCGGCCTTCTCGACGAGTTCATTATGAAGCTCATCAGCCAGTTCTTTTTCAGCATCAGGAATTTCCAATTTTTCAGGCTTCCCTCCTTCTGGTCCGAATTTGTAACACT
>JABDIV010000068.1 GCA_013003555.1 Flavobacteriaceae bacterium
TACCTATATCGAGAACATTATGAACCCTGATAACTGCAACCAGTGATACCTTTTGCAGGAACTCAATCCCGAGGTAGGATTTTTTGAAGCCGGTCGTTCCGGGGTGACCTTTATCGAAGCCCTTGAAATCGCTCAAAAAATGGATTCCCTCGATTTCGATGAGCATTTGATCTATGTTACCGACGCCGATTTTACTGAAAGTTTTGCCAATAAAACCAGATATGCCGATCGTCTCCAGGTCGATTTAGATCGTAATATTATTCTGAAAGGCGAGTTAAAATCACCGGGATTAAAGAAGATATTGTATAACCTCAAGTTCATGTATTACCTGTATCTGAGGTTTCCGTTATTTGTCGGCGAGCAAAATAAAGGTGAAATTGCTGCGACCGAAGATTTTGACCGGAATTCATTCGATCGATTGTTCGCATTTTGTCAATCGAACTACGACTTGAGGAAGATAACGTTGATCTTTCACCCGGAAACATCCGATGACATTGTAAGTTTTTTCAAGGAAAAAGGCTTGAGGCATATTCGCCTGGTTGTACAAAACGGTAAATCATGGGATTTAAACGCTGCTGACGGACATTGGTCTTGCCTGGGGCATGCCCAGGCTGCGAGGCAAATAACAGCCGCAATAATCAAGTGATTTGGATGCTATGTTTTTTTATATCGTTAAAACATGCTATTGGTCGTCTTTATTCAATCTTATTTCAACAATATTCTGATATTTAGTCCTTCCCTCGAGCCAATTAATTCTTTAATTCTGAATTTATTCAGAATTTGCACACAAAAATTAGGTAACCCAAGTCGTGAATAATGAATCTAAAATGTGGTATATTAGTTAGTTAGCAATGGCGACCAAATCTAAAATATGGCTATCATCCCCTCACATGAGTGGCAAAGAACAAGCGTTCGTAAAGGAGGCCTTTGACACCAACTGGGTGGCTCCTCTCGGTCCTAATGTAGACGGTTTTGAAAAAGGGCTTGAAACCTATTTGGGTGAAGGATCTCATGTAGCAGCTTTAAGCGCCGGAACGGCGGCCATTCATCTTGCATTGGTATTACTGGGTGTTGGACGTGATGATGAAGTGATTTGCCAGAGTAAGACCTTTTCGGCATCGGCCAATCCAATAGTTTACCTGGGGGCAAAACCTGTTTTTATAGATAGTGAACGCGAAACATGGAATATGTGTCCTGATACCCTTGAGGACGCGATTAAAGA
Organism: Flavobacteriaceae bacterium; assembly: GCA_013003555.1. Classification (GTDB taxonomy): domain Bacteria; phylum Bacteroidota; class Bacteroidia; order Flavobacteriales; family Flavobacteriaceae; genus SHLJ01. Next base: position 1,223 of record JABDIV010000068.1, read on the forward strand.
TAGAATCAGCAAAGGAAAACATCCCAAGGCTATTATAGCGGTTCATTTATATGGGATGCCGTACAAGGTTGATGCCATTCATGATATAGCCTCTAATTACGACATCCCTGTAATTGAAGATAGTGCTGAATCGCTCGGCAGCCGTTATAAGGGTAGAAAATGTGGAACCTTTGGCGAAATAGGAATTTTGTCGTTTAACGGAAATAAAATAATAACCACCTCCGGCGGTGGTGCCTTAGTGAGTAAATCGAAGGCTGTAAAAGAAAAGACGGTATTTCTTGCTACACAGGCCCGGGATGATTCTCCGGCCTATTTGCATTCACATATCGGTTATAATTATCGCATGTCGAATATTCTGGCCGGTATTGGGCGAGGTCAATTAGAAGTTCTGGAAGATCGTGTGAGTAAACGGCGATCGATTTTCCAAAAGTATAAACAAGAACTTGAAAGCGAAAGCATTCGATTTCTTGAGGAAGAGGAAGGCTTCTATTCCAACCGTTGGTTGAGTTGCATACTCACCGAATCGCGAGAAATGCGTGAAGGTATACGATTGTTGCTTGAGTCAGAAAATATAGAATGCCGTCCATTATGGAAACCCATGCATCAGCAACCGATATTTGCTGATGCTCCGCGATATATCAATGGTGTTTCTGATGAGTTATTTGAAAAAGGGCTATGTTTGCCTAGTGGCTCTAACTTAACAGATCATGATTTAGACCGCGTGGTTAAGACCTTAAAATCATATTTTAACTAATGAGTAACAGGTTTTTAAATAAGATAAAGAATCGTTACGCATCGAAGTGGCTGGTATTGCTATTTGATGTCGTCATTGTTATTATGACGCTTTTCCTGGCCTACCTGATACGATTTAATTTCAAGTTGGAATTTGACCTGGTTTTGGTATTCAAGCAGGTGCCATTTGTGGCTGTAATCGCTGCGATCAGCCTGATGCTGGTTAATTCACACCGCGGCGTGGTGCGATATACCGGCTTTAAGGATCTCGTTAACATTATTATAGGCACAAATATTTTGGCTACAGTCTTGCTTCTGTCAACCTATGTAAGCCGGAAATTCAATTTAGATCAAACCTATGCCCTATCAGGCTCGATCATTTATATTCATTTATTGCTGAACATCCTGTTCTTAATCGGGGCCAAGTTCTTTATTAAATCCTTATATCGCAGCATTATTTCAGATTTCCAGGAACATAGTAAGGTATTGATTTACGGTGCAGGAAATTCAGGTAATTTAACCTATGATGCCATTCAAAATGATACGAAATCTTCATTAGATATTATTGGCTTCATCGATGACAACCCAAAGAAAATTGGTAAGAAGATCAATTTGTTGAATGTTTACAGTCTCGATCAGATCGATAAGGCATTTGTGGATAAGCATGCGCTTTCGGAAGTGATCATCTCCATTCAGAATATCGACCCTGCCCGGTTGCTTAATATATCAACTCACCTCTTTAACCTGCAGGTCAGGGTAAAGATCGTACCACCGGTTCAGAATTGGATTGATGGCGATTTAAGCGTTCAGCAGATCAAGAATGTCAGGATTGAAGACTTGCTTGGCCGTGAGCCCATTTCAATCTCAAATCCCGTACTTGATGATGAATATAACGATAAGATCATTCTCATAACAGGTGCTGCCGGTTCCATCGGTAGTGAGATTGCAAGGAGGCTAACTAAATTTGGTTATAAAAAGTTGCTGTTGCTCGATTCGGCGGAATCGCCGCTTTATGACCTACAGCAGGAGTTTAAGCGAAGTCATATAAAACGCTTTGAACCAATTATCGCCGATGTAAGGGATGCCGATCGAATGAGTGATATCTTCGATAAATATAAACCGAAGATTGTCTTTCATGCCGCAGCCTATAAACATGTTCCATTGATGGAGAACAATCCGTATGAAGCCGTGCGAATCAATATTTACGGAACCCGGGTTGTTGCCGATCTTGCTGTTAAACATGGCATCAATAAATTTGTATTAATCTCGACCGACAAGGCCGTTAACCCAACCAATGTTATGGGTGCGACAAAACGTATAGCCGAGTTGTATGTGAATTGCCTTAAAGGGAATGGCCAAACGAAATTTATTACCACGCGCTTTGGCAATGTGCTTGGATCGAGCGGATCGGTAATTCCATTATTCAAAAAACAAATCGATCAAGGTGGACCACTTATGGTCACCCACCGTGATATCACCCGGTTTTTCATGACGATTTCAGAGGCGAGTCAATTGGTACTTGAGGCTGCAACTATGGGGAATGGCGGGGAGATTTTTGTATTCGATATGGGTAAACCGGTCAAGATCTTTGAATTGGCCAAGAATATGATCTTTCTTTCGGGCTTGAAATATCCTGAAGAAATCGAAATTAAAATAACCGGTCTGCGTCCCGGCGAAAAGATTTATGAAGAACTCCTGGCCGACGGTGAGAATACAAAATCAACCTATCATGAAAAGATCATGATCGCAAAATCAAAGGCCCTGGATATCGAAATGATTGAAAAACAAATAATTAATCTCTGTCAAATACGTTCGACCTCTCAAAATTTTGAGATCGTTGCCATGATCAAGGCTGTTATTCCCGAGTATATCTCGAATAATTCAAAGTATGAGGTATTGGATGAAACTAAAAACTAATCACTAATGAATTTTATGCACCCATTATTTAACAGACTCATTGCATTGTTAGTCCTTGTAGGGCTGACGTCGTGTGTATCGCGTCAGGAAATCGTTTATTTTCAAGATGAACCGCTGTCTGATCAATATGAGAGCATGACAACCGATTTCGAAATTACCTTTAAACAGGATGACCTGCTTACCATCGATGTATCGGCATTAGATCCAGATGCGGCAAGACCATTTAATTTACCTGCCGTTTCTTATAACTCGTCATCGGTGATAAGTGCCCAGGGTGCTTTACGAATGCAAACATACCTTATTGATTCAAAAGGCAACATTGAATTTCCTGTATTGGGAACCCTTAAAATAGGCGGTTTGTCGCGCAGTGAAGCCAATGCCTTGCTAAAAGATAAACTGACTGAATATATAAAGGACCCAATCGTTAACATTCGATTGGCCAATTTTACCATAACGATTCTGGGTGAGGTCAATAACCCGGGGACATTTACCATTCAGGATGAACGAATTTCAATCCCTGAGGCGCTTGGTCTTGCGGGTGATTTGACGATCTGGGGCAAACGGGATAACATTCTTTTGATCCGGGAGATGGAAGGCAAAAAACGCTACGGCAAGATTGACCTCACTTCAGTGAACATGATGAGCTCTCCTGAATATTACCTGACTCAGAACGACGTGTTGTATGTTGAGCCAAACAACGCAAGAATGCGGCAATCGAATTTTACCAATCAGAATGCCTTAATCGTTTCCATTGTTGCAACATTGGCGACGATTACAGCAATATTAATCAGATAATAAACAGTTTTAAACCTCATGTCTAATACGCTTAAGAGCAATAAAGATAGCATCCGTGACAAGATTGAAATGTACCTGGCCAAATGGCCATTGATCGTAGTTTCGGTATTTATAGCCTTGATTATCGCGTTTGTATATTTGAGATATGCCGAATACGAATATCGTGCAACTGCTTCTATAAAGATACGTGAGGATCGGGAATCGAATAAATTACCGGAGATTTCGAATCTGCAGAATTACGGTTTATTCTCGAATAGTTTCAGCAAGGTTGAAGATGAGGTTAAGATTATAAAGTCGAGGCGAATTCTAGAGCAAGTTGTCAAAGACCTGAAGTTAAACATTAAATTTTATGTTCAAGGCCGGATAAAAGAACAAGAACGCTATAGCAATCCACCCCTCAGTTTAAATTTCCTTGAACCCGATTCGGTGATCCATAAGGTTGATACAACGCTTTATGTCAATATCATTTCAGATACAAAATTTAACCTGTCGAACAAAAGTTCAGGTGACTTCTTCGGAGTGAAAGATGCTCCGAATAACAATGTGTATGATTTTGGGGATCGTATTAGTACAAGTTTCGGTGATGTGATCATTACACCTAATACAGGTGTTTTTGGCACCGAAGTTGGACGCGAAATCCGAATTCGAATGATACCGGTTGACCTTTTAGTGGAGAGTTACATCAATAAAATCAAAGTCCAGTCGAGTGAAACTTCAAGGGTTCTAAAATTGTTTGTTAACGAGAATAACAAGCAGAAAGGAGTTATGGTGCTCAATACCCTTATTGAGAAGTACAATGAAGATGCGGTATTAGACAAAGAGGCAATCGTTAAGGTGACCTCTGATTTTATCAATAATCGACTTGAAATTGTATCCACAGAGCTTGACCAGGTTGATTTAACTGCAGAATCCCTCAAGAAAAGTAACCGCTTATCGAATATTCAATCCCAGGCAAACATATTCCTCCAAAGTGAAAAGGAAAATGAATCGAAGTTGATCAACACCAGCAACCAGCTTCAGCTCATTGATTATATGAATGATTATGTTACCAGTAATGAAGCGGAAACCGACTTGCTGCCGATAAATGTCGGTATTGATGATCCCAACGTTTCTCAGATCACTAAGAGCTATAATGACCTGGTACTTCAGCGGGATCGCATTCTGAGGAATTCCAGTGAAAAGAATCCGACGGTTGTGAATTTAAACAACCAGATCAACGATTTGAAGAGCAGTCTTACCCAGAATCTGAATAATTTAAAACGATCGACTGAAATCACCTTAGGCGCTTTGAATCGCGAAGATGCCCGGATTCGTTCACAGATATATTCAACACCTCAGAAAGAACGTCAATTCAGGGATATATCGCGTCAGCAGAGCATTAAAGAATCTTTGTACCTGTATTTGCTGGAAAAACGAGAAGAAACAGCGATTACCTTAGGCATGTCCTCACCCAATGCTAAAATAATCGACTCGGCTTATAGCACATCGTTTACGGTAAGTCCGAAACGCAAGGTGGTTTACTTATCGGCTTTGATTTTAGGTCTGTTTTTCCCAATTGGTATTTTATACCTGTTCGATTTAATGGATACTAAGGTTCATAACCGAAAGGAATTGGAGAATTATGTGTCTGCTCCTTTTATCGGCGACATTCCGAAGTCTAGTTCTGACAAGAAGAAACGACTTGTTGGTAAAGTCGATTATTCTCCCAAGGCGGAGGCCTTCAGGATGGTTCGAACCAATATCGATTTCATTCTTCAAAGTAAAACAGATGGCCTGGCTAAAACCATATTTGTAACATCCACTATGGCACAGGAAGGAAAGTCTCACACCGCAGTGAACCTGGCGGCATCGCTTTCCTATTCAGAAAAAAAGGTTCTACTAATCGATACAGATATTCGTATTCCTAAGTTGGATGATTACCTGGGTGTTAAAAATAAATACGGCTTCACCGACTATATCAGCGATCCGAAAATGGATCTAAAAGATGCCATGGTGAGTCCGAAGAACAACAAATTCCTTGATGTTATCCCTTCAGGGACCATTCCGCCGAACCCGGCAGAATTGATGCTTAATGAACGCATCGGTGATTTATTTGACGCGATGAAGAAAAAATATGACTATATCGTGGTAGATACCGCTGCGGTCGGGCTGGTTACCGATACTCTTTTGATCAGCAAAAACGCCGACCTGTTTATTTATGTGGTCAGTGCTGAAAAATTAGACAAACGCCAACTTCACGTGGCCCAGACCATGTATGAAGAGAATCGTTTAACGCAGATGACTATATTGCTTAACGGTACCCGGAAAAAGGACGGTTATGGCTATGGTTACGGCTATGGGCAGCAACCCGGTAAGAAGAAGAAGTGGTACCAGTTTGGCTGATCACAGTTGCCGTCTTTGCCTTTCTCGTTTTAAAAGTTCGAGTTCCCTATTGGTTTGTCCAGCTACCGAAGTATTTTCCTCAGCCCTTCTGATAAGATAAGGCATAACATCTTTAACCGGTCCGAATGGCACATATTTAGCGACATTAAATCCTTCTGAAGCCAAATTGAAGGAGATATGATCGCTCATACCGTATAGTTGTCCGAACCAGACGCGATTGTCTTGTTTATCGATCTTCAGGAGTTCCATCATCTCCATGGCGAGGTAACAGCTCTCTTCGTTATGAGTACCTATAAACAAGGATATTTCATCAAGGTTCTTAAGAATGTACAACATGGTTTTGTCGAAGTGCTTATCGGTTTCCATCTTGTGTTCGCAAATTGGCGAATCATAATTCATCTCATCGGCCCGTTCCCGTTCTTTTTCCATATAGGCTCCTCGAACGATCTTCATTCCTAGTTTGAAGCCTCCTTCTCTCGCTCTTTTGTGAAGCTCTTTAAGGTAATCTAGGCGATCCCAGCGATAGAGTTGTAAGGTATTATAAACAATGGGCTTCTCTTTATTAAAGGTACGCATCATGTCTTCTACCAATTGGTCGGAAGCATCCTGCATCCAGCTTTCTTCGGCATCAATAAGGATTTCGACATCGCGTTCAAAACCACGCTTGCAAACCTGTTGGTATCGATTGACCACGCGTTCCCATTCTGCTTGCTCGTCTTTGGATAGTTTTGTGCCTTCCCCTACTTTTTGATAAAGTTCAAGTCGACCGAAGCCTGTTGGCTTAAAGACTGCAATGGGCATGGTATCTTTTTCATGTGCAAATTCGATAAGCTCCAGGGTTTTATTCATGGCCCTGTCGAATTGTTCATCGCTTTCCTTCCCTTCTACAGAAAAATCCAGAACGCTTGAAACCCCTTTTTTAAAAATATTGTCGATAACCGTAAGGCAGTCATCTGCATTTACCCCACCGCAAAAGTGGTCGAATACCGTAGAGCGTATGAGTCCTTCAACAGGAAGTTTTGCTTTTAGGGCAAAATTTGTGGCCGCCGTTCCAATTCGAACCAGTGGCTGATTAGAAATCATTTTAAATAAGAAATAGGCTCGCTCCAGTTCGGAATCGCTTTTCAGTTGAAACGCGATCTCGGTATTATCGAATAAACGGCGTTCTGACATATTGAGTTGGCTTTAAACAAAAATACTTATAACTCCTTTAATTTTTATTAAAAATTGGTTTAATTTCACCCTCACAAAATCGGCTTGCGACCCTATGAAATCGATCCTCGGAAAATACGGCACCATTCATTTTGGCGATCATGCCTACGTTCAACTTAATAATCATATCGAAGCATCGAGCTATTCGTTGATCTTTGTACTTGTTGACAGCAACACCCATACCCATTGTTTGCCTCATTTTTTAAGCCATTTAGAAACCGATCAAACTATTGAGATCATTGAAATTGAACCCGGCGAGGATCATAAAACCATTGAAACCTGTTTGGGTGTATGGCATGCCATGAGTGAGTTGGGTGGTGACCGGCGCTCGCTTATGATCAATCTTGGCGGTGGTGTGGTAACCGATCTTGGGGGATTTGTCGCTTCTGCCTTTAAGCGGGGTATTGATTTTATTAATGTACCGACTTCCCTACTCGCTATGGTTGATGCTTCCATAGGTGGAAAAACAGGAGTTGACCTTGGTGTTTTGAAGAATCAGATCGGGGTGATCAATATGGGAGACATGGTGTTGATCGACAGTCGGTATCTCACTACCCTTCCGGAGCGTCAAATGCGCTCGGGTATGGCTGAAATGTTCAAACACGGCCTAATTGCCAGCAGGGAATACTGGAATCGGATGGCTGATTTTAAAGGTGGTATAGACGAAGAACTCGATACATTAATCTACGATTCCATTTGTATAAAGTATGATATCGTCAAACAAGATCCAACTGAAAAATCTATCCGAAAGGCCTTGAATTTTGGCCATACAATCGGGCATGCCATTGAATCGTATTTTCTTGAACATTCTGAGAAGGATTCATTGTTGCATGGCGAGGCTATCGCGATAGGTATGATAATGGAAGGCTTTTTATCGAAAGCCGTTTGTAATTTTGGATCGGAGGACCTGGATCATATTAAAATGATATTATTGAAAAATTTTGATCGTGTTCAAATAGATCAGGCTGATGAATCACCGATTATAGAACTTTTAAAGCACGATAAAAAAAATACATACGGCCGGGTCAATTTTGTTCTGCTTAACGAAATTGGGAGTTTTAAACTGGATTGCCAGGCTGATGAATCTCTGATCAGCCAAGCCTTTGATTACTACAGAAGCTAAGGGCTAAATTGTTTGATTTTTATTATGATTATAAGTTGCCATTCCAAATGGTGAGCTCTGATAAGGATACGGAAAGCGATTGGCTTAAACTGCTGCGGTGAACAGGCCTGAGCGATTAGAGATATCGTTCTGATATAATTTGCGCATGATGTCTTTCATGGCCTACAATGATGAAACCAATGGCACGAGCGGACGCCGGATTGTTATTGGCTGTACCGATATACCTAAGCATATCATCATCAAAACTCCTGTACAGATTTATAGTTGCCTCTCTAACCGCTTTGTAGTCTTCTATCAACGATTTTTTAGATCGTTCATTTGCCTTTGAAACGGCCACGTATTCATCCTGATCGAATCCCGGCAGATCGGTACTGTCCTGGCGGGCAAAGCGCATGGCGCGATACGTAAAAACGCGTTCGGCATCGATGAGATGGACGATGAGTTCTTTAATGGTCCATTTGCCCCGGGCATAGGCGATTTCCATTTTAGATTCAGGAATGGAATTGAAAAATTCGATCATTTTACTCCCGCTTTTTTCAAGGGCTGTGAGAAGTTCCTGTTCACCGGCCAATTGAATATACCCGTGATAATAGTCCCCATACTCACCTTGTTGCAGATCGGATATTTTCATTTCTAGAGTGCTTAAGGTGATTAAAGATCATTAAAAATGGAATGCATCAACCGTTTTTTGTCATTGATGCTCTCTTCGAGTGAGATCATGGTTTCGGTTCGGTATACACCTTCGATATCGTCAATCAGGAAAATGACGTCTTTCGCATGCGAGGTATTTTGTGCCCTGATCTTACAGAAAATATTGAATTTACCGGTTGTGATATGCGCAACGGTCACATAAGGAATTTCCTTAAGGCGTTCTAAGACGAACTGTGTTTGCGAGGTGTTTTGCAGGAATACGCCAACATATGCGATAAAGGAATAACCAAGTTTGTGATAATCCAGGGTAAGGGATGACCCTTTTATAATTCCGGCGTCCTCCATTTTTTTCACCCGCACGTGCACTGTTCCTGCCGAGATCAATAATTTCTTCGCAATATCGGTAAAAGGTGTCCGCGTATTGTCGATTAACATATCGAGAATCTGATGATCGATTTCGTCTAATTTAAACTTTGCCATAACCGAAAACTTTAAATAAAAATCAAAGATAATGCATTTTCGTTAATAAAAATGCATCGTTTTTTAAGAAATGATTAATTTTAATGAAAATAATTCATTATTTAGGCGAACGCAATCGTTTGCGTAACCCACTTTCAAAAGTTCGTTTTTGAGTCCTTTTACAGCTTTTCCTCGGGCATCGATTTCACGATGGCCATAGCTGTTATCTAAATTTCCGATTTGTACAATTTCAGGATTAAATGTGATCTCATCTTCGAACAACTGTTCCTGGTATTGGATTGCGAGATCATCGTCCGATGCCGTATTTCTAATGATAATATCGAAATAACGTTCTTCATTTTGAGGCAAACTGAAGTATTCATCGCATTTAGCCTGGCTTCCGGGGCGACTGGCAATTCGCTGAATTGCCGTGACCATTGCGATGAACATATATTCGCGAACGCGCTCCCTGCTATAATCACCAGGGATATGACCAGCCTCAAAAAGAATGGTTATGGATTTCAGGCTCTGGAAGGCATCACCAACGCAATTGGGATTATAAGTGTCGCTGTACAAGGCGATATGGTCAGGAATAAGTTGTTGCAGCGATTTATTCATGGCAACAATTACGCTCATAGCTTTTTTGCGCGTTTCGGTGATTTCGCGTTCATCATTTTCGGCCGGTGCGAGAAAGCTAAGTATGGCCGATTTTGGTTGAGATCCTGCACTATAGATGGTACGCTGGCCATGCAGATTGAAGCAATAATCGGGTTGCAGTTTATCGAAGATCGTTCTGAGGGCGCGGCTTTCCGGCTGACTCAGGCTTTTAGCATCGCGATTTAGGTCGACATCATTAGCATTGTGCCTGGTATAGCGTTTGGCTCCATCGGGATTGAGCATCGGGATGATGGTGATTTGCAGTTTCTTCAGAAACTGGCTTCCATGGGTTGAATTGAAAGTATTTAACAGATCGAAGACGGCCTTGGTTGTGGTTGACTCATTCCCATGCATTTGAGACCACATCAGGATTTTTACGGGGCCTTTTCCACATTGCAATGCATAAATCGGTCTGCGTTGGACAGAAGAGCCGATGACTTTGATTTCGGCCATGGCGCCGTACCGTTTAATAAGCGGTTCGATATGATCGAGGGTGATGTAGCGACCAGATAATTCGGTTGCTTTATTGGTTAAAAAAATATCGCGCCAGGCTTGAACCTTCATAGTTGAACATTATGGAATTACAAATGTAAACAAAGGATTATTTACATTTGTAAACAGCTAATGTGGCCTATTTCGTTTACAACTGTATCCAAAATGAGGTTGAAACTGCTAAAACGAACAGATTTTTAGTTGCTGTTGATAAATACCTATTTATAATATTGTATATCAGTATTATATAATGCTTTAAGTTAACTAAATGTTCAAATTGAAGTTATTTTAATAAGGCTATTTAAGAGTGTTTTTAGTAGCTGTCTTCTCTTAAAAATGATTATATTTGTTTACAATGATAAACAGCGACGAATTTAGCGAACGATTGAAGACGATCATGGATTTTCATGGCTTATCGGCCTCTGCCCTGTCGGATCGAATCGGCGTTCAGCGGTCGAGCATCTCACATATTCTTTCAGGCAGGAACAGACCGAGTTTAGATTTTGTTATGAAAGTGCTCGATCATTTTGATGATGTGGATCTGTATTGGCTGCTTAACGGAAAAGGGTCATTTCCGTCATCGGCGGAATCTCCTGCAGCCAAAAAATCGGACGTTTCACCTGTGACTCTTCCGAAGGACATTCAATCCAGCACAAAGGATATTGACCGGATTGTAATTTTTTTTAAGAATGGGCGATTCAAGAGCTATTCAAATTAGGCTTTGTTTTGTAGTTTTGTACTATGAGATTCGGCTATCTATTGTTTCTGTTATTCCTGAGTGGTTGTTACCAGGCCGAACGGGATTGCGTTGCCTTTAAAACCGGAACTTTTCAAAGTACCGTTACCATTGATAGTATCGAATATGTTTCGACCTTTAACCGAACGAAAAGTCTGCAGATTGAAATCTTTGAAGGAAAGACAGATTCAAGCACTGTACGTTGGATCAACGATTGCGAAGTTGTTTTCCGAACGGTAAATCCGAAAGGCATGATCGACAAAAAAGATATTCATTTAAAGATATTAAGCACTACCGATTCGTCGTATGTGTTTGAATACAATTATGTAGGAGAAGCCAACAGGCAAAAAGGAATAGCAAAACGAATGAACTGACCATGATTGATTTCTTATTATCGAGCGAGGCTATTTTTGCTTTAATAACCCTCACCTTTCTTGAGATCGTATTGGGTATCGATAACATTGTATTCATTTCGATCATTGCCAATAAACTCCCTGAAAGCCAAAGGGTTAAGGCAACCAATATCGGGTTACTGCTGGCCATGTTGCAGCGTGTTGTTTTGTTATTCTTTGTTTCGTTCCTGGTGGGTTTACAGGAACCGTTTTTTAAAGTAAACGCCAGTTGGTTTAGCACAGCTGTTAGTTGGCAGGCCATGATATTATTTTCCGGGGGGCTCTTTTTATTATTTAAAAGTACTTCGGAGATCTATGAGAAGGTTGAAATGCCGAAGCATGATGAAAAAACGCTTAGGGGAAAAATACTGGATACCCTTAGTAAGGCCCTTGTGCAGATACTGATCATCGATTTCATTTTCTCTATCGATTCTATCCTGACGGCGGTTGGTATGACCAATGGCATTTCACCCAATCCCGATCATGCTCTTATTATTATGGTAATTGCGGTGGTGATTTCAATTATCATCATGATCGGTTTTGCCAATCCGATTCGCCGGTTTATCGACCAGCATCCATCGATGCAGATATTGGGCCTAGCGTTTCTTATTCTCATTGGGTTTATGCTTATTGCTGAGGCGGCACATGCCTCTCAAACCAAGATCTTTAACAGAGGAATAGGTGTAATTCCTAAGGGATATCTGTACTTCGCCATCACTTTCTCCTTATTTATTGAATTCCTCAATTTTAAGATCAGGCGCAACACACATATAAAGAAGAAGTAGTTTTCTACACCACTTCCGTATGATTTTTATTTTGATTAGTGTAGAATATTTTCTATATTGATACAGAATTTCATATGGTTTTCCCTATGTCAAAGTATGAACGCCGGTTGAGTCCGTTACGACGAAAAATCCTTAATGGCTTTTTTATTTATTTAAAAGGCAAGCGTTACAGTGCGAATACAGTACGGATTTATACGTTTCACATGGCAGATATTGTATCGCATTTTTATGATACAGAGCTTTCTCAACTGGGAAATCGAGAAATCGAACGTTATATAGAGACCGTACATTTGAACAGGCGTTACTCAATAAGTACGCAACGGCAATTGATAAGTGCGATTAAATTATTTATCGTTTACTATCCGCACACCAGGATTGAGGAGCCCAAGTTGTCGCGGCCCGGGGCCAGCCGGTATTTACCTACTGTGTTATCGAAGCAGGAGATCATCGATCTTATACGCAGCACGCGCAATTTAAAACACCGTGCTGTTGTAGGGATGATATATTCAGCAGGTTTACGCATCAGCGAGCTGGTCGCTCTTGAATTGCGTGATATTGACGTTGACCGCAAGCAAATCCTGATTCGGAACGGCAAGGGTCGTAAAGACCGTTACGTGATGTTATCGGAGGGTTTCTTGCCTTTGTTTCATAACTATTTGATCACGTATCGACCTGTTAAATATTTTGTAGAGGGTCCGGGTGGTGGAAACTACACAGCCAGCAGTGTAAGGAAGTTTTTAAAGCGCTCGTGTGAACTTGCTCAAATCAGGAAGCATGTAACGCCGCATACGTTGCGCCACAGTTATGCGACGCATTTATTGGAGAACGGTGTAAGTGTACGTCATATCCAGGAATTGTTGGGGCATTCGAAGCCGGAGACGACGATGATTTACACGCATATTGCGAAGAAGGATTTGATCAACATCCGGAGTCCGTTAGACAGCATTTTATTAAATCTTTCAAAGTCCCAGAATCCCAACCCGGATTTCCTGCTATCTGAAAACTTTAAGTTTTAATATTGTATTTTAGCTTCGCTATAACGAGTTGTGTGTCATTGAAATATTTATAAGTTATGAAGAACAGAAGAAAAACTGCTAAAATCATTCTTTGGATAGCGCGTGTATGGTCCCTATTGAGTTTGTTCTTTATGTTTTGGATGGTAGGTGCTCATTTCATTGAAGCTCTGTCCGAAAATGGAGGTGGCATTTCATTTAATTCATCACGGGAATCTATTTCTTTTCTTTTTTTCCCTGTTTGTATAATGATCGGACTATTATTAGCATGGAAATGGGAAGGACTGGGAGGATTAATTACGGTTTTAGGAATAGTAGGATTTCATATTATCAGACCTGATTTAATATTTGATCCAATGATTGATGGTTTAGCTGCTCCTGGACTTATATTCCTCCTTTATTGGTTGATAAACAGAAATCTTAAAACTGCATGAACGCCACACAACAACGTGTAAAATGCATGCCTTTGGCATACACAAAAAATTACTAACTTCTACCCTATTAATTTTTTGTGTAACTCAACGTGACGTGTTATGCGGCACGCACCTTACACGAGACCGTTAGCTACAACCTAAATTAATTGTGAGTCTAAACATCACACTTCAAGGCGAAAATACAGCTTGGCATTTTCCTTTAATGATTCTTGTATCATTCCTTCTCTTTTATCTTATCATT
>JABDIV010000006.1 GCA_013003555.1 Flavobacteriaceae bacterium
TATGCTTGCCCATGCAATTCCAACGCCGAGCATCGGAAGCCATTCAAGGTTTAACCGGGTTGGGTTTGTTACAAAGTATATAGACATTAAACCAATTCCTCCTGCCACAAGTGCCAAAAAATGTGTGAATTTTCGACTGGTTCTTTTAGCTAGAACCGGTAGTAAAAATGCAACAGCTGCAGCAATGATATTATAATTGGCGAACATCTCACCTACCTGGTTCGCGCCCATGTTGTAGGCATCAGAGGTTGTGTCGCTGGTGTTGTAAATATGTTCGGTGACGGCACCGGTCATATAAATCCACATCGAAAACAAGGCAAACCATGAAAAAAATTGAACCCATGCCAATTGTTTCATCACATGCGGCATCGATTGAAAATCATTCATAATGGTTACGAATCCATTTTTATAGTTATCCTTTAATTGCATCACTCCCGAAATGATCATGGCTAACCCTCCAAGTGTCACCAATCCTAAGGTAAGTACAAACAGGTCTTTTTTAAGATTAAAATGATAAACGGCATAAGAAGCCACCAATCCGATTGTAAGGGTAATAAGACCTGTTCTTAAATGGCTTCCACCATTTGATCTATACCATGCCGAATCCCGATCAGACTGAGCGAATTCCTTTGGTTCGGCATCTTCAAACCGTTTCATTTCTTCGGGTGAGTATTCTTTCGAGCGAATCACCGTCCATAAAACCGCAATAAAAAAGGCTACTCCTCCAATGTAAAAAGAGTATTTTACAGAATTCGGGATTATACCTTCAGGGGCCGTATTGGCCACACCGAAATAGGTAAGAATTAATGGAAGTTTAGACGCCACGTAAGCACCGATTCCGATAAAGAAACTCTGCATTGCAAATCCCTTTGTGCGCTGATGATCGGGAAGATTATCGCCAACAAAGGCCCGAAAGGGTTCCATGGAAACGTTTATAGAAGCGTCCATTATCCAAAGCATGCCCGCTGCAAACCATAAAACCGGAGAATTAGGCATTACAAACAATGCTAATGAAGCCAGTATTGCTCCAACTAAAAAATATGGCCGACGACGACCCAGTTTTGGATGCCAGGTTCGATCACTAAAATATCCTACAATCGGCTGTACTATCAATCCGGTTAATGGTGCTGCGACCCAAAGAATGGGTATATCTTCAATATCTGCACCAAGGGTTTGAAATATTCGGCTTACATTGGCATTCTGAAGGGCAAATCCCATCTGGATCCCCAGAAATCCGAAACTCATATTCCAGATTTCCCAGAAACCTAGTGTACGCTTTTGCATAATAGTATGTTTAAATTAATACTATTTCGACAAGCGTTAACTTATCAAAACTTAAAATGAGAAGTGGAAATATAAGTTTTGATTCGAAGTAAAGATATAAAAGATTTTTGTTTGGACAATATCAAATGCTTACTTCGTTGACTCCCGCTCTACCAAATTGGTTTCAATGACAACAGTTTCAAAAGGTTCTTCAGATTCTTCATTTTCTAATCTTCTGATGAGTAACTCCGCCGCTTTTTCCCCCATCTGCTGTGCATGCTGGCTCACTGTTGTTAGGCTTGGTGTGGCATGCCGTGAAAGCACCCCGTCTGTAAATCCGATAATCTGAATATCTTCAGGAATTCTGCGACCCAGGTTTATTGCGACTTTCATAGCGGTTACCGCATAAAGTTCATTAACCGCAAAGACACCATCGATTTGAGGCATTTCAGACAATAGGGTTTTTATCCTGTTTTCGAGTAAGTCTAATCGGTCTTCAGATTCATATCGATCATCAACCTTAAGGATAAGGTTCTCATCCAGCTTAATATCACCATTCTTTAGTGCTTCTATATACCCCTTGGTTCTTAATTTACCAACATTAACATAGTCTTCGGTTGTTATCAAAGCGATTTGCCTGCATCCTAAATCAATAAGTCTATCCACCGCTTCCCGTGCACCCTTACGATCATCGATTATAACCTTATCACAATCGATCTCGTCACTAGTGCGGTCAAAAAAAACGACTGGCATACCCTGATTAATGGTTTCGTTTAAATGATGAAAATCCTGTTTGCGCAGGGTTTCTTTCGACAAGGACATAATAAAACCGTCAATGCTTCCATTAGCAAGGGTTTCAATGTTTATGACCTCGGTGCTAAAGGATTCATTCGAGAGACCGATTATTACATTATAACCGCGCTCGAGTGCTATGCGCTCAATACCATAAATTACCTTCGAAAAGAAATAATGAACAATCTCTGGAATGATAACCCCAATAGTCTTCGTTTTACGGTTTTTAAGACTCAGGGCGATGTTGTTAGGTTTGTAGTTATAGAGTTTTGCAAAAGCCTGGATTTTTTGCTTGGTATCATCACTGATTTCAGTACTGTCTCTTAAGGCTTTTGAAACCGTCGAAACAGACACGTCGAGTTCTTTTGCTATTTGCTTTAAGGTGACTTTTTTCTTCATTCTTAAATCTCCATTCAACTGACAAAAATCATGGAATTTTCATTTTTTAATAGTGAATTTTGTGAATTCAGCAAAAAGTTATCAACACGAAAACGTTTGCGAAATCAATAATATAATATGTTAAGGACTCGATACGTAAAATTTACATAGCTTTAACATAGAGAAGTGGAAATATAACATTTTAAAATCAAACCTAATTACGAGTTTTGTATGAAAACAATTTTGAAGCGAATAACGTTCCTTCTTATGCTTTTCCCTTTTTTTGCATTGGGTCAGGCAACGGTTAACGGAACTGTTACAGAGCAAGCTACTGCACAACCACTTCCAGGGGTAAATGTCATCATAAAAGGGACGACCCAGGGAACAGCGACCGATTTTGATGGAAACTATCAGATCTCGGTCAATAATGGAGACATACTTGTGTTCTCCTTTGTTGGTTTTGTTACACAAGAAATAACTTACACGGGGCAAGCTTCACTTGATGTCCAGATGACAGAAGATGCAGCCCAACTTGATGA
>JABDIV010000118.1 GCA_013003555.1 Flavobacteriaceae bacterium
GCCATAGTTTACAAACACATCTGTAACATCGATATGAGCTGCTCCGTCCTGACCGGTTGTTGCCGCCAGGAAGGAAAAATCCATTTCTATGGTCTGTGGATCATCGGTCTCGTCTCCAACAACGGTAACCCCAACGAGGTAGGTTACAATATCACCACAGGCAAATTGGCCTCCCTGTAAGGATTTTACCACATCATCACCAGGAGAGGCACCAGTACCGATGGTCAAATCATTCCATGCTCCACCGCCAACGGTATGATCATAGGAGAAGGGTGCAGAAGCGGCAAAAACAATTGAGTAATCTCCACCTCCAAAGACTTCAGTCGCCGATTTAACGTAATAATCATTGTCATCCAGTGACAGCATCAAATGATTGAATAAATTCTGGTCTTCAAATCCTTTTGAGGGACTTGGCAATACAGCAAAAGCCGAATTGACCAGCAATGAAAAAATAAGTAAAATTGAAATTCGTAATAAATAATTAGGTTTTTTTTCTAAATAGAACATAGAGGGGTTGGATACCGTTTCCGGTAACGAGGGAGAAGTAGTTCTCATCAGTATAGTTTAAAATTAAGGTTAATGTTAAATTATTAGCAATTAATCTGACTAGCAGCACTTATATTGGTTGCGACACCAATTTTTCAATTGGGTCACTAAAACTTCGCATTTTTTTCCAAATTGAATTTCAAGTGTAGTACTTAAGTCCTTTTTCTAACGATAACCTATTATCCTATTCTAATACCTGGATATAGGTCATAAAACCGTCATTGAAAAGACATTTTCAATCGGAAAATCGGTTTATGAGGACTGATTTTGACTATTTGGTAAAGTAGGTCGAGCGATTGGGGTAAATAGCAACTAAATTGATTGGTTCTTGAAGCTTACTTTTCAGTAAAATTCTGAAAGAATAAACTTTCAAGATTGGCAAGGTAGAAATAAAAATCTTAATCAACTATAAAATCGGTTAAATGCGACATTAATCGATATTTTACCAAAAAAAAGAGGTTGTTGAATTCTTGAATGAGAAATAAAATTCTTTCGTTTTCGATTCAATTAACACCTTAAAACTCAATTAAGGTGATCGCGACTAAATACATTATTGAGTAAATAAGACTTTCGCTAAGAAAACAATCGATATTAATGCTCAGGCTGTTAATTCCATATTACCGTATTTCTCCAGAATAAGAAATATTAGGATGTTCTTTCAATAGAATTCAGAACCTGGCATTAAAGCAGCGGAACCGATGAAATTGCTCTCCCCGATTCCAATATTTTAAAAATAAAAAACCCGTCCACGATTTGGGGCGGGTTTTTTGGCTATTTAATCAAATATTTAGTAAAAACTCTACTAAATGCTTTCAGGTTCGGCTGAGGTCAATTTATTATCGATATCCACTTCTAGATCAAAGATCATGCAGGTCGACATGGTATATACCACTTTTTCGTCCTCCACAACATCGTTTGATACAGAAAATAAAATCTCTCCCGGAGGGAAAGAAATCCAACCAGACGTATTACCAGGCAACAGGTTATGAACATAACCTACAACATTGTCATCCTCATCGATAATATCGAGATTCATAGCAACATTTCCGTTGTTGGAAATACGAGCTTCCGGATTAGAACCAACACACACGTCATTGGCCTCAAGCGAAATATTGTCTTCTAAAAATTGTAATTCTTGTTCGATGTAGTCAACGGGTTCGTCGCTACAGTTGAATGAAGTAAATGCCATAGTTGCCGCAGCAACAAAAATAAGTAGTCGTTTCATCAGATTTGGGGTTTAATGAAATCTAGTACAAATGTAATCTTTGGAGGGCAATAGTACGATAATTTTATCGTTTAAATGTAATTTTTTCACGATAAAATGCTGCGATGTGTTTTAAATTACCGACTAACAGCAACTTAAATCATAGATGATTGACGCAATTTTGTCAGCATTTCAGCTGTAATATCCTTTAAATTGAAGTTATGATCCCAACCCCAATGCTCGCGCGCCGGTGTATCATCTATTGAATTTGGCCAGGAATCGGCAATGGCCTGGCGAAAATCAGGATTGTATTCAACAGTGAATTCCGGAAGGTGTTCTTGAATGGAAGCCACCAATTCACCCGGACTAAAACTCACTCCTTCCAAATTATAAGAGGATCTTATCAAAACATCCTCAGATGGAGCATTCATGATATCTAAAGTGGCTTTTATAGCATCATCCATAAACATCATGGGTAAACGGGTGTCTTCAGAAAGGAAACAATTATAATGACCCTTTTCCAGAGCCTCATGAAAAATCTCAACAGCATAATCTGTTGTTCCTCCACCGGGAGCAGTACGCCAACTGATAATTCCCGGATAACGTATACTTCTGATATCAACGCCATACCTGCTAAAATAATAATCGCACCAGCGCTCTCCTACCTGTTTAGTGATCCCATAAACCGTTGTTGGTTCCATAATCGTATGCTGGGGAGTATTAACTTTTGGAGTTGTTGGTCCGAACACCGCAATACTTGATGGCCAGAAAATCCTATTGATCAAACCTTCCCTGGCTAATTCCAACACATTGAATAAGGAACTCATATTCAATCTCCAGGCTTTTTCCGGATACTGCTCAGCTTTTGCGCTTAATAGAGCAGCCATAAGATAAACCGTACCGATATTATGCCTTTCAATAGCCGACCGTATTTCTTCCCTGCTCTTGGCATCCAGGATTTCAAATATCCCGGAATCGACAACTTCCCTGTTGCTCGCTTTAATGTCGGTGGCTATGATGTTATCGGTTCCTTGCTGAGCTCTTAATATGCGGACCAATTCAGAACCTATTTGTCCGCATGCCCCAATGATAAGTGTTTTCCTTTGCATGCCTGAGGGTATGTTCGTTCCAAAAGTAACAAGATTTTACCGGTCTTAAATCATGCATAAAAAATAAATTATTAACGACCTGATTATAATTTTTCCACTATTCAACCGTCAATAAAACATATATTTGTGTCAGCCTGTGCGCCAAATTGTTTTTAACCTTATGCGAACGATAAACAATTCCTTTCTTTTCATCATGGCCTGTCTGCTTCTAATGGGGTGTCCTTCTGAAGAAAAGACTAGTTCTACAGAAGAAACTCCCGTGCAGGAAAAATCAAACAAAAAGGTTACGGCTAAAGATATTGCTGCTATTCGCTATACCGATTATGCATTAAGTGATACCGCGGAGGAGGTCACCAGGGACTGGCTTAAATTCCATGAACTTTCCAAGGAGATTGAACTTCTAAAGGAAGGCGATTTATCCTTCTTCAAAGACGATATTACTTTACTTAATGGATTTCTTAACGATATGATCGCGGAGATCCCTGAACGACTTGATGAGCCGTCAATAGCGGTACGAATGATTGCCCTGAAGACCACTATCTTCAAACTGGAAGGTTCTGCAAACCTCGAACGTGAAAGTAAGGAAGCACTATTAAATTCTATAAAAGATGTTTTAATTGCCCATACCAATTTGGTATTCCAGATCAATAAAAAACTGGAAAAAGACGCTCAAAACATTACTAAACCCCAATAAATCAAGTAGTTCTTAATATTTCTGGCAGTTCATAGAATATCCGCATTATTATTCTTGATTTTTTGAAAAATCCATTATTTTTGATTGCTAAAATTGAAAACAATGAAAAAACTATTACTACTACTTGCACTTATATCATTTTTTGGTGTTCAGGGCCAGTACCAAACATCAACGCCCTGGATGGAAGGATTTGATGTTAATTCGAAGTCTACGAAGATTAAATTCAAGGATATTGTTGATGCTGGAGAAGCATACTTTGACAGTATCGATAAACTGGCCAAAGGAAGTGGCTACAAACAATTTAAACGCTGGGAAGCCTACTGGCAGGATTTTGTTGGCTCAGACGGGATGGTTCCAACCTCAACTGAACTTTGGGAGGCATGGCTTGATGTGGAATCTCAATCGAATTTCAGAAATCCTCTCGCCGATGAGAGTAATTGGACATCTTTGGGCCCGGTTGATTTTGTGAATCGACCTTTTTCTTCAGGTAATATAGGCCGATTAAATGTTGTGGTTCAGGACCCCAGTAATTCAGCAACCCTTTATGCCGGTGCACCTAGTGGTGGAATCTGGAAATCTACTGACAGCGGTGCGAACTGGACCCAACTAATAGACTTTGCCTTGCCTACCATAGGTGTGTCTGGAATTGCAATTGATAAAAATGATTCTAATACCATTTATATAGCCACAGGGGATGATGATAATGCAGATTCTCCGGCGATTGGTATTTGGAAATCAACAGATGGTGGAAATACATGGGCTCAAACCGGGTTGAATCCTTCAAACAGCCC
>JABDIV010000026.1 GCA_013003555.1 Flavobacteriaceae bacterium
TATCAAAGGGATGAACGCTTTGCCAAAGACCATTTAAATTAGCCGGGATGGCTTCAGAAAGCTCAAAAACACCATTTGAATTGATATATAATTTTGGCACCATCCATTCACCCACGATCAGGAGATCTTCATCATTATCGGAATCGATGTCGACAAAAACGGCATCGGTAATCATGCCTGTACCTTGAAACTCATTTTCGGTTGAAACCTTAAAATCACCACCTTCATTGATCAACATATATGAATTTGGTAAATTCCCATAATCATTGGTGACGATATGATTCCCTATGAATATATCGAGATCGTTATCATTGTCGATGTCTGAAGCTCTTACCACTGAAGCATTATCGTATAAACCCGGTATTTTTCTGATTATAACGCTATCGTTTTCTCTGGTTATCAGGGCGTCGAGTAAAGGCTGACTTTGACCGAAGAAATCAGCACCCCCGGTGGCAATAAATAAATCTGAGCTTCGATCATTATTGAAATCATGCATTGTTGCAGAAACGATTTCCGTTATGGAATCTTTGTTAATGGAAGGTGTTTCAACAACTTCAAAACCAGTATCATTTT
This sequence comes from Flavobacteriaceae bacterium, assembly GCA_013003555.1. GTDB lineage: Bacteria > Bacteroidota > Bacteroidia > Flavobacteriales > Flavobacteriaceae > SHLJ01. The sequence goes on from JABDIV010000026.1 coordinate 574, forward strand.
GAATGAGCAATTGTGATTTTTTAAATTTAGACCCTCCCAGGAAAATATCGGTCTGACCATCTCCATTCCAGTCGCCGGTTGCAAGGGCAGGCCCTCTGTCGCCGGCCTGAAACGGCATTAGTTTTTGCCTGTTGAAATCGATATATCGATCCTCTTCATGGGTATAATCAAAATTCAGGCTATCTGTTCGATCAACAAATAATTGATTGGTTTCATCCGAATCCTTTCTGAAATCGTATGTGCGCAGGCCTTCTTTCTTTTCAATAACTAATTTCTGACCCAGCTTGGTTTGACCAATGTTTTGTACTTTGTTATCCGGCCATATTACTCTTATTGAATCCACCTGCCCCGATTGTGAAAACGCAAAATGTAATATTGGCTCTGAGCTGGCCTGGAACCCTCTGACGGTGTAAAGCTCTTTATATTGAAGGTTATCGTTCTGATAAACATAAACCTTGGCACCAATGGCGTGTCTGTTTGAGCCGTTCTGCTCTAATTGAATGGTCAGATAGTTGGTGCTGTTAGTCAGATTCTCGAGCACCGAAGCCTCCGAATTCAAATTATTTATCACCAGATCAAGATCTCCATCAGCATCAAAATCGGCATAAGCCGTAGCGCCTGAGACCAGTGTATCCCGTGGGATCCATTTTTCAGATTGATCAATGAATTTTAATGAAGAAGTACCTTGAAAAATATAATTTCCAACGTTTCCTGTAGGCATCAGCTCCAGGGCTTTCTGGTCCACCAACCTTGTGTCATTTATCTTGTTTTGAATTTTATCACTTGATACAAACCGAATAAAATCAATGTCATTTGGTCGTTTTGGAATGCCATTCGAAATAAAAATATCTTGCTCTCCATCTTGATTGTAATCCTGAATCAATGCACTCCAGCTCCAATCGGTTGCCGCAATACCGCTTAGCAATGCTGTTTCCATAAAGGGTCCATGCTCCTGATTCAGAAACAACATATTTCTTGTATACTGGTAATGATAACCGTATTGCTGGGTCCTCATTTGAAGCGTTTGAATATTATCGTCGCCCTCCGATGATTTCAGTGTTTTCTCGTCTTCAGGAAGCATATCCAACGATATTAAATCGGGCCATCCGTCGTGGTTAATATCCGCCACGTCATTACCCATTGAAAACCTTGAAATATGGCCAAAATAGGATTTTAAACTTTCCTTGAAAGTCCCATCACCCTGATTTAAATAGTAATAGTCGTCCTCGTGAAAATCATTACCAACATAAATATCGGGATAGCCATCTTTATTAAAATCTGAAACCGCAACACCAAGGCCATAGGCATTAGGGCCACCATAAATTCCGGCTTCCTCACTCACATCGGTAAAAACATTACCATCATTCCTCA
>JABDIV010000038.1 GCA_013003555.1 Flavobacteriaceae bacterium
TAATCTTAATGGCCTCGCTTAACAGGCCTCCGGGGTTACCACGCAGATCGAGGATAAGCCTTTCCATACCCTGATCTTTCAGCTCCAGAAACGCATTTTTGGTTTGTTCACTTGCCTTGGCATTGAAACGGGTAAGTACAATATAACCGGTTTTATCTGCTGCCATACTGTAAAATGGCACAGCATCAATTTCTATGGCTTCACGGGTAACGGTGGCGCGCTGTGTTTTACCCTGCCTTTTATAGGTAACCTCAACCGTGGTGTTATTAGCCCCCTTAAGTAATTCCGTTGCATCATCTTTAAAATCGGACACGGCAATACCCCCAATGTTAATAATTTCATCCCCGGCCTTAAGCCCTGCTTTATCGGCAGCATATCCTTCGTAGGGCTCAATGATGAGCAATTTGTTTTCGTAAGAGCGAACCATGGCACCAATACCAGAGTACTCCCCGGAATTGTTGATTTTATAAGCCTCCACATCCTGTTCATTGAGAAATCGGGTATATGGATCAAGGTCGTCAAGCATGTTTTTAATGGCCGTATCCATCAGGGCACCCGGATTGGTATCATCCACATAATTCATGTTTAATTCCTTAAACAGGGTGGTGAATATTTCAATTTGCTTGGCAATCTCGAAATAGTCAGATTTAAAACTACTTCCTACCACAATCAACATAACCGCCAACACGGGTACGATAATCCGCTTACTGATCTTTACGCTCATCTTGTATCTCATTTAAAAATCGTAATAACAAAGTCTTCATTGCGCCTTCTACCTCCTGATATTCCGGCCCTTCTTTTCCAAGATATAAAAATAGCAGAGCATAGTTTCCCACCATCTTGTTAAATATCGGTTCTTTATTTTGGCGATAGGCCTCCCTCATAAGTCGTTTAATCCGATTTCGTTTAACCGCCTGCCGGATTCTTTTCTTGGGAACAGCCATCACAGCCTGGCACCTACTGCCTTCTGTCAGCTCAGCTCTCAGGTAAAATAACTTCATGGGATATTGCTTCAAGGTTTTGCCATCTTGAAATACCTGCTCAATCATTTTTTTACTCTTGAGCCTTTCTTTTTTGGGAAAGGAGGAAGCCATAGAGTTCAAAAGTATAAATTATTTGAGCGCCGTCTTGCCTGACAATTATCATATTTATAACCGGAATAGGATTTTACCTTGCATTGGCTTATATTTCTAATAATTTGCATTAAATACAGCGGTTTATGGGTGAAATGAACGTTAAGAAGCTTTCCGAGTCATCAGATAAAAT
>JABDIV010000047.1 GCA_013003555.1 Flavobacteriaceae bacterium
CACGCGGCATGGCTGGGTCAGACTCTCGTCCATTGCCCAATATTCCTCACTGCTGCCTCCCGTAGGAGTCTGGTCCGTGTCTCAGTACCAGTGTGGGGGATCCCCCTCTCAGGGCCCCTACCTATCGTTGCCTAGGTGTGCCATTACCACACCTACAAGCTAATAGGACGCATACTCATCTTTTGCCGTAACCTTTAATGTAAACATGATGCCATGTCTACATACCATGAGGTCTTAATCCAAATTTCTCTGGGCTATCCCTCAGCAAAAGGCAGATTGTATACGCGTTACGCACCCGTCCGCCGGTCGTCAGCAAGAAGCAAGCTTCTTCTGTTACCCCTCGACTTGCATGTGTTAGGCCTGCCGCTAGCGTTCATCCTGAGCCAGGATCAAACTCTTCATTGTTGTCTCTTAAATAAGGTTAACAACTATGGAATTTTCCAAGGTACTCAAAATGGTTCATTCTCTAGTAAAACTAATCGTTTCCGATTAATTTTTACGCTGTCAATTTCAATATGTTTTAGAACGTTTTTTTTGTCTCATGCTAAACTCCTTTCGTTGTTTAGCGGCTGCAAATATATAACCAATTATTATTCTAACAAACCTAAAGAGAGAAATTTTTAAACTTTTTTTCAGGCCTGTTTATAAGTAGTTGAAAATGGTAAGATTAGAGAATCGTAAATATACAAAAATTATAAGAAAAAATCCCATACCAATCCAAAACGAACTGCAAAGTCCCTGTAAGGATAATTCGGGGCTGAATAGAAATCATAACCGGTCCAGGCCGAATTAAAATGTTCTGCCTTTAAAAATATCCGTGTCTGCCTGACCTTGACATTGATGAAGAAATCAATTAAAGGGAAACCTCCTAGTTCGGTTTCATTCTGAATATAGAACTCGGCAAGAACGGGATCGTAGGCGTTCATATTATATTTAGTGAAGTAGCTGAAGTTAATACCCGTTTGAAGGTACAGGGCATTATTCTTGAATAAATCATCGGCAAAATACAATGTGTTTCTCGTCATGAATTCGGGAACATTTAAAACCCCTTCCCCTTCATTGATACTTTGATAGCGAATCGTATTCATCAAATGAAACTTGCCTACCTGAAACTCGCGACTCAATTTTACCCTAAAGTATTTAATGGGCTTTGGAGTTTGAACAGGGCGAATCAACCCGTTACCGTTTTTGGCAAAATACGTATACTGATCTATAGTATTAAAATCGACATCAATGTCGGCGTATTTTTTAGATCTCAAAGAAAAAGCTAACTGCTTTGTCTTTATATTTTCAAAATCGTTTTCCCAATTGTAATTCAAGTAATCACTCTGGTACAACAAGAAGTTATAATTGGGTGATCTAGAACTCAGATTAATAGCCGCTCCAAGACTGAAATCATCACTATATATATACTGTGCACTGGCATCGATATAATTACCGGTGAGATCACCCGATACCATTATACCGACATCACCATCTAATTTCAATTTTCCAATAGTGTTGTTGTAACGTCCGCCAGCCGATATGGCATCTCCCTTAATACGGTTAGTAATCTGTTGGCCTTCTATCTGAACCAATTTATCATAACCGTAATTGAAATTATGATAGCCAACCCGGGCACTTAACAAACCAATGGCGTTGGTCCCGTAATTCAGATTCCCTTCAGCATAAAAATCCTCAAGGGTCGTACGCTCATGAATTACCGACTCAAAAGCATCACCAAACAGGTTATTGGCTGCATCCTGACGGTATTCATAATATTTATTGGTGAATGAAAGAATGTTTCCGATTTTCAAGCTACGACTATGTAGCGAATCGCTTTTTCGTGCTATAGCATAATCATGTTCAAGATGGAACCGCTTACCCTCCAGAATACTTTCGGCATTTTCAAATTGCGGATCAAAAACCGCACGATCCAGAAATTCTGCGTTCCCGGATTCAAAATTGATAATATCCTCATCCCGAATGCCACCATTCTCCTGATTGAGCAGGTCTTGAGTAACTATGTGTGCACGCGCATTGTAACGTTTATTCTTGGTGCTGTAATTTGCCGTCGTCCTGAAATTTCCGGTACTGGTTAATATATGCTGGTAATTACCCAATGACCTTAATCCTTTATAGGCAACCGAAAAATTAAATTGTCGTGATGTATTGACTGTAAAGAACGCATCCAATAACTGACCTTGCTGATATGAAGTTTTAAACATCAATTCGGTGAGCGGGGTTGGCACATAATAATAATTAATGTCATCGATCTCCATATAATTAAAATGCCTGGCCCTGGCTCCGAATAATGGCATAAGTTTTTTATTCCTGAAATCATAACTCAGGGTATTGTGGGTCTGACCGAGATTGGAAAAGGGAATCAGGTCGAAGCGATCTCGCCTCAGATAATTGAACTTGTATTCTTTGGCTATGGTCAGTGTCGTATCGACATAGGTTGTGTCGTTATACCGGCTTATTATCTTGTAGTCCTGAATTGTAGCGTCAAAATTCTTTATATTTCTATTTGAGGTACTCCTTGAAACTCGCTGACCCAATGAATCACTGAATCGCGGATCGAGATCCCTGGGGACGGTTTTGACAATTGGCTTATCCTGGGCCATCAATGTTCCGAAGGAACAAACAAAAAACAGGCATATAAGGATCCGGATCATAAATATTTTTTAACCTTGTAAGGTGAAAGTAATTTCGACAAAAATAATAATTAAATCATCTAATTCGGCCTGATCGAAAGTACGATTAAAATTGAATAACGTTTCAGCTTGATAAATATTTAAATGCTTAAGTTAAAATATTCCAGAGCTCGGTTTGAGTGTGGCACTGATGAAGCGGGGCGCGGCTGCCTGGCTGGGCCTGTCACTGCTGCAGCCGTCATTCTGCCTGATCACTTCGGAAACGAAAACCTAAATGATTCAAAGAAATTGAGTGAAAAAAAGCGCCATCAACTGAGAACCGTTATCGAACAGGAAGCCCTAGAACTCGCCGTGGCTCATATTTGGCCGGAAACGATCGATGAGATCAATATTTTGAATGCTTCAATCCTGGCCATGCATAAATCAATCGATAAACTCAAGCGGGTCGAATTTATATGTGTAGATGGTAACCGCTTCAAACCGATAAGCGATATTCCGTTTGAAACCATAATAAAAGGTGACGGCAAATATTTGCATATTGCAGCGGCTTCGGTTTTGGCTAAAACCTATCGCGACGAGTATATGTGTCGCATTCACGAAGAATACCCCATGTATAACTGGAAACAAAACAAGGGTTACCCTACTGCCGAACATCGGGAAGCCATCCGATCGTATGGCATAACCAAATATCACCGGAAATCATTTCGGCTGCTCCCCGAACAATTATCTTTTGAATTTTAGGTTATATTTGTAGTTGATATATATCGTTCAATTCCCCTCATGAGAACAGTCCTAACGTTATTGGTTATATCGCTTCTGCTGGGTTGCAATCCCAGAGATAAAAAGATTTCAGGTGTTTTAGAACTTGTACCGGATAAAGCCGATCTTATCCTTGCAATTTATGATCTTGAAACAGTTCGAAGCGACTTCAATACCAACGACCTGGCATCCAATATTCTTACCATTCCTAAATATGACAATATCAGGGAAAGACTACGCGACCTGAATACTACCGACAGTGTTTTGATCTGGTTTGAGCCTTCAAATGATAGTTTGATCTTTACGGTAGCCACGCGCTTACATGACAGTCTGTTTGGTGGTATGTCACTTGATTCGGTTCCCATGCATTTTCGATTGATCGATAGTTTTTATCTCGGGTCGAATTCAGCAACGAATTTGGATAAACTTAGTCGTCAGGAAAATAAGGCGTTGAAATCCCTCATTCGTGCAGCTGATGGTGATAAACCGTTTTCCATCATTATGAAAGAAAAGTCATCAGACAATCTCGGCCGTTCGCTTATTGAAAGTGAGATAGGACTTTCCGATCGCATGCTGGTGGAGACCAAAATGGATGCTGACAAGATATTGATAAACGGTGTTACTTACACCAACGATTCGTTGCCTCAAATCCTCAATGTTTTCAAAAACAATCTTCCGCAGGAAAATAGCTTGCAACTTGTGGCTCCCAGCAATGTGGACGGTTACCTCGGACTTACTTATGACGATTTCCAGTCGTTGTCAAAAGGACTTCAACCTTATCGAGACAAAGAACTCGATTCACTTTTTAATTCTGAACTTTTTGAATCGATAGGTGAAGTTGGGGAGTTCTACTATGAAGAGGGATCACTTGTTGGTGTAAAAAGTATTGACATCTCGGCAACGCACGAAGCGTTACGTGACCACTTAGATATAAGTTCGACCTACAGAGGTGTCGATATTTTGTCATTCAATTCAGCAACACTGTTTAAGGACGTTTTTTCACCTTTTATTACGGTTGAAGATTTAACGTATTATATCCAATTGGAAGATCACTTTATTTTTGGGCCAAATGAGGAAGCCCTTCAAAATGTGATTGCCGCCAATCAGAATGGCACCGTCCTGGGGACATCTGAAGCCTTTAAAGCCTGTCAGTCTAATTTGAGCGATGCTTCTTCACTTACCATATTCGCAAGGTCAGAGCAGCTAAAAAAGATCATGGCGAAATGGTTCGATAACAATATGGCTGCAATACCCACATCGGCATATAAATTGTCTGCCTTCCAATTTGTTCAGGACATCGGGTTCTGTCATTTTAACGGTGTGATTATGAAACAAAACGAAAGAGCCGTTGTAAATGCCATTGAAGAGGTTTTCCAGGTTGAACTTGAGGCAGATATTGTGATGAAGCCTCAGTTTGTTATAAACCACAGAACCAAACAACGAGACGTCGTGGTTCAGGATGTGAACAACACCTTATATATGATCTCCAATACAGGAAGGATACTTTGGAAGAAAAAAATAATCGGAAATGTTTTAGGCAAAATAGAGCAGGTTGACCTTTATAGAAACGGACGATTGCAGCTGGCTTTTGCAACACCGTTTAGGGTTTATGTACTTGACAGAAATGGCAAAAATGTTTCTCGATTTCCAATGCGTTTTGGTGATCGAATTACCCAGCCATTATCGGTTTTTGATTACGACAACAATCGTATTTACCGATTCCTGGTAACCCAGGGAAAAGATTTGTTGATGTATGACCGAAGAGCCAGATTTGTTCGCGGTTTTAATTATAACAGTTCGAGCACCATTAAAACACAACCCAGGCACGTCCGTATTGGCAATAAAGATTACATTGTTTTTATCGCCGGTAAACGCATGAAGATATTGAGCCGACGTGGTTCAGTTCGGGTTGGTTTCAGGGAAAATGTTGAATTTTCCGGCAATGAAGTCTTCCTTTACAACAACAAATTCATGACTTCAACTGTAGATGGCCAATTGATACAGGTTGATCAAAATGGAAAGATTAACCGATCTGACTTAAAGCTGTCTGACAGCCACAAGATTTATGCTACATCAAAAACTCTTGTGACCCTGGACGAAAATAAATTAGGAATTAAGACGAAGTCCGTTGAGCTGGATTATGGTGAGTACACCGAACCCACGATTCATTATATTAACGATAAGATTTACGTGACAGTGACCGACCTTCAATCGCAGAAAATTTATCTTTACGACAGTCAGGCGGAACCGATTGCCAACTTTCCGGTTTATGGCAACTCGACCATTGATCTCGACAATGCAGATGCCGACATAAACCTTGAATTTGTGACTCAAGGGGAATCGAATAGCATATTGATGTACAAAAAAAATTAAGATTATCAGTTGATTTTAAATGCATTAATTTCTACATTTACGTGACTTCCCTTTCTTAACACGATTAATAGTAATTGAATTCTCCTGCTCTGAGTCTAATTCTGTGATTATGCCGTCATGGCCTTTTATGCCATTAAATCAAAAACAATGAAAAACTCAATTTTCTTAAAGAAGTGGGTCTATCCTTTTATCATACTTTTCATGATAAGCCCTGTAATAGAGGCTCAAACCAAAAAGTTAAAGCGACCAAGTAGCAGGGTCGGGATTTCTAGCGTTGATAATTTTGTTCGGGAATCATTCGATCTGTATGATAAGGTTTATATGTATGACGGTTATGCAGAGCAGGGTCGGCCTCTTGATGATGGTGATCTTGATGTGCTAGAAAACACATTGGATGATTTGACCATTTTAAGTGCTAGTGCTCCTGATGTTTTAAGTGATATAGATGGCGCTGGCGTCCTTAAACAGGGCAAGGCAACTTTACAAATGAACCGGGCTAAGAAGGCTTTGAGTTATAGCATTAAAACGGCTAAAAAACTACTGACCGAGGGAAAACAAGAGAAAGAAGGTGAGGAAACTGATGAAACATCTGCCGATGACGAAGTAGCTGATGGTAATGGCAATTCAGAATCATCGCCCGAGGCTCCTTCAGAGGAACCCGAAGATGTATCGACGAACCTCGAAATTTACAGTAAATTCGATTTTGTCCCTGGCGATAAATTGTTATTCTTCGATGATTTTTCGCAGGACTTTATTGGAGATTTTCCTTCAAAATGGAATACTAACGGATCTGGTGAAGTAGTTCGAATCAACAAAGTAGAAGGTAACTGGTTTGAGATCAAACCCGGATATAATGTTTATTATATCCCTTTAATGGATCAGGCATTACCCGAAGAGTACACTGTTGAATTCGATATTTTTACCGGTGGCTTGGATCGTCAGACATCTTCCACGGCAAAATTAGGTGTGGTTCTCGATGATAATGACTCGTTTAAGGAAGGTACAGATATGGCCAAAGTCTTAATTCCGTTTTGTCAATATTCGCCTATCGATATCACAGTTATTAATAGGATCAATAACAAACGTGAGATTTACAGTAATCTCAAAGCTGATATAAGAAAAGATGTTTTAAATCAGCCACATATTTCGATTGCTGTCAACAAAAGAAGATTTCGCTTATGGGTGAATCAGAAAAAGTATGTCGATATTCCGCAATTGATATCTCCTGAAAACAAAGTTAAATATTTAAAATTCGATCTCAATGGCACTAAAGATGGCAAAGATCAGATCTTTATTAGAAATCTTAAAATTGCAGAAGGAGGTGTTGATCTGAGACGAAAATTAATGACAGAAGGTCAAATCTCAACGAATGGGATTTTATTTGAATCGGGTTCTGCAAAGATACAACCACAGTCTTATGGGATAATTCGTCAAATTTCGCAGGTACTCATGCAGGATGATAGTATTCGGCTCAACATTGAAGGGCATACCGATGCAGACGGGACTGAAGAGTCGAATCTCAAATTATCGAAAGATCGTGCAGAAGCTGTGAGAAAAGCATTGATAGATGTGTTCAAAATATCAGGAGAACGCCTTAGCTCTTCAGGCAAAGGCGAAAGTGAGCCGGTTGGAGACAACAAGACAACAGACGGTAAAGCCCAGAACAGGCGTGTGGTGTTTAAAAAGGTATAAGGTCAGACCCTGAAAAGAAAGCCCCCTTATCTTCTTGGAGCGTCAAGGTTTAATTGTTCCTTGGCGCTTCTTTTTTTATTCCTCGTCTTTGTTCTGCTTACTATTGGCAGCTTTATTGCCATAATAAATAGCTACAAAGATTGCAATGGCTACTGCCACCCATACTCCTATATTCATAATTGTGTGGTTTTAATTTTTAATTCTGCCTCGAAAAGTTCGGCAAAATGTTTCAGTAGTTTTTCTTTTACCTCATCTTCATCAACAGTCTCTTTTCTTAATTCCACATTTAAGGAAGTTACGGCCTTCCCTCTTATTCCGCAGGGAATGATATTATCAAAATAACCCAAATTGGCATTCACGTTCAACGCGAAACCATGCATGGTCACCCAACGGCTGGCTCGCACACCCATAGCACAGATCTTTCTTGCAAACGGTGTGCCTACATCAAGCCACACGCCTGTCTCACCTGGGCTGCGTTCAGCCTTCAGGCCATATTCGGCGAGGGTTAAAATGATCATTTCTTCCAATAGTCGGAGATACTTGTGTATATCGGTAAAGAAATTATCAAGATCTAAAATGGGATAGCCTACAATCTGTCCTGGCCCGTGATATGTTATATCGCCTCCTCGATTGATTTTATAGAAGGTAGCACCCTTGCTGGTAAGTTGTTTTTCATTCAGCAATAAATTACTCATATCGCCACTCTTACCGAGTGTATAGACATGCGGATGCTCTACAAACAAAAAATGATTAGGTGTTTCTTCACCGGCATCTTCCCGTCGATTGCGAATTTTGGCATCGACGGTCGATTTAAAAAGCGCTTCCTGATAATCCCAGCAGACTTTATAATCCATCAGGCCAAGGTCTTGTATGTCAACTCGTTTATTCATCTTCAAATTCGACTTCTAAATCGAGTAATTTCGAGTCGGCCAGGTACTGCAACCAACTGGCTTTATAGGTTATGGTTTTTCGGTCTTCCGAGAATTCGGTATTTTCATTCACGAAGACGCTTTCTGTGGCAATACTACTTTGAATGGAAAAGACCAGAACAATAAGAATGCTAAGAAAACGGTATGACATGATACTTGATTAATTCGACCACAAAGATACACTTTCTTGCTATGTAATTACAGTGTGCCGGCTAGTGTGAAAACTATCGATCGGGGTTATTCAGAATGACCAGGGCAGCGATTACGCCCGGAACCCAGCCGCACAGCCATAACAGAAATACGATTAAAATCGACCCGCAGCCTTTATCAAGAACCGATAAGGGCGGAAAAAAAATTGCCAGTAAAACTCGCCAAAAACTCATATAAATTCAATTTGATTGATGATGCTTTTATTGGACGTAGAAGCCTGATGATTGTTACATTTTGATTTTGGAAATAATTTAGGTTTTCAAGTTATAAACTAGGGGTCATTTCTTAAAAAGTAAAAGAAACCAACATATCGGAGATCGCTCTGCGGCAACCGTTATGTTGGTTTCAACTATTAAAACGAAATGAGACTAACCCAAAGTTTTATTCAATTTCACCAAGTCCTTTCAAGGCATCCTTTATATCACCAGGGGTACTCATGATCTTCATAAAGGTTCCCATAGTCAATTCTGGCCAGTGCAAAGCGATACGATATTTACCATGTAACATGGTTAATTTATTATCCTGTAGGATCATTTCGTAGGGTAATGCAGCGACATGATCTTCACCGATCTTTGGTAAAAAATGTGTTTCACCTTCTTCAGGATCGAAAAGACCAACGCCAAAAACTGCAATTTTAGCTTTATTATAGATCAATTGATAGACCAGTTTGGTATTGCCTTTGCCCGCGTTAAGATTATCCTTGATAACCTTAAGGCCTTCTTCAAAAGAAGCGAATTCCGCCAATTCAACCGGATCGGTAAAATAAGGCATCATGACCTTGTAGTGGTACTTTTTCAACTTATCGGCTTCGACTCCGCCGCCGAAGGGAACAAATTCATTTCCTACAACCGATAGGGCGTCTTTTAAGTCGTTACTAAAAGTAGTAAAGCTTACTTTAAAAGAACTGTAATTATCCCTTAAATAGGCTCTGAAAATGTAATCGGGATTGGTGTATGAGGCCACTACCTTGCCACCTTTGGCAACGAGTCCGATTTTAAAGGCCGCTGCTAATGCTCCGCGATCCAGAACCCGAACCACTTTACTCGTAATATCCTTTCGAGAAAAGACGATCACTTTCAAGTTGCTTTTATTTGCGGGGTTATAGGAACCGAGCACCATAAAACCATTTGATTTCAATGCATCAACAACCTTATCTGAAACCGCGTTTATAGACTCGGTAGATTCACCGATTTTAACATAAGGTGCAATTTCCTGAGCCGCGATGTAACTTATGCTTAATACAAAAGCCATGACTCCTGTGAGTATACTCTTCATAATATCAGGGTTTAAAATTTTTAAATTAGAATATAATTTTACCATCCGAAGGAATGGATTTCCCACAGTGCTCAAAAAGACATGGTAAAATAAAAGCTTAACCAGATTAAATTCTATGATTTTGATCATGTTTATCCATATATTTTGGCGTCATTTCATTACTGTTTAAACAGGCTATGGGATTCGGTATAAAAAGTTTAATTTTGCCAGACAAAATACTCTATGATGCAGCTTTCTGAACAAGAGATCGTACGACGCGAAAAACTTCAAAAAATAAGGGAGATGGGAATAGATCCATATCCGGCAGATGCCTATCCCGTTAGTCATACAACCGATCAAATCAAAGCAAATTATAAGGAAGGACAGCAGGTGATCATTGCAGGTCGCTTGATGTCTCGTCGTATTCAAGGCAAAGCCTCTTTTGCCGAATTGCAGGATAGTGAAGGCCGAATTCAGGTTTATTTTAACCGTGATGAGATCTGCACAGGTGAGGATAAATCGAAATATAACGACCTCTACAAAAAACTGCTTGATATTGGTGATATCATAGGTATTGAAGGCGAACTGTTTACTACCCAGGTAGGAGAAAAAACCGTAATGGTAAAAGACTTTTCGCTCTTAAGTAAAACGCTTCGGGCCTTGCCATTGCCTAAGACGGATGCCGACGGCAACGTTTATGACGCCTTCACCGACCCCGAACAACGTTATCGGATGCGCTATGTTGACCTGGTAGTGAATCCACAGGTGAAGGACGTTTTTATAAAACGGACTAAAATCATGAATACCATTCGTGATTTCTATAATGATATGGGATTCCTCGAAGTGGAAACGCCGATTTTACAGCCCATTCCGGGGGGAGCCGCAGCTCGACCCTTTATGACCCATCACAATGCACTGAATATGCCACTATACCTGCGCATAGCAAACGAACTCTACCTGAAACGTTTAATCGTTGGCGGTTTTGATGGTGTGTATGAATTCTCAAAAGACTTCAGGAACGAAGGTATGGACCGCACCCACAACCCTGAATTTACAGTTATGGAGTTGTACGTGTCTTATAAGGATTACAACTGGATGATGGATAGCACAGAAAAGCTGTTGGAACAGGTAGCTGTCGCCTTGCATGGGGATACTAAAGTTAAATTAGGCGGAAAGACCATCGACTATAAAGCACCTTATCCTCGTGTTGGGATTTTGGATGCCATAAAGGAATATACGGGTTACGACCTTCATGAAAAATCGGAAAATGACGTTCGTGAGATCGCTAAAAAACTCGAAATAGAAATCGATGAAACCATGGGCAAGGGCAAATTGATCGATGAGATTTTCGGTGAGACTTGTGAACCGCATTATGTGCAACCCACATTTATTATTGATTATCCAGTTGAAATGAGTCCGCTTACCAAAAAACACCGCACAAAACCTGGACTGACTGAACGTTTTGAGCTTCTGGTGAATGGCAAGGAATTGGCGAATGCATACAGTGAGTTGAACGATCCCATCGATCAACGCGAACGCTTTGAAGATCAGCTTAGACTCAGTGAAAAGGGTGATGACGAAGCCATGTTTATCGACCAGGATTTTCTTAGAGCACTGGAATATGGCATGCCGCCTACTTCAGGTATTGGAATTGGAATTGACAGGCTGTGTATGTTTATGACAGATTCCCCTTCCATCCAGGACGTGCTGTTCTTCCCGCAAATGCGCCCAGAGAAAAAGCCTCTGCAACTCAGCGATAACGAGAACGCCATTTATGAGATCCTTAAAAAAGAGAAGAGTATGAATCTTGCCGATCTTAAGATACAAGCCGGACTGAGTAACAAGGGCTGGGATAAGGGTATGAAAGGCTTAGCCAAGCATGGATTAACTAAGGTTACTAAAAGCGAAGACAGTCTGACGGTATCATTAACTGATTAATTAACACTATATTTAAGTACCAATTAATCAACCGTTATCAATTGTTTCAATTCCTTGATATAGACCTATATCACGTTTATAGCTGCTTTACAGCAGCAATAAAATCTAAAAGAGCTGTCATTTTGTTTGGTATTGTTGCCTTGATGAGCAATATCAAAACGCAGGCTCAAAACATTAACGAGACCATTCCAATTTCCAAACTAACCGGACCCATAAAAATAGATGGTCAAATAACCGAATCGGAATGGATGAGCATTAAGCCTCTGCCCCTGACAATGCACTGGCCCAATTTCAAAGGTGATTTAACGGAACAGACTGAGATTCGTATTGCCTATGATGATCAATACATTTATATCGGAGCCATTTGCCAGGACCGTAAGCCGTCAGGCATTCAAACACCAACCTTCCAACGTGATGACTGGGGCATGAAAATGGACCAGATCACCATCGAACTCGACACCTATGATGATAACGAAAACGGATTGTTATTTTCGGTAACGCCGACCGGCTCAAGAATAGACGTTGCCATCAAGAATGACGCCCAGGGAGGCGACATTGCAAACACCTCATGGAACAGCTATTGGACTGCTGAAACTACAATTAACGATACCGGATGGCAAGCCGAAATAAAAATTCCGTTTAGCAGTCTTCGATTTAAAACATCTGAAGGAAATGTTGAAATGGGACTGATCGCCTATCGGTATATCGCCAGGAAACGTGAAATGCAAATCTATCCGGCGATTCCTGCTGACTGGGGGTTCTGGAGTTTTGCCAAACCATCCCAGGGACAGACCATTTCGTTCGAAGGATTACAGAATAAACGGCCTTACTTTGTTTCACCTTATGTGCTCGGTGGTATTGGTCATCACTACGAGGAGGATGATACCGATGTTGATCAACGCATAAAAGATCAGGACTTTGAAGTCGGACTTGACGTTCAGCATGCCTTTGGTGACAATTTGAATGCCGACTTTACCTTTAATACCGATTTCGCCCAGGTAGAGGCCGACAATCAAGTTGTAAACCTCTCCCGATTCTCACTCTTCTTTCCAGAAAAACGGAAATTCTTCCTGGAACGGGCCAGTATTTTTGAATTCAGGAACGATGGCAACAATCAAATGTTCTATAGCCGTCAGATCGGAATCAATGACGGTGAGCGCATCCCGATTTGGGGAGGCGTTCGCATGGTTGGTCGCTTCAATAAATGGGATGTCGGACTTTTAAATATGCAATCGAGAAAAGTCGATGAATTTGCTTCCGAGAATTTCGGAGTATTACGATTACGAAAAAATGTGTTTAATCCTCGATCGTATATCGGCGGGATGATGACATCAAGAATCGATGGTGATGGCCGAAGAAACTTTGCCTACGGCATCGATGGCATCATCAATGTATTTGGTCAGGACTACCTGCAGATCAACCTGGCACAAACACAGGATACCGAAGATGAATCAGGAATAAAAGCCATCGATCGATCACGTCTTTATTTGATGTGGGAAAAGCGCACGGTCAACGGTTTCGGGTATAGGGTGAGTTATTCAAATGTCGGGGACGATTACACTCCCGGACTTGGTTTTGAGCGACGTAAGAACTTTTCCCAAATCGGTGATCAGTTGTTTTACAATTGGTTCGCTCCGGTCGAATCCCGCTTGCGTCAAACCACAATCAGAGCCGTCGGGAATGTATCCTTCAATAATACCACAAACAAACTGGAGACCTCTAGTGTAGGCCTCGAAGCTGAGTGGGATTGGGAACGGGGGACGAACCTGGAGATCGGTGTTGAGCGATTCAGGGATGTTGTACCCGAAGAATTCGACTTATCAGATGACATTAGTATACAATCTGGAGACTATTCAAATACAGCTGCAGAAATTGAATTTGGTACGCCCCAGGTAAATTATGCAACCTTGCAAACAAACCTGAAAATTGGGACCTTTTATGGTGGTAATCTAGTCTCATTAAGTTTTTCACCTGAAGTGGTCTTTTCAAAGTATTTTCAAATTTCCGGTTTTTATGAGTTTAACAATATCGATTTCCCCGATTTGAACCAATCATTCAAATCGCATGTAGCGCGAATCAATATGAAGGCCTCTCTCAACGTAAAATTGTCGGTAACAGCTTTTGCTCAGTTAAATACTTTAGATGATATAACTGCCATTAACTTCAGGTTGCGCTATAATCCTGTTGACGGCAATGATTTTTATCTGGTGTATAACGAAGTCCTGAACAACGATCCGGGTTCAGTGTCGCCAAGACTTCCGGGTTCTGAAGTACGCGCATTAATTGTTAAATATATTCATACCTTCAGGCTTTAGTTTAATAAATCAATGTAAACATGGTCGTTTTAACAATCATTTTACTTCTAATTATCTTCTATGTTTCCATGGCCCTGGGAAGCTGGCTGGGAACCAAAAATACCGTCCTATATAAACTGGGTGAACGCACATATGACAGCAAGTTGAAGCAACTGGAAACATCTGCATTCTTTAACCCGATAAGAAAGTACCGTGAACGCGGAGCTATCTATCAAATGACCCTCTTCCTCTTCCCGCTGATCCTGATCAAATCAATCGCATTTATGGCCGTATCCTGTTTTTTAATTGCTCCTATTTTGTTATTGTTCCAGGGTATGACAATGGGAAGCCTGATTCGGGTGATGAAAGATAAGCAGCTGTATTCGAAAATGCTTTACCGCGTCATATTTTGGCAGCTACTGGGCCATGTGGTAGCGGCGGCCATGGGTACCTATCTTGGTTATAAATGGCTGATCGGTGAGCAAGACTTTCAATGGGACTGGTTTGGTTCAACACAGGCCTTATTGTTGTTTTTTGTCGTCGTTATCACGGCCTGGATGGCCGCCTATTTCGAGAGCCAAATGATATTGTATGAACATCAGTCAAAAAAATCAATGTAAGAAAATAAGGGAAAATCCTATGCCACAAATTATGGAACGATTAAAATATTTACTGCTGAATAATAAAATAGCTAAACTTATCGAAATCCTTGCGGTATTCATTGTTGCAGGTTTTATTATTTTCATTTTTCTCGAACCAGGACCAGATAACCTAATTAACAATCAAATTGTCCTATGGGTTGCCAACATCTTGATGTTGATAATGGTTTGGCTTGGAATTAAAATCAGAGGTGAAAGCTGGGAATCTCTGGGACTGGGCTTGAAGAAGCAAAGCCTGAAAAGTATTTTAAAAACGGTTCTTCGCTCCCTGTTGGTTTTTATAATCGCAATGACCGGATTTATAATTGGATCGATCATAATGGCTAACATCGTTGGTATCCCTGAGGGAGCTAATATGAGTAATTACAGCTTTTTAAAGGACAATTTTGGCATGCTCCTGCTGATGCTGGCAGGCGTTTACATCGTCTCCTCCTTTGGTGAAGAGGTAATTTATAGAGGATTTCTCATTACGCGATTTTCTCAATTCGGAACGGTTACCAAAACATCAAAGATACTGGCCGTTATATTAAGTGCAATCATTTTTGGTTTCGCCCATTATAGTTGGGGGCCGATGGGAATTGTACAGACATTCTTTATGGGTTTGGCACTCGGGTTTTGCTATATTTATATGAAAAGGAATCTTTGGGTTTTAATTCTGGCTCATGCCTATATGGATACCATTCTTATGGTACAGATGTATTTGGCATCAAATTGAGTTACGATCGACAAGAAATTGTGTTATTTCTGAAATCTTATGAACGGTCACGGTTTCTTATATTTCAAATTTCTGGTCCCCTTTTAAATAATCATAGTTGATGAAATATATTAAACCATTAACATTTAAAAGAAATTTTGTAACATCCTTATCATTTCAATGTCTTCTATATATAATGATCAAAATAGATCATCAAAGCAATCGATCATGAAACCAACTAACTTTTCACTGATAATTTCATTCATTTTTTTAAATCTCAGCTGGGCTCAGACTTCTGAAGACTCAATAAACACCTATCTTGAAAAGGCCGTTTCTGAATACAATATTCCATCACTATCAGCGGGAATTTTAGTTGATGGGGAAATCATTTGGTCAGGTGCTGCCGGATTTTCCAATAGAGAACAGCCGGTTGAAGCAACTAAAGAAACGCTATACCGCATAGGCTCCATAAGCAAAGTGTTAACTGCCACGATGGTATTTCGTTTGGTAGAAACAGGTAAACTTAATTTACAGGATCCTGTTCAAAAATATTTACCTAATTATCCAAAAAATAAAAAGGGGTCCATCAAGGTAATTCAATTATTAAGCCACACATCAGGAATCGATCATTACAAAGGGAAAGAAACCCGTTCGTTCATACATTATAATAATCTGCGAGATGCCAGTAGGATATTTGAAAATAGAAAATTAAAATTTGAACCGGGAACGAAATACAAGTACAGTTCTTATGGGTTTACCTTATTGGGAGCTGTTATAGAAGCCGCAACTGGCAAATCATTCGAAGTCAATCTAAAGGAGTTAGTGTTGGACAGGGCAGGAATGAATAACACCTATATTGAGGATCGCACATATCCGAAGCTGGGTCAGGCAAAACTCTATAAGAAGAAAGGGAATGAGATTATCCCTGATGTCGATAACGATCTAAGTAACATCTATCCCGCAGGTGGTCTGGTGTCAACTGCCACCGACCTTCTCATGTTTTTCGAAGCCTGGCGAAGTGGACAGCTGATCTCTATGGACAATGTGCAGAGGATGGTCGAGGCAATTGAACGAAACGGTGAAATTCTTGATGAAAACGCCGGGCTGGGATGGAACATATGGAAACATAACAAACATGGATGGGTTTGCCATCGCGTCGGGGGACAATCAGGCACCAGTGCCCTCTTAATCTCTTACCGTGAGCAAGGCGTCACCGTTGCTTTATTAAGTAACCAGGCAGTCTTGGATCCGATATGGGAAATCACGAACACCCTCATAGGGTTTGGATTGGATCAAAAAGACTAAAGATTGGTGAAAGATAATATTTGAATCCATTAAATGGTCTCTGTTGCAAACACTAATAACAGAACACTATTCCACAGAGCCTGTCACCTGGCTTTTGCAACTAATTCTGAATTCCTGAATGGCTGCCTTTTCATATAGGTCAGACTGCGCCATAACCACTCGAAGGGACCAAAGGCAAAGTTGTTAAGCCAGGGTTTCGACCATAAGATTTGAATAACCCAAACACCAAGAACCACCAACAACTGTTGCCAACGGTCGAACGTTCCAAACAAACCAAGGCCAATACCCCAGAAAATAAAGACACAAATAATCGATTGGGTCAGGTAATTGGTTAAGGCCATTCGACCAACAGCAGCTAACCGGTCACGAAGCCAAGGTAGAGCGTCCGTTTTTGCGATCAGCATAACTGCACAGATATACCCAAATGCGGTAAACAGGCTGCCCCAGTAATTCCATTGTGAGCCCAGATACATTGAATATTCAAAAGAGAAATCAGCTTTGTAATTGACGTAAATACCATAGCCGCTAACCATAAGTCCGATTGCCACACAAAAGATTAAACCTCGTACGTAATAGCCTTTAGATTTTTCAGCAGTAAGAACACCGGCCTTAAACATGGCCATACCGATAAGCATGAGTCCAGCTGCACGCCATAGGAAAATCATTAAGAAGACCGCAGTCTCAAGAAACAAGGCCCCGCTTGAATTATGGCCGATCTGTTCACTCAGCGATCCCGTTAATGCAGCGATCTCTTCCTGCATACTCTCCATGGATGGCAACCAGCTTTGACGAGCCATATCGAGGCTTTCCTGTGGCCACATGTCTAAACTGAAACCAAAAAATCCATATATAAGGGTATGAACAGCAATTAAAATAAAGCCGATTATCATCAGATGATAGGGCCTTAAATTTCTAAAAAGGTATACAAACAAAGCACAGATGGCATATGGCACGAGAATGTCTCCATACCAGATCAAATGGGCATGCACCAGTCCGATAACCAGTAACCAAAAGGTGCGCCTGTAATGAAGCCCTGCTGAATGACCACTCCGATCTTTAGCCCGCTTGGTCATCAGTATGATACCGGCTCCGAAAAGAACCGAGAAAATAGTCATAAACTTCTGATCGGCAAACAGGTGACTCAAAATCCACACCCATTTGTTAATACCGGTCACATCGCCATAGGCCATGGGATTGAGGTAGGCCGCCCCAGGCATACTAAAACTCTGAATATTCATAATCAGGATGCCCAGTATGGCAAAGCCACGCAGCACATCCAGGGCCTGAATACGCTCACCGGCTGTTGTTGGTTGGTTATGAAACGGACTCATTTTTACAGAGGGATTGATTAGGTTGCTGAATTAAAGGTAAGAATTTCAAAACTTTGGCCCCTTTTTTTTGATGTTTTATTAATCAAACCCTCCGATTGATTAATTAATTTAATCGGATCACTAAAATTTAGATAAACAGATTTCATACATCATAAGGCACCATGAAATATCACTATCTTTAGCATGTATAAACCCCGGCTAATAACATTATGGACCAGCACCAGCAAATCGTAAAACGCATTGAGGAACAAAAACAACATCCTAACCTGCGCTATGCACTGAAACAACGTACAGAGTATTTCACCAATCTATTGTTTTATACCTTGTTTGACAGTGACACCGAGGTCGACAAAAACTTGAATGATCTCGAGGGGATCTTTGAAGAGTTGACCAAACTGGCCTGCTGGGAACAGGACCAGCCCTGCCATACGGTCTGGGAATCCTACCTTGCCAGCTTGCCCGATATACTTAAAAAATTGAACAAAGATGCGCAAGCCTTTATGAAAAGCGATCCTGCAGCAAATTCCATTGAAGAGATCTATATGGCCTACCCGGGTTTTTATGCTATTGCCATTTACCGTTTGAGCCATGCGCTATTGAAATTCGGCATTCCTTTGGTGCCGCGATTGATGACCGAGTACGCCCACCGGCTTACCGGAACCGACATCAATCCTGCTGCACAGATCGGGGAGTCTTTTTTTATCGATCACGCTACAGGGATCGTCATTGGTGAAACCGTGGTGATCAAGAACAACGTGAAGCTATATCAGGGGGTTACCTTGGGTGGACTTTATGTAGACCGAAAATTGCGAAACCAAAAACGACATCCAACGGTCGAAGATAATGTAACTATCTATGCCAATGCGACCATCCTCGGAGGAAAAACCGTCATTGGAGCAAATACAACAATCGGTGGTAATGCCTGGATCACGGCCTCCGTTCCGGCCAACTCGGTAGTTTCAACCGTAACCAATACAAAGATCAAATCTATAAACTAATGAACGGGAAGATAGAAGACCTGATTGGCAACACTCCAATGGTTAAGGCGTCCCGCCTAATAACTAACCCCGAGATTACCCTATTCCTAAAACTGGAGGGTCATAACCCCGGAGGCAGTGTAAAGGACCGGGCGGCATACAATATGATAAAAAGTGCTTTAGAGCGGGGAGAGATCAATAAAAAGACCAAACTTATCGAAGCCACCAGCGGAAACACCGGCATTGCCCTGGCCATGATCGCCGGAAGATACGGGCTCAATCTCGAACTCGTCATGCCGGAACATGCAACCCGCGAAAGAGTTCAAACCATGCGTGCCTACGGGGCTAAGGTAACCCTGACTCCAACTGAGGTCGGTATTGAGGGTTCTCGCGATTATGCAGAAGGGAAAGTAAAAAAATCAGGCTATGTCATGCTGAATCAATTTGCCAACGACGATAACTGGTTGGCACATTACAAAACCACAGGCCGAGAGATATGGAATGATACCGGTGGGACAATAACCCATTTCATATCCAGCATGGGTACAACCGGAACAATTACCGGAACAAGCAAATACCTAAAGGAACAAGATCCGTCTGTTCAAATTGTTGGTGTCCAGCCTCAAGAAGGCAGTCGTATTCCAGGGATCAGAAAATGGCCGGAAGAGTATCTGCCCAAATTCTTTGACCCCTCACGTGTTGACCAGGTAATAGAAGTGAGCCAGGCCGAAGCCTCAGCCATGGCCAGGCGACTAGCCAGGGAGGAGGGCGTATTTGCCGGAATGAGCAGTGGCGGAGCCGTGACTGCAGCCCTAAAATTGGCCAGCACTATAAAAGAAGGCGTGCTTGTTGCCATCATATGTGATCGGGGTGACCGATATCTATCTTCCAATCTTTTTAATCAATAATGTCTTTAAACTCGTAATACCTTTAACAAGTCATGAGATACATTTTAATCCTTCCCTTATTTCTGTTGTCAATAAATTGTACCGCCCAACAAAGAAGCCAGGATATCCAACTGATCACGAATACAATTGAAAACTATTTTGATGGTTATGTTGAACGGAATCTTTCGAAATTAGAGAAAGCTTTCGATCTTGAAAACGGGGTTATGAAGCTTCACCGAACAAATGATGATGGAATCGATTATGTTGAAAACATTCCATTTAAAGAGCTCATTCCAAGATGGGCCTCAAGAGAAAAACTTTCAAAAACTGAATTAGAAAACTGTGTATTAAATATTCTGAATATTGATATCGTGAAGGGAGAAATTGCCTCAGCCAAGATTAGTATGCGAGTATCGGGAACCACCTATATCGATATTCTTTCCTTAAACAAAATGAATCAAAACTGGAAAATCACCAATAAGATTTTCTTTGTTTTAAAAGATTGATAAGATTTCTCATTCATCTGAAATCTTGCTAATTGTCTTCCAAAAGTAGATCGACAGCCATATAAATGACTTGTTAAAGCGGAGATTTTTCCCGAACTTTATAGAATGCAAACCCGCAAGCTTATCCGCTTCCTGGCGGCATGTGTTACTTGTGTGGCCATTATTTATGGCTTGGTGATACTCGTTCAAAAATTTATAAACTAACTAAACCTATAAAATCATGAAAAAAAACATGGGAAATTCAGACCGCATTATCCGGGTGATTGTAGCCATAGTTGCTGCTGTGCTTTATTTCACTGAAACCGTTACCGGCACACTGGGTATTGTATTATTGGTGGTGGCCGCAATATTCCTGCTGACCAGCTTTATAAGTTTTTGTCCGCTTTACGCTCCATTTGGTATCAATACCTGCCCGGCAAAAAAAAGCGAATAAATAAGTGTCAATTAAATTTTAGGGTCACGACTAAGTTAACGCTTCTGAATCCCACTAATCGCCACTTTAATTATACATGAAAAAACATTAGCTGTTTTTTTAATAATCTGGATCTAATCCTTAAACCTTCTCTCCTATGAGATCAAATTTCATATTTCTCCTTTGTAGTTTGTGCCTGTTTATCGCGTGCGACAAAACGGAGCAAAAACCCGATCGCGATGCGTTGCTCGATGAAATACGCGCTGCAGAAAAAGCATTTAACGACATGGCCCAGGATTCGGGGATCGCTAAAGCCTTTGCTCATTTCGCCGCACCGGACGCAGTTCTAAATCGCAGTCCGAGATTAATCAAGGGTCCCGATAGTATCAGGGTCTTTTATGAGGCAGCCAGCCAGCCCGGTCAAAACCTAAGCTGGAGCCCGACCTTTGTCGATGTAAGCAACGACGGTACACTTGGTTATACCTACGGAAATTTTAACTTTTCCATGATTGACTCAACGGGTACAGAGCGCAAGAGTCAGGGAATCTTCCATACGGTATGGAAACGTCAGGCCGACGGTAGCTGGAAATATGTTTGGGATTAAGGCAACACTGAAAATCCTGAGGTGCGATGACCAAAGAATTATTATTATAGAACCATTCCAGGAAACCATTTAAAAACTAAAAACCCGGCAAATAGATTGCCGGGTTTAATTTTCAAAGCTAATTCAATATATGGTACAACGGCTGATTTTATTTAGCGGTCGTAATTTTCAAGTTCTTTCGTGCTTAGCTACCGATAATATTGATTCCTTCGGTTGCATCGTTTTCCAATTCTTCATCAAGTTCAAATAACTTGAAATTGTTCCAATCGATGTTTGGCAAGCCTTGTTTAGCATTAAAATCAAGAGGCAAACGCTCAACTGTATTGAATTCGATTTCAACGTCCTCGTCAATTTCATAAACCGCGATGGCAGCGATGCTGTAAGCCTCCATGTCTGCTTGATTCAATCCAAACAAATCCTGCTCCAGTTCGAGTCGTTCGATCTCAGCTGTGAGATAGTCATTTAATGGATCGGTGTTGTTCAAACTCACCCCAAAGGTTAAAGTGCTAACAACGCTCAACATAAGTAGTAAAAAGTAACGTTTCATTGTATTTTATTTTTAATGGTTATTCAATTGTTTCGTTCACTTATTAAGACGAAAAAACCATGCCATCGTTACAATGTTTTGAACGATTTACTGCCTTTTCAACAGCATGATTCTCCCATTGCGAAATCGGCAGATTTTGATGCATTTCACCTCATTCTTCGCAAGGAAACCATAGTTTTATTACGGCTTTAGAAACTGACAAGACGACTGATTTTCAGTAATTTAACAGTTCCTTAAGGATTAAAACGTCAAATTTTGAAAACATGCGATACCTTAAGCTAACATCATCAAAAAACCCGGCACGTTCGGTGTCGGGTTTTTCGTCTGAATCGGGCCTCCCTTTTAAGAGGCCCTGATTTTCAAATAACTAACTCAATCTACTGCAAAACTTGTCTTTTAGTAATTGAAGCTGATCACAACTGATGCTTCACAGTCCAACCCGCGGTAAGGGTTAAAATTTTTGGGTAAATAGTCCTTGGTATCAAATCCAAGATCTAATTCTTCCTCGACTTCGAATAGTTCGATCGTATTCCAATCGATGTAACCCATTCCGGTTCTGGCATCAAAATTCTCAGGTAAATAAGCTTTAGTATCGAAACCTATTGTGATCTCTTCTTCAAGTTTATAAACTTCTACTGAAGCTATGCTTATTTCTTCACCATTGGCCAGAGTGCCAAATAATTCATTTTCTAATTCTGCTTTTTCGATCTCTAACGTGATATAATTATCAAGGGTATCGACTTCCGGGATTGTATTAGCGGTTGCATTCAATGCGAATAACGCGAATACGAATACAAATAATTGACGTAACATTTTTAATTGGTTTTAATTGATTGTAATTGGTTGACTTTAAATAATAAAAGATTCATGATTCTTTGCATATAAGACTACAATCCCACGTTATTGTTACAATCCTTATGATCGATTTAACATTTTGGTAATATAAATTATCAGTTTTTAACGCCCCGCCCTACATATTATATATATACCTTTTTTTCTACTGAAAAATTTTTAAAAAAAAAGTTTAAATTTTATCAGAAATTGATTTCAAACACATGTTATTAGTGATTCGAAATGATATTAGAACGTCACTTTTAAGTATGTGTTTTGTATTCGCGACTTCATCGGTTCCCAAACAACCCGCAGAATCATAGGCGTCTAATTTTTATAAATGCGCTATATTCGCTCATGCCTATTTCCAAACGGATCGGACTCATTCTCGGACCCCTTGCCTTTGCTCTGGTATTATTATTACCGTCAGAACTGATTTCAGCTCAAGGTGATAAGGTGATTGCGGTGGCCTTTTGGATGGTTATCTGGTGGATCACCGAAACGGTTTCCATCTCGGTCACAGCTTTGCTGCCGTTGATCCTCTTCCCGCTTCTTAAAGTTTTACCTATTGCTGATGTTGGTGCCAATTACGGGAGTCCGATCGTTTTTTTATTCTTTGGTGGCTTCGTTCTGGCACTGGCTCTCGAAAAAGTTAACCTGCATAAACGCATCGCCTTAAGCATCATTAAAATCACCGGAACAACTGCCAATAAGGTTGTTCTTGGCTTTATGATAGCCACAGCTACCCTAAGCATGTGGATCTCCAATACAGCTTCAACAGTTGTAATGTTGCCCATTGCCATGTCGGTAATCAATCTATTGATTGACGATGCCGATGGCTTTACGAAAGCCGACAAGAATTTTACGCTCAGCGTTATGCTTGGAATTGCTTTTTCAGCCAATGCCGGTGGAATTGCAACGGTTATCGGCACACCGCCGAACTCGGTACTGATAGGATTGCTGGAAAATGAATACCAGATCGAGGTGTCCTTCCTGAAATGGATGGTTATGGGTCTGCCTTTTTCCGCATTGCTGGTGACGATCATCTACCTGGCTCTGATCAAATGGTTCTTTCCTACCAAAGGCATAAAATTCGGTACTTCAGGTGAAGTGATCCATGACGAATTACGAAAACTCGGACCCACCTCTGCAAAGGAAAAACGGGTTTTACTCGTCTTTGCGTTTGCCATTTTTCTTTGGGTATTCCGGACGATTATTAACAAATTGATCCCCGGGCTCGCGCTTAGTGACACCATTATCAGTATGATTGCAGCCATCAGCTTATTCACGATACCGTTCAGTATTAAGCGAAACGAATTCATACTGCGCTGGCCGGATACCAAAAACCTGCCCTGGGGAATATTGCTTCTATTTGGTGGCGGACTCGCCTTGGCAAAAGGCATGTCGGCTTCGGGTATTGTCGATGTGGTGGCCGGAGCGATTGCATCGAGTGAGATTGGTATACTCTTTACCGTGAGCCTGCTGATCATCCTTATGCTCTTTATGACCGAACTCATGAGCAATGTAGCCCTGGTAGCGGTTTTAGCTCCGGTAGTCGCTGGAATAGCAATCGGACTCGAAGTCCCGATCTTATACGTCCTGATTCCCGTAACCATCGCTTCCAGCTGTGCTTTTATGCTCCCCATGGCCACCCCACCAAACGCTATTGTTTTTGCAAGTGGTTATGTAAAAGTACATCAAATGGCCCGTGTCGGGATTGTGTTGAATTTAATTGCCGTTGCCTTGCTAATCCTGATGTTCCAATATATAGTTCCCCTATTGTTCTAGAAGTCTGGTAACATGATCGCGATAGGCCTCAAAGTTGATCAGATTATTATGGCCACCACCTTCGATTGGAATGAGATCGGTTTTTCCGTTTCTCGATTCAAAAAAGAGTTTTTCACCCGATTTATATGGAATGATATAATCATCGGTGCCATGATAAATGGTTACGGGACATCTCACCATATCGATATGAAGGTTATTGGGCAATTTATATTTCAGTAATTTTTTTACCGGGAAAATCGGAAAACGGGTCTTGGCTACATCGGTCAGATTGTAGAAAGGAGATTCTAAAATAAGCTGTTTCACACCATTAGTCGCCGCAATCCTGGTTGCTATACCCGTGCCCAACGATCGGCCATAAACCGTTATATCGACCTCATCATAACGTTGTAATAAGTAATTATAGCATTGCTGCCCGTCATGATACAGCGCCTTTTCACTCAAGGGGCCAGTACTTTTGCCATACCCGCGATAATCCATGACCAATACATCATAGCCCATTTCAACGAAAAATTCGGTAACCTCCCCCCAGCGAGCAAGGTTTCCGGCATTGCCATGAAAATAAAGCATGACACCCCTTGGTTGTTCGACCTTAAAATGCAGCGCATTGATTACAGCATCATCATCAGTTTTCAAAAAGAGCTCTTCAAATTCGCGATCGAAGTTATATACATAATTCTCCGGCAATACAGTTGGCCTGAAAATGAACTGATCCTGGAGTAAATAAAGTATGCTTCCAACCATGGCATAAAGGAGTATAGCAACAAAGATCAGTAGGCTAAGCCTGCTCCTTCGTTTTTTTAGAACTGTGTACGACATGTATACTGGTTGTTGACAGGTCTATATCCTGCTGTTCTGAATTAATGATCTCGCCCAATATCTTGTGATACGATTCAAAAGTATTTAAATTCTTATGTCCACCTCCAATTATGGTATGCAGCCTTGTATACTGTGGATTCACTTGTGATAATTTTACACTTGTTTTATACGGAATAAGCTTATCGTTCGTGCCATGAATGATATGGATGGGACATCGCACGTATTTTAACCATTTATATGTTGGTAAGGGGTATTTGATGAGGATTGAAAGCGGCATAAAAGGCATATATCGGCCTGTTACCTTGGTAAGGCTGTAATAAGGCGCATCGAGGACAAGCATTTTAGGATTATTCATGGAAGCCAGTTTAGCGGCAAATCCCGAACCCAGGGATCTTCCGTAAACGATCATGCGATCTTCAGTAGTGTTTTCCTTAATGGTATCGTAAACCAACTGCAGGTCGCGTTTAATTGCCTTTTGGGAACGTCGGCCGGTGCTTTTTCCAAAGCCACGATAATCGACCATAATCACATTATAGTTATGACGTGTAAAATCAACGGCAAATTTGCCCCAGCCTTTAATGCTTTTCGAGTTGCCCTTGAGGTAAAGGACAATACCGCGTGATTCTCCTTTAGGCAGGAATCGTACCCCATTGATAATCGCTCCATCCCGGGTTTCCAGGTTATATTCCATGGTTTCCTGGTTTTCATAATAGAATTGGAAATCCTTTGGGAGTTTTTCTGGCTTGAATAGGAAATAATCCTGCAGGTAATAGAGCGCTATACTTATGGCGATATAGATCGCCAGAACAAGCAGGAGAATTTGTAACCAGGACGGCATAAAACAATAATTTCAGACAAGATAAAAATTTAAATGGAGCCTTCTTATCCCATTTGTGGAATTTATATGATTTATATCGAATATAAAGTTGTTTTCAAATCTTGATTTTGTAATTTTAAAGCTGCTATTAAACAAATTTTAATATGAAAAAGATATTGCCCTATGTCCTTGCTGTCATGGCCATTTTCTCCTGTAAGGATGATGATGAAATAACAGTACAGGCATGCTCCGAAGCCACTAATGTTCAGGCTACCGCCCTTGGAATCAATGATGTCTCCCTCAGCTGGAATGACGCTAATCCCGGTGCTTCTTTTACAGTCGAATATGGACTTTCCGGATTTATTCCGGGTTCTGGAACATTTGTCAATACCGACGAACGAGTTGTAATCCTTAGCGGTTTACAAGCGAATACCAATTACGATATCTATGTGCAATCTATCTGCAGTGCCGATAACAGCAGCATGCAGACACCGGCATTTACCATAACCACTATGCCACCGCTTGTCGTTCCGCAGTTAGTGAACAATCTATCGGATATGAACCTGTATATGGGTGAACTTAAGGCCTTGCAGCCGTCACCTTATACAATTCCCTATGAACTGGCAACGCCTTTGTTCACAGACAATGCTCATAAACAAAGACTAATCGCACTGCCAGCCGGTGAAACGATGAGTTATGTTGATGACGGACTTCCTATATTTCCGGACAATTCGGTCATTTCTAAAACCTTCTTTTATAACTTTGATGAGAATGACCCCTCTGCCGGGCGACAAATAATTGAAACCCGCATTTTGATAAAACAGGACGGCTTATGGGTACTTGGAAATTACCATTGGAATGCTGATCAAACCGAAGCGATCTTAATGTCCGATTCTGCGACCTTACCGATTACCTATATAGATGAAGAAGGTGTAACCAATAACATCGATTACGTTATTCCCGGTGCCGGAGACTGCTTTACTTGTCACAATTTATCGAATAGCGAAATACCAATCGGACCTAAATTACGCACTCTAAATTTTAACGGGCAACTTCAGGACTTTATCGATAGCAACCATATCAGTGGATTAATTGATGCGTCCCTGGTTTCTTCCCTACCATCATGGGATGACACATCTTTGAATCGCGAGCAGCGTGCGCGTGCCTATTTCGATATGAATTGTGCGCACTGCCATTCTGAAGGGGGCTATTGTGAAGATCTCTCAACATTGAGGTTATCCTACGAAACACCCTTCGATCAAACCAATATCTATAACCAGCGGAACAGTATTATGATGCGTATGCAAGAGGTCATTCCTGGTTTTAGCATGCCATGGATTGGCACGACCACTATTCATGACGAAGGATATGAATTGATCACCTCCTATTTAAACTCACTTGATTAGGTGCTTATAAACAGTTAGATATACGTTAAAATATTTGTAATTTTGAACGGACTTCAAAAGAAGTCCGTTCAGTATTTATTATTTTCACGCATCTAATTCAAAAACCATCAGATTGAAATCCACAACTCTTAAAATGGCAATGCTTGCATTGGTTATTATGGCAAGCTCATGTTCTACAACAAAAAAAGCAAAAGAAGCTGCAGCAGCTGAGGCAAAAAAAACGGCTGCGAAACCCAAGCCAAAAGCCGACAAGAATGGGATCAAACCCTACGGCCAGGTTATCACCAAAGACGCGAAGACCGACAAGGGTCTTTTCGATGTTCATGATATCAACGGCAAGTATTTCTATGAAATCCACGACTCATTATTTGACCGTGAAATGCTCATGGTTACCCGAATTGCCAAAACCGCGACAGGAATAGGATTTGGTGGTGGCAAACAGAACACCCAGGTTTTGCGTTGGCAGAAAAAAGATAAAAAGGTTGCCTTGCGTGTGGTTTCATACCAGGTTTATGCGGCCGATTCGCTCCCTATTAGTGAGGCGGTTGTAAATTCAAATTTCGAACCTGTTTTATACACCTTTCCCATCAAGGCTTTTAGCAAAGATTCATCTTCAACGGTTATCGATGTAACTGAATTGTTTGAAAAAGATGTCAAGGCGCTTGGTATGAATTCACGAATCCGCAAGCGATATAAGGCGAATCGATTAGAAACCAATAAGTCGTTCATAGAATCGGTAAAAAGTTACCCGGGAAATATTGAAGCGCGACATGTAAAGACCTATGCATCAACTGATCCGCCGTCGAATCAATCAACAGGGGCCATCTCGGTTGAGATCAACAACTCCATGATTTTGTTGCCTGAGGAACCAATGCGTCGTCGGTATTATGATGAGCGTGTAGGCTGGTTTGCACGTGGTCAGACCGATTACGGATTAGAGGATCAACGATCAAAAACAGTGCGTTACCTCGATCGCTGGCGACTCGAAGTCAGAGATGAAGACATGGAAAAGTTTAAACGGGGTGAATTGGTCGTTCCAAAGAAACAGATCGTTTATTTTATCGACAGGGCCACACCCGAAAAATGGCGTAAATATATCAAACAGGGCATCGAAGATTGGCAGGTGGCTTTTGAGGCTGCCGGTTTTAAGGAAGCGATCATAGCCAAGGATCCTCCAACACCGGAAGAAGATCCCGAATGGAGTCCGGAAGATGTTCGGTATTCGGTGGTTCGCTATCTCGCGTCTCCGATACCAAATGCAAATGGTCCTCATGTAAGTGATCCGCGTTCCGGCGAGATCCTTGAGAGTGATATCAACTGGTATCATAATGTCATGACCTTGCTAAGAGGCTGGTTCTTTGTGCAAACTGCGGCGATAAACACGAATGCTCAGCGTCCCGAATTTGATGATGAGATTATGGGTCGCCTGATACGGTTTGTTTCCGCTCATGAAGTAGGGCATACATTGGGCTTACCTCATAACATGGGCAGCAGTGTGGCTTACCCGGTTGAAAAGCTTAGAGATGCAGAATTCACTCAAAAATATGGCACCGCTCCCTCAATTATGGATTACGCCCGCTTTAATTATGTGGCTCAACCAGGAGACGAAGGCGTAGCCTTGATGCCGAATATTGGGATTTACGATAAATATGCCATAAAATGGGGGTATCGACCAATTCTTGAATCAGCAACAGCTGAAGATGAAAAAGCTATACTCAATAGCTGGATACGTGAAAACGAGAATGATCCGATGTACCGATTCGGGGCTAATAGTCGAATTGATCCTTCTTCACAAACCGAAGATCTGGGTGACAATGCGATACTCGCCAGTGACTATGGAATTAAGAACTTAAAACGAATCGTTCCGAAACTTATCGAATGGACCACAGAAGACGGTGAAAATTTCGAAGACCTCAGTTATATGTATAGCCAGGTTATTAATCAATTCCGACGTTATATGGGACATGTGGCGACCAATGTTGGCGGTATTTACCGTTATAATAAAACAGCCGACCAGGAAGGTGCTGTCTTTACACATGCCGATAAGGATCATCAACGAGCTGCATTGAAATTCTTAAATGAACGTTTATTCAAGACACCAGAATGGTTAATCGATAAGGAGATCTTTAATAAAATTGAATTTTCCGGTACAGTAGAACGTATCAGAGGATTACAGGAGCGAACCTTGAATGGTCTTTTAGACCTGGGTCGTTTGGCTCGTATGATTGAAAACGAGGCATTAAACGGAAACGACGCCTACAGGTTTAATGTGATGATGCGCGACTTGAGAAACGGTATCTGGAGTGAATTGAATAGCGGATCATCAATCGATACGTACAGACGAAACTTGCAACGTGCTCATGTTGACCGACTGGCATTCCTGATGACCGCGAAAAATCAAACCGGCTCACCGGGAAGAGTTACAAGAGTCAATACAAGTCAGAGTGATATTCGTGCTGTATCAAGAGCCGAACTCAATACGATTCAACGAAATGCACGTAATGCAGCAAGCCGAACATCTGACTATATGAGTCGCATTCATTTGCAGGACATTGTTGAACGCGTAGACAACATATTAAATCCAAATGACTGAAAATATCATTATCAAATAATAGCCTCCTTCGGGAGGCTTTTTTTGTTGTTAAGAATGCGTTAAAGTGATAGCCTCGATTAAACCATCTGTTGGCATAAAAGTCAAAGAGACGTAAATCATTAAACTAAAAATAACATGAAACGATTATTGATTTGGGCTCTGATTCTATCAACTATTAGCCTGTCGGCCCAGCAGGACGGTCGCAATAAAAGAGGACCCGAAGATAGAGGGATGAGGATGATAAAAGACCTCAGTGCTGAAGAAGCCGCCACATTAAAAACCAAGCGCATGACGCTTGATCTGGACCTCACGGAAAATCAGAAAAACAAAATCTACCAAATCCATTTAAAAAATGCCGAGGACCGCAAGGCCCGATTTGCCGAGATGCAAAAAAAACGTGAAGCCGGAGAAAAAGGGAAACAAGGAAATCAGGGAGATACGTATCAAAAGCTGAACGAGCGGCTCGATAAACAGATCGCTCATAAAAAAGAAATGAAGCAAATCCTTGATGAGGACCAGTTTAAACGCTGGGAACGCGGGGCTAAACGTGCCCAGCACAAAAAAATTAAAAGTAAAAAGCGATCAAAACGATCGCGAAGATAATTCACAGTCGATAACTGTCGACTTGAAATAGTTGGATTGGTTGGTTAAAAAAGCATTGTCATCAGACAATGCTTTTTTCTTGTCCTTGTAATAAAAATTAGTATTTTAGACGCACGGCTCGTATGCATACTTTATGCCGGCCTTTTTTGAACTTAAAAAATTTAAATACCAATATTATGAAACGAATTTTTACAATTGGTCTATTCGCTTTGACACTGCTTTTTGGAACCACGACAGCACAAGCACAGGAAAAGTATAAGGTCATGGATGAGGTTATAAAAGCAGAGGCGCAAGATCTGCAAAAGATCCTCGACCTCGATAATGAGCAAACTGCCTTGGTTGCCAGAACGATTTTTGCTCGTGCCAAATCCCTTGATGACGTCGAGACCAACAGTAAAATGAATGAAAAGGAAAAAACTGAAATGAAAGCGAAAATCGAAATGAATTTCAAGTCAAGAATGACGGATATTCTCGATGAAAACCAATTCGCTCAATACAGTGCCTACCAGGCAAAAAAGAAAAGTAAAGAAAAGTAGAGTTTATTATAAAGATTATAACCTCACTTCGGTGGGGTTTTTTTATGGACTCTCGTCGGTGTTAAGAATCAGGATCTGACCTATTTTAATATTATTTCCAGATATCTCATTGAGTTGCTTAAGAGTTTCAACGCTCAAATTATAACGCTTGGCAATGGAATAAAGCGTATCTCCTTCCATAACAACATGTTCAATTGGTTCCTGAATTCGCACTACCGCAATTTTATCATCATACTGGGATAAGTCATAGCGTTCAATCAGGGATATCAGTTTTTCGGGATAACGTCGATCTGTGGCATATCCCGCACGTCTCAGTTCCCTGGCCCAGCTCTTATAATCGGTTGGTTTAAGATCGAAGAGTTTGCCATAGCGTTTCCGTTTCGCCAGGAATTCGGAATGGTCTCTGAATGACTGTGCCGCATTATTATACTTGCGGAAGCACTCCTGTGCACGATCGTCATCATGATAGATCCTCTGGCCTGTCCAATCATGACATTTAATACCAAAATGATTATTGGCCTTGATCGCAAGACGTCCTTTTCCCGAACCCGATTCGAGAATTCCCTGGGCCAAAGTAATGCTGGCCGGGATACCATAGATATTCATTTCTGCAATGGCGATATCCTTGAAAAGATCGATATATTCTGTTGTGGAATTAATCACCGGGCGATCGATGACCTCCTTTGGCTTCTCTTCTTCCACTTTCCTCGCCTCTTCGGTTTTATCTGTTTTTTCAGTTCGATCCTTTTTGGTGACGATTCGTTTCTTTGAACCGCAACTCAAACATAGGCCTAGAATTATTAAAAATACCAGTCGTTTCATCAAATCTTTATAATGGGTAATTCGCGTTGCTTTAATTTTAGATTCATCCCCGCGATGCCTTGTAAGCCCCCGGTATGAATGGCTAATATTTTTTCGTTTCCCGAAAGCCTGCCTTTTTTTAGCATATCAAAAATCCCAAACATCATTTTTCCGGTGTATACCGGATCGAGTAAAATATCAAATCGCAACTTGAACCGATTAATAAAACTGATCAACTCGTGATTTATTTTAGCATATCCCCCAAAATGATAGTCGGTGATCAAATTCCAATTATCTTTTTTTGCAAATTTAGAAATATCGTCATTAAGAAAATCACCTTTCAGGGCTGAAAATCCAAGAATCTTTTGATGTGGACTGCTCGAATTGATGAGTCCGGCGAGGGTTCCACCGGTACCAACAGGGCAGCAAATAATATCGAATTCTTTGTCTTCTTCACCCAGGATCTCTTCGCAGCCTTTTACGGCCAGGGCATTCGTCCCGCCTTCTGGCAGGTAATAGTACGATCGGAATTCGGTTGTTAAAGCGTCTAAGAAAGTAGGCGATTCCTTATCTCTGTATTGACTACGGCTCACAAATTTAAGATGCATCCCATTATCTTGCGCTGTTTTAAGGGTTGGATTGTCATGAATCCTTTCGGCGAGTTCTTCTCCACGAATTATCCCAATCGTATTTATCCCAGCTTCTTTACCAGCCTGAGCAACTGCTGCTATATGATTTGAAAAGGCTCCGCCAAAAGTCAGGATCGTTTTCGTTTTTAAGAAATTTACAGCTTCCAGGTTATATTTCAACTTGCGGAATTTATTACCAGAAACCCCCGAATTATTTTGATATTCTGGCTTTATAGAAAGAGTCTCAGTTAAATGAATATTCGGAACTATCACAGCATCAGAAAGTTATACAGATGTTTCACATTTATATTGACCGCTTATTCTTACATCTTGTCAGAATTATTAGATAATTCCATTGATTTCATCGATAATCGGTTCGTTTTTTTGGATAATTGAAATTAATTTGGCTTAATTTGTTAATCATCAGTACACAAGTCCGCCCGTTTAAGAACTAAACCGCCAAATACTGATTCGATATTACTCCATTTTTTCCCCTAAAGGATAATCACATTATCCTTCCGAAGTAAATTATTCCCAAGCCAAGTGAATTATTTACAGTTTTTACGCCTCAAAACTACGTATTATGGAGAAAAAATTACTCTTACTATTGATTTTAATCGGTTTCTTTAATTCCTACGGACAAGGAACCAATTGTGCAACAGCAACCGCCTTAACCATCAATGGAGCGTGTGATAGCGGTTCTATTGGAAACGGAACTGAAGACGCGCCTTTTATATCATCATGCCCGGGAACGTTCAGAGATGAAGGTTGGTATACCTTCAATGTAACAGCCGGACCACAAAACATTGTGATCACTGCCAATTCCGGTAACAGGAATCTTTATTTACAACTGATCTCATCGACTGGATCCTGCACTGGGTTATCACAAATCGCCTGCGCTAATGCCGATACCTCCAATAATTCTGCCCAGACCGAAACGATATCGACGACCCTCGGAAATGGAACATATTATGTAAAGGTGGTAAATGTAGCCACAAGTGGTGGATCCCTGAACCTTAACAGTATATGCATCACCTCCCCGCCTATTAACGATAATTGTCCCGGGACGGTATTGACGGTTAACCCCGGACTCACCTGTATTTCATCAACTACCGGAACCACATCAGGTGCGACACAATCTGTAGGGCCAATTATTTGTAATGGATTTTTGGGTAATTCCGACGATGATGTCTGGTATCAGTTTACTGCAACTGCCGGGAACCATAATATTACCGTTACGCCAACCACACTTAATGATGCTGTTGTAGAAGTGTTATCTGCCCCATGCAACGGAACAAGTTTATTTTGCGCCGATGCCACTACAGGAGCGTCTCCGGAGGTTCTATCGGCATCTGGTCTTACACCAGGTAATACATATTATGTTCGAGTATATAGCTTTGGAGGATCTGGAAGCCAGGGTGGCTTCAATATCTGTGTAACCACGGGTGCACTGTATTGCCAAACTGTTACGGATTCACCGGCTACTGTATACATTGATAATATTTCTTTTTTGGGCACGCTTCAGGATGTCTCGAATAATGGAACCGGCTATTCAACAGGTTATCAGGACCATACAGGACTCGCCACCAAATCAAGACAAGTTGAAGGAGAAGGTGTTAATATATACGTTGAAGGAAATCAATCAAGCCGCATCAAAGCATGGGTTGATTGGAATATGGATGGTAATTTTGATGTAGCGACAGAAGAAGTATATGACTCAAATACTATTGCGACCTTATCAACGACTTTCGGTTTTATTATTCCCATGGGAACAACAGCCGGAGATTACAGAATACGAATAAGAAATTATAAACGTTATTCCTGGCCGCCACCGGCCTATTCCTGGGGTTATGATTTTAACGCCTGTGAAAACTTTTCAAATGGCGCCTACAACGATTATGGTGAGGCCGAAGACTATCTCTTTACGGTTGAGCCCTATTGCGATAGTTACATAACTGGAATAACCAATGGAGATACCTGCGGTGACGGATCAGTTGATCTTTCGGTCAGCGGTTCAGCAGCCTCAAACGGATTTAGATGGTATGATAATGAAACAGGAGGAACCCTGCTTTATGACGATGCGGCAGGAACCGGCAATTGGACGACCCCTTCAATAAGCACCACAACAAGTTATTGGGTGACGGCCTATAACGGTGGTTGTGAAACATGGCAACGCACCGAAGTTATCGCAAGACACAGTCCAAATCCTACAATATCTATATCTCCTGATGTAGCCGAACGTCTGGTATGTGGCGAGAATAGTGTTCTGGAAATATCAGCCAGCGGTGATGTCGATGAAGTGATTTTATTTGAAGAGGATTTCGAATCTGGAACCCTTGGGGTTTTCTATAATAATGAATTATTGAATAATGGTCCGGCCATCGATCCTTTAACAGCATGGCAAAATCAAACCAGCACCTTTATTCCAGCCGAAATGGTTTGGTTTCCGGCGATTTCATCAGGTTTCGGAACCAATCAATTCGCACTTTCAAATTCAGATATTGGTCCACAGGTTGTTAATAATGCCCTTGAGACCATAAATTCATACGATACTAGAGGGTTTGATAATCTTACATTCAGTTTTCGGATGTATTACTCGCACTATTATCCCGATGGAACCGGAGCCGTTAATGATTATGTGGCCATTGAAGCCTCAACCAACGGTGGAAGTTGGTTTCCGGTAACACCAGATATTATTGCTGATGTTGGCATTGGAACACGATTCGAAGAACGGTCTTACGACCTGGCAGCCTATCTGGAGGAGCCGACCTTATACCTTAGGATTAGGTTTTATGGCGCCTGGGTTGATGGGGTTGCTGTAGATGATGTCAGGCTTTTTGGAGATAAGGACATTACAACTGCAACGTGGTCTACAACTCCAGCGGGATCGATCGATCTGTACG
This sequence comes from Flavobacteriaceae bacterium, assembly GCA_013003555.1. GTDB lineage: Bacteria > Bacteroidota > Bacteroidia > Flavobacteriales > Flavobacteriaceae > SHLJ01. Next base: position 35,731 of record JABDIV010000047.1, read on the forward strand.
AGGACGCTCTTGGAACAACACCCTATTCCGGAGATGCCAGAACCAATGTCTTTGCTATCCCGAATCTGACTCAGCTCGAAACAGCCAGTTTCGCTTTCTCAGCTGATGCCAATTTGGCCAACGGATGCGGGACGGCCAGTGAAAACTTTACCGTTACTAACCAAACCCGAATATGGAATGGAACAACTGAACGCTGGGATTCAGCAGGAAATTGGGCCCCCAATGGTGTGCCCGATACCAGTAGTTGCATAATAATTCGGGATAACGGTGCAAATCCTGATCCGCTTATCGGTATTCCTATGCCGCCCACGCCTCAATATGGGTATAGCCTTACCGTCAAACCAGGAGGATTTCTTGAGATCGGTTCTCAGCGATGGCTAACCATCACAGATGTGATTAATGTCGAAGCAGGCGGACTATTTTATATTCGTAATAGCGGCAGCCTGATTCAGATTAATAACGTTATTAATACCGGGGACATCTATATGGAACGTTCGCCTAAATTCAATGGAAACCCAGTTTTAAACTCAGAATATGTTTACTGGTCTTCACCGGTATCTAATTATGATGTTGGTCAGATCTCACCGGGTTCAGGTGGTGGATCGAAATGGGAATGGATACCGACGATCTCGGGTAACGGTTCCGGAGATCATGGCGATTGGAATGCCGCATCCGGAGCCATGACCATTGGACAGGGTTATATCGTTCGCGGTCTTAGCGGTACGCCTTCAAACTACCCAATAAGTGGATTCCCATCGGTATCATTACCTTCAAATACAGCACTTTTCTCTGGTGTTGCGAACAATGGCGATATTAATGTTCCAATCTATCATAGCGGTTGGAATACAGGATCGGGTTCCTATACAAGTCCGTCAGGCAATATTGCCACAGAACTGGACGACAACTGGAATTTACTCGGTAATCCATATCCATCGGCTATTTCCGCTGACGATTTCATTTTTAGCAATGCTGCAAATATTGCCGACGACAATACCCCGGCCATCATAGGAACTGTTTGGCTATGGCCTCACACATCAGCAAATTCTAACGCCAATGCAAATCCGTTTTATGATAATTTTGCCTACAATTATAACGCCAGTGACTACACTGAGTATAATTACATGGGCGCTAATCCACCCGGCTTCAACGGTTATATTGCTGCAGGTCAGGCCTTCTATGTTCTTGTAGACGATTCAGCCGATACCTCCGGTTTAGACAGCGTGTCTTTTACCAACAGCATGAGAGACGACACCTATAGTAATGACAATTTTCTGGGTGCTGACCCGACCAATAATTCGGTAACAATTACCCAGGATAATGAGCGACATCGCATATGGCTAGATCTTATAACACCTGACAACATAGCCAATACAATTTTAATCGGATACGCACCGGCAGCAACTAATGGCATAGATAAGTTATATGATGCCTACGAATATGCAGGAAGTTCGGTAAGTTTTTATTCGTTAACCGATGATAAGGAAATGTCCATTCAAGGGCGTGCTTTGCCCTTTAACGATGAAGATATAGTGCCACTTGGTCTTAAAGTTGTGCAAAACGGAAGTTACTACATTGGTATTAACGCCCTGGATGGTCTTTTTGAGAATAATGATCAAGCCTTGTATATTGAAGACACTTATAACGGGATCATTCATGATTTAAAAGCTTCACCCTATTCTTTTCATTCTGATACGGGTACCTTTAATGATCGCTTTGTTATGAGATTTACTTCGGAGTCTCTCTCGCTTGACGAGTTGTCAAACTTGTCAGATCTTGAAATATTTGTAAAAGACGAATCGATCAGGATCAGATCGTCAAAATTACCTATAACCCAAATTTCTATTTACGATATGACAGGTCGATTAATCCTTGATAATAAAACCCTCAATGATCTGATTTTTGATGTTCAAACTTCTGAATGGGCTAGAACAGCCTATTTAGTTAATGTCAGATTAAGCAATGGACAAATTGAAACAAGAAGAATTATCAATCCCTAAAGGTTTCAAACAATATTTCATGTCCTAACGGTTCTATCTATTATTAGGTAGAGCCGTTTGCTTAATCTTGTCATTATTAAAGCTAAAAAAGGTAGAGTACATCGAAAATGTCAATAGAAATTCACCCATATTAAACATATTTGAAACATTTCCAGAATGGCCTTGACGATAAATAATCGAGGTTAGCCTCATGCATATAGGCCTCGCGTTCAAATGAAATATTCTTATAAGCCAAATGCCAATTCCGATACTGGATAAATCTTACAGTAAATTCAATCAGGTAAATTAGAAAAAATGGGATGATAAGCAGTTCTAGTTGTTGTCTGAGATGAATCCGCTCGTGATTGATAAGGAATTTATCCTGCTTCAGCCGTTTGTTTTTTAACAGGATGAACGGGTAAATGGTCAAACCCATATAACCCCTTGGAAGAAGATATTTTACAACTAAAATCACAGATAGGCGTATTCCAAATTCATGCCAAATTACGTTATCTTTGTGATATATGAAGGAGAATGTCCCTATCGAGGAAGGTGATTCCTATTTTACCCCTGATGGTTACCGGGTTTTTACCGAACAATACCTACTAAAGCGTGGATATTGTTGCGAAAGTGGCTGCCGACATTGTCCGTATGGCTATGATGTTAAGACCAACAGTATAAAAAAAAAGTGATGCAAGCATCTACCAAGACCTTTATCGACGCAATCACCGAGGGCATACCTTCGGAATTACCGTCATTAAAAGCATACGACAACACTGCAAATCATGCCCCTAAACGCAAGGATATACTGACGACAGAAGAGAAAAAACTGGCCATCGCAAATGCGTTGCGCTATTTTGAACCGCGTTTCCATAAGACATTGGCCAAAGAATTTAAAAATGAACTCGAAACCTATGGCAGAATTTATATGTACCGGTTCAGACCTGACTACGAAATGTATGCGCGTCCGTTAGACAATTATCCGGCCAGGTCAAGGCAAGCGGCTGCCATAATGTTGATGATACAGAACAACCTGGATCCTAATGTAGCACAACACCCGCATGAATTGATCACCTATGGAGGCAATGGTGCCGTCTTTCAGAATTGGGCGCAATATCGCCTTACCATGAAATATCTTTCCGAAATGAGCGATGAGCAAACGCTTGTGATGTATTCCGGTCATCCTTTAGGACTGTTTCCTTCCCATAAAGAAGCACCGAGGGTTATCGTCACCAACGGGATGATGATCCCGAATTATTCGAAACAGGATGATTGGGAGCGTTTTAATGCATTGGGTGTAACACAGTACGGGCAAATGACCGCAGGGAGTTATATGTATATCGGTCCCCAAGGTATTGTGCACGGAACAACCATTACAGTCTTAAACGGATTTCGGAAAATTGGCAAATCAGTCAAGGGCTCATTATTTGTTACCTCAGGATTAGGCGGTATGAGTGGTGCTCAGCCCAAGGCCGGTAATATAGCAGGTTGTATAACGGTTTGCGCTGAGGTAAACAAAAAAGCCGTTCAGAAGCGCCACGAACAGGGCTGGGTCGATGAAGTTTACTCAGATCTCGATAAATTAGTTGAGCGGATTAAAGATGCTCAAAACAATAAGGAGATTGTATCGTTTGCCTATCATGGCAACGTTGTCAACCTCTGGGAGAAATTTTATGAAGCGGGTCTTCATATCGATCTTGGAAGTGACCAAACCTCATTACACAATCCATGGGCAGGGGGCTATTATCCTGCAGGCTTGAGTTATGAAGAGGCTAATAGCATGATGGCTGAGCAACCGGATAAGTTCAAGGCAAAAGTCCAGGAATCACTTCGTCGACAAACCGCAGCCATTAATAAACATACGCAGAAAGGCACCTATTTCTTTGATTATGGGAATGCCTTTTTATTGGAAGCTTCACGCGCCGGAGCTGATATCATGACAGAAAATGGCATTGATTTCAAATATCCGAGCTACGTTCAGGATATTATGGGTCCGATGTGCTTTGATTATGGGTTCGGACCATTCCGATGGGTTTGTACATCGGGTGATCCCAAGGATCTTGATAAAACTGACGCGATTGCCTGCGATATCATGAAGGAGATCATGAACCGATCACCAAAGGAAATACAACAGCAAATGGCCGATAATATCAAATGGATTAGTGGAGCCAAAGAAAACAAGCTGGTTGTCGGGTCCCAGGCCAGGATCTTATATGCCGATGCTGAAGGGCGTATTAAAATCGCCAAAGCTTTTAACGACGCTATCGCGAATCATGAAATTGGTCTTGTGGTACTGGGGCGCGACCATCACGATGTTTCGGGAACGGATTCGCCTTATCGCGAAACAAGCAACATCTATGATGGCTCACAATTTACTGCCGATATGGCTATCCAAAATGTCATTGGAGACAGTTTCAGAGGTGCGACCTGGGTAAGTATTCACAACGGTGGTGGCGTAGGCTGGGGCGAGGTTATAAACGGTGGATTTGGTATGGTTCTTGATGGTAGTAAAGAGGCCGAAAGACGCCTGAAAAGTATGCTATACTGGGATGTAAACAACGGGATAGCAAGGCGGAGTTGGGCCAGAAATGAGGAGGCAATTTTCGCGATTAAACGAGCCATGGCTGATGAACCGCAATTAAAGGTCACCTTACCCCAATCTGTTGATGAAAATTTGTTAAATACATTATAACCATTAAAATAAAAGCAATGAAAAAGTTACAACAAACCCTTGCATTGGTCATGATCGGGCTGATGTTGAGTTCGTGCGTTTCGGTAAAAGTGGCATCTGACTTCGACCGAGATGTCGATTTCTCTGCCTATAAATCGTTCGCATTTTATAAACCCGGGATAGACAAGGCTGAGATCAGTGATCTGGATAAAAAAAGGATTTTAAGAGCAATTGATGCTGAACTTTTGGCAAAAGGCATGACCAAATCGGAAGAGCCTGATGTCCTTGTAAGTATTTTTACTAAATCAAGGGAACGCATAAACGTTTATAATAACGCATGGGGCTGGGGTCCCGGATACTACGGCTGGGGATGGAATCCCTGGTGGGGAGGATATGGAGGAGTTTCTACTTCTACATCTACTGAAGGCACCTTATACATTGATCTGATCGATGCAGATAGAAAGGAATTAGTATGGCAGGGCATAGGTCGAGGCTATCTCAATTTGAATAATATGGAGAAAAAAGAAGAGCGCATTAAGGAATTTGTCAATCAAATCCTTGAACGTTATCCTCCTGGAGTTCAACAATAGTATTTACAAACCCCGCGATCGCGGGGTTTTATTTTTTTAAAAACTCCAGTTTTTGTAGTCATCCGATTTTTCTAAGCGATCTTCAATGTTGTCTGGCAATTCATGGAAAAAATCGATTCCTGTGAGCTCTTCGATTTTATCTGTAGACACGACGAATTCATATAATGGTCGGCTTGAATCTTCATGTTTCATCAGAAAGGCCATCATTTTAGGATCACCCGAATTGTAATCCATGATCACCTTATAGAAATATTCCGGAACGGCCACCTCTTCATCACCTATGGATTGAAGACCGGGCTTCAGCACACCTCCTGTTACCACGAAAATACCGTCATTCCTATTTGCCCAATAGCGAACCTTTTGCTCCAATCGATTCCAGACACCGGCGTTGAAATCATAGATCTGCGGACTGATATTCGAGGTCAGGAATGTTTCATCGTGTGCTTCTTTACTATATTTTCGGTCGGCAGCCGGACATAAGTGGCCGCGAGTATAGCCCGAGCGTTTATAATTTTTCCAATGGGCAGCTCCTGTACGAACAGCCTTATCGATTTCGAAGTACGGACGCTTAAAATTAGTGCTTGATAATTGAGATTTCTTCAATTCATAGGCTACCCATTCTGCCTGTTCATAATCTTCATGATAGGACAACGAATAGCCCTGGTGATGAATAACCTCTCCCGTTGTACTCGAGGGGAGAAAAAAGATATTCGTTTTATCTTTAATCGTTTCGGCCTGCTTGTAATTCTGTTCGCGATCGCGGGTATCCAAATAATAATTCAGGGCATAAACACCAAGAGCTAAGAGGATTGCTATTATGGGGTATACTATTCGACGGTTCATAGATTCAGGTTTTTACATCCAACGCATCCCGTAAGCCATTACCTACCAACATAAAGGCCATGACCAAACTCATGATGCAAAGACCCGGAATAATGGCTAAATAAGGTTTCCCAAGGATGATATAGTTATAATGATCTTTGATCATAGCCCCCCAACTGGCCATGGGTGGTTGTGCACCTATTCCCAGGAAACTCAAACCGCTTTCTATAAGTATTGCCGCAGCAAAATTAGCGGCCGAGATCACGATTACCGGAGCCATGATATTCGGTAAAATATGCTTTAATATAATTCGGGAGTCACTAAAACCGAGGGCTCTTGCTGCGGTAACATATTGCTCCTCCTTTACACTGATTATCTGTCCGCGAACCACACGAGCCACCTCAACCCACATCGTAAGTCCAACAGCTATAAAAACCTGCCAGAATCCCTTTCCAAGAGCAAGGGTTATGGCAATTACCAAAAGCAGGGTTGGTATCGACCATGTCACATTGATAATCCACATGATCACCGCATCAACTTTACCTCCAAAATAACCGGCCAGGCTACCCATAAGGATCCCGATTACCAGTGAAATGAATACTGCGACAAAGCCTATGAAAAACGAGATCCGTGCCCCAACCAGAATACGGCTCAGCAGGTCACGACCATATTTGTCGGTTCCGAACAAAAATTTCTGATCCTTGATAAAAGGCCCCGCGTCATCATTGGGGAACATTGACAAGGGAATTTGTTTGGAAATGCCTTCCAGTCCGTCAGACGCATATTCGGTATATTCAAGGGTGTCTCCGGTTTGTTTGAAATCGGTGATCGGGATTTCAGCATCTCCGGTTCTATTTCCAAAGAATACCATATTCAATGCTGATTGGTCTGATTCGATTGTTGATGGGATACGCAACATTTTAACCGTGAAACCCGGTGCTTTCGAATGAATAGAAAGATGCATCTGGTTGGCATATTGTGAGTCATCAGGGGCGATGACATAGGCCAGTACAGAAACCAATCCAACCAAAAGGATGAATGCGAAACTAAAAACGCCCCAAAGGTTCTTTTTGAACTTTCGGAGCGCTAAACCAGTTAACGAATTCGTGGTTTTTGACATGTATTTTCTATTCCTTTACAGAAGCGACTTTCGTTTTAATGCCATAGGTCATTTTGAGATCATTCAAAACGTTAAGCGCTTCTTCCATGTAAACATCTTTGCTCAGATTTTGATGCCAGCGTTCTCTTTTTTCTTTAAGAACAGAATCCTGTGACATCAATTCCATCTCATATGGCAATGATTTAAAGGTAAGATCTGTTTTATAATCAGCTATCTTATCGAATTGCTTGGCAACGTTCTGATTGGCTTCCAAACGCGATTTATAGGCATCATAATTCAATGAGAAGTCATTCTGGTCACGCATGGTTTTAATCCATTTGGCGTTTTCTTCGATAAGCTGTAATTGCTCACTGCCTGACATTCTTTCCTTGCTCTTCTTGATTGTAGTATCATAGTCGAAGTAATTGCTCCACAACTCATAATTAACAGCTTCGATCTGATCCCATGGCAACGGGTTTTCCTGGTCTTTTTCACCAATGTCGATATAGCTGTAACGATCAGGCACCACAACATCGCTTTTCACACCTTCCAATTGGGTTGATCCGCCGTTTATACGATAGAATTTCTGGGTCGTGAATTTCAAGGCACCCATATCCCCGTTTGTATTGTTGCGCACCATACGGTTGAGATCGAGAACATTTTGTACCGTTCCCTTGCCATAGGTTTGATTGCTTCCAATTACAATCGCTCTTTTATAATCCTGCATGGCAGCCGCTAGAATTTCTGAAGCTGAGGCCGAAAGCTCATTGACAAGAATAACCAATGGTCCGTCCCACACGATCGATTTATCCCGATCTTTCAAAACTTCCTTGGGTTCACCAGTACTTCTAACCTGCACTACCGGACCTTCCTTAATAAAGAGTCCTGCCATATCGACGACTGTCTTCAGCGAACCACCACCGTTATTTCTAAGGTCAAGAACCAGGCCTTCCATACCTTGTTTCTTCAAACGTTCAATCTCAATTTTGATATCAGACGCTGCATTCCTGTTATTGTAATTTTCGAAATCAACATAGAATTTAGGCAGATTGATCACCCCAAATGTTTTTCCGTCTTTTTCAACCACAGATGATTTTGCATAGGTCTCTTCCAGTTCTACCACATCCCTCGTGATCATCAAATCTTCTATTGTTCCATCGACTTTTTTCAAAGTCAGGATAACCTTTGTTCCTTCCGGACCTTTGATGAGCTTAACCGCATCATCCAGGCGCATACCAACGATACTAATAGCTTCTTCTTCATCTTCCTGCCGGACTTTTAAAATCTGATCTCCGACTTCCAATTTATTCTGGCGCCAGGCCGGACCACCTGAGATAACCTCATTAACGATGATGTTATCCATTCGTTTTTGCAATCGTGCCCCGATTCCGCGATAGTTTCCAGACATGGCCACATCGAAACGGTCTTTATCTTCGGGAGCAAAATAGAAGGTGTGCGGGTCGAATTCCTCAACCACGGCATTGATATAAACTGAGAACCAATCTTTACGCTGACGGTCATCTATAAAATCATATAATTCTGCCAGTGAGCGTCGGGTGGCTTCCCTTGCTTCTATTTCAAGTTCCTTTTCGGTTTTTATTACGATTGAGCCTTCCTCCGGGTTTAAGGCTTTTTCACGCTCTGCAGAGGACATTTTTTCCAGGTTTTCCTTATCGCGCTTCTGCTCTTCAACAAGGTCATGATAATTGGCTATACTCGAGAATTTAAGCTGTTTTCTCCAGCGCTCCTTGAGTTGTTTCTTATTTTTTAAATAAGGCATGTTCTCATAATCGCTTGAAAATGATTCATCCTGTGAATAATCAAATGGCAGGTCGAGTATTTCCTTATATACATCCTTTGATTCCTCGATTCTCTGCAGAAGTCGCTCATGGGTAAGGTTGAAAAAACTGAGGTCATATTCCATTAACTGGTCATCGATCTCATATCTATATTTTTCAAATTCTTTAATGTCGGAAGCATAAAAATATCGTTTAAACGGATCGAGCTGTTCGAGATAGTCATCAAAAACGCCTTCTGAGAAGGTATCATCCATAGCCTTCGGATCGAAATGCCCTTGTTCGAGGACATAGGTGATCAATTGAACCAAAAGCTTGTCTTTATCGTTATTTTCAAATGTCTTTGTGGTAAAACTGCAGGATGCGAAAGCAAAAAGCAGAGTAAGTAGAGCAATATTAAATTTCCTTTTCATCATTGAGTTCTTAGTAAGTCCCGGCAATAAATTTTGTCCTAATTTAAAGAAAATATTATGCCAAAGTTGCAAGGTGGTACTAATTTTTTGTTAAACGGTGAAATTTCACAAACTATCTGTACTTTTGTCGATGAAAACTGCTAAAAATGCCGAAAAAACCCCTTATTTTAGTTACGAACGACGATGGAATAACCGCCCCGGGAATACGCACACTTATTCGTTTGATGAACGCTATTGGTGATGTCGTTGTCGTTGCACCCGATAGTCCGCAAAGCGGTATGGGCCATGCCATAACCGTAAATACCACACTCCAGGTTAAACCGGAACGTGTCGATAACGGACCACAACGCGAATACAGCACCTCTGGAACGCCTGCTGACTGTGTTAAACTGGCCAAACATGAAGTCCTTGATCGTATTCCGGATATTTGTGTTTCGGGCATTAACCATGGTTCGAACTCTTCGATTAATGTCCTTTACTCAGGAACCATGAGTGCTGCCATCGAAGCGGGCATTGAAGGCATACCAGCGATAGGGTTTTCACTTTGCGATTACAACTGGGACGCCGATTTCAAACCCATAGAAGAGCATGTCACCACTATTGTAAAAAAAGTGATTGAAAACGGACTTCCGGAAGGTATCATTCTAAACGTGAATTTTCCAAAACTTGATGGTCAACCTTTAAAAGGAATAAAAGTCTGCAGACAAGCAAAGGCAAACTGGGTAGAAGAATTCGATAAACGACGAAATCCTCAAGGCAAGGAATACTACTGGCTAACAGGAAAGTTCGTTTCGTTTGATGATGACGATGACACCGATGAATGGGCTCTGAACAACGGCTATGCATCGGTTGTCCCGGTAACCTACGACCTAACAGCCAAACATTTTATTGAACAACTTAACTCATGGAATTTAAATGATTAAAAAGCAGGTTTCTACCGGTTTTATCTTAGGTTTGATAGCGAACGCTATCGGTTTATTTTTGGCTGCCACACTTCTCGGCCGTGGTGATGATGTTATGACCGTTATTAGAGCAGCTCAAACCGAAGGATTTCTTGGGAAATTAATCAGCCTTGGCGCTATTCTTAATCTGATCGTTTTTTTTATTTTTATTAAAAAGAAACAAGATTATAAAGCACGCGGTGTTTTATTAGCCACTATCTTGGTAGCCATATTGACCTTCGTCATTAAATTGTAAGATTGTAGTGAAGTATTATGTAATTGCTGGGGAAGCCTCAGGAGATCTTCATGGCTCAAATTTGATCAAGGCATTACAGGAAGAAGATGTAAATGCCGAATTTCGAGTTTGGGGCGGTGATCTTATGGACGATTGTGGTGTGCAACTTGTTAAGCACTACCGTGATCTTGCCTTTATGGGTTTTATCGAGGTGCTGCTTAATCTCAGAACAATCACCAAAAACCTGGCTTTTTGCAAACAGGATATAGCAGCTTACCAACCCGATATTGTCATCTTTATCGATTATCCGGGATTTAATCTGAGGATCGCCAAATGGGCAAAGAAAATGGGTTTTGCGACTCATTATTATATTTCACCCCAAATATGGGCCTGGAAAGAAAACCGCATTCAGGCCATAAAACGGGATGTGGATAAGATGTATGTCATCTTACCTTTTGAGAAATCATTTTATGAAGACAAGCATAATTTTCCTGTTGAGTTTGTGGGCCACCCGCTTATCGATGCGATTTCCAATCGTCAACAGGTTGACGAATATCAATTCAGGGCCGAAAATGAGCTAAGTGAAAAGCCGATCATCGCACTATTGCCGGGAAGCCGAAAACAGGAGATCAAAAAAATGCTCAATGTAATGCTAAGCCTTGTCGATCATTATGAGGACTATCAGTTTGTCATTGGCGGAGCTCCCGGACTTTCCGAAGAATTTTACACGCGTTTTATCGAAAATTCAAGAGTGCATTTTGTACATAACAAAACCTATGATTTGTTAAGTGTCTCAACGGCTGCCCTGGTGACATCCGGAACCGCTACGCTTGAGACAGCCTTATTCAAGGTTCCTCAGGTTGTTTGTTATAAAGGTAGCTGGGTGTCGTACCAAATAGGGAAACGACTTGTTAAAAACATCGATTATATTTCACTTGTCAACCTCATCATGAACAAGACCGTGGTTACCGAACTGATTCAAGATAATTTCAACAGGAAACGGCTAAAACAAGAGCTTGATTTGTTACTGGATAACTACCAGCGTACCAAATTTTTCTTGAACTATTACGATCTTGAAAAAGTACTCGGCGGACGAGGTGCAAGTAAAAAAGTTGCAAAATTGATCTTTAATTCAATAAATTAGCGCAACAATCTTTAGAATTGATGCGTTACATTGCCCTGATCATCTTATTATTTTTATCACTTTCGAGCTGTAAGTCGTCTAAAACTGCAATTGTAACGACAAAGAAAGAGGCTTCTAAATCTGAAAATATCAATTCGAGCGTTGCCGAGGCTGTTATTCAAAATGCCAGGGCCTATGAAGGCGTGCGATACAAATTCGGAGGCACAACCCAAAAGGGAATGGATTGCTCAGGACTTGTTTACGTTTCCTTTAAAAAAGAAGATGTTCTTCTACCGCGCATATCGCGTGACATGGCAAAAAAAGGCAATCCGGTTAAAACATCGAAGTTGAAAGAAGGCGATCTGTTATTCTTCAAAACCAGCAAGACGAGACGAACCATTAATCATGTTGGCCTGGTTACCGACGTAAACAAATCAGGCATTCGGTTTATACACGCAACTACTTCCGGCGGGGTGATCACCTCCTCTCTGAACGAGGATTACTGGAGAAAGGCATTTGTCGGAGCCAGACGTATTTTATAGAATATTTACTATATTGTAATATAGATTATTTTCTATGTTGCAATTTAACATTCTTGATTATCCTGTCGTCCGTATAACGACATTTCTAATCCTTGGGATTGTCCTTAATGGTAATTTCGATACTGGTATTTTCACTCTGCTGGTTACGATTCTAGGTTCCACATGTATTCTCATCGTCGTAAACGCTTGGCTTAAAACCAAAATTCGACGGTATATCGGTCCTGACTTTCTGCTATACATCATTATTGTTTTCCTTGGTATGGCACTGGCACAGATTCACGACCATCGTCATAACTCGGGTCATTACACACATTTTGTTAAGAACACAGACTCACTTTATAGCCTTGTTTTTCAGGTTTACCGAACCTTGAAACCGAGTCAATATCAAGATAAATATATCGTTGGGATTCAATCTATCCAGGGTAGGAATCACAGCGGCCGTTTACTGGTAAATATCGATAAAGACAGCCTGTTTGAACCGCTTAAAGTAGATGATATCATCTATACTAAAGCGAAGATTGAACCCATCGCCCGACCGATAAACCCGCATCAATTCGATTATCGGCTTTATATGTCTCGCCAAAATATCTATCACCAATTAAAATTAAAACGACCTTCCGTTAAAATAGCCGGGCAAGCCAATTCAATCCTTGGATATGCTGACAACTTAAGAGAATCTATACGGAAAGCTCTGGAGACCTATTCGATTAGCTCTGATGAATGGGCGGTTATGAATGCCATGTTGCTCGGACAACGACAGGAATTATCTGAAAATCTGTATGAGCGCTATGCCCAGTCGGGCGCGATTCACATTTTGGCCATTTCGGGCCTGCACATCGGGATTATCCTGATTATGCTTCAATTTATTCTGAAGCCTTTGGAGAAGATTCCGTTCGGTGGTTTCGTCAAACTTATATTCATACTGGCATTGCTATGGTCATATGCCATTATTGCCGGGTTATCAGCCTCTGTAATGCGTGCCTGTTGTATGTTCAGCATCATCGCTCTGGCTCTAAATATGAAACGTCAAAGTCATATTATTAATACCTTATTCATATCCATCTTCGTCTTGTTATTGATCAACCCAAATTATATTTATGATGTTGGTTTTCAATTGAGTTATTCGGCGGTATTCGCAATTGTGACCCTCGAGCCTATTATCAGAAAAATCTGGAGGCCCGCTTACTATCCCCTAACCTACTTCTGGCGAACACTGACCGTAACCCTATCGGCTCAAATCGGGGTATTACCATTAAGCCTGTATTATTTTCATCAGTTTCCGGGTCTGTTTTTACTGTCGAACATGGTCATCATTCCTGCTTTGACGTTCATTTTAGCTTTTGGTTTTCTAATCATTGGCCTGGCACTGCTTGAAATTTTGCCAACCGAAATCATGCACTTATATGAAGCGGTTATCAGACTGCTAAATGATTTTATCGGTTGGATTTCCGACAAGGACGAGTATGTTTTTGAACAGCTGTCATTTAGTACTGAGAAGGTCATTTTATACTACTTCCTGCTGCTCATGATGATCTGGACCTGGTACAGTAGAAATACCAGGCTCATCTTAATCGCATTAATGGGTATTGTTTTTTTCCAAGGCTACCGCTTTCTGGATTATTCAAAGGCTTCTGACCAAACACTAATCGTATTTCACAGAAGCCGGTTCAGCATGATCGGCTTACATACACATCAAAGTCTTCAGGTTTATCACAGTCGAAAAGATAATCCTATATTGGAAGACCAGGCCCTTTTAAACTATAAAGTAGGTGAAAACATCAAACAGATCAATCTTGACAGCATGCCGGATGTACTGCAGACCGGTAAATTAAAAATACTTATTATAGATAGTATGGGTATTTACAACTTGCACGCATTTAAACCAGATGTGGTTTATTTACGCGATTCACCCAGGCTGAATTTATCACGTCTTATCGATAGTGTTCAACCGTCTATGATCCTCTGGGATGGCAGCAATTACACCTCATATCAGAAGAGATGGGCCGCCAGTTGCAGGGCAAAAAAAATCCCCTTTCACCAAACGCGTGAAAAGGGAGCTTTTATCTATCGTTATTCAACTATTCACCGCTAAATTCCGGCTTAAAGGTTGAGTAGTATTCGTTAAATGCCTCTTGAGTAGTCAGATTTTTATGATCGTTATTTTTAAAGAGCTTCAAATAGAGTTCCAATTGCTGTGGCGTTTTGTACCCACGAATCGGGGCAAGAAACTCGAGGTCTTCATCTAAAAAAACCATTGTTGGATAGGCCCTTACACCGAAAAACCGGGTCAGCTCATGAACACCATTACGTTTATTCGCCTTTGCAGGATCAAAACTCGGATTGGTGTAAGTCTTATTTTTAAACGTGACCTTATCGTTCCCTTCAGCGTTGAATTTTACAGCATAGTAATGCTTATTGATATAATCGGCTACATCCTTGTTCGCAAAGGTCTTTTTATCGAGAAGTTTGCACGGACCACACCAGACGGTGTACACATCCATAATGATCTTCTTCGGATTTTTCTTTTGAAGCACAACCGCTTCCTCGAGAGATAGCCATTTAATTTCCTGGGCATTAACCGTTAGGCTAATCATTGCAATAACTACCAGGGCTAATAGTTGTTTCATAATTAAATGTTTTTAAGCTTTAGGGTTTATTTATTACCAAAAAGCGTTCCTAAAATAAAAAAATCGCCCCAAAAACGGAGCGATTTGCGAATTTTTTAACGTTTTTCTCGTTATCTGACACCATGCATCAGACGTTTGAGCACCGGATTGAGCAAAATGGACAGCATTCCAACACCAATTGGAATCAGTGTAAAAATCAAAAAGAAGGTACTCAATGAATATTGTTCAGAAATACGATCGATCATTCCACCCATGGTTCCTGCGGCCTTCTGTCCTATCGCGATGGCCAGATACCAAATACCGAACATAAAGCCGATCATTCGAGCAGGCACCAATTTACTCAGATAAGAAAGTCCGACCGGTGACAAGCATAATTCTCCCATCGTATGCAATAAATAGGCAAGAACCAGGAAAATCATACTCACAGCAGCCGTTTTCGCACCCTGTGGAATATCTTGTGTTCCATATGCCAAAACGGCGAAGCCCAATCCGAGGAGGATGAGGCCCAGTCCGTATTTCATAGCCGCACTAGGATTATATTTGCTCTCCCACCATCTCGAGAAAAATGGTGCAAGGCTGATAATGAAAAAGGAGTTCAAAATACCAAACCAGGAGGCATCAATTTGAGCCGCGTCGGTCGTAAGTTTATCGTTAAGCCTGTATATAACCAGACCCCATACACCAACAAAGGCAATAGCCAAAACGATATTCGACCATCCGATCCGATCATATGTCTTTTTAAACAACAGATATAGTACCCAGGTGATTATTATCAAGGGTACCGTGGTGAGTAAGGCATCGACAATCTTAAACACCATGGCCGAGTTACCGATAAGTTCCCTATTGGTGTAATCACGTGCAAACAAGGTCATTGAGCCTAAAGATTGCTCAAAGGCTGCAAAGAAAAATACTGTAAACAATCCAAAGATTGCTACGGCGATAATTCTGTCACGAACGATAGGAATATAGCGCGAAACCCTCGAAACCATAAGGATAAGAAACAAAACCAATGCAGCCAGGACGATTACGTTTGACCCCCCGAGATTACCAATTGAAAACGGTAATAAATTGATTTCCCCAATTTTTTCGAGTGGATCATTGAACAAATAAAGCAAGCCACCGACAGCCGATAAGACTATGAGTAAATAATCAAATTTCGTAAACGGATTCAATTTTTCATCTACTTGTGCCTCCTCATCCTCTGCCGGACTTTCCTCATTTATATTCTGAGGAAGTTCCACCTCATAAACTTTAGTAGGCTTAGCACCAACACTACCAAACAGATCCTTTGCCAACCAGAACTGCATCATGCCAAGGAACATAAAAATTCCGGCAAGACCGAATCCCCAGGACCAGCCAAAATTTTCGGCCAGGTAACCACATAGCATCATCCCAAAGAAAGCGCCGGCATTTACACCCATATAAAAGATCGTATAAGCGCCATCCTTTTTGCTTTCCTTTCCTTTATACATTTCAGAAATGATAGAGGTCATATTTGGCTTAAAGAAACCTGTTCCAATAACCAGTAAAGCCAGACCCAGATAAAAGGTAAGTGTCGTTTCCATTGCCATAGACGCATGTCCGAGCGTCATAATTAAACAACCGATGACGACCGCAATGCGATAGCCCGTGATCTTGTCGGCAATATAACCACCTACAATCGGAGTTAAATAAAGCAAAGAGGCATAGGTCCCTATTAAGGATAAGGCATGTTCCCGAGGCCATTCCCATCCGGGATTGTCACTCACGAAAGGCGCCGTTAAAAATAGTACGAGCAGGATACGCATCCCATAGAATGAAAAACGTTCCCACATTTCGGTAAAGAACAGGACGAATAATCCGGCCGGGTGTCCCAGGACCTTGTCCTTAAATAAATTCTCTATATCGGTTTTTACTGTCATGATTTCGGCATTAGGCGTTTTGTCCGTCGGCTAATTCAAAACCTTCAGTTTCATCATTTTCAGAACCCTCTTTTTCTTCCGCGCCATGTGTTAATCGTTTAAGCGGTTTCAGAATGAGTATCACAAGAATCCCGATAATGGTACAAAATACTGCGATGCCTGTAAATATGGCAAATTCGCCATACTCTGTGGCCGATTCACCTAAGAGTCCGGCCACTTTATTTCCTAATCCGGTAGCTGCAAAATAGGCACCCATCATGAAGGCCATCCAACGTTCGGGAGCCAACTTGGTTATGAATGACAAAGCTACTGGTGAAGCGCAAAGCTCCCCTAGCGTATGGAACAAATATGCAAGAACCAGCCATTGCATTCCAGATTTTGCTATAACTTCTCCGGCTGCATCATAGCCAACCTCTCTACTGGCGATCGACATGAAGAAAAAGCCCCAGCCCATTATAATCACTCCTATAGCCATTTTAAATAAGGATGATGATTCTTTTTTTCTATTTCGCCACCACACCCAGAAGCTTCCTACAATGGTAGCAAAGACCAGTATGAAAATGGCATTAACCGATTGGAACCAACTTGCCGGAACCATAAAGCTCCCCAGTCTCAAATCGGTTTTTTGGGCGGCATAAACATTCAGTAAACCACCGGCTTGTTCGAATGAACCCCAAAAAATGATAATGATCAAAAAGGAAATATAAGTTACGAGAATCCTGTCCTTTTCAACCTTGTTACCATCATTATAGACAACGATTCCTACACCAACCGCGAAGGCCAATCCGATGATTAGAAGGCCGTAAGACCATGATCCGCCAAAATACCAGACAGCAGCCCCGGCCAATATCATAATGGTAAACCCTAAAATAGAATTGTTATGCTTAAATATTGCGGTTAGAAGATTACTACTTTCAGATTTTGCCGATTCATCGCGTTCATCAACAACCAGATTTCCCACATGTTTCAGATAGCGCTGGCCATACCAATAGGTCAACTGACCAATGGCCATTCCAATTCCCGCAAGTCCGAAGCCATAATGCCATCCTATATTTTCGCCAATATATCCAACGATCAGGGCCGCCGCGGCAGCACCTAGATTAATACCCATATAAAAGATATAGAATCCCATATCTCTCTTGTTTTGCTCATTTTTTGGATAGAGACCCCCTACCATTGTTGAAATATTAGGCTTCAACATACCTACGCCCATCACAATCAAAGTCAAACCGGTATAAAACGCCCACATTTCCTCAACTGCAAGGATACTATGTCCTGCTACCAGCAGCAGCCCTCCGACAAACACCGACTTCCGCTGTCCGATTAATTTATCGGCGATAATCCCACCGGGAATTGATGCCACATAAACGAACATGGTGTACCATCCATAGAGTGCAATGGCGTTATCGTTCGCCCATCCCAAACCAGGATTGTCGGCAGCGGTTTCAGCAACAAGGTAAAGCACCAGAATGGCCCTCATACCGTAATAGGAGAACCGCTCCCACATTTCGGTGAGAAACAGTATGTAAAGACCTATCGGATGTCCGAATAAGGTCTTCTGATTAGGAAAGGTTGAATTTGTCATGAGTTCTATATTAGTTAGTATTGCTAGTTATCCTTTGATTTTTACGCCTTTCACAAGCGGCTTGGATTTCTTGATTTTATCGCCCAGGGTCCTGTCGATAAAATCTGTCATCTTTTTATAGAGATGCATACGTGTATTACCTCCATAAATACCGTGGTTCTTATCGGGGTATATCATCCATTCGAATTGCTTATCGGCCTGGATCAGGGCTTCAACCATACGCACGGTGTTTTGAACATGAACATTGTCATCGCTTGAGCCATGAATAATAAGGAAATCACCCTTTAACTTATCGACATGATTGATAGGCGAATTATCATCATATCCGCTCGGATTTTCCTGCGGAGTAGCCATATAACGTTCGGTATAAATGGTATCATAAAATCGCCAGCTTGTCACCGGAGCAACAGCAATGGCCATTTTAAAAACATCATTGCCTTTAAACAAACAGTTGCTGCTCATAAATCCGCCGTAACTCCACCCCCAAATGCCAATTCTACCAGCATCAATATAAGGCAATTCTCCCAGTTGTCTGGCCGCTTCAATCTGATCCTCCACTTCATATTTCCCTAACTCTCTTTGGGTGACCTTTTTAAATTCGGCTCCTTTTAATCCGGTGCCACGACCATCGATACATGCAATGATATAGCCTTTTTGTGCCAGCATTTGATACCAGTAATCATTGCTACTATGCCATCTGTTGGATACACTCTGAGAGCCTGGCCCCGAGTATTGCGACAGGAATATGGGATATTCCTTCCCGGGATCGAAGTCCGCTGGTTTTATCATCCACATATTTAATGCATTACCATTCACATTGATGGTACTGAATTCCTTCCTGGAGGTTTTGAAGTCCGCCACTTTCTGTGCGAGGGCGTCGTTGTCGATTATGCTTTTTACCAGGTTTCCATCCGAAGCGCGATTCAGAGTATATTCCGTCGGAGTTGTAGCGCTTGAGAAACTATTGATAAAATAGGTGAAATCTGCGCTAAAGGAAGCGTTATTCATTCCATTATTCTTAGTTAATCGTTCTTTTTTACGACCGTTTAACCCGATGGCATATACATCACGATTTATCGATCCGTTCTCTACAGACTGATAGTAAATACGCCTGGTTTTATCGTCATAGCCATAATAGCTGGTGACTTCCCAATTACCTTTGGTAACCTGGTTGATGAGTTTGCCTTTAAGATTATAATGATAGATATGATTGTACCCATCGGCCTCACTGGTCC
Source organism: Flavobacteriaceae bacterium (assembly GCA_013003555.1). Classification (GTDB taxonomy): domain Bacteria; phylum Bacteroidota; class Bacteroidia; order Flavobacteriales; family Flavobacteriaceae; genus SHLJ01. The sequence goes on from JABDIV010000047.1 coordinate 55,287, forward strand.
AGATAAAGCTGTTATCCTTTAGAAATGTCAGATCGAATGTCACGTCGATATAGGCTTCATCTTTTTCCGCTAAAACGAGATCAGACGACATATTTCCGGCATGAATCATCCATAAGTCTAGCTCGTTCTGGTGACGGTTCATATACTGTGCACTGAGAATTTCGGCGTTGTTGGTCCATTTTAGTCTCGGGATATAGAAATCGGAATACGACTTGCCCACCTTTACTTCCGATGTTTTATCCTTCTTCAAATCATAAATAAAGAGCTTAACTTCAGCGTTTTTTTCACCTGCTTTAGGGTATTTGAATACCAGTTGATCGGGATAAAGATCTTCACCATAAACGTCCATTGAAAACTCCGGGACTTCGGTTTCATCAAATCGAATGTAAGCAATCCTGGTGCCATCGGCATTCCACTCAAAGGCTCTAACAAAGCTGAATTCTTCTTCGTACACCCAGTCGGTAATACCATTTATTATTTTATTCTTTTCACCATCGAAAGTCAGCTGCTTGGTTTCGCCTGTGACGAGATCAAATACAAAGAGATTATTGTTAAAACCATAAGCTACCCGATCACCGTTTGGTGAAAAGGTCGGTTCCTGGATCTGATTATCGGAAACCAGGGTGGTTGTTCCCGTACTGATGTTGTAAACATAGTATGTCCCGAGGGTAGACCGCCTGTAAATGGATTGCAGATCGGAGGTTAATAGAATTTTGGCTTCATCATCGCTGAATTCATAATCGATAAAATATTCGATGTCCTCTAATTCTGATGATTTAATGATTGTATTAACCTTTGAGAGCGTCTCGTAATCATAAACGTCGATGGTCGATGTACGGTTACTCCTGTCGAAATTCAGCACAGAATATTGCTTCCCGTTTTTCATGGAATGCAGCGCATCCATGCGTTCGGTTCTAAATGTACCATTCCAAATATCTTCTAAAGTGATTTCTTTTTGCTGTGCCGGGGAAAGGATGCTTACAAAAAAGAGCAATACAGCTGCAATTCGAATAGGATGCATTAAATGGGTTGTTTTAAACAAAATATTGTCAAGTTTACTAAAAATTATACAAAAAGCCTTAACTATTAACAGTAAAATCGGCATTATACAAGCAAGTCACGACATATTTACATCTTAATAGTATCTTTGTAAATCATAAGTTTAAAACGATGGCAAATCCCATATCAGGATTCTCAAAATTTACTAAATCAGAAAAGATAGATTGGATTATTACCAATTACTTTTTGGGTGATTTCCGTGTTCGCGATAGGTTATCACAATATTGGAGTACAGATAAGGAATTACAGCGATTACATGACGAATTCATTGAAAATACCATCACTAATTTTTACCTCCCCCTTGGTGTTGCGCCAAACTTTAAGATCAACGACAAGCTTTATGCCATTCCCATGGCCATTGAAGAAAGTTCGGTAGTAGCGGCTGCCAGTAAATCAGCAAAATATTGGTTAGAACGCGGTGGTTTTAAAGCCACTGTCCTTTCAACTAAAAAAGACGGTCAGGTTCATTTTCTTTATAAAGGCGATCGATCTAAACTCAAACGCTTTTTTAAATCGGCTAAGGAGGAACTGATTAACGATTGTGCCCCAATTACGAGGAATATGGTAAAACGGGGTGGCGGAATTATTCAATTAGAATTGATCGATAAAACCTCAGAACTGGATGATTACTATCAACTCCATGCCACCTTCGATACGCGTGATGCCATGGGAGCTAATTTTATCAATTCCTGTCTTGAACAATTTGCAAAATCTTTAATAAACAGGATCGATAATCATAAGGACTTTACAGATACCGAAAAGGACATTCAGATCATCATGAGCATTTTATCGAATTATGTGCCTGAATGCCTCGTACGTGCAGAAGTTTCCTGTCCGGTTGAGGAGCTAACCGGTTTCGACGTCGTAAACGGAATGGACTTCGCTAAAAAGTTCATACAGGCCATTCAAATAGCAGAAGTAGAACCATACCGGGCCGTTACACACAACAAAGGAATCATGAATGGTATTGATGCTGTAGTACTCGCAACCGGAAACGACTTTCGAGCGGTCGAAGCGGGAATCCATGCTTATGCTGCAAGAAACGGCCAATACAGCAGCTTGAGCCATGCGACAGTGGAAGATGGGATATTCCGTTTTTGGATGGAGGTGCCCATGGCTTTGGGAACGATTGGAGGACTTACACGATTGCATCCCCTGGTTCGGTTTGCGCTTGAACTTCTGGGCAATCCATCGGCCGATAAGTTGATGGAAATCGTTGCTGTAACCGGACTGGCACAGAACTTCGCTGCCATTAGTTCGTTGATCACCATCGGTATTCAGCAGGGGCATATGAAAATGCACCTGATGAATATCCTGAATGAATTTAAAGCGACCGACTATGAGAAAAACTACATGGTTGAACATTTCAAAACACAGACGGTGACACACGGTGCTGTTGCTGATGCCCTTGACAAAATTCGCCGTTAGCACTTTGATAAAAACATTTTACAGTCACGGAAAATTATTGATCAGCGGGGAGTACCTGGTATTAGATGGTGCTTCAGCGCTGGCACTACCCACGCGATATGGTCAATCTATGACTGTTGAATCTATTGATTCGGCCGAGATATTATGGATCAGTAGGGATAATAAGGGGATAACCTGGTATGACGCCGGGTTTGATATCAGTAAAAATCAATCGATAACAAGCCGAAAGCATGATGGCGTTACAAAAACAATTATCAAACTTTTTGAGGAAGCCATAACGCTCAATCCACAATTCCTAAAGGAAGCTACAGGCTATAAAATTAGCTGTAGATTAGAATTTCCGCAGGACTGGGGACTTGGCAGTTCATCGACCTTGATCAACAATTTCGCACAATGGGCAGAGGTTGATCCGTTCGAGTTATCGGACCGCACATTAGGCGGAAGCGGATATGACATCGCCTGCGCCCAATCAGATTCCGCCATCATATACCGGAGAACAAATCGAAAACCGCAAATTGAAACGGTGAGCTTCGACCCTGTATTTAAGGAGCATCTTTATTTTGTTCATCTCAACAAAAAACAGGACAGCCGGGAGGCTATTTCAGTCTATTCAGAATTGGATAAAGAAATTGGAATTAACATCCCGAAGATTGATGAATTGACCAAACTGATGGTGAATTGTACCGAATTGAATGAATTCATCAGTTTGATCGAACGTCATGAGCAAATTATGAGTGAAATTTTAAAACGTCCCACCGTAAGAGATATTCACTTCAGTGATTTTCAAGGCGGTCTAAAAAGTTTAGGAGCTTGGGGAGGAGATTTTATTCTTGTTGCTTCGGAAACCGAGCCGGCCGATTATTTTTCGGAGAAGGGATTTACAACGATTATCCCTTACGAGGAGATGGTCTTATAAAAAAAGCCCCGGAAATCCCGAGGCTTTGAATTCTGAATTTTATTTTTTTAATAGAACGCCGCCCTGTTGTCTTCAATTTCGGAAGCATCTTTCAGCGCATCGTATAAAGCAGTTGCTGCTGTATTTACTTTGGTTGTTGATAATCTGCTTGCAATAGCCTGGTATCCCGGAAGTACTGGAGCCGGTGTTATCTTGGTCACCTCAACCATATAAACGCCATTATTACCATCGATCAGTGAAGATGTCTCCCCTTCAGCCAGTCCGAAGGCTGCGCCAACAACCTTAGGTTCTCTTCCCGCACCCGAGAGGGTTGGATTTTTCATATTCAAGGAAATGGCTGTTCTAACTGCCTGCCCCTGTGAAGAAGCGATCTCATCGAGGGTTGTTCCCGAAATTTGAGCTCTTATCATTTTTGCCTTTTTCTCCTTTCTGATTTCAGGTAAGGCCGTCACAGACGCCTTTTCGTTATCCATTACACCTTTCTTATTTACAGCGGAAAGCTGAACAACGGCATAACCGCCTGAAGGTAAATTGAACCGTCTTATATCACCAACTTTAATACCGTCCTCAAAAGCCCAACGCACGATGCTTCTTTGCTGAGCCAGCCCCGGAATGTTCTCATCAAGTGCTTTAATCCCACTTACTGGTTTAACCGTATAGTTATTCTCGGCAGCGACCTCCTGGAAATCCCTACTGGCGATGGCAATTTCAAACTTGGACGTTTGATTGAACACCTCATCAACCGTTTCTTCGGAAGGCTCAATTTCGGCAGCCAGGTTGGCGATCTTGATCACACGTTGCTTATCACCTTGCTCGAGCACTTCTATAATGTGGTATCCGAAACTCGTTTGAACCACATCAATAGCACCCACACCATTATCGAAAGAAAAGGCTTTGAACTCAGGAGCCATCCCTGCGTCGTAATCGAATTCGATCTCCCCGTCTTTTTCATTACTCACCTTATCACTTGAAAGATCAAGTAAATCGATAAATTTTGCTCGTCCTGATTTTATAACGTTTAAAATGCTATCGGCAGTTACTTTGGCTTCTTCAACCGTTTTGGTCACACTGGGATCTACCCGTGTCGCACCAACGTGTGGAATTAGGATATGTCTTACCTTTACCGAATCGGCCAGTTGTTTTTCAGCAACCACTTTCGTGATAACATAAAATGGGTCTTGTTTATAAGGACCATAGGTTTCACCAACTTTCAAAGGAAATACGCTATCCACCAAATTCAGCGGCATCTTGTCTCTGAAAAGGAAGCGATCGTTAAATGGTATTTCCGAATTGTTATTAATAAACGTCTGGACATTATCAAGGTCTGAGAACCCGGCGTTTTGTGACAATTCGATCAATTCATTTTTAATATTTTCCTCATCAGTTGCCGAAGCCTCTTCCTTGAATTCCACGTAGTAAATATCACGCGAAGCTTCAACTTCGTATTGTTTCAGATTTCTATTTACATAATCGGCTATATCCGATTTTGTGACTTCAACCAAACTATCGGGAATACTTGAATAGGGTACCTGAACATATTTAATATCCACCTTATCGTTCTCCATTTTATGATCCATCTCAGCTTCGGTCAGCGTAACAGAAAGACCGGCTTTCACCATGTTGAAATAGGATTGGTATTTACCGCCGGCAGCTATATCATTTTCGAAATTCGTCCAAGCCTCATAGGTTATCGGAGAATCACCGAGAAAGGATGGTTCTGGCGAGATATCGCGGAGATTTGCTATGAACTCATTAAGCTTGGCTTCATCAAACAGTCCTGCTTCGTTCTTGAATTCCTGGAAGGTTGATAGATTCTGCTTTATCAATTCACGCATTTGTTCGCGTTCAACCGTAATACCTAATTCCTCATATTGCTCATCAAGAATGGCTTTTCTCAATTCCTGATCCCATATTCGATTCATGGCCTGTGTACTTGTCACCGAAGGCCCTAATTGCCTTTGAAGGTTTTCCACCTTCCTCATAAAGTCTTCGCGCTTGATATCCTTTCCATTCACGGTTGCTACAACGGTTTCCGATTTACCACCGCCTCCGCCTCCCCTGAAGAGGTCAGCAAGTACGAATGAAAATAGAGCCATCGCGATCACGATGATCAAAACCAAGGAACGTTGTCTAATTTTATTTAAAATAGCCATGTGTCGTAGAGTTTATCCTTTATAAAATACAGTGGGCGAAAATACCACTTTCTGTGAACAAATAAAAACCGTATATCGGTTTAAATCAAGTTTTAAAGAATTTAATCTTCCGGTTGCCATTCCAATCGTACCGTATCGATCTTGGTATTGGAAACCTCCATGATCGTAAAACGAAAGTCGTCGATTGTTATTTTATCATTCTGTTGCGGAATTTCTTCAGTATGGTGCACGATAAGGCCGCCTAAAGTTTCGTAATTCTCGCTTTCAGGCAGGTTTAATTTATAGATCTCATTCAAATAGTCGACTTCCAGACGGGCCGAGAAGTTGAAGACATTATCTTCGAGTTTTTCTTCGATAAGTTCAACCGAATCATGTTCATCTTCTATTTCACCCACAAGTTCCTCTACGATATCTTCTATGGTAATGATTCCGGAAGTACCACCATATTCATCTAGAACCACCGCGATACTTTTATGTTTTTTCGTAAGGACGTTTAAAATATCTTTCACCAACATGGTTTCCGGCACATATTCCACCGGCATGATTATCGACCGAATCGTCTTGGGCATTTTAAACATGTCGAAGGAATGCACATAGCCTAAAATGTCATCATAAGTGCCGCGATAAACAAGAATCTTAGAATAACCGGTCGATGAGAACATCTCTGTCAGTACTTTAACGCTTTCATAAATCTCTACGGCTACTAATTCGGTACGAGGCACCATCACTTCCCTGGCTTTAACTTTAGAGAACTCCAATGCATTCTGGAAAAGCTGTATTTCATTGTCGACATCATCGTCTTCTTCAACCGACTCCATCTGCTCGCTTATATAATGACCCAATTCAACTTTAGTAAAAGCCAACTGCACATTATCGCCTTCGGTTTTAAAAAATATCTTCAATACCAAATCTGAAATCCATATCACGAAATCGGAAATCAGAGAGAACAACAGGTAAAAGAGGTACGCGGGAAGCGCAAAAAGTCTTAATAAGGTATTCGAATAGATCTGAAAGAACACCTTGGGTAAAAATTCAGCAGTAAGCAAAATGATTATTGTTGAAATAATCGTTTGTGTGAGCAGGCTAAGATCGGTTAGCAAATAATTGAGAAATGTATTTGAGATCGGTAAATAGGATTGAAACCATTCAACGAGCAGATCACCCATAAAAAATCCATAGATAACAAGGGCGATATTGTTACCGATAAGCATGGTAGCAATAAATTTTGAAGGCTTAACGGTTATGCGGCGCAACAGGTTGGCAAGAAGACCTCTTTGCTTTTTCTCAAGTTCTATGTAAATCTTGTTCGACGATACATAAGCGATTTCCATACCTGAGAAGAAACCCGATAAGACCAGGCATAAAACAATGATAAGGATCTGGGTCGCCATTGTTATAATTTACCGCGTTCTTCAAAACGCTTTCGAAATTTTTTCCGGAAGAAATACATGAACATGGCCAGGACCGCAAAGAAAAGCGACATATAGGCACGGCCTCTATCAACATTCCAGTTGCTGATGGTGTCATAAAAGAACAACGCGAAAAACACCAGATAAGCATACTGTAAAAACTTAAGCAGTTTCATAATAAATCAATTGTATTCAAAGATATGAATTATTCACTAAGGAAGACGACACCGCTGACTTCGAGAACACGCGCTTGGGTAAAATTTCTATCGGAATCAAAACCGTTGCCGTCTATCAACTGATCTTTGGTTCTGAATTTCACCGGCCTGTTGGTAAAAAGCCATTCCCGCTCCTGGTCATAGAACAGCTGATCGGCAAAAAGTGTATCGCGGTTATGTGTATCGAGAACCACATTGCCACGCAAGTCGATCAGGTCGGTTTCATCATAAACGATAGCATAATCGGCAATTACATGACTTTGATTATTCTGATCGTCATATAAAACCATATCAACACCTTCAGGAAATTCATAATAGGCGAAGTCACGATTGGAATAATTGAGCATTTTCGGACTTTTCAAAATAGACTTCAAACTGCCCGAGTCGGTATATTTGGTATGAATATTTTCGGCAATGGTTAACGGTTCACTGCTTAAAAGACCGACTTTCTGGACTTCCTTGAAATTATTTTTACACGAAAAAAACAAGGTCACAGTAAAAACTGTGACCAGGCTTAATGTTTTATATGATCTAACTCTCATTAGAGGGTAGGCACTTTTACAGTACGGGATATCCAACAACCAACGTTAATGCTCTCTCCTGCACGTCCGGCAGAGAAAATTTCAGATTTCTGCGGTGCTTTAGAGTTATAATTGGCTGCGGTTTGAGAGGCCGATTTTCTTAAGTTCGGATCAACACGTCCAGCTTTGGATGCCTCTTGCGCTGCTAACCAAAATACAGCACGTTTTGAGAAGTTATCGGTTCCGCAGCTATTTGCACTCTTGGCATACATCTGCGCGATCTTCAAATGGGGTCTACCATTGGAAGAATTCAACTGAAGGGCCTGGCTATAGTAACTTCTGGCTTTACCATAGCTTCCTTTATTTTTTAATTTATCGGCTATACGCTCATAAAGCCTTGACTTTTTAAACGAGTCGGTCTCAAGACCTAAAGCCTGCTCGTAGAAGGCCAGCGCTTCATTAGACCGCCCTTCTTTATCCTTTAAAATACCGAGGTAATAAGCCGAATTTGCAGACGGACTTAAGTTATGGTATGCATTTACCAATTTAAAGAATAACGGGTCATCGGTGCAATCTTTGGCCGACATACGACCGGCTGCACGTTGCAGCCAAACTGCATTTGACTTGTTAGAATCGAAGTCTTTTGTATATAACGGGATCAAGGTCGCACAATTGGCGCGATCACCTAATTTAGTATCGATACTTCCTGAAATCTTATCATAGGCTCCAAGGTAGCTTTCATAAAACTTTTTATAGCTATTTTCTCTTTTTGTCAATGCTGTACCGGCATCTTCTTTCGCTACCAGTTTGTTCAGGCTCTCTGAATAATTTTTAACTTCATCTTCAACTTTTTCGATAACGTCGTCGTATTTATCGAATAAGGCCTGAGCTGGTTTTTGACCGGCGTCAAACAAGTCAACCATCAGGGAGAAGTATGTATACAAACTTTTCGGATTTGTAAAGGTGCTTTTATCGGTTCTGTAGGCATTGTCGAAGCAATCGTATAATTGGGCCGGACTCTTATTCAACTCCTTGCGGTAATCATACATGAGCTGGCAGGATTTGGCCATATATTCGCCTTTTGGCGTCTTGCTGGCGAAATACATTCCACGCTCTTCCCACACTTTTATAAGATCATTGATGTAACTCACTTTTTCCGCTCCTGAAGACTTATTAATTTTATCTTCCAGGATATCCTCTCCATACTTAAATATTGCACGATTGAACTTCGGATTACGTTGTCTTAATTCCATCCATGGTGTGTAGGCAGCGTCATAATTCTTGGCCTTGGCATACTCCACAAAGATTGACAGAGTATTCATGTCTTCTTCATTGCTCTGTGAAAAACCCATATTGAAAGCCAGTGCCAGTGCAGCTATCAATAGTGTAATTTTCGTCTTCATAATTCAAGTTTTAATGTGTTAGTTAAATTTTCGTTTCACAAACCATCTGTCGTTAAGTGACAAACTCAGTTGGAAAGTTACGAAGTTTTCCTGAACTAAGCCCTGATTGGTTGTTCCCCGCTGACCGATCTCAAATCCTAGATTAGCATTAGAGAATAAACGGCCAACTGGTAGACCAACTCCAAAAGATATGCCAAACTCATTAATAGACTCATTATTTATCTTAAGTCCGGTATTTTCAAAACGAATTCCGGCTCGATATACCACCCGTTTCCAATATTTATTGAATGAGGTGTACTGAGGAATATAAAATCCCCCAAGCGCAAAAGTCGAGGCATCTTCAAAGGTAGCATTTTCTATGTCAAAAATCCTATTTGAAAACTGACTTGTTTGCAAAAATGTATACTCAGCCCCTAGAAACCAATGTCTTGGTCGACCTATTCCCGCACCTAAGCTTGTTCTTGCCGGGATATTCAGGGTTGTTTTATCAAGTCCCTGAGCCGATAAATCGGCCTCTATATCATTAACCGGAAATTCCTGGCCTGAGGTAGCATTTATCACAATCGTCTCATATATGCGGCTATTGTTGGAAGATAATTCACTCTTTGGTGAATAGGTTGCCGCCGCGGTAAGCTGTAACCTCGAATTGATCATAGGTGTATATCTGACTCCCAAATTAAAATCAAGGCCACTCAGGTCTGATTCATTTGATTCCCGACTTTGATATTGTAAAGGATCGCCCTCATCATCAAAAACGAAGTCGATACTGCTGTTGGATATGCTTCCGAAGTTATATGTAGTTTCGATCCCGATACTAAAATCATCAGTCACCTGGTATCCCAAACCAATAAAGGCCTTGTTTACACCACCACTACCGGTATAGCGCTCAGAAACGACAGATTCTTCGTTGATGGTTTCTTCAGCATTCAAACGGTAACCGACCGAACTATACGGCAGGAGTCCGAAACCAATCCCAAATTTGCCGACAGGGAAAGCCAGGGCCAAATAATCGAAAGTCGTTGTGCTCGCGCGATCTGCTTCTTCACCTGATTTTAAGTTGTTCGAGTTATGCTCTCCGCCAACAGTGAAGGTAACAGGGCGGCTTTCATTATTAAAGGGTGAAATTTGAAGATTATTCCCCGTATATGCTGCCGGGTTCCTTAAATTGACATGAATGCTATCGGCAAAAATACTAAGTCCGGCCATGCTGCGGTTTTCAACCGTTCCTTTGAATTTCAGGCTGCCGATTCCATAAAACGAATAGGGCGATGAGGTGCCTTGCTGTGCCGATGCTGATAACGTGATGAGCATCATGAAAAATAGAACCAGTTTTTTTAGCATGATCGGGTGTTGAATTCCAAAATAAAGTTTAATCCGTCCAAAAGAAAATTCGGGTTGGCAAATATGCTATTTTTTAATCGCTTAGACAAGAGTTTAGCATCTCCTCCTGTTAAAATAACTGTTAAATCCGACCAATTTGAACGATATTCATCAATCACGCCATCTAATTCGTTTAAAACCCCATAAATAACGCCGGCATGAATAGCCGAATTTGTCGATTTACCAATGAGCTGTCGTGGCGCTTTTGGTTCTAATAACGGCAGGTTGGCCGTAAAAGTATTCAAAGCCTTATACCTAAGGCTTATCCCGGGTGAAATGGAGCCGCCCAGGTACTCGTTTTTGTCGTTAATAAAATCGAAAGTAATGCATGATCCCGCGTCGATCACCAAAACATTGGCCAATGCATAATGCTGAGATGCTGCCGCGATAACGGCTAATCGATCTACGCCGAGTGTTTTGGGTGTGTTGTACCGGTTCTTAAAAGGCAATTTTGAAGCACTACTTAAAATATGAAGATCGAAATGGTCGGACAGGTATTTGAAGTCGCCCGATTTTATCGGTCCTACCGATGCTAAAATCGCTTTGGTAATCCCCGGATAATCAGCGATCCAGGATAATAAGGTCGTTTTCAGCCGGGCATAGGAGACCGTGTCCTTTTTAAGGAGTCGGCCTTTGCTGTAGATGGCCAGCTTAACTTTCGAATTTCCGACGTCAATTATTAAATTCATGATCGCTTAAAGCCGTAAATTTACAAAATGAGCGCTATAAATTGTGTTAGTTCAACAGGATATTCGATTGCGAATTCTATCCAAACATTAAATCGAATTTCAAGACCTGAGGATGAAACCATTTTTTAAAGGATTTGCTTTGAGGAAATGAAAATAGCCTCTATATTTGCAAGCGCTTAAAGCGAGGTACCTTAGCTCAGTTGGTAGAGCAACGGACTGAAAATCCGTGTGTCCCTGGTTCGATTCCTGGAGGTACCACTTAATGCACAAAACCCACTCATTTGAGTGGGTTTATTTGTTTCATAAGGTGTAAAAAGCTCGCTTTTTTAAGCATTAGGAAACAAATAAGACAGCCGTCAGGCTGTGGGTTTGTATTTTCAGGAGAGGGACCAAAGGAACAATACGCCAAGCGTATTGAATCCTGAATAAAAAATCGCAGCCGTCAGGCTGTGGGTTTGTATTTTCAGGCGAGGGACTAAAGGAACAGCGAACGCAGTGAGCTAATCCTGGTTTGTTAGTTCCTAGTTCTTAGTT
>JABDIV010000110.1 GCA_013003555.1 Flavobacteriaceae bacterium
AAGGACAGGGAGACATTTGATTTAAAAAAACAGGAACTCATGGAAAAATCTGTTTTCCCTGATGGTGACAGCAATTTAAAGGTTTTAGAGCTGCTCGAAAATTCATTTGACTCAACTTATAAAGAAGCCATGAATCCGAATTAAACCTATCTCGTAGTTTTAATTTTTGGGAGGATTTTTTAAAAAAAATCTGATGACATCAGCGGTTGATACTATACCGACAACCCGATTATTCTCCAGGATGGGAATTGCCCTGTAATCACCTTGGGCCAACTCCTCTGCGACATCTTCTACTGTAGCATCAGTGTTTCTAAAATGGGGGTTTGAAGTCATAATATCTTTAACGGACAAATCATTGTAAACGGCATTTTGATCATCTAAGCCCGCTCCTTTAATACGATACATGAAATCAACAAGGCTTACCATACCAACAAGCTTTTCGTTTCGAACAACCGGAATGTGGTGATGAAATTTCTTTTTTTCATAAATATGCTTAACGTCAATTAGTTTTTGATCAGGAGAAACACAGACGACATTCTTGGTCATAATTTGAGTAATGGGTGTAGATTTCATAGGTCAAATCATTATACCATAAAGGTACGATTTATATCGCAAAACGCAGAAGGAATCAAGTATTTCAGTTTACTGACAATAGTCATTTTAAAAAGCGTGGTTTCTCACTAAATTTATAGGTTAAGACATAATATTATCATTGATGAAAACCAAGACCATTTTGGAATTGCTAACCCTTTCAACCAGTTTATATCATCTGGCAAAGGAAACGCAGCTGATTGATCGTTTCAACGAAATTTCAGAAAAAGGAAAAGATGAACTCAATCATTTTGCCACTGAGAAAATCATAGATGACGATGGCAATGAGATGGCATTTATAGATAAGATCATTTTCAAGACTGCACAGGCGCGGCAAGAGCTTGAAGATAAGATCGAAGAATTGATCGTTAAATTCTATAAAAAGGTGAATATTGCTCATACAGATGAGATCCGAGCCTTGAAAGATCAATTAGAGAAATGTGATCAGGCCATCGCGTTGCTTGAAGCGCGTCTAAACCATTTAGAAGTCGATAAATAGCATGAGCATCTTCTTCAATATAGGTCAAAAATACCGATCGATTACCCGATATAACCAGATCCTGAGGGTTCTGATAAAATACGGGTTTGAAGATCTCGTACAACACCTTGAAGAACGCAAGCGATTTACCTTTTTACGTAAACTTATACCCAAACGCCGAAAGGCTCATGCCCTTCAATTCACCAAATGGGAGAAAATGCGATTGGTGTGTGAGGAACTGGGTCCAACGTTCGTTAAATTCGGACAGATCTTGAGTAATCGCCCTGATCTTATACCCTTTGAGCTCGTTCTTGAGTTTGAGAAACTTCAGGACAAGGTACCACCCATGGGCGGAGAATTGGCCGTCGAGGTCACCGAGAGGGAATTGGAGGATACGGTCGAAAATTTATTTGCCTGGTTTGATCATGTCCCATTTGCATCAGCCTCAGTAGCGCAGGTGCACAAGGTAACCCTGAAATCCGGAAAGCGTGTTGCCCTTAAGATTCAACGACCCGGGATTAAAGAAATAATCATAGAGGACATCAAGGTGATGTATACCGTTGCTGAAGTTCTTGAACGTCGTATTCCATCAATTAAAACCTTCGATCCCATCGGTTTGGTCAAGAATTTTGAATCATCCATTCTTAAAGAATTAGATTTTATAAATGAATCCATAAACGCTCAGCGTTTCTTCAATAATATTCATCTGGATGAAGGTCCGGATCAATTTGCCTATTCACCTCAGGTTTATCTGGATTTCACAACTGAAAGGATTCTTGCCCTTGAATTTGTATCGGGTATAAAGATTGACAATCTTGATGAGCTCAAGAAAAAAGAAATAGATCCCAAGATCATCGCCGAGCGATTTAGCATCAGTTTCTATAAACAGGTTTTTGAATATGGGTTCTTTCATGCCGATCCCCATCCAGGTAATTTACTGGTTTTACCCAACCGACACATCTGCTATCTCGATTTCGGTATGATGGGCAGTATTTTGTCTCGCGATGTTCGCCTGTTCGGTGAATTGTTCATCGCCATCACCCGAAAGGATGTGAAAAAAATCATTACGACTTTACAAGATCTGTCGAACACGCCGGTGGTGCGTGACATGCGTGAATTGGAATTCGATATCAACGAATTTGTTGAAAAATACTATGTCAGGGATGTACATGACAATGAGATGAGCACAGTCCTGCTTGAATTGAAGGATATTATTGTTAATCACGGTATCAAGGTGCCTACTCATTTTTATCTTTTTGCTCGTGCCCTGGTGACCATTGAAGGCGTTATAAGCAAGTTAGATCCAAAACAGGATCAATTCGAAATAGTTCGTCCATATTTATCTAAGAGCGTCTCCAGGAAGTACAATCCCATTCAAATGGGCAAGAAGGTGCTGAATTCGGTATATGAAATGGTTGATTATATGGAAATGTTTCCCCGAGACCTTAAAAATGCCGTTCGTAAGATTAATAGCGGCCAAATCAAGGTAGATTTAACCCACAAAGGGATTGACGCGGTTGTTCATACCATGCGGCGAGTTACAAAACAGGTCGTAACGGCTTTTATTATTGTTGCCTTAATCATCGGTTCTTCCCTATTCATAATATCAGAAATTCCTCCATTATGGAATGGTATTTCTTCATTTGGTGTTGTTGGTATAATTATGATGGTTTTGTTGGCCTTCGGAATGATTCGGGATATCAACAAAAACGATTACGACAACTGGTAATACCCACACTAAAAAAAGACCTGCTTTCACAGGTCTTTTCCCAATTAATTTTTAAAGTCAATCAACAGTTACGATGATGGCTTGCTAAATGCATTCTTGAAATGTGTAAAAGCTTCGGAAATTTCACTTTGGAAATATTCCCATTGTGATTCTTCTTCTTTCTTTCCAAATTTAATGTTGAGTTTGTCAATAATTTCCTCGAATTCTTGTTTGCCTTTCTCAAATGAGGTTTTCGCAAAGTCTTTCCCCTTTTCAAACTTCGGTTCGAGGATCTCCAACTGTACTTTAAATTTTTCAATCTCGATCAGCAAGAACGCATACATGCGTGTAATTGCTTCGTTAGTCTTGATCTTAACTTCAAGTTCATGAAGTGCTAACAAAATCTTCTTCTTCTGAGCCAGGAAGGCTTCTTTAGTTTCTGCTTTTCCCAAAGCGAGCTGTACGCGCAATGTCTCTAATTTGGCATTGATTTCTTCATACGTTTTCTGCCCGGTTTCGATCTTGATTTTAGCCTCTTCTACTAATGTTTTGAATTTTTTCTTGGCTTCTTCATACTTCTCCTTGACCTCAACCTTTCCTTTGTCGGCTTTAACTTGAAACTCTTCCAACTCAACAGCGGCATTTCTTAGTTTAACCGCCAAATCGTCAAAAAAATGACCTTTTTCAATAGTTTTCATAATACATTGATTTGAGTTGAACATATAAAGCTAGGAAGAGAATATTGGTTATCCAATGATTAATGTCAGGTTCAGAGTATTAATTCGAAAAAAAAATCGAAAAATTGATGCCATCGGATTTAAACCAAGTGTTTAGCCCTTTGAGTGATTTTGGAAGAAGAAAAACAGGCATGCCATCAATCCAAGAATAATGGCCAGCGTATTAAACATCTGCTGATGATTAAAGATCTCAAGCAAAGGTAACAAGATTAGTGGCGAAAGAAACTGTCCCATGAACCAAAAGGTCGTAAGACGACCTATTTCACGGCCTCTGATCTCCAAGGGCGCTAATTGCATTACCCAGACATTGGCATTTGGGATTAATAGACCCATTCCCAAACCACTAAACAACATCCCCAGCATAATCAAGAGCAGGTTGTTTCCGAAAGCAATACAAACATATGCCACAGCCATAAGGAAATAGCCCATCGCAAAAAGCTTTGAAAAGTCGAATTTCGCCTTCAATCTTCCGAAACTGAAGGAGGAGATCGCCGAAAAAAAGGTGCTGCTTGCAATCACTAACCCAATGGCCGTATTCGACTCCATTCCAATATCCTTTAGATGGAAGGGAATCTGAATTGGTATAATGAAGAATAGAATCCACATAAGCATGACATTGATAAACACAAACCAAATCAGTTTAGGGGATTTGGCCTTGCTAATTTCCCTGTGCTTCTCTTCGGAATCCAAAGCGGGTTCTCTGAGGAACATATAGGCCAGCGGGAGTACTATCAAAGAGGATACATAAATCAAAAAGGGAATACGCCAGTTCATGTCGGCCAGTATTCCACCTAATGAAACAAAGACGATCCCTGCAAGTGACATGAATGCAATTTGAATTCCGGCAAATTGCTGCCGGGCTTGCCCTTTGTAGTAATCGGCAATAAGTGTTGTTGCTATGGTCATCGTGAATCCAACACAAATTCCCAAAATGGCACGTCCGGCCAAAATGAGATACAGATCCTTTAACCAATAACCTGAACTGCCTGCTATGGCATAGAGCACTAAGATGGGTCCTATCAATTTCAAGCGACCGAATTTATCGATGACCGGACCCGCGATCATAGCGCTCAATGCAATGAATAAGGCGGGGAATGATAAGGCCATTTTGACCAATTGCTCACCATTTGGATTATCCTTATAATCAATTGCCATGTCTGGCAGCGAAGCCGATATGGTGAGCATCGACATAATGGTCAGACTGCTTACAAGCAGTAAGGTTAATTTGGTCGGTTTCGAATTTACATCCATAGAGCTCTAAACCATTTGGCCTTTCATGAGCTTTGGAAGCATTTCCTTGAAATTTTCCTTCTTGTTCAGATGAGGCAGCGGTTCTGCCGGTTCGGGAACTCCGAGAAATTTACAAAGCGGACCCCAGCCGTCTCTCACATCATATACGAGAAGTTTATCGGCAGGCACCGAGGCTTTTACATCTTCAATATGACCTTCCCAATACTGTCGTGCATAGTCCTTGTCCTCAAACTTATTATGCAACCGGTCAGCAAAAAAAGTACGTTTAAAAAACTTGATAACCTTTACAACTTTACGGACCCGGGCATTAAATAACAGCTTAGTCAACATCTTGATTTTTTCACCAGCGGTTTGAGGGCCTGCTCTAAAAACCGTGTTATCAACACTTTTATACCAGGAGTCGAAATCACGTATCGTGAGGATCACCTTGGCATCCGGATAACGCTTCATATGTTCCTTATACCAGGGATATCCCGGAAAATCGACTGTGGCATCAAAACCATCATAAAGAGCGTCCCAGTCGGTATCACCGGTCGCATCTAACTGTTCCCAATATTTCAGTCGAACCGGATTAACCAGCAGTTCTTTCATATGATATACACGATTATAACCCAGGGTTTCAAGGCTTCTCTTCAGTGTCGTCGTTCCTGTTCTCGGGCACCCGGCCCCTATTATTTTTATTGACATGATCTTAGCTTTTATTTGTTGATTTATTACTGATTATTCTCTTCTGACGGTGGCGGTGGCGGAGGTGGCGGCATCTCAAATACAAATGGGGTTGGTTGAGGATCAATTGGTTTGAGTTCCTTCCCTGAAAATGCTTTATGATCTGTGCCATAATGCGTTGCTCTGAACTGGCCGAATAAAAATGGCCCTGTTGGTTGCGAAGCAGTCCCGTCAGGAAGCTTATAGCCATCCATATATGGATTCCAGTATTCCCATACGATTTCCCCTTCTGTTGTAACTTCAAAAAATCTGCCCTTTGCTCCTGAACAGATCAAGGTATTCCCGTTTGGTAATCGCTGTGCGCCTGAAACGAATGCCGAATAAAAGGAGTACTTATCGGGAGCCATATAGGTCCATTCGGTTTCAGTTGGTCCGTAGGGTTCACCTTCTTTGAGTTCATAAGTTCCATCTGATTTCAACGGCGTTTTGATTTGGTAAACGGCACTATAGTTACCAACGTCTCCAACCGCGACCTGAGGATCGGGAGATTTGGCCTGCATGATAGCTGCCCAAACGTTTGGTAGTTTACTGTTTGGGTCTGGAATATCATTATTAAACACCATTAATTGGCCTGCTCCGGGATAACCTTCCGGAATCCATTTAACATCATGTTGCCCATGCAGTCTTAATTCTCCTTCTTTCTCAAGTCCGTAATTTGCAGAATTACCCCAGCGGTAAAGTAAATCCCCAGCTGCACCCTTCGCCTCTTCAGTTGAAATACTGTGATCAATTATAAATATTTCCCCCAGGCCCGGTGAACTTACAGCGATTTGATCGAGGTCGGCATTGTATGAAACGGCGTTGCAGTGCACGATATCAGAATCCCAATTATCTACAGTCGCATTCGAGGTGGTCATTCCACCTTTTATCATCTGCTCAATCTGTTCAGCAGTTATTGGCGGACCAGCTTCACCATGAAGATTAATATTTATCTTCCCCGGATTGTCAGCAAGCACACCATAATTTGCCTTCGTTGAATCGTTGTCCTGAATGATATGATCCCACATGCGCCATTCCCAAACAATTTCACCGCCTTCGGGTTTTGTCGGTTTGATCTCTATAATCTTATCGGGCCATATTCCTGCTTTGGCCGTATAATTCGGATCGCGACCAGCAGCAACAGCCTCTTCAAAGGGAATAACTTCATAAGAGATGGCCAGCACATTCCCGTTGGGCAATGGTTCAATATCATGGTGAGTGAGTTCGGTTTCTGTGGCATACTCGAAATCCCAGAGCATATTTCCATCCCAATCGTATTCGCGAATGCGTCCTGCCTGTCCTCCCGCTGCGAAGGTTGGAAAGTCAATATCACGCTGGAGACTCAGTAAATGTCCATTATCGAGCAGGTAAGCCTGCATACTGTTAAGATCATGTTGCCACTCATGAACCACTTCACCATCCAAATTAATCAGTACTGTTTTAGTACTAGCCGAAGGTTGGAACATCACATATCCCGGAGTTGCTTTTTCAGTTTTAGTAATCAGACCCCGCTTGGCTGTCACGCCGGTAATGCTTCGGGTGTCTTCGGGCTTCCATTCTTTAATGGCCACAGGTTCTGCCGGCTCAACCTTCGGCTCGGTCTTACAAGCGAAGGACAGAATAATCAGGGCAAGAAATAATAAAATGTTACGGATTTTCATAATGATTGGTTGTTTTATAGCAAGTGAATTTGAAAATTTCGATTTGATTTCGTTTCGGAAGGAAGATTTCTTACAATAGGATAAGTGGAAGCATCAGGAAAGGGAAACAGCGCAATGCCACGGCCTTCAAAAGTTTGGAGCCCTTTGATGAACTGATTTATCATGGTTGGTCAATAGTGTTCGACACTAAAGATAGGAAAAATCCTTTTTGGTTGATAACCACGTTAAGATATGTCTCTAATTAATATCCATAAATCGAGAGGCTTTATTCCAACGCCTGCAGCCATCATTTAATCCCGGATTAGAACTGAAAATTTGTAACTTAGTCATCCTTCTTAAGACCAACCAATAAACAACCAAAACTATGGGAACATTTTATTTTCTTCTCGGATTGATCGCGGTGATCGTCTTCATTATGATTGGTATTTTCAATCGTTTTGCCAAAAATCGTAATATGGTTCAGGATGCCTGGAGCAATATCGATGTAGCGCTTAAACGTCGTTATGATCTTATTCCGAATCTAGTGGAAACCGTTAAAGGCTATGCCAAACATGAGAAAACTACTTTTGAGGAAGTGATCAACGCCCGCAACCGGGCCATGCAGGTTCCTCAGGGCGATATCAGCGGACAAATCAAGGCCGAAAATCAATTGCAACAAACCCTCAGAAGTATTTTTGCCCTTGCTGAAGACTATCCTGACCTGAAAGCGAATGAAAACTTCAAAGATCTTCAGGATAAACTCAATTTAATCGAAGAAAACCTTGAAAGAAGTCGGCGTTACTACAACGGAACAGTTCGGGAAAATAACACCTATGGAGAAACTTTTCCTGCGGTAATGTTTGCCGGCATGTTGAAATATCAACGCTATGACTTCTTCGAAACCGACGAGGCGAGCCGAGAGAATATTAAAGTTGACTTTTCATAATTAGGGCAGAAAAACATCTTCGGTTCTATGGACGCCATTTACAAGCTTAGCAAACATTTGTGGTTTGGATTATTTTGCGGTTTATTCGCCGTCATTTCAATTCAAGCGCAAGACTTTACGGTAAAGAATTATAAAGCCGAATTCCATTTAAATGCCGAAGGGTATTTTGATGTTGTCGAAAAATATGATGTCAATTTTCATATACCGAAACATGGTGTTTATCGTGTTATCCAAACGAAGTACGATTTCACTGATCCCGACGGTATTTCTCAAAAACGCAAGATCAAGATTAGTAACATTAAAGTCCCCGGTCATAATTTCGAAGGACCTTCCTCTTTTGATCAACGCTTTTCTGAACATGTGACCATGAAAATTGGTGATGCTGACAAGACGATTGAAGGTCCGGTTCATTATGAGATCAGGTATCGTGTTGAAAATGCTTTTATTTTTAATGACCAACAGGTTCAGTTTTACTGGAACATTAAACCGGGCGGTTGGCATGCAGATTTTGAACGTATTCAATTCAATGTTTACGGTCCAGAGGGCAGTTATATGGATGCTAATAACTGTTTCGTCTATTCAGGGCCACTGGGCACTACCGCACTAAGCCGGGACTTTTCGCTGCAATATGAGGGTTCAGCTGTATTCGGGCAAAGCAACGCGGGCTTTGTATCTCATGATGGCGAAAATGTAACCGTACTGGTCAAGCTTCCACGCGATTCCATCGCCGAGATCAAACCGGCATGGCCATTCTGGACCAACTATGGCTGGACAATGATGATTGCCGGATTGATCGGTTCATTTTATATGCTATGGAAGCGCTACGGCAAGGACGACGAACTACCCGCCACAACGAGCTATTATCCGCCAAAAATGATCGACCCGGCCATGGCTGGTTACCTTATCAATGATCATGCAGACAGTAATGACCTTATTTCATTAATTCCGCATTGGGGTTCACAGGGACTTTTAAGGATTGAAGAAATTAAAAAATCAGGGTTTTTTAGTAAGAAGGATACTAAAATTATCAAGCTGAAAGAACTTCCGGAAGATTCCAGTGATTATGAAAAGAAGATCTTTAATGATTTATTTTCGAATACGTACAAAGATTCTGATGAGACGGCCGAAAACGAAGTCATGATTTCCAGTCTGCGCAATACGTTTTACAAGACCATGAGTTCAGCCAGCAGCAGTTTAAAGAAAAAGTCGCGCGTATATTATGATAAACAATCGCGAAAAATACGCTTGATAACTTACATAGTTCTTGTACCTCTGGCAATAGGTTTATCAATATTAAGCCTGTTCTTGTGGAATATACTGGCAGCTATATTAACCCTGGTTACATGCATCGCATTGATCATTCTGAATTTCTTCATGATAAAGAAAAACAGGAAAGGCAATGAAGTATTTTCTGAATTAAAGGGTTTTAAATCATTTATAAAAATAGCGGAAGAAAATCGTTTGAAAATGCTTTTGAAGGAAGACAGCCATTATTTCGAAAGCACCATGGGTTATGCCCTTGCTTTTGGCCTTTTCGATAAATGGTCAAGAAAATTCGACAGTTTAAATGTACCTCCGCCAACATGGTATGCTTCAACTTCCGGTACACATAGCTCCATGAACAATTTTTCGAAATCTTTTTCCAGTTCCATGTCAAGCATGTCCTCCAATATGGTTAGCTCTCCGTCGAGTAGTGGTTCTTCCGGTGGAGGGTCGTCAGGAGGTGGGTTCGGTGGCGGTGGTGGTGGTAGCTGGTAACCTGATTGTTATTGGATTCCCAAAGATTGTACAATTATTTGTGCCGACATCCTGCTCCCGAGCAAGGAGGGATGAAACCCGTCAGAACTATAGTATGAGTAATCCTCGGTGTTTTCGATATACGCTTTCCAATGGCTTCCAACGGCAGATAAGATAGCATTGTTCTGTTGAGCCGCGTCAGAATAATTCTGGATCACTCCCGGAAATGTATTGAAATTTTCTATAGCCGGCCATACCATAAAATATGCCAATTGCGTATCACTAAGGTCGCATAACTCCTTGATCAATTGTCCGAAGCTTATCAAGCTTGTTCGGCCGTAAGATTGCGATGACGGACCTTGTTGAATGATAACGTAATCGTAGTAGCCGCTGTTGATAAGGCCTTGAATAAGTCCGGCGTTCCAGTGATCTTCCAGGCCATAACCCGGGAATGCATTTGTGGTGACCCCAACCGATATCCCGATATTTCCTGCCCGTTCCTCAACCAGGTCAGGCAAGTCATTGTAAAGGGTAAGACTGTTACCAATAAATAACAACTGGTAATCGGCATCAGGATTTGAAGTAGATGAATCGGTACCGGAGTCTTCATTTTCCGGAATGACCGTATTTGATTGATTTAGAACTTCCGAAGACGAACAGGAAAAATTAAAAATTACGACTATAATAACATAGAACAGGCGCATCATCTCATCATTGTTTATTTAATAGAGTCGGAATAGCGGAAAAGGTTGCTTCTTTAATCTTCTATTTTTATTCCTTTCATCTCCTGACCACCCTGAAACAGGGTCATACTTTCGATCTTGCCGTCCTCTCCCTTAAAGAATTCAATTTCAGCTTCCACTACCTTATAATAAAAACGAACTTTTGATTTCGCGAATACCGGAAAATTACTTTGACCGGTTGCCTGCACCATCAACTGATCACCATCACGGGTTACTGTCAATACAAAGTTTGGAGACAATGCATATCGTCCCAGGTATGAATCCAGAACATCAGAAGCTATTTCAATTTTCTTCTCTAATTCAGTGGTATCAAATCCCAGTTTCTTGAGCATACTTATCCCATTGTCATTCCCGGGATTCATTTCGACCGATTTCTTATAGTTCATGATGGCCTTCTCATTCATGCCCTTTTTCATAAAGGCTTCACCCAGGCTGTCGTAGGCATTGAAAGATTCCGGATAGGCTTCCACATTAAGCTGAAAAACAGCCAGGGCCTTGTCTAATTCATCACTCATCATATAGTCATAACCTAAATTGTTTAATTGGGTTTCTGCAAAATTGTATTTATCAGATTGTTCCTCTTTCATCTTCCAATAAGACTTGATTCCTGTATCAATACCTTCTGCATCAATTACGTCCCTTAATGCATTGGCAATTGATGGCTTAACATCACGCATCTCAAGGGCCGAATCCAGGGTATGGAACCCTATATCGTCAACCCCTAGTGATGAATTCGTTAGTACTACAACGCCGGTTTTTCCATCGCTGGTAAATCCCGAGAAAGCCCTGTAACCACCAGTCCCACCATTATGCCATATGATCTCACTGGTATCGGTATTACGGGTTATCCAACCCAGGCCTATTGTGCGTGGAAAGTCCTCTGCCACAGTGCTGGTCTGCGCCATTTTCATGGCAGGATAAAGTTTGGTCTTGGTCAATCCCATGTTAGCGGACAGATATTTGAGCATATCCACCACATCGGAACGAATTGCACCAGCTCCGGCAAGAGTGGTCAAGTCCCAGTTTGAAACTTCCCGACCGCCATTTGTTCCAATAGCCTTATTTCGCTTCATTTCAGATGTGAATTCGATACGCGTATTTTTCATACCTAACGGATTGGCGATGATATTCACCATTAATTCTTCATAGGTCATGCTTTGGCTTCGGGCCAATACATGGCCAAGTAAGCCCACCGCGTAGTTCGAATACTCAAATTCTGAACCGATATCGCGCCTTAACTCATGTCCGTTAAGGAATTCATATAGTTGTTCTTCCGAATAATCGACATAAGGATTAGAAGGATCGGCCGGACTGAAGTTATCGGGCATCCTGGGAAGTGCCGATGTATGATTTGACATGTGAACCAAATTGATCGATGCTCCATTTCGGGTAGGAGCCGTTACACCTTCAGGCAGGTATTTTTGTAAAGGGTCGTCTAATTTTACCTTTCCCTCTTTCACCAATTGGGCGAGGATCACCCCTGTAAAAGTCTTGCTAATTGATCCGATCTCATAGATGCTGTTTTCATTTACTGGTTCATCGTTGGATAATGACTTTTTTCCATAGCTGTAGTAGTCAGTTCCATCAGCATTAATAATACCAATTACAATACTGGGGTTAATTCCGTTCTCTACCCGATTCTTAATTTCTGATTTGACGTCATCAGGAATGATCGGCTGGGCCGAAACCATTAATCCTGACAAGATTAAGACAAACGGTAACAGAACTCTTTTATGTAACATGATTTTTGTTTTTTTGAATGGACCTAAAGTTAAAAAGAAATGAACAACATCATGCAAAATTGAACTACGATTTTCCCTTAATCAATCTCTGAATTCCAGGAAAAATCATAATCACAAAGCCTATTAATCGAGCTTAGACTCTAGATATAACAGGCGCCCCTCGTCCAATTCCTCCAACAGACCATTCCGCATCACTTGTAAGCGATTAATTACATTTCTTTTTTTACTATAAAGCCTTCTAAAGATTAAATGACCTCTAAGACGGTACCACTGGTTGATATAATTCACAGCAAAAAGACCACATGGATACAAGGATAATGCAAAAAGAAGACCCCAATACCATTTGGTTAGTGAAATAATAAACAGAATTTGCACGATATAAAACAGAAGAAATACAAACATCCCAAAGGCCAACTTCATCGAGCCGATAAAATCTTTGCGAACGCTCACCTTACGCGACAAGAATTCAGCAGTTTTATAAGGCAGAATATTCACCAGATAACCATAGATAAACAATGGAAAACCCAAAATAAAATATATGGCTGCACCAAGGGATTTGGCATATTGCCCGGGGTTCCTGATCACAGCATCACTCAGTTGAAGTCGATCCAGGGCGTGTAAATATTGCCTGATCCTTTGTTGAAACGCCAGGGTTTGTTTCGGTCGGATCTGTTTATGGAAGGTCACAGCCTTAACAATTTCCTTAGACAGGTAAAAGTCCTGTGCCGCCTTATGCTCTTCGGGCATATCTTCTCTCAGTGTACTGCGATAAAGCCGTTCAATATCCTTAACCAGCGGATCGAGGCTCTGATCGTTTACCACAATTGTCATGCGTTCGAGCTGAGTCCTGATCACCTCGGTAAGTGCCTGGGCAGTTTCGAACGGATGGGCCATATAATCAGATTGGTATTCTTGCAATTCAATTGGTGCTCCGAAATCGATGAAAACATCACTTCTGAAATAATGGGGGTTTGAATAATTGATCCCCACCGGAACGATCTTTACACCCAGTTTAAAATTATACTGATCTTCTGCACCGAGGGCAATACGTGCAGTACCTGTTTTTATGGGTCTGAGTTTACGCTCTGTTTTGCTTACCCCTTCCGGAAAAATCATAATGGTTTTGCCCTGTGCAAAATGTTCAAAGCACCGGCTGAAGATCTGTTTGTTCTTATGAACCTCATCAGGTGAGATATCCGGCTTGTAGATGGGTATCATGTTCAACCACCCAAAGAGTGTTGACGCTATTTTCGACTTAAACGATTCGCCTCTCGCCAGAAAATAAATAGACCGTTTGATATGCACCCCAAGTAGAATTGGGTCCATAAATGCGCTGGTGTGATTTGCAACAAATATGACTGGCCCCGAGGACGGAATATGTGCCATTCCCTTGATGTGAATTGAGCGAAAATACCCTTTAACCGTTAAATAAAATAGAAATTTAAAAATCCTATAAAGCATATTGAAGGATCAGAGGTTGATACGAATATCAAAGATCAATAAAGTTACAATTTATTGAACAGAAACAACCGTCAATAAAAAAAGCTGCTCATCAGAGCAGCTTTTCTATTTAAACAATCGGTTTTATTTATTTATGATTATGCGTTTGCTTTCCAGCACATTTCCATTGGCATCTTTAACCAAGAGCAGATATAACCCGTCTGAAACATCATCCAGTTTGATTTGACCCGAACCGGATTCATTCAATTTGCGGGTCAATATTAACTGACCATTTATGCTGAATAGTGATACTTCAGGATTTAAATCGCTGTAGCCTTTAAAAGAAATATTGATCACCCTTGAAGCAGGATTAGGATATACTTTTATCGATTTCCCGTCAATGCTCTGAGAGGCACTGTCTGACGCACCAATACCACTGGCAATTGCAGCCGCACTTTCGACACAGAAATCAACGGTTGATAGATCGACACTCAAGACTGTTGAAGAGTCTCTATCATAGCCGTCTTCCAGGCTAAGGGTTACAGATTGTACAAATCCAGAAATACTGACATTAACAGAACTTGTTCCGCTAAACACACCATAATTTTGATTATTCCCCAGACCATCCACATATGTAACAGTTACTTCTTCAATATATCTTCTGGTTGGTTTCCCTCCGGTTCTTTGATCTATATCGGATATCGTAAATGAAACATCACGACCATTTGACGGAATGTTTACCGAAGTACTGTTTGAACCAGTGCCCGAATGGGTTAATGGATTCAAACTAAAGTTTAATGAATCGGGAACACAGGTAGACGTATCACAGCCATCAGGTATCCCATCACTATCTGAATCGATAGAATCATCAAATCCTTCACATATATCACACCCGTCTGGAACGCTATCACCATCGGTATCTATAGCATCATCACTTCCTTCACAAGCATCAAGATCATCGCATACACCATCACCGTCAGAATCTAGAGACACTCCATTGGCATCAACAGAATCGGGACAGGGTGAATTAATCTCCAGATCAAGACAATCACCCACGCCATCACTGTCGGTATCAAGAGTGTCGTCAAAACCAGGACACTGGTCTTCGGTATCACAAACACCATCACCATCGCTATCAGCACATGGTATACTATCTACACAGAAATCAACAACGCTTAAATCGATACTCATATTTGTTGCAGTGTTTCCGTCGTAACCATCAGCTAAGGTCACAGTAACAGATTGTACAAATCCAGGAATGCTAATATCAACAGAGCTTACACCACTAAACACGCCATAATTTTGATTGTTACCCAAACCATCAATATAGCTTACAGTAACCTCTTCAATAAATCGATTTGCAGGTTTTCCGCCGGTTCGTTGGCTAATTCCTGAAATTGTAAATGCGATATCCTGACCATCAGTTGGAATGGTTGCAGACGTATTACTGGAACCAGATCCGGAATGTGTTAAAGAGCTCTGCCCAAAGGTCGTTGTATCTCCAAGACAAACGGATGTATCACAAAAATCCGGAATGCCATCACCATCAGCATCCAGGCTGTCGTCTCCCCCTTCACAAACATCCAGGTCGTCACAAACACCATCACCATCGGTATCGATTGACACACCGTTAGCATCTACGGTATTAGGACATGGAGAATTAACCTCCTGATCATTACAATCGGCAACACCGTCGCCATCTGAGTCTAAAGACACACCATTAGCATCCACATTTAACGGACAAGGCGAGTTGATTTCCTGGTCGGTGCAATCACCAACCCCGTCACCGTCGGTATCGATAAGGTCGTTACATGAGTCGCAGAAATCAGGTGTGCCATCACCATCGGTATCGATAGTGTCGTCGCCACCCTGACAAATATCCAGATCATCACAAATTCCGTCACTGTCAGAATCAAGACAGGTGGTTAGAGATTGAGACGTCAAATCGGTAGCACCATCATCATCGGTTACCGTTAAACTCACAGTAAAATCGCTGTCTGAAGAATAGGTATGTATCGGATTCTGATCGGTGGAGGTATTACCGTCACCAAAGTCCCATAACCAGCTTACTATTGTTCCGTCACTATCTGTTGATGTGTCTGTAAATGTTACGGTTCTATCAACTATACTATTTGTAAAATCGGCATTAGGTAATACATTGTTTACTGAACTACCTTCAATAGTTCCGGAAATATAATAATTCCCATGACTGGCATAATCGTTATAATTGCTGGATCCCTCGCCCTCAATACTTATATAATAGGTTCCTGTGCCCAGATTTACCGACACATCGGCTTTGGTATCCGTGGCCAGGCTATAGGTGCCAAGGAGGCTTCCTGAACTGTTATATAGTTTTACCCGAACATCAAGATTGGAACTTCGATACGTTTCATAGTTATAAGCTCTCCATGCAGGCGTAACCGTCAACGTAGTCTGACCACCAGAGGTGCTAAACGAGAACACATCCACATCAGTTCTACTCTCTATTATTCCTTTGTTATCCTTATTGGTGTTAAAAGGATCGGTTTCTGTATCTGTTACATTTACCGTACCATCAGTTGAGACGCTAAGTGCTGTTGCGTTATTTATATCGTCTCCGTGATCATCAGCACTAAGGCCTAATCGATTGACCAGTTCAACGATATCTTCCTGAAAATTATTCGCACCTGTATAGTTTCCGTTACTCCATTGGGTTACATTTCTATAGTATCCACTTCCCATGATAGGCGCCCAACTTATATTTCCTGTACCGTGTCCGCTGTAGTAGCTCTCACCAGTTCTTCCATCATGCGACAGAGACAAATTATGCCCTAATTCATGACTTGAAGCATCGGCTATATTATGGGCGTTGCCTGATCCAAGGTGGTTATAGAATACCAAAGCAGGTTGATAATAAGCGTAATAACTGTATCCCCAAACATCAACATAGGCCACTCCACCTGCTGAATTCGGGTATAGATTTTTACCATTGGCATCGGTTCGGTGGGTCACTAAAATATGACCGACATTAGGACCAAAGCTCGATGGTGGTTCTGTGGTTACATCGATGTCGAATGCAGCGTAATCCTCTGACACACGACTCCATACCGAGGCCATGTCGTTTATTTCAGAAGCACTGAAAACGCTTTCATTTCCATTTGAATCGTAGGGCCGTGCAAGGAGTGTAGCTTCACCAGTGGCATCATTCCAAACAGTACCTGTAATTGTATAGCCTACAAAATTTAAATAGACAACACGAGAAGCACCGGGCTTGCTGTGCAGTGTAAAAATCTCTGAGGCTGAAACTTTTTGGACTCCGGTTATTGGTTTATAATCAGCACCGGAATCTTGAGTTTCTGAAACAACCGGCTCAACATAAAACACGCCACCTTCTTTGTCGAGTTCGATGCTGTTAAAGTCTTCCTCCGGTAAACTTAGTTTGTTCAACCAGTTTTCGGCCTTTATCTTAGCCTGTGGTGGCAATGCGTCAAAAGCCGAGCGCAGCTGATGACCCTGAGGTAGTTGTTTAACTTTCTGACTGTTGGTTTGAATTTGAGAATAGGCTGTAAATGAACAAAAAACAAGTCCGAGTACCAGCACTTTGAATAGAGATGATTTCATAACGAAATTAAGTTAGGTTGGTTCAAAAAAATGCGAGGGAATAAAATGTGAGGGAGGAAAATTATCCGAAAGGATTTTTTAAAAGTAGCAAATGAGACGTAAAATCCAAAAAAAAATCGATGAACGCCTCCATTATCTCTCTAAGGAGTGACCTTTTTTAAATAAAAATGAATGCTTCATTGTAACAATTTTGCCTAATAATCATTTCAATTCAGAATAAAATTAGTTGATTAGTGAGTAGTATAAATTAAAATTTTATCGAGTAAATTAGAGGCATATTAATATCGATGCTTATGTTATTATCAAAACAAATATTTTTTTTTCTGATCGTTGTTTGTCTGACCATTGGAGCAGAAGCACAGAGTTTAATCGGCGCCTGGGAAACCACAACCACATCCGATTCAGGAGTTAAATTGAAGAATATTGTCATCTTTTCTGAAGGTTTTCAGGTATCAACCTGGTTTCATGCTGAAACTGGAAAATTTGTTAAAACCAACGGGGGTTCCTGGTCCTTAGAGGGTCAAATGATAACAGAAACCGTAGAATTCGATACCGAAGATCCTGAGCGGGTTGGCTCAACGGTGAGCTTTAAAGTTGAGGTCAACGAAAATGTGCTGAGGGCACCGGAGTATTCGATGGAATGGACATTAATCGATGCTGGTGGGCCGGGAGAACTTCAAGGCGCCTGGCTGATGTCGGGGCGCGTTCGTGATGGTAAGACTCAAACCAGGGACCTGAACAGACCAAGGAAAACCATGAAGATCTTATCAGGAACTCGTTTCCAGTGGATCGCCTATAATACCGAAACCAAGAAATTCTCAGGAACCGGCGGCGGCACTTACACGACTATTGATGGTAAGTACACCGAAAATATCGAGTTCTTTTCAAGGGATGATACAAAGGCAGGTCTAAGCCTTGAATTCGATTACGCCCTGGAAGATGGCAAATGGAACCATAAAGGATTTTCAAGCAAGGGTGATCCCATGCATGAGATCTGGAGCAGAAGGGATTAAATCTATCGGATCCATTAATTCATTCAGCGGTAAATAATTCTTTTTTAAAAAAGCCTTGTAACCAGGTTCATCTTTAAATTCTTTCAGAGCAAACCAAAGTTCCCCGGTAAAGTATTGCGCATTTGGAAAATTCAATTGATCCAGATAATGATACAGGGAATCACGCTCTCTGATCTCCGCATAGGCCCATATTTTTGAGCCGCTTGACCTAATCGAACTTTCATTATAATATTGGCATATGAGGTATCTCCTAATCGCGATAAACTGATGAACTTAATCACATCCTGATGATCAAATTGTCGAAATTTTTCAGATTCAGCAATCGCCTTATAATAATCCCCTTGACGATAATAAACAAACGCTTTTGCGTAAGCTTGATGTTTTTTATAGATCAATTCTCTAAATACTTCCTGCTTCAAGAGTTCCGAAACTTTTTCGTATTCTTCCTTATCCGCAAGCCCAAAGAGATCAGGTTCTGCTCCGATTTCAAACACTTCTGGCTAAATTAGATTATCCCGAATAAGGATCTAATTCAATCCTCTTACATTTAGTATTAACTTGAGTTACAAGTAAAAGAATCTAAACCAAAAAATCCTTCCTGTACCTACAGAAGCCACGTGGCAGGCAGGCTTCCTTCCCTCCGTCACACAAACTTAAGGGGACAACACTATATTTTAATAGTCGTTTGGACGGGATTCGAACAAAATTATGAATCAATCGGAGGTTTTTATTTTATTCGATTTTCTTAAAATCTGTATTCATTAACACCCAGTAATTTGGATCTAGAACAATCGCCTTTGGTTCTTCTTCAACCTTTATTTTAAATTTATTCGAGATTCCTTTTATCCTAATCAATTCTATCTGTTGAGGTTTGTGATCAAAATCGATCCCGATTTCAAGCGGCATCTCAAATAGACTTCCATCTTTTTGTACTTGGTTCAAATTAATTACCACTTCACTGTTTTTCTTATCAAACTTCCAACTTCCATCGAGTTTTAAAATTCCTGGCTTATACAGCCATTGCTCAAAAAATACATCTAAATCCGTTCCTGAGACTTCTTCCATAACTCTTTTGAAATCATCTGTTGTAACATTTAAATCTTTATATTGATTATAGTACACTTTTATGCCCTTCCAGAAGGTGTCGGTTCCAATAACACCACGCAGCATGTGTAAAATCCAACTTCCCTTTTGATAGATTTGGGATGTTGTTACATCTTTCATGTCCTTCAAATTATCATGGACAATGGTATATTCCGGCCTCTTTTCATAAAAGGCATCTACGCTTTTTTGGCTGGATTTAAGACCTTCAACAAAAGCATCTCGCCCATATTGATGTTCGATAAAAAGTAGAGTGAAATAGGTTGCAAAACCCTCACTTAACCAAATATCGTCCCAATCGTATTCCGTAACGGAATTCCCAAACCATTGATGCGCTATCTCATGAATAACTACATTTCGCCACCGCTTGTTTCTATCGCCTTTAACCGAATTTCCACTGTATAAAATCGCAGATGCGGCTTCCATCCCTCCGCTAACACTATTCGATTGTATGTTGGCCAATTTCTCATAAGAAAACGGACCAATATAATCACTGTAGAATTCTAACACTTGCTTTGTTGGTTCAGCAAAATCATAAAAACCTGCATCTCTGTCTTGCTTAAACACCCAGGTTTGAATTGATTTACCCTCAAATTCATCTACATATTGGACAGCAAAGTCTGCTACACCAAGTACATATAACCATGAAGCAATTGGGACTGATTGTTTCCAATGAGTAAGACGTTTGCTGTCTGCAAGATTGGTTTCTTCTATTTTTAAACCATTCGATACGACCTGATAATGGTCAGGTGCAATAACGATAAATTCGCACATGGCTTTATCATAAGGATGATCGATCATTGCTAGCCAATGACGTCCTCGATTTGGCCAGTTATCACTAAAAAATGTTCTATCTCCATATTTATTTTCACCTATTTTAAGTCCGCTTGCAGGTATTCCCTTGTATCGAATAGTAAACTTGGTTCGCTGATTAATTATTGACGGATTAGGGAGGTGTATCAATAACTCATCGTTAGCGTGTGAAAATTTCAAATCGTCCCCATTTGATGAAACACTGCTAACAACCATGCCTTTACCTTCCAGTTCCTGGGAAACATTGACTAAATCCAATCTCAATTTTTGAACAGCTGCGCCAAGGAAGCGAATATCAACGGTGACTTCACAATTTATAAAATCGTTATCATCAGATAACTCAATTTTGAAAATGTAATTGAGTGCATCAATTTTTGGGTTCTTTGGATAACCATCATTTATAGCGAATAAATTGTTCTGAAAAACTAAAACTAAGGAAAGGCACAGCAATGTGGATATTCCTTTTTTAAATGTCATCATGATCGATCATTTTGATTGGCAGTAATAAACACTATCGTCATATTCAATCGCTTCTAAGTGTTGATCACTAATGTATCGATTTTCACTTAAAGAAAAAATTATTCTTACATTGTTGATCGGCTATTGGAACATATTTTAATCAACCAAAATCACCATCATGTATTTTATAAAGACGTCATATTTAGCTTTTATTCTTTCCCTTATTTGTATGCCTATTTTACATGCTCAAGAAAAACATTATTACCAGACAGATTTTACGATAGAAGAATTTGAATCTCGCAGGACCAAAATATTTGATGAAATTGGGAACAATGCAATAGCACTTATTCAAAGTGCACCAAGTGTTGCAGGCTTTAAAGTATTTCGACAATCAAATACCTTTTACTATTTATGCGGATTAGAAGAGGGTCATGCCTATTTATTATTGAATGGAAAAAATAGAAGCACATCAATTTATCTACCTCACAGAGAAGAAGGCAGAGAACGAAGCCAGGGAAAAATATTATCAGCCGAAGACGCTGAATTAATAAAGAAACTTACCGGTGTAAATCGCGTTCGTCCTGTAGAATTCTTAGGAAATGACCTTGTTGGTACCGGACTTATCAATGGCATAACTCCTAAACTATATACGCCCTTTAGTCCGGCGGAAACGGGCAATGATAGCAGAGATGAAATATTACATGGTCATGCGCGTGCTGCTGCCGACCCTTGGGATTCACAAATAACCCGCGAAGCGCAATTCATAAAGCTTATTACTGAGCGATTCCCTGAATTTGAAATTCGTGATTTATCACCCCTTTTAGATACTATGCGTTTGATCAAGAGTCAACAGGAAATTGAAGTTATTCGAAAAGCTACAGATATAGCAGGTCTTGCTATAATAGAAGCTATGAGATCGACAAAACCCGGTGTTTATGAATACCAGTTAGATGCTGCGGCGAAGTATATATTTTACCAGCACGGTTCTCAAGGGGATGGATACCCGGCAATCATAGGAGGTGGAACCAACACATTCATGGGACATTATTTCAGAAAAACAGATATCCTCAATGACGGAGATTTAGTCTTGATGGATTATGCGCCAGATTATCATAATTATACAAGTGATGTTACAAGGATTTGGCCGGTTAACGGATCCTTTGATAAAGAACAAACTGCACTTTACGAATATATAGTTGCCTATAGAGATGCGTTATTTAAATACATCAAACCAGGTATCACTTCTAATGAGGTGTTAAAAAATGCGGCCACCGATATGGAGAACTATTTAATCGGTAAAACCTTTGAAAAGCCCGAGCATTTATCAGCTGTGCAGAATGGCATTAAATTCAGAGGCCATTTTCAACATCCAGTTGGAATGGCAGTGCATGACGTTGGTCGCGTTCATGGAGTCCCTCTAAAGCCAGGAATGGTCTTTACGATTGACCCAATGATATGGATTCCTGAGGAACGTCTTTACATTAGAATTGAAGATGTGGCAGTTGTTACCGAAACAGGCGTAGAAAACTTAAGTGCTTTTGTGCCTTCCTCAATTGCTGATATTGAAAAAACTATTAAGGAAAAAGGACTAACCGAATTTCGACCAGCTCAATCTTTACCGCTTAAAAAAAACTAAGACCGTCAGGGATTATCATTCCGATCAAAATTTCATGGGTACGGTAAGTTTAATGAATTCCAGACATAAAGCTGAACTTTTGGGACTCACTCACAACTTCGTCAACTTAAATCATGTGCCCAACCTGTGCGATATTAATTTAACATCATTGTCGCTGGAAAAGACTCTGCAAGGTGAAAACTAAAGGCCACATTAATCTATATTTTAGACTATTTTACCCTCTTTAAATGATTAATCTACCAACGAATTAAAATCTTCTAATAAATTAAGGTTCTGCGATAATGAAGTCTGAACTTGTTATTTGTTTTTTCCTTAATTTCATGACCCTAAATTGATACACCTACCAAAAAGATCTAATATGAATAAAAATTATTTTTCCTTCGCACTGTTCTTTATTATCCCTTTCTTTTTTCAATCCTCTGCTATTATTGCGCAAACAGAAAACACTGAAGCTATCTCTAAAGCGGTTTCCGCACTCCAACTGAGAGGTATTGGTCCTGCAGTTATGGGCGGACGTATTGCTGATATTGCCGTGAGTCCGACCGACAAAAGCACCTGGTACGTTGCTGTTGGTTCCGGCGGTTTGTGGAAGACAATAAACAGGGGGACATCCTGGGAGCCGATTTTCGATAAACAAAAATCTTATTCTATAGGAAGCGTTACCCTCGACCCCAATAATCCTGATTTAGTTTGGGTTGGAACCGGCGAAAATGTAAGCGGTCGTCATGTTGCGTGGGGCGATGGGGTGTATAAAAGCCTAGATGCCGGAAAGACCTGGAACCACATGGGACTTGAAAAATCTGAACATGTCGGTAAAATCCTTGTAGACCCGAGAAACAGTGATGTCGTATTTGTTGCTGCCGAAGGGCCACTTTGGTCTTCGGGTGGTGAACGCGGATTATACAAAACCAATGATGGTGGTAAAACATGGCAGCTGGTTCTCGAGATCGATAAGGATACCGGTGTCACAGATATAGAATTTGATCCATCAAATCCCGATGTACTCTACGCAGCAGCGTATCAGCGACGGCGACATACCTGGTCGTTGTTAGCGGGCGGACCTAAATCAGGAATTTTCAAATCAACAGATAATGGTGAGAGCTGGCGACAAATTAAAACCGGATTGCCCAAGGGCGATATCGGTAAAATAGGCCTGGCCGTTACGCGGGCAAATCCCGAATTGGTCTATGCAACCATTGAAGCGAACAACAAAGAAAAGGGCTTTTACCGGTCGATTGACAAAGGAGAGAGTTGGGAAAAGCGCAACAGTTATATTTCCGGTGGAACCGGTCCGCATTATTACCAGGAAATAGAGGCATCTCCTCAAAATCCTGAATTGGTTTATCAAATGGATGTGTTCCTACATGTGACCCGTGATGGAGGTAAGACTATTGATTATCTGGGAACAGGACGTGAAAAGCACAGCGACAATCATGCACTCTGGATCGATCCCGATAATGGAAATCATCTGATAGCAGGAACCGATGGCGGATTGTACGAAACTTATGATGAAGGGACGACATGGCGGCATTTTTCTAACCTCCCAATTTCCCAGTTTTACAAACTCGGACTCGATAATTCGGAACCCTTTTATAACATCGTTGGTGGTGCACAGGATTTAGGCACATTAATCGGTCCTTCGCGTACCATGAATACAGAAGGGATTCGTAATCAGGATTGGTATGTTCCTCTGGGTGCCGATGGTTATGAATCTGTTTTTGATCCTGAAGATCCGAATATCGTTTATATGGAGATTCAACAGGGATTATTACATCGCCTTGACCGACGCAGTGAAGAAGTATTGAACATCCAACCTCAACCCGGGCCAAATGACCCTCCCGAACGATGGAACTGGGATAGCCCGATTCAAATAAGTCCGCATAATCATAATCGCCTTTACTTTGGCTCTCAACGCCTTTGGAAGAGTGAAAATCAAGGCCATTCATGGATCCCTGTCAGTGAAGATCTAACAACAAATACCAATCGTTATGAACTGCAAACCTTAAACAATCGTGTTTGGAGTGTTGATGCCCTTTATGATACCGGGGCGATGTCGAAGTATGCAACACTTACGGCTATTTCAGAATCACCAAAAAAAGAAGGATTGCTTTATACCGGTTCGGATGACGGACTTGTGCATGTAAGCGAAGATGGCGGACAGAATTGGAGAAAGAGTACCCTTCCAAAGGTTCCGGCACGTTCTTTTATCAATGATGTTGAGGCATCGCATCATGATTCAAATACTGTTTTTGCAGTAGTGGATGTGCATAAGTTGGGCGACTATAGTCCGTATATATTTATGAGTAATGATCGTGGCCGCAACTGGAAATCAATTTCAGGAGATCTGCCAAACGATACTATTGTTTGGGTTATAAAGCAGGATCATGTAGACGAAAATTTATTGTTTATCGGCACGGAATACGGAATATATTTTTCACCAAATAAAGGTATAAACTGGATTAAATTAAGCGGTGGGGTCCCTACCATTGCATTTCGTGATCTGGAATTACACAGAAGAGATAATGACCTGGTTGGAGCTACTTTTGGACGTGGTTTTTATGTGCTTGATGATTATTCGCCTTTGAGAACTATCAGCATGGCGATTAAGGAGAAAGGCAATACGCTGTTTTCTGTGAGGGACGCCTGGTGGTATGTGCCGAATGAGCCAATGCAGGCCAGGGGCATGCCCAGCCAGGGAACCACAAGTTTTGCAGCAGATAACCCGCCTTTTGGTGCCGTATTTACCTATTATCTTGATGATATCCCTGAGACTGCAAAAGAAAAACGTCAGAATTCTGAAAAGCCATTAAGAAACCAGAACGCTAGCATTCCTTTCCCCGGCTGGGAAGGGTTACAGCAGGAATTAGATGAAGATCAGCCAAAAGTATTGCTGTTGATTAGTGATGAAAAAGGCAATCCACTTCGCTGGATTAAAGGATCATCAAAGAAAGGATTGCATCGCGCTAGTTGGGATTTGAGGCTACCGCCTCCTAATCCGATTAGTTTAACCCAACCAGCCTTTAAACCACCCTGGGTTGGTGATCCTGAAGGACCGTTAGTTGCTCCTGGTAATTATTCTGTAGCACTATATGTGGTTCATGAAGGAATCTTAGAGAAACAGGGAGCGCGGCAGAAATTCACGGTTAAACCCGTTCCGAATACAACTCCAGATGCTGATTTTAAAGCTATAGCAGAATTTCAGGCGCAAACCAGTGAACTATCCCGCCAAATTTCAGCTGCCGGAAGACAATTAGGTGAGGCTGGCAATCGAATACGATTTATGGAGGCGGCTTTGCTCGAAACACCTAAAGCTTCGCAGAAGCTTTTTACAGATTTAAATCGGTTAGATCAAAGCTTATCTAAATTACGAAAACGGCTTTTTGGAGATTCCGTTCTTCAGCGATTAAACGAAGCGGCATCACCATCGATTCAGTCTAGAGTTGGGCAAGTTATTTATGGCCATTGGTCAACCCGGCAAAACCCAACAGAAACCCACAAACGAAATATTGATATTGCACAAATTGATTTCAATATATTCCGGGAAAAATTGAAAACTTATCTAAATGACTTAGAGACATACGAAGCTGAATTAGAAGCAGCAGGAGCACCCTATACACCAGGGCGAAAGTTTGATTGATCAGGTTCAGGAACCTCTTAAATACAAAAAGCCTCCAAAATTTGGATGATTCAAAAGATGGGAGCTTCTTAAATACTTTTGAATTAATTTT
This sequence comes from Flavobacteriaceae bacterium, assembly GCA_013003555.1. Classification (GTDB taxonomy): domain Bacteria; phylum Bacteroidota; class Bacteroidia; order Flavobacteriales; family Flavobacteriaceae; genus SHLJ01. The sequence continues at coordinate 26,069 of JABDIV010000110.1, forward strand.
TAGTTTCTAAAACCGTATTCCAGGTACCAGTATTCAGGATTGAGATCTTTTAGCGGCTCATGAAGTTTTTCAAGCTCTTCACGAGTGCCATGGACCTCCAATCGGGTAATGTCTGAAATAGTCAGTGCTTCACCAATTAAGGCACCTACGTTATCGAGATGGGCCAACAGTCCGTCTGCATTTTTATAAGCTTCGCGACAATGCACCTTATCACCATCAAAGCTGAATCCATAATAGAGACAGCCCGATTCTTCCCTGGTTTGATCTATGAATCGCTCACAGATTTCTCTAAAAGCATCTTCCTTGCCAGGATAAATTTGAAAGTAGGGAACGATGGAGCATACTTGATCTTGTGTAGCCATAATAGTGTTGAATTAATAGTTAACTCTATAAGGTACAACAAAAATCAATATCGGCTGCCCAGGCAACGAAACCTCCAAAAAAGTCTAAAAAGAAAAAGATCCTGCCTTAAAGAAAAAACTTAGCTGTCATCCCTTCATCAGATTAACCGGAGGGAGGGATTCTCATAGGTTTTATCCAATGTAGGAACAAATTTGTTCGTCCACTTTAGTCATCAATGGCCTGAAAAACCAATTGTTGAAATTTCCAACCTGAATTATCCGGACCGCTTTGCTGCGTTTGTTTCATCAGGACACCGATAATCTGCTCGTTTGGATCAGCAAAATATTGGGTATTGAAATAACCGCCCCAACTAAAGGTGCCCTCACCGCCTCTACCACCCTGTGCCGCGCCGTTATCATCAATAAGGCCAAAAGCCAGGCCATAATCGAGGCCCGATTCTCCCCAAAGGTCACCGATCTGGTTGGCCATCATAAACTCAACAGTAGTTCTACTTAGAATTCTTACCCCATTGAGTTCACCATTATTCAAATACATCTGTAGGAAGGTAGCATAGTCTTTTGCAGTGCTAGACAAACCGGCACCACCCGAAAAAAAGCGTTTTGCTCCTTTTTTAGGATAATCCGGATCGTAAAAGGTAACCGGGTACCTGACCCAGATGTCATTTTCTTTAGTCTGCACTGACACCAACCGATCATGTTTTGAATCCGGTAAATAAAACCAGGTGTCGTTCATGCCAAGCGGGTCAAAGAGGCGTGTCCGTAAAAATTCATCGAATCCCATACCTGAGACGATCTCTATAAAATAGCCCAGAACATCCAGGCCTTCACTATAGGTCAGTTTTTCCCCTGGATCATGATGTAAAGGCAGCTTAGCCAGTTTCTTAACACTTTCTTCAATACTGATATTCTCGGTAGTAAACAGATCGGTTATACCGGCAGCTTTATAAATTTCCCTAAAACGTTCATCCCCATCTATAACGCCATATCCGATACCAGAGGTATGGGTCAGTAAATGCCGGATTGAAATGGGTTTGCTCGCAGCAGTACCATCCCAGGTCCCATCCTCATAAAGGGTATCCAGGACAACCGGATCTTTGAATTCGGGAATATACTTGTCGATTGGATCATCTAAACGGAACCTGCCTTCTTCCCACAGCATCATCACCGCAGTTGAGGTGATGGCCTTGGTCTGCGAGGCAATCCTGAAGATATCATCCCTTTTCATTTTTCTGTTAGATTCATTATCGGCCATTCCAAAGGCCTTGTGATAAACAATCTTCCCGTTCCTTGCCACAAGTGCCACAGCACCCGGAATTTCATTATCTGCCATACCGTCATTTATGGCTTTATCAATTCGAGTAAAACGTTCAGCTGACATGCCAACACTTTCAGGAGAAGCTTCTGACAGCGGTGGACTTTTATGAATAGATTTTGTTTGGGGAAAGGCAGAAATACATAGGGTAAGACCAATTAGTAATGAGATATGTTTTTTCATGTTTTGATGTTTTGCTGATCGACTGGGCCAAGAGAGGTAGATGTTGGAAATTTCCTTAAAGATACTAAGAATCAACAATCCTTTTAAAACAAAAAAGCATCTCTCTACCTTCGGCAGGCAGGCCTGCTCTTCTTCCGTTTCTTAAACTTAAGCGGACAACCAAGCGTCTTACTATGTGCTCCTCAAGACGCCAAACTGCAGAGGACAAACTCACATTTCTGAAACAACCTGATGTACACTAATTGTATCGACCCATAGTTAAATAACTATTTCGTAACTTTAAGTGGTACTTCAATATGATGATATAGGTCATTTTTTACTGGCGTTTAAGGTTATATGTTAAACGTGTTAATTCAAGTTATATCGATTATGAAAAATATTAATAGGTTTTTAGTATTGATTATTCCTGTGTCGGGCATCCTTTTTTATTCCTGCGAGACTATGGAACTGGACAAGGTGGTTGATCCAAATGAATTATCGGTAGATCAGTCAGATCCGGATCTGCTTTTGAATTCAATACAATTGGACTATTTAAATAGCATGTCTATTTTTAATGATATCAGTGAGGACTTATCCAGAATCACCCAATCTCGAGCCAGAGATTATTTAAATTTTTATGGACCCACAACATTAAACAATGCATGGTTAAATATATATAGTGGAATAATCCCTGATGTTGCTAATATTCAGGCTTTACATGATGACCCTGATTCAGATAGAGATCTTTCGTTTCATCTTGGAATATCGAAAACAATACAAGCCCACAGTATGATGTTATTAGTCGATTTTTTAGGCGACATTGTTTATTCCCAGGCTAACAATCCAGTTGAATTTCCATTCCCGGTAGTTGATGATGATGAAGACGTTTACGATGCAGCATTTACCTTGTTAGAAGAGGCTAGAGATCATTTAAATACCGCCTCCGTAGGTTCAGCAACAGACTTTTTTTATGGCGGCGATACTGATAAATGGTTGAAATTGGTAAACACGCTTGAGATGCGTTTTAATTTAACTGTGGGCAATTATTCAGAGGTCGTAAATGCATCAGCTGTGATTGTTGACAGTGAAGATGATATGGTATTTAAATATGGAACTAATGTACTTAGCCCTGACTCCCGACACCCGGATTACGCAAGTGATTATAGAGATCGTGGTACAGGCTTTTATAAAAGTAACTGGCTAATGGATCTTATGGTTGGCGAATTTGGTGACTTCTCAGCAGACACCGATCCCAGAAGGCGTTATTATTTTTACCGACAAAGTTGGATAACCCCCGGAAACTATGCCCTTTTTGAAGATGTATTAGGATTGATTGGACCACCAGGAGCAATTTATATCTCATTCGAAAATGACATTCAAGAAGGCATTATCTGTTCTATAGACCTTACACCTCCTCACTTACAGTTTACACCTGACGAAGACACATGGTGTTCATTGCCTTTAGGTTATTGGGGAAGACCACATGGTAATGGAGGAGGATTTCCTCCTGATAGCTTTGATAGAACGGCTACAGGTGTTTATCCTTCCGGAGGCAGTTTTGATGCCGCTCCTGATGCTTTCCCATGGGTGGGTGTATTTCCTGACTTAGGTCAGCAGGTCGGCCTCGGTAAAGGGGGCGGTGGTGCAGGTATAGAGCCCATCATGCTGGCTTCGTTTGTCGATTTTATGAAAGCAGAAGCAAATCTGCATTTGGGTAATTTGGGCCCTGCCACAATGCACTTTGAAGCCGGAATCACAAAATCAATCTCGAAAGTAATGGCATTTGTAGCTTTAGATGTTGGTGCAGATCTGTCGCAGGCACCTGATGCAACCACCGTGGCAAATTTCATCGCAGATAAAGTTGCTGAATTTGGTGCGGCTTCCCTGACATCGGGATTAGATGGATTTGGATGGCCTGTTGAAAAAGATAAAATGGATCTCCTGGGAGAACAATACTTTATTGCCATGTATGGAGGGGGCGCTGATGGTTTTAATTTTATAAGAAGAACTGGGTACCCAAGAACTTTACAACGACATTTGTTTCCTGTTCCGGGACCTTTCCCCAGAACTTTTCTTTATCCAAGCAATGAGGTTTCAACGAACCCCAATTTATCACAAAGAACAGATCTTAATACGCTGGTATTTTGGGATCAGGGCATTTTGAATCCGGCAAATTAATTGTATATAAAAAAGCTTAACTAAATTTTTCCTCGCTTAAACCAAGCCTAATTAAATTTCACTCATTCAAATGTGTAATGGGTAAATAATTTTTCCTTAAAAATGCTTTAAAACGTTCTTCTTTACGGTAAGGGTTAAACGCATTATTGCCATTAATATCATTTAAAGCATAATATCTGGTAGATCTGTTTAAATAATGATACATAGAGTCCTTTTCTTTTAATACAGCGTAAACAATAGCTTTTTGATAGCTATAAACCGGCGTAGTTTTGAAAAGTTGGTAAATGCTGTCCCGTTCCCCCATTTTAGCAAGAATGGTTAACTTAATATCGATTGGAGGATTATAGCCGGGTTTATTGATATATTCAAGCGCCCTGTTAAGGCTATCCGTAACTACGTAATATCCTGCACGTAACGGAGGTATATTCCTTGAAAAAATATCGGCCTCAATAATTTTCTTGTTATCCAATAAACTTCTGAAATATTCGGTAGAAAATCTACGGCTACCGGTAGAATCAGATTCATAAGCGATCCTGCAGTATTTTAAATAGTTCGCATCATCATTAAACACGTTGTTATACATTTTCCCTAAATACCAATTATATAAGGGATCATCTGGATCCGTTTTGATTTGTTCGTTCACCATTTCAATGATCGCGGTATAATCATTTTCTTTATGGCTATTAATTAAGCCTTTGAATTCTAACTTGGCAATGTCTGAAAAACCAATGTCGGGGTACACATAATTTATTTTATTTAACTGTTCTTCAGCCTCCTCTACTTTATCATTGGCCAGCAGCGAATAGAGTAAAACATTGTTAATAGTGCTTGAATACGGATTGATTTTATGCGCTTTTCTTGCCTGTAACAGTCGGTTCTTATTGTCAGTCTCCGGCAAACGGCCATACATTATAGCAAAATGCTGATAGGTCGTGGCATCGTTGGGATTTAACTCAATGGCCTTCTCAAAATTCAGCTTAGCTTCTTTAAAATTTAAGTTTCCAGTTTGAATCAGTCCACGGGTGCTATACACCCGAGCTGTTTGCTCGTTTAATTCAAGTGCTTTTTCATTTAAATAGTTAATCTCATCAGGACTACTCCTTCTAGAAATAAATTTCATCAGGGCCATTTCTGCATAGGCTTCGGCATAATTTGAGTCTAAAACAATCGCTTTTTTTAACAATTCAATGCTTTGGGGAAGAACAATGGAACTATTTTTAGCATTTCTTTTGTCTGATAAGGCTTTACCTTTCTTAAAATACTCGAAGGCTTCCGGGTTTTGTGTCGGCATTACATCTAATGTCATCGCATCAGCCGGAGAAAGAATCAATTCAAGCTCCTGTACTATTTTTTTAGAAATATCCTGTTGTATGCGTAAAGCATCTGCATCATCCAGGATCTCATCATATTTTTCGCTCCAAAGTTGTTTATCGGAGGATGCTTCATTGAGATGCGCTGCTATTGATATTCGGTTACCCTGATGCCTTAAATTACCCCCAACGATATGAGACGCACCTAGCTCTTCGGCAATTTCAGGAGTCGTTTTATCCGTCCCCTTATATTTCTCAACGCTTTGAGGGCTTATGATATGGAAGTTTTTTATGCGCGATAAGTAATAATGTATGTCTGAAGTAACCGCATCGTTATACCACTCGTTATTTTCATCAGAATTCAGATTCTTAAAGGGTAAGACGGCTATAGTAAATTCATTTTCAGCATTTGACGATAAGAAGGATGGCTTAATGGCAAGTACAATGACCGCTATAGACAAACCCACTATGATAAAAGCATTCAGGCGTTTGTTGGTTATTGCAGTGACCCGTTTATCTTCTGAATCTGCAGATGTAACTTCTATGCCTTCGGGAGTAAAATCATAAATCCATGAAATAACGATCCAAATGGGTAACCCAATTGCTAAAAATATTATGAATGCCTGCTTAATCCAATCCGGAGAATGAAAAGAGTCGAGAAGAACAGTCGCCACTTGAAGTAACACCCATGCCACAACCAAATATGCAATGGTTGCTTTAATTACATTTCTTCGTTTCAGCTCATTAAAGAACTTGCTCATGAATCGTTCTTTTGCTTAAAGATACCAAGAAATTCCATTCTAAAGGCTATTCAAAATCAATACATTTTGGGCTCAGCTATGGAACAAACTTGAGATGTTTAATATGATAATGTGTGAGGAGTTGTAACTACTAATTCACTAAATGACTTACTCATTCAAATGCGTAATAGGTAAATATTGTTTTTTTAAAAGTGCTTTAAAACGGTCTTCTTTTCTGTAAGGATCAAACTCTGGTCGACTATTGGGCCCCATTAAACTATGGCCATAAGGATTATTATAGAATTTTTCGAGATAATAGTACATAGAATCTTTTTCTTTTAAAATTGCAAAGACGATTACTTTCATAGAATAAGAATTGTCTTTCCTAGCATTTTTCCTATCATTTAATTGTGCATAATTAACTGCTTTAATAAAAAAAGCATTTTTCATTAAGCTGTCCTGTAAAATTTCTTGTACTTCTAAATAATTTTCCTGATGGTAATAATACCAACATAGAGATCTTAATTGTACTTCTCTGCTCGTTATAGCTTTAAAATTCTCAGATTCCATAAATCTTTTGGCTTCCTTAAATCTTTTAACTTTTGTTAATAAATTAAAATAATTTTGTGCCACCATAGAATTTGTAGAATCCAACTCATAGGCTTTTTTTAAATATTTAATAGCATTGATATCATCATTTAAAATAAAGTCATATTGATTTCCTAATAATTTGTAAAAGAGAGGATTATCGGGTTCCTGCTCAATTTTCGTTTCAAAATATCGTATTCCTGCCGTCCAGTCTTTATTTTTAATTGCGGTAATATGACATTCATAATCAAAATATTCTTCATCCGTAAAAAGAAACCTCATTTCGTTTAAATATTCCTCGGCCTCAATAATTTTATTATTTAACATTAAGGCGTCGAATAAATTCCTTGTAACAAAAATTGACAAAGGATCTAATTTCTGAGCAATCCTCATTTGTCGAAGATAAATGTTCACATCAGATTTTTCTATATAAAAATAGCGTCCGTAATACATTTGGATAATGGCATTATTTGGATTTAATGCAATGGCTTTTTCTAAATTTCCCTGTACTTCCTCCATATTACGAGCTTTCCACAAAGTCATTGCTTTAATCCCATATGCTCTGGAATTATTAGGATCGAGATCTAATGCTTTTTCTATATAACTGTTGGATTTACTCATGCACTCTGTGGGGCTTAAATAATTGTACCATCCCAATAAATAATATGCATGTGCAATTCCTGAATAAGCCTCTGCATAATTGGGATCTAAATCGATGGCTTCTTCATACATTTTTATACTTGACTCTAAATTTTCTTTTGTTCTGATTTCAGAATTAGAAAGTCCTTTTAAAACCAATTGATAAGCTTCCATATTTTCTGTTGGAATCTTTTCTATAATTTCTTTTTGTTCCGGGCTTAACGTAATTTTTAGCTTTTTAAAAATTTCTTCAGACACATTTTGCTGAATAGCAAAGATATTACGGAGATCAAAATCATCTTTATAATCTTTAGACCAAATATGCTCATCATTTGCACTGATCAACTGAACCATAATTTTAACTTTGTCATTGTACAAAGTCACACTTCCTTCGAGAATGTAATCTACATCGAGTTCTTTTGCTATCTCCGGAATTTTTTTAGGAGTTTCTTTATAGGTTTCAGAAGAAGTTCGGGATATAACACGCAAGCTCTTTAGTGTAGAAATATGATTTAAGATTTCGTCCATAACGCCATCACAAAACCATTGGGTTTCTTCGGGGCTCATATCTTTAAATGGCAGTACGGCAATTGCATATTTACCATCTGCATCTGGTTTAATACTAGTAGAGTTTGGTTTAAATATAATTAATAAAATAGCTGTTATTAAAGCTGCCAATATTAAGATGCTTAAACGCCTGTTAGTAACTGCAGATGAATGATTTTCTTTTACTGAAGACGTCTTTTTGAAACCTTTAGGCGTTACTTCATAAACCCAAGAAACGAACAGCCAAATTGGAAATCCAATTGCCATTAATAACATTATTGATTTTAAAACCCAATCTGGAGCATCAATATTTGGTAGTACTATTGAGAAGACTTGTAATAATAGCCAGGCTACAACCAAATAGGCAACCGCTTCTTTAAAAACTTTTCG
>JABDIV010000031.1 GCA_013003555.1 Flavobacteriaceae bacterium
ATTAATTTTTCAAGCAAGAATGTTTTTGTTTCATTCGAGCTAATCCACATGGGCAGGGTTTCAGTAACTAATTTCCTGTTATTCAAAACCGGCAATACATTTTGCTCTCCATCACTAAAATCATTTGTTCTAGCCAATACCTTATATTGAAGGGCCTGCACCTGCTCGGGGATTACAAGGGTCCAGCTGACCTCTGTATTCCCGGCAGCTTTCAATTCAAAAGACCGAATTGAATTTACATTTCTTAGCTCAGAATCAACCACAGATCCCGTTAAGGCATCGAATAGCTGTAATACTGCAGTCCCCTTTAAAGGGTTTTCAGTCATATTTGAAATCTTGCTGCTAAATACAATTGAATCGCCCTCACGCAAAAATCTTGGCGGATTGGGTATAACCATCAGATCCTTTTGAGTTCTGGCTTCTAAGGTCATTGTAGTGTGCTTGGTATCGGCAGTATGCGCCAGCAATTGTAGTTTCCATTTTGTCAAGGCCTCAGGCGTTTTAAAACTAAAACTTACCTGGCCATTTTCATCGGTTTGCAGTTCAGGAAAAAAGAAAGCTGTTTCCTGGAAATTCTTTCTGATTTGAATACCTTCAAACGAATCAGCGGTTAATTCAGAAGGTGAATCAGGGTCCTCTGGTTGAGGCGCACCATTCATCGAAAAATCAACTGCTTCTGCTTCGGAATCGGCAAGGGCATATCCCTTGGCTCCCCGACTTCTTTTAACACCTTGAGCCGTGACAACCACCTCTTCAAGAGCGGCTGTGTCTTCTTGTAAAACGATATTTATGGTTTTATCTTTTCCAACCATACGTTCAGTTGTTTCATAACCAACATAGGAAAATACAAGTACGTCATCCGCTTTTGCGTCTATCCAATAATTGCCATCAAAATCGGTTTGAGTTCCAAGCGATGTTCCTTTCACAATAATATTAACACCGGGCAATGGTCCTGTTTGATCACTCACCATCCCGCTTATATTACCACTTTTAATAATGGATTTTTTGAATTTGAGATTCGACAGATATTGTTCATAGTGCCATGGATTGTTGAAACTGAACCCAAACCAGTTAAACTTGTTGTAATCGGGTTTTAAAAAAGATCGTCTCGATGCTGGTCGTTGATATATTCTGAAATTGGTTATTCCAAATGATTGTCTTCCCTGACGATAACCATAGGAATAATAGGTCGATTTTGGGAAGGGATCGAATCGCCAGTCATGTGCCTTAAATTGATCGAGCGAGGCATCGTACATGCTGGCCAGTAGTTCGGCCGCGACCTTATTGCCTTCAGGTCCTTTGATCTTAAAGGACCAGGTTTCATCGGCTCCCGGAGTCAGGCGATCTCTAAAGGTCAAAGTTTCAATATTTAATTTTTTTGAAGGGTAGGGCACGTTAATGGTTTTGCTTTCACTGGCGAAGCTGTTAAAAGCAGCATAACTATAATTGATAGCAAATCCGCCGAGATCGTTTGAAATCACATCGATTTCGAGTGTTTGAGAATTTCTGTTAAGCTCGAGCACCTCGGTGCTGATAACGGTGTGATCCTTTTCTACCTCCAAGGTCAGGAATATATGAGCGGAAGAGGAGAGTTTAAGGCGCACTTTATCACCTGGTTTATATTCAGGCTTATCAAAATTGACCGTGAATAATTCAAGGTCTGATGGCGTTTTGTCGTTTTGACTGTATAGGACGGTTTGGATTTCATCTTTCACATTCTGGCCGAACCTGTCTTTGGTTTCCAATACAACGGAATATGTGCCTGACAACCATTTTTTTAGATCTTTTAAACGAATCTCTTTAGATATTTCTGAGTCGAAATTCGATTGATATACTAATTTACCCTTAGCCCAGATTCGCTTATCATGTTCATTCTTATAGGCGTCATGCGGAAATTCATTTTTGAAAGTTTCCTCATCTATTTCCTGGTAATCTGGAGCATTCCAGGGTCTTGGTCTTAAAACCCGGCCCGGATTCTGAAGTTTATAAATCTTAATAGTTCCTTTTGACGGCTCGAATTCACCGTTTAAATTGGTTGTGTTTAATTCTAAAAGATGCTCCTTCGAATTTTTATTAATCCACTCCGGCATTTTAATTTCGGCGATAAGACTGTGATAACCCACTTTAACAATCATGCTTTTGCCCCTGGTTTCACCATTGATATCGGTTATATCGGCATTGACCTCATAATGAAAAATGGGTTGATCATCTTTATTTGCACTTTGATCAGGAATGGCTTTGAATTCAATATCAAAATTCCCCTTTTCGTCGGTTGTGGTTTCCCCAAAGGTGATTTCCTGGGGTTCGCTCGAAATAAAAGGTCGATACCAATAATACCAGCGTGGATAAATGACCTGGCGATGTACCCTATAAACGACTTTGGCATTCGAGATGGCCGGTCCGCTGTAGGCAAGAGCTTCTCCAGAAACCTGAACACTATCATTTAATCTGAAAGCCTCGGAGATTGGTTTAAAACTTACTTCAAATTTGGGGCGTTTATATTCCTCAACAGAAAACGAATAGCGATCATCGACATCAATCTTTTTTGAATCGGAATAGACTTTTATTGAATACAGGCCATTCAGACCGCTATCCGGAATTATAAATGATCCGGAAATTGATCCAAAGGCATTACTCGTCAATTCAAGCTTAGACACCTCATTGTTATTTACATCAAAGACAGCAACTTTAAATAGTTCGTCAGGGATAACTTCAGAGCGTTGACCATTCGACGTTAAATTGATTGCCTTGAAGAAAACGGTTTGACCTGGCCTGTAAATACTCCTATCGGTAAAAATAAAAGCCTTTTGCCGAACTCCGGCCTGACGATTTCTGCGATTGTACGAACTGATATAATAGCCATCGAAGTAAGCTATTTCATTTTTATATGCAGCCCGAATATCAAGCCCCCAATAATTGTCTCCATTCTTTTTAAAACTTACTTCACCGCGTTCGTCGGTTTTTTTGAATTCGGTGCGTTCGTTGTTTCTGTTTGTTCTATAGGAGAACCTTAAAGACGCATTGCTAATGGGACTGCCATTTTCCCGATCGATAAGTTGAAAAATTTGCCGTTCGGTTTCTGGCTTATTCAAAATTGCCAGCTGGGTGGCCTGTAAAATTGAGTAAGCGAACATATCGCCTTTATTATCATCATCTGATGCATAAATGAGATGATAGCCATTGGAAACATCGGGGAGTATCAATTCGGTTCGATGCTTTTGATAATCACCCTCATCGCGCAAGCTTGATTTCCAGTTATGGCTCGCTTTCAAGGTTTTTATGAATTCGTATTGCTCATCTTTACGGTATATCGATTGAAGTTTTCGCACTTGTGGTCTCGTAATCGGAAAGACCTTTAAACTTAAATAATCGTAATTGCTATAATGAATGAGGATTCTAGATTTTTTACCCGTTGGAATAAACGACTCGGACTGTATGGTCAAATGCTTCGCGTTGATTCGTTGCTGCAATATTATACTATTGGTTGCAGCTTCACTATCTGGAAATTTATCGATAATCTGCTTACACAGGTCAAACGATTCGCTCAACTTCCATCGCGGCGAATCAATTTCACCGGGGATATATTTTAGCCCTTCTTCATAAAGGAAATTGGCGATTTCAAAACTGTACAGGCCCGAGGCAGAATGATCCTGGAATGCTAGGGCTTGCCGCTTAAGGGTCGCCAGGTAGGTCTCATTGGCAAAAGGGAACCTTGCATAAGACCTAACGAAATTAAGCCGCTTAATATCGAGGTGAACAAAGGCCTGAGATGGAGATTTGTCAAAATGGAATCGCAATAACTCCTGGTATAACTTAAGGGCTTTAAAATGTTGGGAGGTGGAGTCCCTTGCGATCAGATCTAACTGAAAAAATGTTTGGGGATCATCCGCAAGTTTAATATCGTCTAACTCAAATTTATAACTGGGCTTGATGATGGTCCTTTCATCGGTTTCGTAAAAATCCAGGGCCCGATGTGCAAGAAAGTCATACACTGTCGGGTAATATTCATCAGACCGATTGCTTTTGATAAGGAGGTCTTTAAACGTTTCAATCTTTAATTCCTGTAATAAGGGAGCATTTTGAAGCGATTGATCGAAGTGAAACTGCACCTCGGCAAATAGGGTTTGAAGATCCCATGTTCTGAAGTCTGATTCCTCAACTTTGGCCTTTGTTTGCGTGCGGTTGTAAAACTTCCATCGATGTTGTTCGAAGAAATCCCAATACAGATCAGCGATAATACTGTGTAATACTTGTTTTACTGGAGGTTTACTTATTTCAATTTCATGTTTGAAAGAATCGATGATTTTTAATTGGGCATCTTCCTCAAGGATCAAAGCGAATTTGCTTTTGAAAATTTGAATTTTAATCAATTGAGGGGAATTATTATCCTTTTTTGCACGTTTATAGATTTTGTCGAGTACCGAAAGAGCTGATTTTGGCCGTCCTTCGAGCTCAAGCTGTTCTACCTCATTCCATAGATTTTCATAAGGTGCATTTTGCGATTGTGTCATTTGCGATATAAGCAATAGTAAGGATAAGGTAAGAATGGATCTCATTGTTCGTATTTTACCATAAAATTACCTTCAAAAGGCGTTCCAAAACATACTAACTGAGTAAATCATATCGTTGGCTTAGGGAAGGTAGCTATTTTTTAAGTAAAGCAGAAAGGTTATTTTTGCAAAGACGACTTAAAAGGAGATGAAGAAAATACTGATCATATTATTTTTCCCGATTATTTGTTACGGACAGAGCCTGACGACTAAGGTTGAAAAGCTTTTTCTGGAACGCCAGTATTTAGAGGCAGAAAATATGCTTGCAGAAGTTGTTCGTTCATCACCTGAAGACCTGATAGCAATAGAACTACTCGGAGACGCTTATGGCCACCAGCTCAAATGGGATGGAGCGATAGATTGCTACGAGAAACTGGTTAAAAGAGATCCGGATAATGCTGATTTTCATTATAAGCACGGTGGTGCTTTGGGTATGAAAGCCCTATCGATCAATAAAATTCGAGCGCTTGGTTTGATTGACGATATCAAACGAGCGTTCCATAGTTCGGCCAATCTCGATCCCATGCATATTGACACACGCTGGGCGTTAATTGAGCTTTATATTCAGTTGCCCGGTATTATCGGTGGCAGTAAAAGCAAGGCACTCAAATATGCAGAAGAGCTTCAAACCATTTCAATGGTTGACGGTTATTTGGCCAAAGGATATGTATACGAATACGATAACGAGCCCGAATTAGCGGAGATGTTTTATAAAAGGGCGATTAAAGAAGGCGGTTCGATTACATGTTATGAGAAATTGAGCTCCTTTTATGAAAACCAGAAATTGCCTGAATTAGCTATAGGAATAATTGAGACATCGTACAGAAAGCACAATCGAAATGCCTTGCATTACCAAATCGGAAAAGTATCGGCCGATTATAATGTTCAACTCGATAAAGGTGAACGATGCTTAAAAGCATTTATTGAAAATCATACGGCCAAAGATGGTGTGCCAGTTGAATGGGCTTATTACCGATTAGCACAAATTTCAAAACACAGGCAACAGAAAGAAGAAGCCCTGCGATGGATCAACAAAGCATTGGAAATTCGATCTGATTTCAGGCAGGCTGTTCGGGAGAGAAAAGCAATACAGCAACTTTAATCCTAATATTTAATAGAGCTTACATGCATTCAAAAGAGTGCATTAAACTTTTGTTAAAAATTTTATATTAATAGTAATACTATTATATTTGCAATCAAAATAATCAAATATGATAAATTTACTATCAAATCTAAAAATTGCAGTTCCTGATAAGATCTATTTAAAGGATCCTGAGTCGTCGGCTTTAGGGAAGCGAATTATTGAGCACAGTATAAAGTTGATAGATGAAATAGGGTTCGACAGTTTCACATTTAAGAAATTAGGATCACGCATTGGATCAAACGAAAGCTCGATTTATCGGTATTTCGAGAATAAACACAAACTATTGCTTTACCTAACATCCTGGTATTGGGCCTGGATTGAGTATCAATTGGTTTTTGCTACGCATAGTATAGCCGATCAGAGCAAGCGTCTTGAAAAGGCTATAGAAATTGTAACTCGAGAAGTAACAGAAGATAGATCCTTTACTCATATTAACGAGATAGCCTTAAATCGGATAATCGTTAACGAAAATTCCAAATCTTACCTCACCAAGGAGGTTGATATGGAAAATAAAGATGGATACTTTGTCATTTATAAACGATTAGTCGGGCGAATTCGGGAAATGATACAGGGAGTAAATCCCAACTACAAGTTTCCTTCGAGTTTGGCAAGCACCATTATTGAAGGTGCGCTTCATCAACACTTCTTAAAGGGACATTTCAAGTCGATTACAGACTGCGATGAAACAGTAACACCTTATGATTTCTTTAAAAGCGCAACACAAAAAATAATTTCAGGATGAACGGTTCCAAATTAACACCATGGCAACGCTTTGTGGGCATTATTCAACTTGAGAGACGCGATATAATGCAGGTATTTTATTACGCCATTTTTTCTGGACTGGTAGCCTTATCATTGCCATTGGGTATTCAGGCAATAATTAACCTGATCCAGGGCGCACAGATTTCAACTTCATGGATTATTCTGGTGATCTTGGTTACCGTTGGCGTGGCGTTTGTCGGTATTCTTCAGTTGATGCAACTCCGGATTATAGAAACCATTCAACAGCGAATATTTACCAGGGCTTCCTTTGAGTTTACTTATCGATTTCCAAAGATTAAAATGATGGAATTGCGCAATTATTATCCACCGGAGTTAGCGAACAGGTTTTTTGATACCCTTAGCGTCCAAAAAGGCCTTTACAAAATATTAATAGACGTACCCGCGGCCGGCATCCAGGTGATCTTTGCCTTGTTACTGCTATCGTTTTACCATCCCTTTTTTATCATATTCGGCATATTATTAATGCTCTTGATATATCTGGTATTCAGGTTTACAGCAAAACGTGGGATGCAAACCAGTTTAGCAGAGTCAAAAAATAAATATAAGGTTGCTCATTGGATACAGGAAGTTGCACGAGCAGTGATTAGCTTTAAACTTTCGGGTAAAACGAACCTGGCCATATCGAAGAACGATGAGTTAGTAAGCCAGTATCTCGATGCTCGCGAAAGTCATTTTCGGATTTTGATGATCCAGTTCATTCAAATGATTGGCTTTAAAGTTATTGTGACAGGTGGACTTTTAATTATAGGCGGGGCGCTCGTTTTAAATCAGGAGATGAATATTGGTCAGTTCGTAGCAGCGGAGATCATTATTATTTTGGTTATCAACTCCGTTGAAAAGCTCATTCTCGGGTTAGAATCGTTTTATGATGTTCTTACGTCGCTTGAGAAACTGGGTCAGGTGGTCGATAAAGAGCTCGAATCAATAGAAGGGGAGATGCCTGTTCTCAGAGACGGTTTTAAGATCGAATTAAAAGATATCGAGTATAGCGTTCCAAACAGAGACATCCCTATTTTATCGGATGTGAATTTAAAAATTACAGCGGGATCACGATTATTGATACGTGGTGAAAGTGGATCTGGTAAATCGAGTCTGCTTCGGTTAATCGCAGGTATAATTGAACCTACCAAAGGACGGATTCATATTGATGATCATAGTATAGAAAGCATTCAGTTGAACCATTATCGATCGCAGATTGGGCTTTCTCTTACAGATGAAACACCGTTTGAAGGGACCTTGCGCGAGAACATCACCTTTGGTGATTCTGCATTAAATGATGAAGATATTTATTGGGCCTTAGACCAGGTTGGTCTGACTGATTTTCTGAAAGATCAAAAACTCGGATTAAACACGATCTTATATCCAGAAGGCAAGCAAATTTCTTATTCGGTTGCAAAAAAGATAATTCTGGCAAGAGCGATAGTTAAAAGACCAAAACTCTTAATCCTTGAGGACTCATTAGATCAGTTTGAAGTAAACGAAACCGAGCTGATCATGAATACCCTGACGGCCAAAGATGCTCCATGGACCCTGATCGTAGTTAGTATGAATCCAAGATGGCAAAATTATTGTTCGAAAAACATAATCCTAAAAAAAGGAAAATTATCAGACTAATTCATAGATCATGCTAAACATTTCACATAATAAGGTACACGTTTCAGTTAACTTAGAGAGCTTTAAAAGTGGTAAAAAGGTTATTCATGATCGTTACTATAAATATTTTAACAGATTCTTATTGGCCTTTGCCATAATCGGTATAATTGTGCTTTTCCTGCCCTGGACTCAAAATATTTCGGGCAAGGGGATGGTTACTACTCTTAAACCCGATCAGCGACCACAGTCGATTCAGTCACCAATACCAGGGCGAATTGAGAATTGGTTTGTAAAGGAAGGTGATCTCGTTCAGAAGGGAGATACCATATTAAAGATATCGGAGGTAAAAAGTGACTATTTCGATCCGAATTTAGTAAGTAGGACTGGAGAGCAGATTCAGGCCAAAACCCAATCGGTCGGTTCATATCAGGAAAAGGTCCTCGCATTAGACAGGCAGATCGTCGCAATGCAGAAGGAACGATCCCTGAAACTTCAGCAGGCTGAAAATAAATTGGTGCAAGCCAAATTGAAGGTTAAAAGCGATAGCATTGACCTGGTGGCTGCCGAAACCATGAAAGAAATCGCCCAGCGTCAATATGACCGTACCCTTACCCTGGAAATTGAAGGACTTAAGGCGACAAAAGATGTCGAAGATAAGCGCTTAAAATTACGTGAGAATGAAGCGAAGTTTATCTCGCAACAGAATAATTTACTTTCGAGTAAAAATGAAGTGATCAATGCTCAGGTCGAATTATCGCGTTTGGACGCCTCTTATGCCGATAAGATTTCGAAAGTGCAAAGCGAACGATTTACAGCCCAGTCTAATCAATTTGATACGGAAGCACAAGTAAGTAAACTTGAAAATGCTTATTCAAATTATGAGATAAGAAATAAATTGATGTATGTCACTGCACCCCAAACCGGATATTTAAACAAGGCTTTACGGGCAGGCATAGGTGAGACCTTTAAGGAGGGAGAGCGTCTGGTTAGCATTATGCCATCGGAATACGATCTGGCAGTCGAAACCTTTGTTGAGCCCATAGATCTGCCTTTAATACATATCGGGGAAAAGGTCAGGATTCAATTCGATGGTTGGCCGGCTATAGTATTCAGCGGCTGGCCAAATGTTTCATACGGCACCTACGGGGCTGAAGTTGTGGCAATCGAAACTTTTATCAGCGATAATGGAAAATACAGGCTTCTCCTGGCTCCTGACCGCGAAGATCAGGAATGGCCTGTAGCCATCAGGGTCGGATCTGGCGCAAAAACTATCGCATTATTGGATGATGTACCTATCTGGTTTGAATTGTGGCGACAACTCAATGGATTTCCTCCAAACTATTATAAACCGTTAACAGCCAAAACTGAAAAGAAATAAGTATGCGATTTTTGATAGTTGTCATTTTGATACTGGGAGCCTTTCCTGGTTTTTCCCAGGAGATGGAAAGCGAAGTGCTACCCTTTGAAGAGTACCTTGGTTATGTTAAGAAGTATCATCCTCTGGCTATGCAAGCGGAATTGATCATTGATGAAGGTCAGGCCGAATTGATGAAGGCACGCGGTGGGTTTGATCCTAAACTGGAGGTAGATTTTGACAGAAAAGCATTCAATAATTCAACCTATTATGACAGATTGAACGCAACCTTTAAAATCCCCACCTGGTATGGGATTGAATTGCAAGCCAACTTTGAACAAAATGAGGGTGACTTCTTAAATCCGGAAGCCCTTGTTCCTGAGGATGGATTATATAGTGCCGGAGTTTCTATCTCATTGGCACAGGGCCTTTTAATCAATAAGCGGATGGCGGTTTTAAAGCAGGCTCGTTTTTTCAGAGAACAGGCCAAATCTGAAAGGGATCTGGCGGTTAACCAGGTTCTGTATGAAGCTGCCTTATCTTATTTTAAGTGGTTACAGGCCTTTAATGAATATGAAATTTACAATCAATTTTTGGTTAATGCACAGCTGCGATTCAATGGGATAAAAAAGTCGGTTGAGGTCGGAGAGCGTGCAGCAATTGATTCGGTCGAGGCAGCCATAGCATATCAAAACAGGCAGCTGAACCTCGAAAAATCGAGATTAGAACTTTTAAAGGCAAGATTAGAGGTTTCAAATTTTTTATGGCTTGAAAATCAAATACCTGTGGAATTACAAGAGAGTGTGATACCACAAATAAGCGAAGACGATCAAGTTGACCGGGCACTCGACATTTCAGAATTCTCGCAGCGCGAATTTCAGATAGAAAATCATCCAAAATTATTAGCACTGGAAAACAAATACAGAAGTCTGGAGATCGATCGCCGTCTTAAGGCTAATATGCTTTTACCACGGGTTGATCTCAAGTACAATTTCCTTTCGGAGACACCGCGTGTTTCAAACTCATTTAACACGGCGAATTACAAAAGTGCTGTTCGAGTAGCATTCCCGCTTTTTCTCAGAAAGGAGCGAGGTAACCTTAAAAAGGCTAAATTGAAATTGCAGGATGTCAAGTTCGAAATAAGCGCAACCGAGTTGCAGTTGATAAATAAGATTAACGCTGTTCAAAGTGCGATAACGTCATATGTAACACAAACCGGGTTGAATAATCGCATGGTCGAAAATTACAGGAAGATGCTGACAGCCGAGGAGCGTAAATTTGGATTAGGGGAGAGTTCCTTATTTCTGGTTAATTCAAGAGAGACGAAATTAATAGAAGCTCGTTTAAAGGCGGCGGCATTGCAAAATGAGTATTTTTCTGCAAAGGCCTTACTATTTAACAACCTTGCCCTGAACCCCGATTTATAGTTCTTATGAAGCCTTTAAATTGATATCTTTACATCCAAATTTTAAGGCTTAATGAACGTTCACTTTATTGCCATAGGCGGGGCAGCCATGCATAACTTAGCCATTGCTTTGCATAATAAGGGATTTGCAGTAAGCGGGAGCGATGATACGATCTACGATCCTTCGAAGTCGCGATTGGAGGCTAAGGGGCTTTTACCGGAATCGTTTGGCTGGTTTCCGGATAAAATAACCGCCGATCTTGATGCCATTGTCTTGGGTATGCATGCCAAGGCCGATAATCCGGAATTACTTCGGGCCCAGGAACTCGATTTGAAAATTTATTCCTATCCGGAATTTCTTTATGAGCAGTCGAAACACAAAACACGTGTGGTCATTGGCGGTAGTCATGGCAAAACAACGATCACATCCATGATTTTACACGTCATGAATTACTTTGGCAAGGATGTCGATTATATGGTTGGTGCGCAGCTTGAGGGATTTGATGTCATGGTTAAGTTGACCGAAGAGAACGATTTCATCGTTCTTGAAGGCGATGAGTATTTGAGTTCTGCTATTGACAGGCGTCCAAAATTTCACCTGTATAAACCTAATATTGCTCTATTAAGCGGCATCGCCTGGGATCATATCAATGTATTTCCAACCTTCGAAAATTATCTTAATCAATTCAGAATATTTGTTGATAGCATTATAAAAGGCGGGAGCATTACCTATAACACTGAAGATGAGCATGTGAAAACCATTGTGGAAGCCTCTGAAAATACTATCCGTAAATTCCCTTATAAAACTCCGGAGCATGACATTAGCGATGGAATGACTTACCTTACAACACCTGATGGTCCTATGCCTTTGGAGATTTTTGGAAAACATAACCTCAATAATTTGGCCGGAGCAAAATGGATCTGTCAGCAAATGGGCGTTGATGAAGATGAATTTTATGAGGCTATTGCATCCTTTAAAGGTGCAAGTAAACGTTTAGAATGTTTGAAAGAAACTAAAAATTCCGCCATTTACAAAGATTTTGCGCATTCTCCCAGTAAAGTAGAAGCAACTACCAGGGCTGTCAAAGATCAATATCCGGATCGTACGTTAATTGCCTGTCTTGAGTTGCATACCTACAGCAGTTTAAATGCTGAATTTCTTAAAGAATACAAAGGCGCTTTAGACGCTGCCGATGTTGCTGTGGTTTTCTATTCCCCACATGCTGTTGAAATAAAAAAATTACAGGCCGTGACCAAAGATCAGATATCGGGCGCATTTGAGCGGGATGACCTGATTATCTATACAAATCCTGATGATTTTAAATCTTTTGTTTACGGATTAAAACTGCGTGATTCGGTATTGCTTATGATGAGTTCGGGGAATTATGGAGGATTAGACTTGAATGAACTTAAGAATATTACAGACTAAAAACGCGATTCAAAAATAACGCAATACTTACTTGGTTCGCCCTTATCAATTCTTCCTTAGCTAGTTTGATATCTGTTTTCTTTTTATCCTGAGACAGTTTAAATTTGCCCTCCCAATCGGTAATCTCAATTTCAAACATTTTGATATAATCCAATGCCCTCGCCATCCTTGGATTGTCGGGCTTAAGAATATATTTCGGTTTTGATCCCTCGAGGAACTCAGTCATTTTTATCAAGGACTCCTTTAAGGCCTCCTTGCTTTCAATGGCCTTAACCTTGCCTTTTAAATGGACTTTTATATAATTCCACGTCGGTAATTGAGTTGAAGAATATACACTTGGGGAGATATAACATTGTGGACCTGAAAAAATGATAGTCACCTCATTTTGGTCTTTGAGTAATTTTGTTTGAGGGTTATAGATATCGATATGCCCTATCAATTTACCATCTTCACGATAAACCAAAGGTAAATGGGTTATTAAGGGTTCATTTTCTTTAACCGAAATAATAATGGCTAGGGGATAGGATTTGATAACCTCGATCATGTGATCTCGATTATCGTCCTGGTGATGTGGAGGTGGGTACTTCAATTGAATTATGAATTACGAATTACAAAATTTAGATCTGACTTAAGTCCATAATCATTTCTCCAAAGAATATTATATAACGAGTCCTGAAAGCGATGCGTCATGTGTTCTAACGACTTCTTTCCCCATTATCGTTTTGATTTTTCATAGATATCTACGTGGCATAATCTCAAGTTATGAAAAACACTTATGTCGAAAATATTCTCTATATTTAACACATTTCATTGGTTCTGAAAGTTACAATATTTATCTTTATACATGGGTCAAAAACAAATGAGCATACCGATTAAAAAGTGGTCTCCGGGTGACAGGCCACGAGAAAAATTAATTCAATCGGGGAGTAGGAGCCTGACCGAATCGGAATTGCTCGCAATCCTTATCGGGTCTGGTAATCGATCGGAAAGCGCATTAGATTTGAGCAAACGTATCCTGGCCAGTGTTAATAACAACCTAAACGGACTTGGAAAGTTAAGCGTTCAGGATTTGATCGTTTTTAAAGGAATTGGCCAGGCTAAAGCCGTTGGTATTGCCGCGGCACTTGAATTGGGGAGAAGACGTGGCGCCGTCGTTGTTCAGGAAAAACCATCAATCACATCCAGCAAAGCGGTATTCGATCTTATGCAGCCTCTTTTGGGAGAGCTTCCGCATGAAGAGTTTTGGATCCTCTATTTGAATAACTCTAACCGTGTTTTGAATAAGAAACAGTTGAGTATAGGTGGTATAACAGGGACGTTGGTAGATGTTCGACTCGTATTAAAGACGGCTCTGAATCTTCATGCAACGGCCATGATTTTAGTTCATAATCACCCTTCCGGTGCTCTAATCCCAAGTAAAGCCGATAAGGCTCTCACGTCTAAATTAAAATCAGCGAGTCAAAGTCTGGATTTAAAGGTTCTTGATCATGTTATCATAACCGAAAAGGCGTATTTTAGCTTCGCCGATGAAGCCATCCTTTGATGTTATTAGTTTACTCACATAGCATTTCTCCACGTCTCAAGTATATTTTCAAACAAATATGCACCAGGATCTTAAATCTGGAGGTTAAATTCACGACCAAAGTCGAAAGCTTCATAGCACACGACAGTCTGAAATTATCCTACACCATGCAACCTCTTGGCTCGGAGTTTCATATCAGGAGCCATCAAATTTTGTTCGAACAGGGAATTTCAGATCTCGATATTTCAGTATCATCATGGGATGAGACCAAATGCTTTTTCTTTAATGGAGATAAAAGCAGTATGCCCTTCGATATTTTTGCTGCTTCTTTTTACCTGCTGAGCCGATACGAAGAGTATTTACCTCATGTCAAGGATGAATTTGGTCGTTTCAGTGCTGAGGACAGCCTGGCATATAAGCATGGATTTTTGCATGAACCAGTTGTAGATATATGGGCATTTAAATTTCGGGATGCCCTAAAACAACGATTTCCTAATTTTAGTTTTACCGAAAGACAATACCGGGTGCGTCCCGTTATCGATGTTCCCATGGCTTATTATTTTATTCAAAAGGGTGTCCTGAGAACCATTGGAGGGACGTTTAACGATATAATCAATTTGAAACTAAAACGCTTGTATCAGCGATATATGGTCCTTATGGGATTTAAAAAGGATCCCTACGATACCTTTAACTGGATTATAAATAAGCAGAAAAAGTTCAATTCTAAATTCCGAATCTTTTTCCTGATCGGAAAATATTCCACCTATGATAAAAATATAAGTATCAATAGGAAGAAATTTGTTTCATTGATTAAATCGGTAGCCGATTACGTGACTGTTGGATTAAAGGCTTCTTATTTTGCCTTGTCTGATTTTAAGACTTTAAAGACTGAAAAAAGGAGTATTGAATCGGTAATAAATACTGATCTTGAATGTTCTCGTAATTCATTTTCGAGATTGAATTTACCAAATACCTATCGCGATTTAATCGAATTGGAGGTGCGGGAAGACTACACCATGGGATATGTAAATCATGCCGGATTTCGCGCCGGGACATGCACACCATTCTTGTTTTATGATATCGATTATGAAATACAAACCCCTTTGGTGATCTATCCGTATCACCTTATGGATTATACCCTACTGGATTATAATTCACTCCTGGATAAAAAGGAGGCGCTTTCAAGGCTTATTCAAAAAGTGAAGGCCGTAAAGGGTACATTCATCCCTGTATTTCATAACTATACGTTTAGCAGTGAAGAACGATGGAAAGGTTTTAGAGAATTATTTTCTGATATATTAAATTCTGAACATGAGAACTAACGGCATTCAACATATATTCTTTGACCTGGATCATACCTTATGGGATTTTGACAGGAATTCAGCCTTGACCTTCGAGAAGATCTTTAAAATGAATGCTATGGAAATCGAATTGGAGTCGTTTTTAAAGATCTATGAGCCTTTAAACCTGGCCTATTGGAAATTATACAGGGAAAACAAGATCGATAAACCCAGCCTTCGATTTCGGCGTTTAAAGGACACCTTCAATGCACTTAAAATGCCTGTAAAGGCTGGCCTGATTAATAAACTGGCCATCGATTATATCGACCATTTATCCACATTTAATCATCTTTTTGATGGGACGGTTGAAATCCTCGATTACCTATGTCCGAATTATACCCTGCATATTATAACCAATGGGTTCAGGGAGGTACAGCAAGGGAAACTTAACAATGCCAAAATCGATCATTACTTCAATACGGTAACCAATTCGGAAATGGTTGGTGCAAAAAAACCCGATCCGCGAATATTTAAACATGCTCTCGAGCGGGCACGGGCTGATGTTTCTCAAAGCATTATGATTGGAGATAATTATGAAGCTGATATTCTGGGCGCTCTCGGATTGGGATTTGACGTCATATGTTTTAATTATCATAAGACGCATATAGAGAATGGGATAAAAACCGTTGATAACCTTATCGAACTAAAACAATTTTTATAAAGTTCAAAACTTATATTTGTACGTTTCTATATTCAAAGCGATGAAAAGAACTATTTTACTTTTGGCGATCACGCTATTAATTTCCAATTTTGTAACTGCTCAGGTTAAGTTGTCTGACTATAAATATGTGATTGTTCCTAAACAATTCCCATTTCAAAATGAACCAGATGAATACGATCTTAATCGGTTGGTGAAATACCTTTTTGAGAAACAAGGATTTAGTGCGATTATTGAGGGTCAAACGCTCCCTGATGATCTTATTTCAAATTATTGCCTGGCCATGAATGCCGAATTGAAAGTGGGAGGAGCATTGCGCACCAAGGCCCAGATTTTCCTGCGTGATTGTGAAAACAACATGGTATTTACTTCTGCTGAGGGCTCAACGAAAGTAAAGGATTTTAAACGAGCCTATGAAATGGCTATTCGTGATGCTTTTGAAAACTTTGACGATCTCAACTATCAATACCTTCCCAATGAACGGGTGTTATCTAAAGGGAAAGATCCCGGAAGCGCCGAGGAATCTGAAGCTGCCAAGAAAGAGATCAAACAATTGAAAGCCGAATTAACGGCTTTAAAGCAGGATAAAACTGAAACGATAAGCAAGGATCGAACAGAAAATGTTGTTGAAAAAACAACAGAAGTCGCAGTTGTTTCAGCCGTTAAGCAGAAAGACAATATGCCGGTTTATTTTGCTGAACAAGACGGAAATTCTATTTACTATACAGTTGTTGACGGCGATAATAATCTCATCATGACACTCATAACCTCAGGTCGTGATAATTTGTTTATGGTTAAAGACGCGAATGCGATCGTTTATAAGGAGAACGGTAAGTGGTTTCTTTCTGAAGCCAAGGATGACAAACAGGTTGTTAGTCAAGTCAATATTAGTTTTCAATAACCGTATTTTCCCTTCCAACGGGATTTTAAAAATTCCCTCATGCTGTTTTCCCGACTGTTTTCACCCGGCTCGTAAAAGGTCGTTTTCGATAGCTCATCTGGTAAAAACTCATGATCGGCAAAATTATCCTCATAATTATGGGCGTACTGGTAGTTATCACCATAACCGAGTTCCTTCATCAGCTTGGTCGGTGCATTTCTTATGGAAAAGGGGACACTCAAATCTCCGGTGTCCTTTACAACTTGTTGAGCCTTCCCTATGGCCATATAGGAGGCATTACTCTTTGGAGAACATGCCAGGTAAGTGGCACACTGACTTAATATGATACGCGATTCGGGGTATCCGATGGTACTCACAGCCTGGAAGGCACTGTTAGCAAGAACCAGGGCGTTCGGATTTGCATTACCAATATCTTCACTGGCCAGGATTAACAATCGACGCGCGATGAATTTCAGATCTTCACCGCCTTCAATCATCCTTGCTAACCAATAAACAGCAGCATTGGGGTCACTACCGCGAATAGACTTAATAAAGGCCGATACGATATCGTAATGTTGTTCACCGGTTTTGTCATACAACACGGTATTCTTCTGAACTTGTTGCAAGACCAGAGCGTTGGTGATCGAAATAGAATCGGTATTCTCAGCATTAATGATAAGCTCAAACATATTTAATAGCTTCCTGGCATCACCACCCGATAACCGAAGCAGTGCCTCTGTTTCTTTTAGCTTGATCTTTTTCCTTGAAATCAATTCGTCTTCCTTGATGGCGCGTTTGAGTAAATTTTCCAAATCGGGTTTATCGAATATATGAAGAACATAAACCTGGCAACGTGACAGCAAGGCAGGAATGACTTCAAAACTCGGATTTTCGGTCGTAGCGCCTATTAGCGTTATCCAGCCTTTTTCTACAGCCTGCAATAAAGAGTCTTGCTGGGATTTACTAAAGCGATGTATCTCATCGATAAAAAGAATGGGATTCTTGGTCGTGAATAATCCACCACTTTTTTTTGCCTTCTCAATAACGTCACGTACGTCCTTTACCCCTGAATTGATCGCACTTAAGGTGTAATATGGGCGTTCGGTTTCTTCGGCGATTATTTGTGCCAGCGTAGTCTTGCCTGTACCGGGCGGACCCCAAAAAATCATCGAGGGGATCAACCCCTGTTGTATATGCGAGATAAGGGCACCCTCTGGCCCAACCAGGTGATCCTGACTGATAAAACCGTCTAGTGTTTTAGGACGCATGCGTTCTGCAAGAGGGATGTTCATAGTATAAAATTAATTGTTTTCGGTCAGCAAATCTGACAATTTATCACAAAAATAGATGTTGGTTAACTATTTGATACCTTTATGATGTATGCAGCAAGAACAGTTTAAGTATAGTACCGGAGTTGTAGGTTTTCCAATTTTATTCGTTTTGATAATTTGGGTGGTTTACTGGTTTGAATTCCGTTTCGGGTATGATTTTAACGATTGGGGAGTTTACCCGAGAACCCTGGAAGGCTTAAGAGGAATTGTCTTTAGCCCGTTCATCCATAGCGATATGGAGCATCTGTATCATAACACCATCCCATTATTCGTCTTATCGGCGGCACTTTTTTATTTCTACCATAAAATATCCTGGAAGATCGTTATTTATGGGATTTTGTTGTCCGGTTTGCTGACCTGGTTTATCGGCCGTCCTGCAAATCATATCGGTGCAAGTGGGTTGATATATGTTTTGATGAGTTTCACCTTGTTTAAGGGCGTTTTTTCAAAGCATTTTCGATTGATCGCCTTGTCGCTCGTTGTCATTTTCCTTTATGGAAGCATGATATGGTATGTATTTCCGGTTAAGGAGCAAATGTCATGGGAAGGACATTTATCAGGTCTTATCGTGGGGTTCGTATTTGCCTTGTATTTCAGGAAATCGATTGCAAAACCGAAACGATACGAATGGGAAGACGAAAACTACAATGAAGAGGACGATCCTTTTTTAAGGCATTTTGATGAAAACGGGAATTTCATTGAAAATCCCGATGGTGAATTATCCGAGGAATCTGAAGCTCCGACTACAAAAATTACATACCACTACAAAAAGAAGGCAAAGGACAGTTAAAGCCGTTGTCGCACGATTTCATACAAAAGTGCTCCACAGGCTACCGACACATTCAGGGAATCGATATCACCCAGAATAGGTAATTTAATGCGTTCATCCGCTATTTTAAGAATCGACGGTGTAATACCTCGACCTTCAGAACCCATTACAATCGCACAGGGTTCTTTTAAGGATACATCATAAACGAGCTTATCTGTTTTTTCTGTGGCTGCCACCACTTTTATTCCCGAGGCCTGAAGATGATAAATAGCATCCTTTATATGATCGACTTTGCAGAGCGGCATCTTAAAAACTGCACCTGCACTTGTTTTTATAGTATCTGCATTTATCGATGCACCACCGCTTTTCCCTATGATAATTCCATCAACACCTGTGCATTCGGCTGTTCGAATAATCGCACCAAAATTCCTTACATCACTTACCTGATCAAGAAGTACGAATAATGGAACACGACCGGATTCCAGGGTTGAAGAAACCAACGTATCTAAAGCATGGAATTCGACAGGAGACACACGGGCAACCACACCCTGATGGTTTTTATGGCTCAGCCGATTCAGTTTTTCAACCGGAACATAGGAATAAGAAATTCCGTGCTGGCGCAGCTGGTTTTCCAGTCGCTGAAATAGCGGACCTTTCAAGCCTTTTTGCACAAAAACCTTGTCAATTGACTTGCCGGCGTCTATTGCCTCAATGACAGCACGTATTCCGAAGATCTCAGTGGAAGATTCCATTATTTTGATAATCTGCTTAACGCGAATACTTCAGCCGGTCCGTCGTTACAGGCCACAACGATATATTCCTGGTTAGCTACACTTACTATTTCAACCGATTTTGCATCACCTGAAATATAAAAACCGCTAATTTCGGGACCGATAACTGTATAATTATCTTTTTGGTTGGAAATTAAAATAAGGCCGTAAGGATTATCAAGCCTTGGGGTTTCAACCTCGGTCTTATGAATATTTCCAACTAAAACAAGATCTTCAAATCCATCATTATCGATATCTGAACTTACGGCATCCAGAACCGGCATGGTTTGAGCCATATTTGGTAATTCGATGGTCTTAAATGTACCGTTTCCCTGGTTTAACAAGACAACTGATTTAAATTGGTTTACTTCACGTCGGTAGGCCGTTATTATCTTCTCCCCATAAATATCCTCAAGGGTTGCATTTGCAAATTCCATATAACTTGGCATTTTCTCTGCGATAAACGGCATTTGCATAGTTGAACATTCCTTACCTCTAACGGGAACAAAAACATCGTTGTATTTTTTACTCAAAACAACATCATGAGTGCCGTTATCATCGAAATCATCAGCATATACACGTAAAGGTTTCTCTGGGGAGACCTTGAATTTAATGTTCTTCCCAACATTCCCGACTAAGTAGTCTGGCTTACCGTCTTTATTCAAATCTGTTTCGGTAACATTGAACCACCATCCAAGTTGATTGTCTAAATCAGATTGTGATGAAATATCCGAAAATGTGCCCTGGTTGTTCTGAAACAAACCAACATGCGTCCATTCACCAACCACGATAAAATCGGTCCAGCCATCGCTGTTAAAATCGGTGGTAATAATATCATTTACCATTCCGAAATCCTCAAATTCGGCGGCCACCTCACCTGTCACATTCGTAAGCTGACCATTATCGTTTCTATATAGAATAGAAGGTTCATGCAATGGATATTTTTGTGGTTTAATTCTGTTTCCTACCAGAATATCGAAATCACCATCTTTATCATAATCGAATTTTGCTACCGCCTTGCCGCTTATCGTATAATTCTTCAGCTCTGAAGCATTCATGCGTGTAAAATTGCCCTGACCATCATTCAAATATATACGGTCGGCTAATTGAGCTGAGCGCTCTACGAATTCACTTCCACCACTCACCACATACAGATCCTCATCGAGATCACCGTCGATATCGACAAATAAGGCCGTCATGTCTTCAAAGTTTTTATCGGCCGCGAACGCTGAAACCTGCTTCGTCTCAAATCCCTGATCAGTTTGTACGAACAACTGTCCCGCCTGGTTCAGGGCACCACCAAAATAGAGGTCCTCTTTTCCATCACCGTTGACGTCACCTTTGGCTATTCCGGGACCCAGGGTAGATTGTTTATAAGGAAGCAAAACTTCCTTATAGAAATCATTAAAACTATTTTCTCGATGCGTATAATCGATTAGATCAACCTTATTCATCCATTTATCCTGGGGAGGGGAAGCGTCGGGCATTAAAACGGCTTCATCTTCATTTACAGTAATTGTAGTGTTAGCGTCTACATTTAATAATAACTGGCCCTTCCCTGACGGCCATAATATTCTTACCGAATCAATGGTTTTAGTTGCTCCCAGGCCAAAGTGAATGCTATTGTCAACTGCTGAAATGTAACCCCTGACACGCTTCGATTCCTTGGTCTTCTTTTTCCCATCGTTAATAATGGTCGCTTTTGCAAAGCTTTCAGAAAGATTTCCTTTGGGTATGATCTTAAGATAATTTCCTCCGGAATTTTCCATCGTCATATTCCTGAATAGAAATGCCTCCTGGTCAAGGTTATTGACGACAAGATCAAGATCACCGTCTTGATCGAGATCGGAATAGGCCGCTCCGTTTGAAAATGAGGGCTCATTGAGTTCCGATAAGGCAGTAACATCTTCGAATTTCAGATCCCCGTTGTTCCGATAAAGAATATTTGGTAATTTTTCAGATGGAAGCTCATTATAGATCTGATCTTTCAGAGCCAGGGGTACATTACCCTTGTATTGTTGCTTGGCCCTGTTTATCCTGATACGCGAGTCATTATCTGAGGCATATCGTCTGTAACCATTCGTAACATATATATCCTCCTGGGTATCATGATCTGTATCGAATACCAGGGCAGCCCAACTCCAATCGGTTTTAGCCATCCCTGTAAACTGGGCGATATTGGTATAGGTGTCATTACCCATATTTAGCTGAACCGAATTGAACATATATTGATATTGCAGGCTGAGGTCATCGATGAGCAGATTAAATCGCGGTACATTCATAGAAGCCATTAAGGTCTTTGATCGAATATGATCACTTGAAGCCATATCGAGAACATAGATATCTTTTCTGTTATCGCTGTTGATATCGGCGATATCAAGGCCCATACCATAAAAAGACACCTGCTTTGTAGTCTCTTTGATGCGGTCGGTAAATGTTCCATCACCATTGTTGACGTACATGGCATCGGGTACATAATAGTCATTGGCTATATAGATGTCGGGCCAGGAATCGTCATTGATGTCGCTTACACAGAGACCTAATCCATAGGTTGGCTTTAGCATACCGGCATTTTCGGTAATATCTACGAACTTTCCCGAGCGGTTTTCATAGAGATGGCTCGAATTCTCTTTAAGCAAGGTCTTATCACTAAGAATATTGTAAAATCGATCAGGATCGAAACCGAAATAATCGTTTTCGTTCATAACAACACAATCGAGATCACCGTCTTTATCAAAGTCAAAAAAAGCACTTTGAGTACTAATACCTGTATCGTCGAGACCATATTCAGCCGCGGCTTCTTTAAAAGTGAGGTCTTTCTGATTGATAAGGAGGACGTTTCGTCGGTTGGCCTTCTCATGAGGGCCGCCTTGCGAAATATAGATATCCATCCAACCATCGGAATTCACATCGGCAAAGGTTACGCCGCTCGACCAATATTTGTTTTGATTGATATTCGCAGTTTCGGTTATGTCTTCGAAGATCAAATCACCTTTATTAAGAAACACCCTGTTCTCAACCTGATTGCCACAAAATACGATGTCTTTTAAGCCGTCATTATTCAGGTCTTCCACACCTACGCCTGAGCCATTGTAGAAATAATCGTAATCGAACAGATTAAAACGGGTAGCTACATCATGGGTAATAGTGTTTTCAAAATTCAGGCCACTCACATCTGGGCCCACCTTCTCATATAATAAATAGGTTGAAGGTTTCGATTCTGATGTCGAATCATTGTTAATTTCAGACTGATCTTTTTTGCATGAAAAAATTGATAGGCAAATACTTAAAAAGAGGAGGTTCTTATACATGGGAAATAAATAAGATTAATATAACCATGCAAAGTTACGAAATAGCGTAAAGGTGAAGTTTTAAAGTCAGATAAAAATAGCAATAAAGGACAAAAAAAAGAGCTTTCAATTTGAAAGCTCTTTTAATATATAAAGAATTTTTAATCTTAATTAGTGGCACATACCGTAATTGGTAATAAACCTGGTGCGGCCTCTCCAGGACCTCCTGAAGCATACACTTGACTGCCGTCTGGTGCATACACTTCGAAGAAAATTTCTCCGTAAGTATCACCAGGGAAGGTCCATGTTGCGGATTCTGCACCAACCGGTACTGTAACAAAAGTTGTAGCATCATAGAATGATGTACTGGCAGGACCTGTACATAAGCCTTCATTTGGATCCATTTCAGATCCGATATTATCTCCACCATAAGGTGAACACATACCAACAACAGTTATAACACCATCGATATCAACATGAATACCATCACCACCGTTACCAGCGTTGGTTTGCCATCCGTCACCAAAAGAATCATGCATATCGACCTGGTAGTCACCTGGTGCAGGTGAACATGTGATCAACGCATTGTACTTAAACGGTGAAGCAAAGAATCCACCGGTAATAATACCGGCAGCACTACTCGCACCATAGGTTCTTCCATCAGTAAGGTTAACTCTTAGCTCCATGACATAAATATCACCCGGAGAATAATCTGCAGCAGATAATCCCATAGCGGATGTAGCTTCACCAAAAGTCGCCGTAGCCGTAATTCTTGGCAATCCAACAGGACCAGTGGTGAATTCTGAAGCAGGATACGTTTTTACCAATGCTTCTGAAGGAGGAGTCGTACCGTTTTCGACAGTAAGGTCTCTGATAGTCACAAAGATATCAAGACTTTCCAATAAACCACCGTCTTGCTCATCTTGTTCCTCAATAGTAACTGAGAATTCGGTTGACGGATCACTTGAATTCAACAGGGCATTGTTCACGCTTATAGTTCGCAAAATAGCGCCTGTTTCGTAACCAAATACTTCATCAATGGTATTTTGTGAGTCCTCGCATGCATTAAAGGACAATCCCACCAACAAAGCCATTATAACTTTAAATATATTTTTCATAATCTCTTTCTTAATTTTTAATTAGCTGGGTTTGTTGTTCCTGAATCCCAGAATACTAACGTGCTGTTATCATTTCTTTGCGTGATATTCGGGTTAGCAATAGTTTCATTAGTTGGATATAACAGGGTTCTTGGATAATTTCCAGGAACTTCTTCTATACTACGTTGTAAGGTTGTAGGATAACCTGTACGTCTTACAAAGTTCCATCCATCACCAGCACCACCATAGATGGCGATAACAAATTGCTCACCTAAGATATCCCATTTACTCTTAGCTACCGGGAAACCAAATCCGTCAAGAGTTGGTGTGGTAGGAGCCGCATCAAACTCAGCGACTGTATTGGCGATAAAGCCAGCAATAGTTCCAGCTGTAGGAGCGTTAGAGAAATCGGCAGATGCATCTAAGGATCCAAAAGATGTTACTTTATCAATTGACTTAGTCATTCCAGCTTCAAGATAGTTCGAAGCCATTGACGGGTTTCCTGTTGCCAGATAAGCCTCAGCTCTCCAGAGGTCAACATAAGACGCCATAATGATTGGGTCAATACCTGCACCGCCACCACCTGCTCCAAGAGCAACCTGCTGACCAAGGTCTGGGAATACTCCAACATATGGGAATGCATCAGCAACACCATCAAAACTACCACCTGCAGGGTAAACACCACTTGCAGTTCTCGTGAAGTTATCTGGAGGTGTACCTTCATCATTACCATGGGCACGACCCCAATAACCCATTCTCATGCTACACCATGTTTCCTCGTCTGGAGTAAATTGTAAGTGCGTTGGCGTTTCCTGAAGTGAACACTGAAGTGTTTCACCATTACCGGCACCAGTTGAGATATATATTGCACCCGGAGGACCAAATAAACCATTTACATCTTCAAATAAAGAAAAGTTCCCTGGTGTTCTCCAGTTTTGACGGAACCAATAGTAACGTCTGCGGGGATCATCATTAGATGATAAGTCTCCGAAATCACCACACATCAGGTCCATCAACCAATTTGACATGTAAATGTTTGCTCCATCAGAACGGTAATCCGCTTCATAGTCAGGATGACGCGTATCAGGAGCCAATTGATTGGTTCCATAAGTAAAAGCGAAATCGTCGCCGTCTCCAAGAACATTCGATGCATTGATAACTCCGGTGTAATTACCGGTAGTTAAATCGGCTCGCATCTTGATGGTGTTATTCAATTTAACCCATTTTGAAACGTCCCCACCAAAATACATATCAAGAGCGGATCCCGCACCTGCAGCAGAATTTAATTTGCCCTTAGCACTAGCCAATAGATCTAATGCTGCAGTATAAACAGAGGCATCATCATCAACTACTGGAGATGGGTAAAGTGATGGATTGAAAGCTTCCGTCCAAACGATATCACCGAGATAATCAACCAGGAGCATCATTAGGTGCGCCTGCAAGGTTTGAGCAGCCCCGATTTGGAATGAAAGATCAACATCATCAGATGCATCATCGATCGCAATAATATTGGCAACATCAGGAATAATTGAACTGTACAAGTTATTCCAGGGACCATTTAATGTGTTAGGACCGTAGTTGTTGAAATAGTTTCGGCCGAACATATAATCAGAACGCGAAAGATCACCACCAACAAAGGCGAAGGTTCCCATTGCGTTTCTGTAAGATAACTGAATGTTATTGAACAACAGATCTGGATCTGCTTGTTCAGGAGCCAAGGCGTTTGGAGAGGCTAACTCTTCCAATTCCAATGTCTCACATGAGTAAAACATCGTGCCTGTGGCTAGAACTGTTAAGATTAAAAATTTATAAATTCTCTTCATGATTTGTGTGTGTTTTTTATAAGATGCACAAACTTTAAAAAGGTTGCGTCTTATTTTTCATTTTTTTACTGTTAGAATGATGCTTTTATACTTAAACCATATCGCTTAGAACTTGGACCATTCAAATAGTCAAATCCACGACCGTTACCGATACCAACACCTGCTACGTTCGGATCGAAATTCGCACGTTCTGGTGTGTTATAGGCATCATACCAAAGGTTGAAACCACTAGCTGTAATCGACAAGGCTCCGAAAGGTGTTTTTTCCAGGAACTTCTCCGGTAGACTATATCCGAATGAAACTTCCTGAAGTCTTATAACAGAACCGTCATAGACAGTAAGTTCTTTTGGTCCAAACAGTACGTTGTTGAAATAATAAGACGAGTTATTAATCTGTAACTGGTTTGGAGAACCATCAACCACGGAAACACCAGGAAGAATAAATGTATTCTTTCTGTCTTCAACAATCAAACCACGACCAAGAAGTGTAGCAACTGTAGCAGCTGCGATATCCCCACCTACGGTATGACTGATCTGGAATCCTAGATTGAAGTTTTTATAAGATAACGAATTGATGAAGTTCATTACATAATCCGGGTTTGGATTACCGATGATCGGTGTAATATTACGTCCATCAGGTAATGTAATGTTATTCTCAATTCTGTAGTTACCTGAAGTATCAACCAGGAAGTTACCGTCATCATCACGCTCAATACGTGTTCCAACGATCACACCGAGTTGCTCTCCTTGTATGGCGGCATTCGCTCCAAGTACAGGGTTAGTCGATCCTGCAAACAAAATCTGATCATCAGACTGCTCGGTTACGATCTGCTCACTTGTGGTGAAGTTAACTCGAGAATTCCAATTTAATCCGTCGCCAGCATTTTTGAAGATGTCAACGCCAAGATCGATTTCCCATCCGTCACCTTGTACCTTACCGATATTTTCCTGTGTTTGGGTAAATCCGGTTGAAGGAGGAAGTGGTTTAAATACGATAAGATCTTTAGTTGTTCTATCGAAATAAGAAAAACTCAGGTTAATTCTGTTTCGCCAGATTCTGGTATCGAAACCAACTTCGAACTCAGAGATAAGCTCGGGCTGTAAATCAGGATTAGCCTGGAAATTACTCACTGTATTTGTTACAATACCAGTTGCTCCACCAACAGCACCTGCACCAACTTGCGTGCTTTGTCCTACGGTATTAACCGTTGGATAACCTGTTGGGAAACCTGCAGACTGACCAAGACCGGCACGAATCTTTAAGTAGTTCAATCCATCATCAGACTTGATACTTTCAAAGGCAACAGTCGGAAGGAATGATGCACTTATACTTGGATAGAATTTACTGTTGTTATCCGTTGGAAGGTTAGAAACCCAGTCCTGACGTGCAGATGCAGTTAAGTACACCATATCTTCATAATCGAAAGATGCTTCACCAAATACACCAAGAATATTTCTTTCTTGAAGGAATTGGATTGGTGATTGTGTCTGGTAATTGAAATGCTGCTGCACACCAAATACGATCTGTCCGTTACTTGCAACCCCTTGTTGGTTGAATTCTCTTGAACGGCTGGTTGCACCAGCGGTAAAAGTCAATCCAACTTTTTGGTCATTTGTCAAATCGTAATTACCTCCAATAGAGATAAAGTGATCCCATATTCTAACGTTGTTATCCCAGGTGTTCAAGAATCCAAAAATTGCATTGTTGAAGTTTACACCATTCTTGTTAGATTGGGCATTGTTTCTTTCATTATAGAAATCGATACCGGCACGATAGGTCAAATTAAGATTTTCACTGAAATCATAAGTTAAAGACGCTGTACCGAAAACACGGTTGGTCATCTGACCATTCTGTGCATTTTTAACAGACCATCTTGGGTTGATGATATCGTTACCGTTACGATAATAAATACTACCACCGTTTTCTGGAAGCTCAAATGGAAGACCCATCAAGTCCACGTTACGAGGTGTAAAGAATACGTTACCAAAAGTCGACCAACCCAAAGTACCGTTACCACGTGAAGCGGCTACCGGAGGAGAAACAACATTGTTTCTTGAGAAGTTCAACGACGCCTGAATGGTAAAGTTATTCGTAAGTTTTGCACGACCACCAACAGAAAGGGTGTTACGAACAATTTTGTTTCCAGGGGTAAATCCTGTTTCATCAAGGTGACCGTAGTTCACGTTGTATGAAATATTTCCGTCATTAGACGCTCCCCTGATATTGATCGATGTATTGCTAACCCCACCTGAACGGAAGAAGTTATCAACACTGTCATAAGGTCTCCAATCGTAGCGAGTACCAGTAAACTGGTTATTGTAAATATTATTACCGCCTAAGAAGTTATTCAAGAAAGCAGAAGAACCATATGGGTGCTCTACTGTTCCATCAGGTTGGATAATTCCGGCAGGGTCATTCAAATAACCATCAACACCATCCGCTGCGAAAGCTGGTCCCCAGTTACTAAAGAACCATCCGAATGATTGGTCAAAACCACCACCATATTTATCTTGATAATCAGGCGCAGAAGCAATCTCGTTTACAAAGTAAGACTGGTTCACTGTGATCTCAGTTTTCTTTGGTCCAGCTGCTCCAGCTGCTCCAGATTTAGTCGTGATCACGATTACACCGTTACGTCCTGCAGTACCATAAAGTGTGGCTGCTGCCAGACCCTTAAGTACGTTCACACTTTCGATGTTGTTTGGATCAAGATCTAAGAAACGAGAAGATCCAACATTACCATTTAGGAAGTTACCCTGTGAGTTTGTATCACTACTAAAGGGCACACCGTCAACAACAAATAAGGCCTGGTTACTACCATTAATCGAGTTGTAACCTCGAATAACCACGTTTGTTGCAGAACCGGAGGTACCACTCTGAGAAGTAATTGCTACACCAGATGCTTTTCCGGAAAGCACACGAGCCACATCACCTTCAGTTCGCTGTTCAATGTCATCCGAAGCAACTTCACTTACCGCATATCCAAGAGCTTTCTTTTCTCTTCGGATACCCTGTGCAGTTACAACGACCTCTTCTAAAACAGCAACATCTTCTTCAAGAGCAACATTGATCGTATTAGCGGCTCCAACGGTACGCTCTGTGGTTGTATAACCAACGAAGGAATAAACCAACACATCACCTACAGATGCGCTGATG
This sequence comes from Flavobacteriaceae bacterium, assembly GCA_013003555.1. Taxonomy (GTDB): domain Bacteria; phylum Bacteroidota; class Bacteroidia; order Flavobacteriales; family Flavobacteriaceae; genus SHLJ01. Next base: position 28,895 of record JABDIV010000031.1, read on the forward strand.
CTATAGTTTCCATCGAAATCAGTTTGAGTACCAGTAGATGTACCTTTTACTATAATATTAACCCCAGGAAGTGGTCCGGTCGCATCCGAAACAACACCTGAAATCGTTTTGCCTTGTGCAAAGGTTAAATGCACAACAAACGCCAGTAATAGCGTTAAAATTCCACTAAACTTTGTTTTCATTTTATAATTTATTTGAATTAGTCTATGCCAAAAATCATAATAAAAAGTTAATAAAACAATATTTATTGGTT